>NZ_CP146373.1:0-661511 GCF_037055325.1 Arachnia propionica | reverse complement strand
GAACGCCAGGCGAGCCCCGCAGGTCGGGAAAGCAGACGCCCCGCCCCGGGGCGGCCGAGCCGGGTGGGAAGCAGCCCGGAGCCGAGGTCGCGATTGGCCGCTCCCAGCGCGGCGGCGACCGCACATCCTGCGGCCAGCAACAACAGCGAAAGCAGAGGCGGCCAGTGCAGGTCGTTCCAGGGGTGGACCTCGACCACCCAGCTCATCGGGGAGACCCAGACCCCGGGCCAGTTCTGCGAGTCCACGATCATCCTGACCAAGTAGCCGGCAAGGGCCAGCAGAAGACCCAGACCATTCGCGGCTCGCGGTGTACTGGCCACCTGGGCGGTCAGCAAACCCACCCCGGACCAGGCCAGGACGAACCCGGTCATGGCCAGCGAATAACTGGCGCTGCTCGTCGCCGGGTATTCCAACATCACCAAGCCCGACCAGCACCCCAGGCCGAACACCGCCCACGAAATGATTAGAGACATAAACGCCGCGACCGGTACCGCGGTCCTGTGGATGCGGGTGGAGGTCAGCAGCTCCAGCACACCAGTGAACTCAGGGGTGCGGGTGAGGCGGACGGCCAGCAGCACACCGCTCAGGGGAAGGAGCAACTGTCCCATGAAACCGACCTCATAAGCGGCGATACCGCCCAGAACGTCAAGGTCGTACCCACGACCGTTCATGGTGATCTGAGCGGGAGAGGCCCCCATGGTCGCCGCATAGATCGTCCGTTCGGTCTCCTCGCCGTACAGATCCTTCACCCCGGAAGCGATGGCGACGACCAGGGCCGCCAGCAGGGTGGGGGACAGGAGCAACCAGAGCCATGCGGTGCGCCACTGCATCCTGAGCAGGGCCCACATCCCCGACGCGCACCTCATCGGAGGTTCCCCTCGTAGCGCTGCCAGAACAGGTCGTCCAGGTTCGCAGGGGTTATGGTCAACCCGTGGGGAGCCGATGACACGAGCGCGGAGACGACTGGCATCACGTCATCGGGTGGCACCGAGAGATCCAGCCGCAGCGGGTCGTCGTTCGTTGCATGCACCGTTCCCTCCGGGAGGATTCCGTCGGGCAATGGACGATCGAGCCGCGCCCCGATGCGCACATGGGCATGGTCCCTGAGGTTGTCGAGGGAGTCGGTGACGATGGCGCGCCCGGCTCGGATGATCGTCACCTCGTGACAGAGCAATTCCACCTCGCTCATGATGTGGCTGCTCAACAGGATCGTGCGGCCCTCGGCAGCGATCTCTCGGATCGTCTCCACGAAACGGCGTTCCATCACTGGGTCCAAGCCGGAGGTCGGCTCGTCCAGCAGCAGCAGGGAGGCCCGAGTCGCCAGAGCCGAGATCAAGGCCACCTTCTGCCTGTTGCCTTTGGAATAACCGCCGACCCGGCGCCGGGGATCGAGTTCGAAGCGTTCGATCAGCTGGTCGCGTCGGCTCCGGTCCTGGCTGCCCTGGAGATGCCCCATCAGGTCGATGCACTCGCCGCCCGTGAGCCCGGGCCACAGGACAGTGTCGCCGGGAACGTAGGCGATGTGCTCGTGGATCAGCGGGGCGGCGCGCCAGGGGTCGGCCCCGAACACCGCGGCCCTGCCGCCGTTCAGGCGGATCTGGCCCAGAAGGGCCCGGATCGTGGTCGACTTTCCCGCGCCGTTCGGCCCGAGGAAACCGTGCACGGTGCCGCGCCGGACCCTCAGGTCGAGGCCTGCGAGCGCCTGGACGCTGCCGAAACGCTTGGTCGCATCCTCCAACACAATGGGAAAGTCAGTATCAATTGAAAGTAACTGTCTCATATGGTGATGGTACACCTCCCCGGCTGCGGTGCCGACCTATGGCAGGATCGTGGACCAGGACGGGGAAGGGGACGCGGTGGTAGGACTCAGACAGCGCAAGAAACAGGCCGCCATGCGGCACATCCAGCACACGGCTTTCGCTTTGTTCGAGGAGAAGGGCTTCGACAACGTCACGGTCGAACAGGTGGCCGAAGCGGCCGATGTGTCGCAGTCGAGCATCTACCGCTATTTCGGAACCAAGGAAGGGCTCGTGTTCCGGGACGAGTACGACGACGCGGTCTTCGGGACGATACTGGCGGAGCTCGAAGCCGGGGCGACGATCCTGGATGCTCTCAACAAGGGCATTGGTGGCGTTATCGAGGAACACTTCCACCACGACCGCGACATCACCCTGGCCAGGACGAAGCTGTGGGCGTCGCACGAGGGTATCCGGGTGGCTGTCGGGTTGTACCTGACGAAACTCTCGGAGAAGGCGGTTGAGGCCGTCGTGACGGGAGGGCGTTACGACGAGATGGAGGCGCGATTCATAGTGGCGGCGCTGGTGAACGGGATGCTGTCCGCCGTCTTGAGCTGGCAGCAGGGTGGGGCATCGAGTTCTTTGGAGGAATACATGAACCGTGGCTTGTCCGCCCTAGCTCGGGTGTTCCGGGAGAACTGAGGGGTGCCCCAGGGTCTTGAGGAAGAGGCATAGGGTCGCATCATGACCTTTTATAGAGGTGCTGACGGGACCGAACTGTGGTTCGATGAGATCGGCCCGGCCGATGCTGAGCCGGCGATCGTGCTAGCCGGTGGGCCCGCCCGCCATCCCGCCTACCTGTGCGACCTGGCTGGGCTCTGTGGGAGCAACCGGCTGGTCCTGCCGCACCTGCGGGGAGTGGGGAAATCTCCCGTCACGCAGGAGCCTGGACGCGCCACCTGGGTGGGGCAGGCCGAGGATATCGCCCTGCTCGATCAGGCGCTCGGGGGCGGACCCAAACTGGTGCTGGCTCACTCGGCGGGGGCCCGGATCGCCGTTCGGTACCTTCAGCAGAATCCCTCGCGGGTCAAGGGCCTCGTGCTGATCACCCCGGCCGTTGACTGGCTGGTTCGCGCCGTCTCCGACAGGCAGGAAATCGCGGAGCGGCGCATGAAAGAAGAGGCCTTCCGTGACGCGTGGCGGGTCGTCACCGGCCCCAGGACCTACCGTGACGAACCGACGTTCAATCAGTGGCAACGGGCGATCGCCCCGGCGGGGTACGCCCACTGGGGGGAGACGGAGCAGGCCCACTCGAAGGTAGGGGAATGCCGACTGGAGGTGGCCCTGGCCTATCTGGGGGCCGAGCCCCCTGGCGATCTGCTCGACCGGCTCGGCCAGATCGAGGTTCCCGTCCTGAGCATCGCAGGGAGCGAGGACGCCTTGGTCGGCTGCTCACCGGTGCGTGCGTTGTCCGATGTTTGTGCCCGAGGTGAGTTCGTGGCGATCGATGACTGTGGGCACTATCCGTGGGTCGAACAGCCCGCGGCGTTCATCTCGGTGATCTCGGGTTTCACTGATTCGCTCCTGTTCTGGTCTCCCGATGAGACACCGGGGGACCAACAGGACCAAGCGCTCTTCTGACTGGAGGTCACTTCTCCTTCTTGTCGCCCTTCTCGTTGGGGTCAAGCATCAGCAGCAGCATCTTGCTGGGTTCCAGGGCGAGGACGGCGTGGGGGAGGCGAGTGCCGAAGTGCAGGATATCCCCGGGGACGAGCTCGACGCTCTGCCCATCGGCGTCAATGCGTAGCCGGCCCTCGAGGACCTGGACCACGGCGGGCATCGCGGCGGTGTGTTCGCTCAGGGCCTGATCCTTGTCGAAGGAGAACAGCACCACGCGGCAGGTCTCCGCTTTCATGATGGTGCGGGAAACGGTGGCGTCCTCGTTGATCTCGATCATGGGGGCCATGCCGTGGACGTAGCTCAGGGTGGGATTGGCGGTCATGTTTTCCTTTCGGGTTCAGGAGGGTTTGCGGGCCACCAGCGCGACCCCGCGCATTGATGATTCATATGTGGTGAAGGTCCGCCGCATGGACATGACCCTGCGACGTAGGTCGGGCTGGACGATCAGGTTTTTCGCTATGCGCAACACCCCGGTGACTCCCTCGTCCGCGAAGTTGCGGCCCAGTTTCAACAGGGACATTGGGGCGGTGCTGGTCCATTCGACGACCAATCCGTGGACGGTCAGCAACTCGCTCCACTGCGCCAGGGTCATGGGCCTGGCGTTGACGTGGATGGATCTGGCAAGCGCCTTTGAGATCTCCGATCCGATGTCCGGGTCGATGTCGTCCGGTGTCAATCCCAGCTCGTGGATTGCATAAATGCCGCCGGGCCGCAGGAGCCGGGCCGCCTCGGTGACGATCTCCGCCTTTCCGCGCGGGCTCTGCATTGTGAGCATGGCTTCGCCGATCACTGCGTCCGCGCAGGCGTCGTCGAGTCCAGTTTTCGCGGCATCTCCCTGGAGACAGGAACCGCCCGATGACTTCACCACCTCGTTGACGCGCGCCGCTGCCGTTGCGTCGCCGTCAACTCCTGTGTAGGAGCTAGGAGCCGCCGAGAGGATTTCCTTCGCGGTGCGTCCGAGGCCGGGGGCCAACTCGATCACGTCCTTGTCACCAAGGGAGCAGCGTCCGAGCATGGCGCGGGTCAGCCCCAATCCCCCGGGCCGTAGTACTCGTTTGCCCGCGCGAGCCAGCACCCAGTGTCCCGGAGCCGTTTCGGTTGGCCGATGTGCGAAGGGAAGTGATTCAGGAACTGTACTCACTTGCGCAAGGTTAGCATTGCCAAAAGTGACCCCTCGGGTGGCCTGGAGCGGGCCAGTGGCCAGGAGGTAACGGTCGCTGCGGCAGCTATGACAGCCAGCAGGAGCGAGGTTGCGGGTAGGGACAACCATGTGCCCAGCCAGCCTGCCGTCGGATAGGCAACCAGATAGCAGGCGTGACTCAGGGAGAACTGCGCCGCAAACACGGCTGGCTGGTCCTTCGCTTCGGCCGAACGGCGGAGCAGGCGTGATGAAGGTGTCGCAATCAGTGACGTGGCGGCCCCCAGGAGGAGCCAGATGAGCCCCAGGGCCAGCCAGTGGACTGACCCCGACGGCATGTAGATGGTTGCGGCAGCTAGTGCCAGGGCTGTGGGAAGCAGAACGGCCCCGCTCCTCATCGCGGAAAGGTCCGGAAGCCTTGTCAGGACCCGGGGAAGGACAAGTGCCACCAGCATCGACCCGGCGCCGTAGGCGGCCAGCAACCACGCCACCCCGGAGTCGTCACCACCCAGCCGGGTCTTCACCAGCACGGCGGTGTTGACCAGAACCATCGCCGTGCCGCAGGCAACCACCAGGTTGAGCACCAGCAGGGCCCGCAGATCCGGTGTGCGCAGGAAGATGCGAACCCCGCGGGTCAGTCGGTCCCGGAAGGGGGACTGGGCATCGGGCACCGGGGCGGGCGGGCGTGCCCAGAGCACCAGCGCGATCGAGGCCAGAAAACCGAACACGGTGCCCGCGAACAGGTTGTGGTAGCTCATCACGGTCAGCAGGACGGCCGCCAGGGCGGGGGAGAGCAGCGACTCCAGATCGTAGGCCAGCCGCGACAACGACAACGCCGCCGTGTACTCGTCCTCATCTGGCAGGACCTGCGGGATGACGGCCTGGAAGGTGGGCGTGAAGGTGGCGGAGGCGGCCTGCAGGCCGAAGATCAGCAGATAGATTTGCCAGGGTTCTGTGGCGAACGGCAGGACCAGCGCCATGGTCGCGCGCACCGCATCGGAGCCGACCAGCACCGTGGTCCGGGGCAACCGGTTCACCAGGGCGGACATCACCGGCGAGATCGTCACGAATGCGATGATGCGGATCGTCAGGGCGGTGCCCATGACGATTCCGGCCTCGTTCCCCGCGACATCGACGGCCAGCAGGCCGAGGGCCACCGTCAGCAGTCCCGTCCCGACCAGGGCCAGTACCTGCGCGGCGAACAACCGGGCATAGGCGCGGTTGCGCAGCGCGGCCAGCATCATGCCCTCCCGTGGTGCGCCGGATGCTCGTCGACGGCGTGTTCGGCCTGGAACAGGGCGTCGGCCACCAACTGGCGGGCATGCTCGTTGGTGAGGCTGTAGAAGATACGCTGCCCCTCCTGGCGGCTGGCGACCATGCGGGTCAGCCGCAGCTTGGCGAGATGCTGGGAAACGGCGGTGGGCGTCTTGTCGACGGCCTAGGCGATTTGCCCGACGGAGAGCTCACGGTCCTGCAGTGCCAGGATGATGCGCACCCTCGTCGGCTCGGCCAGCATCGAGAAGACCGCCACGGCGAGGTCAATGTGCTCCGGGGTGGGCGAATCGATGACAGGCTTATCTGCATGCATGCGCAGATAATTGCATACGTGGATATCTGGGTCAAGAGTGCGACCAGGCTTCAAGAGCGCCCAACGGTGGCGGCTGATATACCTGAGATGCGACGAAGGGAGAACCGATGAGGTTCATCGCAACCGCTGACTGGCAACTGGGAATGACCGCCCATTTCCTGGATGACGAAGCTCGCGCACGTTTTCACCAGGCTCGGCTTGATACCGTGGCCGAGATCGGTCGGATCGCCGCGCAGCGTGATGCTGGTTTCGTGGTGGTCGGTGGTGACGTGTTCGAATCGAACCAACTTGACCGTTCGATTCTCCTCCGGGCTTTCGAAGCTCTACGCGCCTGTCCGGTACCGGTGCTATTGGTCCCGGGCAACCACGACCCCCTGGACGCGTCCTCCATCTATCGGTCGCGGGCTTTCGAGGATCGGTGCCCCTCTCATGTCGTCGTCGCGAGGAGCTCGGAGCCCTTCGAACTGGTGCCCGGGGTCGAGGTGGTGGCAGCCCCCTGGTTCTCGAAACGCCCAGAGGTTGATCTCGTGGCGGCAGCCTGCGCCGGCCTTGAACCTCCTGCCGAGGGTATGACCCGGATCCTGGTGGGACACGGCGCGGTGGTCGATCTCAACCCGGACCGGGAATCGCTGGCCACCATCGATGATGTGGCCCTGGCAGCACGGATCCGCGAGGGTCTGATTCACTTCGCGGTCCTGGGGGACAGGCACTCCCTCACCGAAGTGGCCCCCGGGATCTGGTACCCGGGCACTCCAGAGGTGACCGCCCGCCGCGAGACCGCCCCCGGCAACGTCCTGCTCGTGGAGATCTCCGGTGCTTCCCCGCGGGTGGAGGTGATCCGGACTGGTCGCTGGAGCTTCACCGTGCTGGAGGAAGACCTCTCCTCCAGCGTTGACGTGAACCGGCTGATCGCTCGCCTGCAGGGACTGCCCAACAAGGAATGTACCGCGGTCTGGCTGAAACTGCGAGGCACCCTGTCGGTCAGGGAATCCGCGCGACTCGATGCGGAACTCACCGAATTGGGGCCCCTGTTCGCCAGGCTTGACACGTGGAAACGCCACACCGATCTCGTGGTTCTCCCCGACGATCACGACTTCGCGGATCTGGGACTGACCGGCTTCGCCTCTGATGCCTTGCAGGAGCTGGTCGGGCTGGGCGCCGAAAGCACCACCGCGAGGGACGCCCTGTCCCTGCTCTACCGGTTTTCAGGAGAACTGGCATGAGGATTCACCGGATCACCCTGCGCAACTACCGCGGCACCACGGAACGCGCCCTGGAGTTCTTCGACGGGGTCACCGTGATCGAGGGTCGAAACGAAGTGGGAAAGTCCACCCTCGTCGAAGCGCTGCGACACCTTCGCATCCACAAGGCCACCACGCTCCGGAAGGAGGTGCGTGACACCCAGCCGGTGGGGCGGGATGTCGGCCCCGAGGTGGAGGTGGAGCTTAGCACCGGTGAATACCGCCTCACCTACTACAAGCAGTGGCTCAGAGGGAAGAGGACCGAGCTGAACATCACGGCCCCGAACCCCGAGAGGCTGAGCGGGGATGATGCGCACGAGCGCTTCCTCCAGGTCGTCGCGGAGACCACGGATGAGGGGCTTTTCGAGGCTTTAGAGGTGCTGCAGGGCAACTCCTTGGGACAGGCCAGCCTGGCCCGGCTGCCCGCGCTCCGCAGGGCACTGGACGGCGCCGGCCCCTCGACCGGGGAATACGATGCCCTCCTGGAGGCCGTCGAGAAGGAATACCTGCGGTACTTCACGCAGACGGGAAAACCGACCGGGGATCTGGCCCGTGGGCAGAAGGAATTGGAGGCCCTGGCCGAAGAGGTGCGCGCCCTTGAGAAGGTGAGTCGGGAGATCGACTCCTTGACCGAGAGGCACGGAGAGGCCGTTGCCGCCCGCGACGCCAAGGGAAAACGCCTTGAACAGGCGCGGGAACAGGAGGCGGAACTTGTCGAGTCGAGCAGGGCCCTTGACGAACTCCGCCAGCGCGCGGATCGGGCAGCCAAACAGATCGCGGAGGCCACCGCGGCCAGGGAAACCGCGGAGCGGCTGGCCCGTGACCGGGAGGACGCCAAGGCGCTGATGGGAGAACTCGACGCCACTTTGGCGGAGACCTTGACTGGGGTCGAGCAGGCACGACAACGTGCGAGTCACGCCCAGGACACCCTGGTGGCCCGCGCCGAGGAGGCCCGGAACGCGGAGGAGGAGGAAGGAGCCCTCCGGGCCCAAGTGCGTGAGATCGACAACCGTATTCGGCAGGCCCGTGACGTGGCGGAGCTCGAGGCTCTGAAGGAGCGACTGGAACGCCTCGCAGAAGCAGAACGGCGGCTGCATGATGCGGTGGCGGTGCTGAACGCCAACACCGTCGACGAGGATGCCTGCCGCATGTTGGAGAAAGTCGAGGTCACCGCGCGGATCGCCCGGGAGACCTGGGAGACCAGGGCTGCCCGGGTCGCCATCGAGGTGGCGGACAAGACCCTCCTGGACGGAGAAACCCTCGAACCCGGAACCCACGGTCCGATCCCGGTCAAGGCCCCGGTCGTCGTCGAGGTCCCCGGCTACATGAGGATCACGGTTTCTCCCGGTGACGGGACCGACGACGTGGGACGCAGGGCCCGCGAGGCTGAGGACGCTCTGACCGAGGCGTTGGTCAGCCACGGCATCCCGGATGTCGCCGCGGCCTGGGCAATGGCGGAGGAACACAACCAGGCCCGGAAGGAACGGGAAGCCGCCAACGAGACCATTCGGCTGATCCTCGGGGACGAGAACGAAGCCGAGCTGCGGGCCCGTGTCGAGGCGCTGGACGAATCCGTGGGGGACCTGGCCGCTGGGGAACTGGCGGGTGTGGAGGAGGAACGCTCCGGGATCGCCGCGGCCGTCGAGGCGGCCGCGGTCCGGACCGCGGGCGCGCGCGTGGCGCTGGAATCCGCACGGGCCACCCAGCAGCAGGCGCGGGAGGACCTGATCCGCGAGGAGGCCGAGCTGCGCCACCTCGAGGCCCGCGGGGATGACGCCTCGACCAGGCTCGAGGCAGCTCGGGCCGATACCCCGGACGAAAAGATAGGGGAGGCCGTGACCGAGGCCACCGCCGCCCTCGAGAAGTGCGTCATCGAAAAGGACGCCGTGGACAAGGAACTGGAGTTCGCTGATGCAGCCGGCCTGGATTCCCGCCTCGGGAATGCCCGCGCGGTGGTGACCCGGTTGACGAAGGAGAGCGGGGACCTGGATGAGGAACTGACCAAGCTCTCCACGCTGCTCGACGACCGGCTCGCCGGGGGTACCTACGACAGGCTGTCCGAGGCCCGTGCCCGGCTGGAACAGGCGGAGGCGCGTCAGGCCTCCCGGCAGCGCGCGGCTGATGCGGTGAGCCTGCTCAGAAAGACGCTGAACCGTCACCGTGCCGAGGCTCAGTTGCGCTACGTCGCCCCGTTCCGGGAACGCATCGAGGCCCTGGGGCGGCTCGTCTTCGGTCCGGATTTGGCGGTCGAGGTGACACCGGAACTGAACATCGCCTCCCGCACCCTGGCCGGCGAGACGGTGCCCTTCCAGTCGTTGTCCAGTGGGGCCCGCGAGCAGCTCTCCCTGCTCGGCCGGTTGGCCTGCGCGCAGCTCGTCCAACCCGGTGAGGGAGTGCCCCTGATCATCGATGACGCCCTCGGGTTCGCCGATCCTGATCGCCTGACGCGTCTGGGAGCGGTCCTCAACCGTGTCGGGGGCAGCGTCCAGACGATCATCCTCACCTGCCAGCCAGAACGTTTTGACCAGATCGGAGACGCACACGTGATACGCCTCTGACACTACGGCAAGCGGCGATACAGTCCGGATGTGAGTGTGTGGGACTGGCTGCGGTTCGGCGGTGGAATTCTGGCACTCGTCGCCACGTCGATTCTTCTGCTGCGGCTGCACGGGGTGGCGTTGCGATGGTTGCCTTTCACGGCGGTTCTACGAGCGGCAATGCAGTTGGCAGCAATTTCTGTGCTGCTGAGCGGCGTCAACCAGTGGCCCTGGCTGGTGCTGGGGTTCATTGCGTTGATGCTCTCCACCGCATCCTGGACAGGAGCCTCCAGAGCAGAGGTGCTGCCCGGCGGCAGGCGCAATGCCGTGATCTCTGTCGTCGTGGGAGGAACGTCCTCCTTGTTCCTGACTCTCCTGGTCGGGTTGATCTCACCTACGCCCCAACATGTGGTGGCCATTGCCGGCAGCGTCATTGGCAACTCCATGAACATAGTCACCCTGACTTCGCGCAGGATCTGGGCTGCTCTCGATGCCCACCGTGGAGAGGTGGAAGGTTGGCTGGCTCTGGGGGCGACCCCGTCCCAGGCAACCACCTGGCTCCGGCGTAATGCGGTGAGGGAATCCCTGCTTCCGAACCTCGACCAGACTCGCAACACAGGCCTGGTTACCCTGCCCGGGGCCTTCATCGGCGCGCTGTTCGGAGGCACCAACCCCGTCGGGGCCGCTATGTTCCAGCTGACCATGCTCTCCGCAATCCTCGTCAGTGCAGTGGTGACGGGGACGTTGTTCTCCGCTCTGAGCGGACGCAGCCCTGTGTTGCCTGCTCCTCAGGATTCCTGATAACGGAAATGAGTTTCATATATGGTGGAACACTGTCAGCTCCAAGTGGATGATCTTGCGGTGTCGGTAACCTGGAAACGGATGAAAAATATCCGTCTGCGGATCATTCCGCCTGGGGGAAATGTGGTGGTTTCGGCCCCGCTCGGCGTTCCGTCGGGACGGATAAGTCGGTTCATCCGGGAACAGCGGCCCTGGATAGATCGGAAGCGCGAGCAGCTGCGAGAAACGGCCCTTGAGGCCGACCGGCTCGAGGACGGGGGGAGGGTCAGATTGTGGGGCAGATGGTACGACGTGGAGTGCGGGCGAGGAGACCGGGCTCGCGCCTGGGTTGCCGGCCATCGGCTGATAATTACGGGGGCGGGTGAAGTAGCCAGGGAACGAGCCATCGCCATGTTCCGACGCAGTGAAATGGAACGCGTTTCCCGGCCACTGTTCGACTCGTGGGTGCCGGTCATGGGGGTGCCGCAACCAGCCCTGATCCGATATCGCGCTATGCGTACCAGATGGGGTTCGTGCAATCACCGGACCAGGGCGATCACTCTCAATACGGCCTTAGTGAGGCTTCCCGTAGCCGCTCTCGAGTACGTGGTCGTGCATGAGCTGGCTCACCTGAAACATGCCGGCCACGGCAAGGAATTCTGGTCTTTGGTGGCGGCAGCCATCCCAGATCATCTTGAACGGAGAAGGCATCTCAACACCTACACGATGTGAGTCTCATGCTGTACGATGATTTCCGTTAGCAAAGGTGGAACGTGAGTCCAAAGTCAAACAGGAGCCCGGTGGTGAAACGTTTTGCAGTCGTCCCTGTGATTTCGCTTCTATTTCTCTCAGGATGTACTCAGGAAGTTCCTGCAAGCACCAGTCCGAGCGACTCTCCGGGTGAAGTTGCAAGTAGCCCTGTCGTTCCCAGTTCGGCGGAGCCGACTTCTGCATCGGTCGAGCCCAGTGAATCCCCCAGTTCCACGCCGCAGCCGACGCCATCCACAACGGCATCCGTAGCAGCCCTGCTCTCTCCAGGGGAGAGCGGTGACAAGGTTCGGGAACTTCAGCACCGGCTCCTCCAGATTGGGTGGTTCGAGGGGCAAATTTCTGGAAACTTCGACGACAAGACCAAGCTTGCTGTAGAAGGTTTTCAGGCCAAGCGTGGTCTTCCGGTTCTCGGTTTCGTGGATCAGGTGACGATGGACAACCTGACCTCGATGACCCGGAAACCCACCGAGGAGGAGATGAACAACGCTCTGAAGCCCGGCCCAGCCTTGATGGCGAAAGGTGACAAGGGGGACAACGTCAAGGATCCCCAGGCCCGGCTGAAACAGATCGGTTGGTATGCTCCGGACGTCAACGGTGAATATGACGATGCCACGGTCGAGTCCGTGAAGGGTTTTCAGGGCAAACGACAGCTTCCTGTAACAGGCGAGGTGGATCAGCGCACGCTGGATCGGCTCAATTCCATGACCCGCAAACCTAGCTCAAACGAGCTGGACAACGTCAAACCCACTCAGAAACCTGAGGAAAACGGGATGACGCTTGATGACCGCTGCCTCCAAGGGCGGGTGCTGTGTATCTCCAAGGCGCAGCGAAAGCTTGCTTGGGTGATCGATGGCCAGGTCCAGGTGACGCTCGCTGTGCGGTTCGGCTCGGACGAGACCCCCACTCGTAACGGGGTCTTCTCTGTCGGTTGGAAGTCTCGTGACCACGTCTCGACGATTTACCACACTCCCATGCCCTATGCCATGTTCTTCTCGGGAGGGCAGGCCGTTCACTACTCCGCTGACTTCGCCCAGAACGGCTACAACGGTGCATCCCACGGTTGTGTCAACGTGCGTGACAAGGGTGCCATCGCTTCTCTGTTCGACCAAGTGAGTGCTGGGGATAAGGTCGTGGTTTACGCGGACTGAGAGTCCCGGGGGATACCAGCCCCAGGTCTGATGGTTCGGGAGGAATCACCCACTAGGGTGTCCCTTGCAGTTCTTGTCAACTAGTGAAAGGTGACGCGCGTGGGCATTCCCCTTGCCATCACGTTGCAGGTGATCTCCTCCTTCCTGTTCGCCAGTGGAGCTACTCTGCAGCACCTCGGTGTGAAGTCCACGTTCGACCCAAACGCCACGGCATCCTCCAACCGTCTCACCCTGATGGGGATGCTGAAACTGCTTCTCATTCCCAAGTGGCTGCTTGGCCTGCTCTGTGTTTTTGCCGGAGCTGGTCTGCACTTGTGGGCGTTGACCATGGCTCCTGTTGCGGTCGTTCAGCCGGTCGGAATTCTGGCGGTTCCGTGGTCAGTGGTCCTTGCCTCCCGTATCCATGGCCATCGGATCTCCTATCAGGTATGGCGGGCTGTCCTGGTGACCGTGGTCGGAGTGGTCGGGTTCACTGTGTTCTCGTCGCTGTTCGCGAATGGGAAGAAGCAGTTTGGTTTCATGCCGATCACGTGGTCCTTCGTGGCGGTTTGCGTGATCTGCGCAGCGCTCTCTTTCTTCGCGGCCAAGAAGACCGCTCCCTGGGCCAAGGCCGTGATGTGGTCATCAGTCGGAGCAATTTTCTACGGCTTGGCGTCCGGCATGATGAAGGCCGCCATGAACATGGTTCAGTCCGGGGAATTCCACCTGCTCCACCCCACGACCCTCGCAGTCATTGGATACATGCTCGCCTGCTACGGTCTCGGGGCCTGGATGATCCAGCAGGGTTACGCATCTGGTCCCGCGGAGATCACGGTGGGGACCATGACTACGGTGGATCCTTTTGTCGCTGTCCTGTTCGGGTTGCTTGTCCTTGGTGAAGGAGCTGGAATGGGGATAGGCCCTGCAGCCGGCATGGTCATCTCTGGTGCGGTGGCGGTATACGGGGTGGTGATGCTTTCCAAGGACCACCCCGAGGCGGTGGAGGAACGCGAGAAGGCGGCCAAGGCGTCCGACATGATTGTCAAGGAGTGACCTTCAACGCAGCCAGACCCCGACCGTTCCCGTTCTCAGTTGAGAGAACGATGGTGCTCATCTCTTTCGGCGCAGCGAACTCGAGGGCGATTTCCGTGGGCTGTCCGGATCGGACACGCATGGATGGGGAGTTTGTCGGTTGGTAACTTTTCATGGTCTTGCTTGACAGCAGATAGATGTCAAAGGACGCCGAGCCCTCTTTCAAGGTGATGCGAACCTGCACCTTGACGGTGTTGTCGCTGGTCCAGGCGGAGGAGAGGAGTTCGAAAGTTCCCCCGCCATTTGCTTCGAAGGGTGCTTTGCTCTCTTCGGCTCCCAGTGAGGACATGCCCGCGGATGGCGCTACATTGCTGGGGACTCCAGCGGTCTCACCTTGGCTTGATCCGAGGGACTGCAGGCCCAACAGAACGGCAGCGACCACGGCGAGGGCCAGGACCCCGATCAGTATGCTGCGCGCTGCCCCGCCCCGCGGCTGCTGGTAGGCCTCGATCTGTGTGGGCGTGTTCAGGGTGTTGGATGTGGGGGTGCCAAAGGGCACCCGTGGATCCCGTCCCTGTCGGGCGGGAGGAATCTGCTGAGGAGCGTTCTGCCACTGTGGAAGGTTCATGGTGGCTCACACCATACCGGCCTGCTTGTCAACAATCGTGACGGTTCGAGTGAAAATGGAGAATCTGGAGCGCAACACCCCATGACGGTGGTGTGAACACTTTTGGAACCACCCTGCACAGCTCCACCGACGAGGATCTCCTCTGCGTTCCCGGGATTTGTCTCGGTTTCCACCCGACAGAGTCCTGCGTAGTGCTGGGGATATCTGAGAATCATGTGGAATTCTGTGCGCGCGCAGACCTGGGCTGGCTTGACGAGGGCGGAGCCGCTCTGGTCGAGCAGGTTGAGGCCGCGGCGCGGACCTTAGAGTCCAGCAGTTTTGTGGTCTGTGGATACACGGAGAACCCGGGCGAACACAGTGAGCGATTGGTGCGTTTTGCCTCCGAGATCAAGGGCGCAGTGACTGATGTGCTCGTGGCCGCATCGGATCGTTACTGGATTGCCACGCCTTCGGGGCTGACGCCTCCCGAGGGTTTCGCATGGGATCCTGCCGCGACGGCTCTCTCCGCTGAGGCTGTCTATCTGGGGATCCAAATAGCCCGGAGCCGGGCGGAAGTGATCGCCGAGGTGCGTCCCTCTGGGGATCCCGCAGAGGTGGAGTTCCTTACGGAATCAGCCCTTGAGTATGTTGCTGAGCTTAGTCAAAGACAGCGCAGAGAACTCATGGAGAGATTGCTGACTGGTGGGGAGCCACTGCTCCCTGTCGAGGGGGCGCAGCTGGCGGTTCTGGTGGGTGATCCCGGGCTGGCTGGGGATGTGGTGGCTCGTCTTGATCGGGACAGTGCGGCCAAACTACGTCCCAGGATCGCTTACGCCAGACGCATGTGCAGCGAAGCGCGGGCTTCTGAGGTGCTCGCGATGCTGTCTCTGATCTGCTGGTACGACAATCAGGGAGCACAGCAGACGGAGTGCTTGGAGCAGTTGGAGAAGCTTGCCCCGCAGCACCGGCTCCTGCCGCTGTTGCAGGGGTTGAGGGCTCTGGCCATCAAACCCTCAGCTCCCTTCCCGTCGTTCTGAAGGGCTACTAGAGTAAGTACATGCGTTTCGTTGTGTGCGGAGAGGCTCTCATCGACCTGCTGCCGGGAGAGCAAGTGTCCTCGGCCGAGACACGCTGGTCGGCACTGTGTGGTGGCGGCCCGATGAACACGGCTCTTGGGCTTGCGAGGCTCGGGGAGGACAGCCACTTTCTGGGGCGGCTGGGAGGTGATGCTTTCGGTCGTCAGCTTGAACGCTATCTCCAGGACAACGGTGTCGCGACTGATGTGGCGATCAAGACGGAGGAACCCACATCTGTAGCGGTCGTTTCACTCGACGCTGAGGGCAGGGCAACATACACCTTCCACTTCCAGGACACCTCGAATTTCGGCTGGCGGGCAGGCGAGTTCCCCGAGCTGAGGGAGAATGACTGGCTGCACTTCGGATCTATCGGAACCATCTCCGGGCCAGGCGCGCGGGCCGTCCTGAACTTTGTGCGTTCTACCCCTGCGTCGCTGAGCTACGACATCAACGTACGCCCGAGCGTGCTGTCTGATCGCGTGGAGTATTTCCAGCGTGTTGAACAGCTGATTGCTGCTGTAGGGGCCAGTGGCGGAATCGTCAAAGCCAGTGACGAAGACATCTGCTGGCTCGTGGACGATCCAGACCCGCTGCCCTACGCCGAGGCATGGTGCATTGAGTACGGTCTTGCGCTGTGCATCGTCACGCTCGGTCCCGATGGGGCTGTGGCCATCAAACCTGATGGACGGCAGGTCCGTGTTCCTGGCCATGCCGTTGAGCTGGTCGACACTGTGGGGGCCGGGGACACTTTCATGGCGGGTTTCCTCGCTTCGTACGCGAAGCGACCGGATGATGTGGAAAGAGCGCTCCGTTGGGGAGCGGGGGCATCTGCGCTGGTCTGTTCCAGGCAGGGGGCGAATCCCCCGACACGGGCTGAGCTGGAGAGGTTCCTGTCCGTACCCAGGAAAAAGATTGGTTAGGGAAACCTAAATTTTGCCTCTCGGGTGTGTCTGAGGGAATTAGTCTCTTCCGTATGGCAACGATGCTTTCTTCCAAAGCGATAGATCGTCTCGCTATGGCGCACGACGCCTCTCATTACGCCTTCACTCCGATGCAGGTATCAAGGCCGCAGAGCGTCAACGACATCCTGGATCTGTTTGCTCATGCTCGTCGTGAGGGTTCTCCGCTGACCTTCCGTGCCGGCGGTTCCAGCCTGTCTGGTCAATCCGCCGGTGATGGAATCCTCGTCGATTCGCGACGAGGGTTCCGCGGGATCCAGATCCTTGACGAGGGACGTCGAGTGAAAGTCTCCCCTGGGGAGACCATTCGTGCTGTCAATGCTCGCCTGGCCCGGTACGGATACAAACTCGGCCCCGATCCGGCAAGTGAAATCGCCTGCACCATCGGCGGCATGGTGGCCAACAATTCCTCTGGCATGCAGTGCGGCACCACCGAGAACTCCTACGCAACCTTGGATTCACTGGAATTTGTCCTGGCTTCCGGAACCCGGATCGATACCGCTGATCCGGACGCCGCCCGAAAATTCGCCGAGGCTGAACCCGAACTTGCATCGGGGCTGGTGAAGCTGCGTCAACGGATCCTGGACAACCCGGACTCAGTGAACATCATTCGTCGCCAATTCGCGATGAAGAACACCATGGGTTACGGGATTAACTCCTTCCTGGATTTCGAAACCCCCCTTGAAATAGCAAGGCACCTGATGATCGGCTCCGAGGGAACCCTTGGGTTCGTGGCCTCTGCCACCTTCCGAACCATTCCGGTGGCACCCCACGCGGCCTCAGCCTTGGCGATCTTCCCGACCCTCCGGGAAGCCACGGCTGCGCTTCCTGATCTGGTGGCCGCCGGTTTCGCGGCCATCGAACTGTTGGATGCGCAGTCGCTCAGGGTGGCGCAGACACTTCCTGAAGCCACTCCAGAAATCCTGGAATTGGACGTGACCGGCCAGGCCGCGTTGCTCCTGGAACTCCAAGACGCCACCGCCGAGGGGGTCGAGGGGAAGATCGAAGCCGTGGCGCCCTTGCTGGCCTCTTTGCCGTTGACGAGCCCCACCCAGGCCACCAACCATGGACCCACACGCGCCCAACTGTGGCACATCCGCAAGGGCCTGTACACCACGGTCGCCGGACACCGCAATCCCGGTGCGACCGCCCTGCTCGAAGACATCGTGGTGCCCGTGCCGACGCTGCTGGACACCTGCACCGAGCTCATCAAACTGTTCGGGCAGCACCAGTACGAAAACTCTGTCATCTTCGGCCACGCCAAGGACGGCAACGTCCATTTCATGCTCAACGAGAATTTCACGGATCCGGCGTGTATGGAGCGCTACATCCACTTCACCGAGGACATGGTCGATTTGGTGATCGGATACGGTGGGAACCTCAAGGCTGAGCATGGCACAGGGCGCATCATGGCCCCGTTCGTAGCTCGCCAGTACGGGGATGAACTCCACCAGGTGATGCGTGAAATCAAGCGCCTGTTTGATCCGGCGGGAATCCTGAACCCGGGTGTGGTGCTGACTGACGATCCGCAGGGCTACCTGAAGAACCTCAAGTTGGTGCCCAGCGTCGAGGATGAGGTGAACCGCTGCGTGGAGTGTGGTTTCTGTGAACCTGTCTGCCCCTCCCGCGAACTCACCCTCACTCCGCGGCAACGGATAGCGCTACGCCGGGAACTGGCCTCCAAGCAGCTTGATGAGCAGCTTCTGAAGGATCTCAACAAGGACTACGACTACTACGCGATCCAGACCTGTGCCGTCGATGGCATGTGTGGGGAAGTCTGCCCTCTCCACATCAACACCGGCGACCTGGTACGTAGATTGCGCGCCGAGCAGGCCAACCGTGTGCTCGGTGGAGTGTGGGGGGCTGCCGCCAAGGCCTGGGGACCGTTCACGAAAGGTGCCAGCGTCGCGATGACCACAGCGCACGCCGTCGCCCCGGTCGCCTCGGGTATCACCAAGGTGGCGCGCAAGATCATCAGCCCGGACGTTATGCCCCAGTACTCGAAGGACCTCCCCAAGGGTGGTAGGCGCCCCAAAGCCCGGAACGCGGAGGTCCCGGTGGCCTTCTACCTCCCGGCCTGCATCCAGACCATGTTTGCTAGCGGTGTTCCCAAGGCGTTCACCATTTTGTGTGAACGCACCGGAGTGCCGGTGACCACGCTGAACACCGGAAGCCTGTGCTGCGGTACCCCGTGGAAGTCGAAGGGTTTCTTGAAAGGATACGAGACCCAGCTCAAACGGGCCGAAGAGCGTCTCGCCGGCAGCCCGGTTCCTATCGTGGTGGACGCGGCCAGCTGCACCGAGGGCTTCCACGTCATGCAGTCGAAATCCTCCAGCGAAGATTTCAAGGCCGTTCAGATAGTCGACGTGGTCAAGTTCGCCCACGAATGGCTCCTGCCGCACCTGACGGTGACCCACCGCCTGGGCTCCATCGCCCTGCATCCCACCTGTTCGTCCACCCACCTCGGGTTGAACGACGCGCTCAAGGGTTTGGCGGAGGCGATCGCGGACGAGGCCTACGTACCGCTGGACTGGGGCTGCTGCGCCTTCGCCGGTGACCGCGGAATGCTCCACCCGGAGCTGAACGCATCGGCCGCGAAGCGGGAAGCCGCGGAGATCAACTCCCGCCACTTCGATGCCTACGCCTCGCTTAACCGCACCTGCGAGATCGGCATCGGCAGGGCGACGGGCAAGCCCTACGTCCACATCCTCGAACTCGTGGAGCAGGCCACGCGTCCCTGAACCCGGCGCGGGGGTCGGTTCTCAGACCAGCCCCCGCTCCCAGGCCTCCCGTACCGCGGCCGCCCGGTCCAGCACCCCCAGCTTGGCGTAGACGTGGGCCAGGTGGGTTTTCACGGTGGCCTCGCTGATTCCGAGCCTCCTCGCGACCGCCCGATTGGTCAGGCCGTCTGCAACCAGCTCCAACACCTCGATCTCCCGGTCGGTGAGCGACAGCTGGGAGCTGTGGGAGACAGTGACATGTGCCCGGGGGGAACCGCTCATCAATTCCCGGACGGCTGCCACGAGCTGGTCACGGGGTAGGTCCTTCAACAGGTATCCGTCGGCACCCGCCGCCATTGCCCTGCGGATGTCGCGTTCCGTGTCGTAGGTGGTGAGCACAAGAACACGGGGACGTCCACCCCGTTCCCGCAGCTGCCTGATGGCTGCGAATCCGTCGCCGCCGGGCATCCGGAGGTCCATCAGCACCAGGTCGGGATCGTGTTTGGCCACGACAGCCAGGGCCTCGGGGCCGCTCTCGGCCTGCCCGACCACATCGATGTCTTCCTCCAGGGCGAATATCCCGGCGAGGCCATCTCTGACGATTGGATGGTCGTCTACCACCACTAGACGGAGAGTCATGAGGGAACCACCGCTGTCACCGTGCATCCTTTCCCCGGCGCACTGTCCACTCTCAGAGTGCCGCCGATCTCCGTGAGGCGATTACGCATGCCGGAAAGCCCGTGCCCGGCTGCAAAGACGGGCGTGAAGCCGACACCATCATCGGTGATACGGATCCGTGGCCCGGTCGGCGTGCCGTCGAGGCGCACCCACACCCGATCAGCGTCACTGTGCCGGGCGATGTTGGCCAGGGACTCCTGAGCGACGCGTACCAACACCCCGTCGTGCGGCGAGGCGGTCGGGGCATCGTCGGCATCCAGTTCAGTGACGATACGGTTCATCCGTCCCCAGCCCCTGATGATTTCGTGCAGGGCATCAGAAAGGGGCTCGCCATCCAACTGGCGTGGCGCCAGAGCCTGCACTGCCCGCCGGGCCTCCGTGAGGCAGTCCCGCGCCACCTGCTCGGCTCGCCGGACCCTTTCTCGGGTGAGGTCATCCAAGGAGGAGGGGAGCGCTTCCAATTGGCGGATCACAGCGATCAATCCCTGCGCCACGGTGTCGTGGATCTCGCGCGACAATCGCCCCCGTTCCTGGTCGATACCCATCTGGCGGGCCTGCGCCATCAGTTCCTCGTGCAGGGCCAGGTTGGCCGCGTTGGCCTTCGCCAGCCGCTCGGCTGTCTCCTCCCGGATTCGCATCTGACGTTCGCGTTCCCGGCTCAGGGTTAGCATGAGGAAGGCTATCCCGATGTTCACCAGGGCCAGCAACGGGAAAAGCCAAGGAGTAGCCGAGGTCCCGGGGATTCCACCGGCCTGCCCGAGCGCGATCACCAGCCCTGTGGCGATGGTGGCGGGCACCCGGAAGGAGCCTGTGACCAAGCGTTCGACATCCGGATAGCTCGAGAACACGTAGATGCACATGAATGGGTTGAACAGGGAGGCCGCCAGGGCAAGCAGCAGATTGCCCGCCACGAAAACGAGTGCCGCACGGCTTCCCCTGGACGGCGGCCGGACCGCCACGAGCACGCGGCTGAGCAGGATCAGGATGGCGGGGCACAAAGAGAAGAGCATCCCTCCGGGCTCGATGAGCGGGCCCGTCAGGGCCCAGCCGATGATCACCGACACGGTGAGCAGCACGAAGGGCCCCCAGCGCGTCGCTTGGATCATGATCGGGCTCTCGTAGCGTTCCACCGGACCATTGTCCTGGTCCGGTGGAGGGAACCGCCATCCACCGATCGGACGATGGTGGAGGCGAGTCAGGAATCGTAACTTCGAATTATGACCACCGAAAACTGCCTTCACGAACCCGGCACTGCTCGTTGCGATGTCCTCCCGCAACGTCTCCACGGCCTTGACGCCGTCCGTTCCGGCGCCCTGCTGCTCGGCATAGTCCTGCACTCGTTGCTGCCCTTCACTGACATCGTCTGGATGATTAACGACTCTGAGCGCAGCATCGTTGCCCTGTGGGTATCCGGCACGATCCACCTGTTCCGGATGGTGTTGTTCATGCTGTTGGCGGGCTATTTTGGGCGGATGGTCACCCTGCGGCGTGGGTCCGGCAGCTATTTTCGGGATCGCGCGAAGCGGATTCTGCTGCCTGCCGTCGTCTTCTGGCCCTTCACGGTCATCCCGCTTGGTCTCCTTGCCATGTACGGGGCCTCGGTCCGAGGCCTGCCGGCGCCGATGGCCTCGGAGCCGACCTCACCTCTGATGATGTTTACCCCGGGGCAGCTCTGGTTCCTGTTGGTGCTGTTCGAGATCGCCACCCTGGTGCTTCTCGCCCGGGCCGTGTTGCTCCGGTTTCTGGGTGCGGAGCGCGTCGGGCGGGCCGCTGCTCGGATTGGTGACATCTTGTCTCACCCGGCCGGTGTTCTTTTTCCAGCCCTAGTCTTCGTTGCAGCATTGCTGCTCCAGGGTGGGGAACCAGCGGGTGGGATCATCGCCCCGACCACCATCGTCCCGGAAGCGGCGTCGACGCTCGGTTACCTGGGGGCGTTTGTGACCGGCTGGTTCCTGCACGCCTCCCCGGGGTCCATGCGACGGATCGCCCGGAACTGGCTACCGATGCTCGCGTTGGGTCTCATCGCGACGGTGGTCGTGTGGTTCCCGGGCATGACACGAGAAGCGGTGATGGTCGCCGTCGCCCTGGCGGGCTGGCTGCTTGGTTTCGGTCTGCTGGGTGCTGCGGTGCGATTCCTGAACCGGGAACATACCTGGATCCGCTATCTTGCGGACGCCTCTTACTGGATGTATCTGGTTCACCTGCCGCTGCTGGTGCTGTTCGAGATCCCGCTGGCCGACCTGGGATGGCCGATCCTGGTGAAGCTCCTGCTCACGTGGGCCGTCACCACTGCGGTCCTGCTGACCACCTACGAACTGCTGGTCCGGCACACCTGGCTGGGTGCCTGGCTCAACGGCAGGCGCTACCCGCGTCGGTTGCGTTGATCGGGCGGTGAGGGGACGGGATTCCTCCCGTCCCCTCTCGTTTCGTCACGAGCCGGTTCTGGGGAGCCCGGGCCTAACGGGAGTCGGTGATGGCGTCTCCGTCGGAGCCGGTTTCGTCGGGGCCGAGGTGCACGACGAATCGTCACCGGTGATGTTCACCTGCCTGTGGGCGAGGGTTCCCGAGGGGGTGAATTTGAAGGTCAGCGTTTGGGTGCCGGTCGGTGCGGAGCAGTCGCCGGGCAGCGTGACAGCGACTTTCGCCCTGCCGTCGGCCACGGCACCGCCGCCCACCCTGGTATCGCCCAGGAAAGCCTCGACACCAGTGTTAGCGAGCGCCGGACTGACCTTGGCTGGGGCCTTCGGGGAAGAACCGGTAGCCTCGCCCAACAGGAAGTCGATGCCCTCCCGCGCCTTCGTGTCGCCACCCGGAACATCGAAGTTGAAAGTGGCGGTTCCGCTGCGCCGGTTGATTTCAATGGGGGCATCAATCAGCGACAGGCCGCGCTTGACGTAGCTAGGGGAGAGTGTCTGCTGGGTTTTCACCCAACTGGTCCAGGCCTCCAGATCGACGCGCCCCGTGTCCCGGGTCTCGGTGCCCTTCGCGAACTCCCGGAAATTGTCCCCGCCCGCAATCAGGAAGGAAGTGGAACCAATGGTGTAGAGACGTTCCGGATCGAGCGGGGAGTCTCCGACGAAAATCGATGTGATCCGGTCCCCCTCCGGGCGGGACTCGTCATAGGTGTACGAGACGTTGCTGGACAGGCCCAGGCGCAGGAATGGACGTGAGGGGATCTCGCCCTTTTCGTTGCGCTGCCACTGCTGCTCCAGGACCATCTTGAATTGGGCCCCGGTGAGTCGGGTGGTCATCAGGGTGTTTGCGAACGGCAGCGCGAGCGCGGCTTCCTTGTAGGTGATCTCCCCGGAATTGAAGCTGTCACGTGTGCCGCCCGGGTTCTGGACACCGATGAAGTACGGATCATCACCGCTCAGCACCTCTCGGAACATCTGGGCCACCGTGTTACTCATGGGGGACTCCACATCCCGGACGTCGGAGTTGCCGGTTGGTGTCGAGACGGCCTCGGTTGCCCGACCGATCACCTGGGCGCCGATCTCATCGGCCTTGGTGGTGGCGGCGGAGACGATGTCGGTGATTTCCCGGACGCGCGGCAGGCTCATGTCGAATGCCTTGGGGTCGATCCTGATGGTGGTGTTGGAGATCCCGCATAGGGCGCCGTCGCCGGTGACCCCGGCCTTGAGTTCGTTCAAAGCTGCTGCGTATGAACCGGCCTGGGTGAACAGCTGTCCCTTGTCGTTGGTCCACGAATAGGTCTGGTGGGTGTGTCCGCCCACTACCACGCGAATTCTCGGGTCGATTCCCGTCCACATCTTCCGGAAATTCGGGCTGGCGGCGGCTTGCTCGTCGCCGGTGCCTTTTCCGTTCGGTGCTCCTTCGTGGATGGACGCGATTATCAGATCAATTCCCTCGGGAAGCTGGGAAACGGTCTCGTTCACGGCCTCCACGGGGTCACCGATGGTCAGATCAGAGAGGCCGGCGGGGGAAACGAGGGAGGGCAGGTCCCCGGTGACGGCGCCGATCACGGCGACGTCGAGTTCTCCGACCTTGAAGGTCGTGTACCGCTTGAGTGGGGAGGCCACCTGCTTGGTTCCCTTGAAGTAGACATTCGCCCCGAGTTGATCCACTCCGGGCACAGCGGAGTTCACGCGCCCCGCGAGGTCGGCCCAGCCCTTGTCGAACTCGTGGTTGCCCACGGTTCGTGTGCTGAGTTTGGCAGCGGCCATCACTTTCAGAGTGGGGTTGTCGTCGTCGGCCATGGACTCGAACGTGGAACCTCCGATGTCGTCCCCGCTGCTGATGAGTGCGACGTTCGCGTCCCCCTGGGAAGCGCGGGCCTTCTCCACGGGGGTAAACAGAGCCGCGGCGTTCGCCAACCGACCGTGGAAGTCGTTGTAGGTGAATACCGAGACGGTGCTGGTGGGTGTGCAGCCGACCGGTTCGGCCACTGCGCGAGGCTGCGCCATGAGATGCGTTCCGAGTCCCAGACACAGGGCTGCCAGCCCAGCGGTGAAGCGTTTCCTGAATGGAATCATGAGCAACTCCAGGTGTTTTGTGGTCGACGCTGTTGTCGATCTCTCCGAGGTCACCTTCCGACCAGGACCTAGGGTCAGTCAATAAGTTAATCTTTTGTTAACTCAGAGTTAATATTCAGGTAATTTTTTGGGTTTCCAACAGGTTCGAGAACAGGTGGAGGATCCGATTCTGAAACGCCCAGAGTGTTGGCATGGGGAGTCTTACGGAGCAGCAGCAGATCGAGCGGGCACGGTTGGCGCTCGTCGCATCGGGGCAGGCCCCGCTCGGTGCGGCGCGTCGAGCGGATGACGTGCCGCCTGGGAATGATGGACTCGAGAAAGAAGGGTCTCCTGTGTCCTCCGGCCAGGAGGCTTTCACGGGGTGGCGGCGGATGGTGATGCTCGGTCGCGAGCACATCATCGTTGTGGTGGCCCTACTGGTCGGTGTGGTGTTAGTGACTATCTACGCTCTGGGACAAAGCTCTGCGACGGAACTGCCAGCTGCGTCGCCAGGCGTGGTGTCAGTCCCGACTACGACCGCATCACCGGGCCCCGAGGGCTCTGCGAGCCGCGGCTTGGTGCGGGTTCACGTTCTCGGGGCGGTAGTCAAACCCGGGGTGGTATCGGTTCCGGAAGGAGCCATCGTGCAGGACGTGATCGAGGCCGCCGGGGGACTGGCGTCGGGGGCTGATCCCGGGGAGCTGAATCTTGCGGCCCCAGTTGGGGACGGACAACAGATCATAGTGGGGACCTCGGAATCGCCTCGCGGAGAGGTCGTGGATCCTGGTGGTGGCAGCCCGGCGACAGGAGCGGCAACAGGTTCCGGGACGAGGCTCGTGAACCTCAACCGAGCCACATCGCAACAGCTTCAGGAGCTCCCGGGAGTTGGCCCCGTCTTAGCCGAGGCCATTATCAAGTGGCGTACCGACAACGGTTCTTTCACCAACATCTCGCAGCTACGGCAGGTCTCAGGGATCGGGCCGAAGCTGTTCGAGAAACTGTCGCCGCTGGTGACCCTGTGAGCGGGCACGACTGGCGGCTTGCTCCGCTGGCGGTTGCTGCTTGGGCGGGCTGTTGGCTAGGAACGTCGGGGTGGCGTCCTGAACTGGGGGTGCTTCTCGGGTGTGCGGGGTTCCTGGCGGTGTGTGTCCTGCTTGTGCGGCGCGTCTGGGTGGGGTTTGCTGCCTGTACCCTGGTGGTGGCCGTTCTCACATCCGGGCTTCGCTCCTTCGGGCTTCACGACGGTGTGCCAGCCACGTGGGCCTCGGAAGAACCGCTAGCCTCCGCGTTGGTTCGCCTGGAAGGCGAGCCAACCTTGGTGAAACACTCTGGCCGCAGCCTTACGATTGTCCGGGCCACGCTGCTGCAGCTGGAGGTGAAGAAAAAGAGCCTCACCACCTCGCAGCCGGTTCTGCTGTTGGCCGGGGACCAACTGGCCACCGAACTGGCTGGTATCGCGCCCGGCGCGGTCCACCGGGTTCTGGGACGGCTCGGTGCCTCGGAACCAGAATCCCAAGAGGCTTTCGTCGTGCGGGTGAGCAGGATCTCCGGCCAGGTGCGGGCCCCAGATGTGTTCAACGCCTTCGTCAGTACGATCCATGCGGGGCTGCGTGAAGCGGCCTCCCACTCGCCGCCTGAGCAGGCTGCCCTGGTGCCTTCCTTGGTGGTCGGTGATCGCAGTGGGATCACTAAGGAGCTCACTGAGATCTTCCGAGCCACATCACTGAGCCATCTGCTCGCCGTCAGTGGCTCGAATCTGACACTGGTGTTGGGTGTGCTGCTGCTCATTGTGAGGTCCTTGGGGGTCCGCGGCTGGGCTATTCGAGGCATCGCCGCCGGGGGAGTGGCATTGTTCGTACTGGTGTGTAGGGCTGAACCCTCTGTGTTGCGGGCGGCCGCCATGGGACTCGTTGTTCTGCCAGCTACAGGAATCGGGCGTGGCAAGAGCAGTGTTCGAAACCTGAGCATCGCGATCCTTGTGCTGTTGCCCCTGGATCCTTGGTTGGCGCGCTCCTGGGGTTTTGCACTCTCGGCGGCGGCCTGTCTTGGCATCAGCTTGGGAGTGGAACCGTTCACCAGGCTCATGACCGGTTGGGCTCCCACGTGGTTCGCCGAGGCCGTTGCAGTGCCTCTTTCAGCGCAGTTGGCCACGATCCCCCTGACGACGGCACTGTCTGGTCAGGTGTCCGTGGTCGGAGTGATTGCCAATGCCCTGGCTGGCCCCTTCGTCGGCCCCGCCACTGTACTCGGGCTGGTCGCCACCATCCTGATCTGGATCCCACCGCTCGCTGCGGTGGTGGCCTGGTTGGCCGGCTGGGCGGTGCAACCTATCCTCTGGATTGCGCGCTTTGGCGCGGCCATGCCGGGTGCCGTTCTCGAATGGCCCACCACCCCACTCGGAATGCTTACTAGCGCTCTGCTGGCAGGGGTGGTTGCGGTACTGGCCCGAGCTGGGCTCCGACGACGGGTAGGTTTCCTGTTACTGGCGCTTGGTTTGCTACTGGCCGGGTGGATCCGGTCGGTCCCGCTGGACTGGCCGGGACGGTGGCAGGTGGTTTTCTGCGATGTCGGCCAGGGGGATGCGACGGTATTACGGGCAGGCGAAGCAACGGCGGTCCTGGTGGACACCGGCCCGGAACCCGGTCCCACCATCGCATGCTTGGAATCCTTGGGTATCGAACGTATTCCGCTACTGGTTCTGACTCACTTCCATGCGGATCACATCGGAGGAACAGAAACCGTTGTGTCCCGTTTCCATCCGGAGCAGGTGCTGGTCAGTCCGTTGCGTTCCCCCGGTTTCGCGGCGGCTTCCGTCGAGGCTGTGGCGGAGGCCCACGGGGCGCAACTAGTCGTGGCGGAACCGGGGCAGCGCATGAAGGTGGGGGATGTGGATTGGGTTACGGTCTCGGCCTGGCAGCCGGGCGGGGCGTCCGTGGCAGGGGAGAGCGAGAGCTCGGTCCAGAACGACTCCTCTGTTGTGGGAATCGCGGAGGTCTCGGGTCTGCGGATCCTGTTGCCGGGGGATGCAGAACCCGGCGGTCAAGGGCAGGCAATCCGGCGGGCCCGGAACTTGGGTATTCCGCTTTCCGTGGATGTCCTGAAGATCCCCCACCACGGCTCCTCTCGGCAGGAACCAGAATTCCTGGAGGCCTCATCGGCCCAGCTGGCAGTGGCGAGTTGCGGGCTGGAAAACGACTACGGGCACCCGAGCCCCAAGACCTTGAGCAGGGTGACCTCGCTGGGCATGGCGGTGGCACGCACTGACACGGAGGGCAGTATTGCGGTCTTCTCCGGGGATGACCGGCGGCTCGGGGTGCGTCGCTGGCGTGGCTGATGTCGGGGCCAGCTGGCATGCTGGGCGCGTGAACAGTTTCGGACGCACCCTGCTCGTCACCGGTTCGGAATCGCTGCTGGCTGCTCGTGCCATCGACGGCAGGCGCCGGGCCGCCCTGGTGGAGGAACCCGACGCCGAGGTCAACCGGGTCTGTGGGGCGGAACTGGCCGATTCCATGCTCTCGGAGGTGACGGGGGGTTCCCTGTTCTCGAACCACATCGTCGCCATCATCGACGATGTCGGCTCCACCCCACCCGATGTCGTCGACACCCTGGTGGCCCTGGCGAAGAATCCCGGCGACGAGCTGTGCCTGATCCTGTCGCACGAGGGTGGGAACAAGGGCAGGGGTCTGATCGACAAACTGAAGAAAGCCAGGATCGAGACGATTGCTGTGGCGGCCCCCAAGCCTTGGGAGCTGCCGAAGTTCTGCGTGGAGGAGGCACGATCCCGGAAGGTGAAACTCTCCCAGGACGCGGCCGGGGCGCTCGTGGCGGCGGTCGGGAACGACCTGAGGGCACTCACTTCGGCGGTCGCGCAACTCGCCTCCGACGCCGGCGGTGAACCGGTGGACGAGACCTTGGTGCGGAAGTATTTTGCGGGCCGGGCGGAGGTCACCTCGTTCGCGGTATCCGATGCCGTGCTGGCCGGTGACGCGTCGCTGGCGCTGGAGCGTCTCCGCTGGGCCCTCGGGTCTGGCGTTGCCCCCGTGCTGATCACATCCGCAATGGCCGGTGCGTTCCGCGGCATGGGCAAGTACCTGGAGGCGCGGGGGAGTGGCGCCGATCTGGCCCGGAAAATCGGGGTGCCGCCATTCAAACTGAAGGAGTATCAGCGCACCTCCCGGAACTGGCAGCCGGTCGGGGTAGCCGCGGCCATCGGGATCATTGCCCGGGCCGATGCGGATGTCAAGGGCGCGGCCACCAACCCGGACTACGCGCTTGAACGCATGGTGCTTGGCGTCCTCCGGCAGAAACGAGCCTGAAACCTCGCAGGTTCAGTGTTTGCGGTACAGCCTCTTGGTCTGGAACACCGGTTCGCAGGTGACATAGGCTCCCAGACTGCGCAGGATGGCCTCGTCCACGGGGCCGAGGATCACGGTCGAGTGGACGTCACAGCCCCGGATGTTGTGAAGTTCCGCCAGCGCGCGGCGGGCGAAGTCACTGTGGGTGGCACTGACGGACAGAGCAATCAGGACCTCGTCGGTGTGGAGCCGGGGATTCCGACTGCCCAGATGCTTCGTCTTCAGCGTCTGGATGGGTTCGATGGTCTCGGTGGCCAGCAGTTTTACATCCGGATCGATGCCGGCCAGAGCCTTCAGAGCATCCAGGAGCATCGCGGAACAAGCCCCCAGAAGCGGTGAGGTTTTGCCCACGATGATCTGGCCGTCAGGAAGCTGGATGGCAGCGGCCGGTCCCTTGGTGATCCTCTGCTTCTCCAACGCGGGCAACACCACAGGACGGTCTTCACGGGAGATCTGCATTTTGCTCATTAGCAAGGCGATGCGATCCGACTGGATCGGTTCCGACTGGTCCCGGTGTTCAGCTGCCAAGGCCTTGAAATAGCGACGGATCACTTCCTGCCGAGAGGCTTCCTGGCACACCTCGTCATCGCTGATGCACATGCCCGCCATGTTGACGCCCATGTCGGTGGGTGACTGGTACGGAGATTCGTCGAGGAGCTGTTCGAACAGGCGCGTCAGTACGGGGAAGATTTCGATGTCGCGGTTGTAGTTGACCGTCTGTTCCCCGTAGGCCGCCAGGTGGAAGTGGTCGATCATGTTCACGTCGTCGAGGTCCGCGGTGGCGGCCTCATAGGCGATGTTCACGGGATGGTCGAGGGGCAGATTCCAGATCGGGAAGGTCTCGAATTTCGCGTAGCCGGAGCGGATTCCCCGCTGGTGGTCGTGGTAGAGCTGCGACAGGCAGGTGGCCATCTTGCCCGACCCCGGGCCGGGAGCGGTCACCACTACCAGGTCGCGTTCTGTCTCGATGTATTCGTTGTGCCCGTACCCCTCTGGCGAGACGATGCGCGCCACATCGTGCGGGTAACCAGGGATCACGTAGTGTCTGTAGACCTTGATGCCGAGCCGTTCCAGTTTCCGTTTGAACGCAGCGGCCTGACGGTTGTCGTTGGACCAGTGAGAGATGACCACGCTCCCGACGTAGAGGCTGTAGGAACGGAAGGCATCGATATGACGCAGTACGTCGTCCTCGTAAGAGATTCCGAGGTCGGCACGGACCTTGTGGCGGGAGAAGTCCTGGGCGTTGACCACCACCACGATCTCCACATCGTCGGCGAGGCCGGCCAGCATCACGATCTTGTTGTCGGGGGTAAAACCCGGCAGTACCCGGGATGCGTGCATGTCATCGACGAGCTTCCCACCGAACTCTAGGTAGAGCTTTCCCCCGAACTGTCGTCGCCGGGCCTCGATGCTTTCCCCCTGGAGAGTCAGGTACTTTTCCCTGTCGAATCCAACTTTATGCATTGTTCCCCATTCGTTTGTGACTGCCGAAGCATACGCGAAACAGCGCCCGGACCACCGAGTGGGTCCGGGCGCTGGACTGGCCGGTAATGTCTGGGCTCAGTCGAGGGTGTTGACGGTGAGGCTGATCGCCGACTTGCGGTTGGCCGCCTGGTTCGCGTGAATGACGCCCTTGGTGACGGCCTTGTCAAGGGCGCGGTTGGCGACCCGGGAGAGCTCGACGGCCTTGGCCTTGTCGCCCTCGGCGACCGCGGCGCGGAAGTTGCGCACATGGGTGCGCAGCTCTGACTTGATGGCCTTGTTGCGCTGGCGTGCTTTCTCGTTGGTCTTCACGCGCTTCTTCTGGGACTTGATGTTTGCCACTTGGGCTTGCCTCACTAGTCTGGGTTACTCGGTATGTGGGTGCGTTGTAATGACGCGACGGTCCAGACTAGCGGAGCCTCGGGGTGGGTGCAAAATCTCAGTCCCTCCCGGCCTGGTCGCGTCGGGCTCGTGCCCAAAGGCCTACTCGTGAGAAGATGACTCGTCCCGCTCCCGGCCCCTAAGGAGGATGAATGCCCGCTCCCGGCAGGACCGACCCGGCGATCATCCGCAATTTCTGCATCATCGCGCACATCGACCACGGCAAATCGACGCTGGCCGACAGGATGCTGCAACTGACGAAAGTGGTGGATGAGCGCGCCATGCGGGCGCAGTACCTGGACCGCATGGACATTGAACGCGAACGGGGCATCACCATCAAGTCGCAGGCGGTGCGGATGCCGTGGAACGTCGATGGGGTTGAACACGTCCTCAACATGATTGACACCCCTGGGCACGTCGATTTCACTTACGAGGTCTCGCGTTCCCTGGCAGCCTGCGAGGGAGCCATCCTGCTGGTTGACGCGGCCCAGGGAATCGAGGCGCAGACTCTCGCCAACCTGTACCTGGCGCTCGAGGCGGACCTTCACATCATCCCAGTGTTGAACAAAATTGACCTGCCCAGCGCGAACCCGGAGAAATACGCTGCCGAACTTGCCGGCATCATCGGCTGCGACGAGTCAGAGGTGCTCAAGGTTTCAGCGAAAACCGGTGTCGGTGTCGCTGAGCTGCTGGACCAGATCGTCGCCCAGATTCCCGCCCCGGTCGGGGAGCCCGGAGGGGCTGCGAGGGCCCTGATCTTCGATTCCGTCTACGACACCTACCGCGGTGTGGTCACCTATGTCCGTGTGGTCGACGGGGAACTCAGCCATCGTGAACGCATTCTCATGATGTCCACCAAAGCCGAACACGACCTTCTCGAGGTGGGGGTGATCTCTCCAGAACCGAAGAAGGCCGACGCTCTCGGTGTGGGTGAGGTGGGATATCTGATCACCGGCGTCAAGGATGTGCGGCAGTCGCGGGTGGGTGACACCATCACCGGGGCAGCACGTTCCGCCACACAGGATCTTGGAGGCTATCGGCATCCCAACCCGATGGTTTACGCGGGCCTGTACCCGATTGACGGCGATGACTTCAACGAGCTGCGCGAAGCGCTGGAGAAGCTTCAGCTCAACGATGCAGCCCTCACCTTTGAACCCGAGACCTCGGGAGCTCTTGGTTTCGGGTTCCGCGTCGGCTTTCTGGGATTGCTGCACATGGAGATCGTCCGGGAACGCTTGGAGCGTGAGTTCAATCTCGACCTGATCTCCACCGCGCCGAACGTTGTCTACCGCGTCGTCATGGAGGACGGTTCTGAACACACCGTCACGAACCCGTCGGAATACCCGGCGGGCAAGATTGCGGAGGTTCATGAACCGATGGTGCGCGGCACCATCCTCACCCCGTCCGAGTACATCGGCACTGTGTTGGAGCTGTGCCAGACCCGGCGTGGCGTGCAGCAGGGGCTCGATTACCTGAGTGAGGATCGGGTCGAAATCCGTTACGCCCTGCCGCTGGCCGAGATCGTCTTTGATTTCTTCGACGCGCTGAAGTCCCGCACCAAGGGTTACGCTTCCCTCGACTACGAACCCGATGGTGAGCAGGTGGCCGATCTGGTGAAGGTGGACATCCTCCTTCATGGCGACCCTGTCGACGCTTTTTCCGCGATCGTCCACAGGGACAAGGCTTACTCCTACGGCCTGATGATGGCGGGTAAACTGAAGGAACTCATTCCACGCCAACAGTTCGAGGTGCCGATCCAGGCGGCTATCGGGTCGCGTGTCATAGCCCGGGAAACCATTCGGGCAATGCGCAAGGACGTCTTGGCGAAGTGCTACGGCGGTGACATCTCCCGCAAACGCAAGCTCCTGGAGAAACAGAAGGAAGGCAAGAAGCGGATGAAGATGGTGGGTCGTGTCGAGGTGCCGCAGGAGGCCTTCGTGGCCGCCCTGTCCACATCGGAGACCACCAAGAAGTAGGGCGCAGGGCTCGTGGACCAGCAGGTGATCAGCCGGGGGCGACTAGGACTCTCGTGCTGATTTTCATGTCAGCGCGAGAGGTTACGCCCTGGACAAGATGGCGGATCCCTCGTGGATCTTCCAAGTGATTGCTTTTATTTCTACACCGGAGGTGAGGTCGTCGCTTCCCCGGGATCAGCGGAGTGGAACCATGTGCTCTCCGAGATCGTGATGGCTGTGATCGATGCAGGACTGACCTTGGAGCTGCTCACGGAACACGACAGCGTGCCGCGGGATGCCCTGCCCGGGATGATGGTTGCCGACGCCCAGGGGTAATACCGACTGGTGTGACGGTGGTTCTGGCGGGTGAGGTCGGTTCAGCGCAGTCCGGAAGTGGTCAGCCCCTGGACCAGGAAACGCTGCAGGAACAAGAAGACCACCAGCATCGGCAGGATCGCGATCAGCGAACCCATGAAAAGCTCCGGGTAGCGCACGGTCTGGCTGGTCATGTACTGGCTGAGCGCCACCTGGACGGTGCGCGTCGCCTCGCGGCCAACCAGCGAGGGCCACAGGAAAGCGTTCCACGAACCGATCAGCACGATCGTCCCGACCGCTGCGACGGTACCTGTGGAATTGGGCACCACGATTCGCCAGAAAGCTGTGAATGGGTTGCACCCGTCCATCAGCGCCGCGTCCTCCAGCTCGGATGGGAAATCCAGGAAAGCCTGCCGGAACAGGTAGGTGGCGAAGGCGGAGAACATGCCCGGGATCACCAGTCCGCGGAACGAGTCGATCCAACCGAACTGAGCCGTGATGATGAACATCGGGACGAACGTGGTGGCCGCAGGCACCATGAGGGTGAATACCGTCAGACCCAGCACCACCTTCGACAACCGGTGGGTGAAACGTGCCAGCCCATATCCGGCCATCAAGGAGACCACCACGGTGCCCACCGTCTGCAGAATGGTCATGATCGCCGAGTTCAGCAACCCCCTCAACACGCCCGTCGAATCGGAGGACAGCATGGAGTCCAGATTGGCCAGGTTGAGTTGGTCCGGTAGCCAGTTCCAGCGGGGAGAGGTGATGTTCTGGTTCGTAGAAAAGGCGTTCCGGACGATCACGTAGAACGGCAGCAGGAAGAGCAGAGCCAGCGCCGTAGCCACTCCGTAACGCAGCGCTGTGACGAGCCGGGAGGATCTCATCTACGCTGCCTCCCCAGAACCCAGTTCTGCAACAGACCGAAAATCACGATGATGCTCGCCAGGATCATCGTCCCGGCGCCCCCAACCCCCAGGTCCTGCTGCCCGCCTCCCAGGGCGGTCAGGTACAGGTGCACCAGTGGTGGACGACCGTAGGGCGGGTAGGAACCGATGGAACCCAGCAGGTTGTAGAACTCATCGAAAGCCTGGAAGGCCCCGATCAGCAGAAGCATGATCACCGCTGCCGAGGTGGCGCGCAGCTGAGGGAGGGTGATGTGACGCAGCATCCGCCAGCCGTGCGCCCCGTCGAGCGCGGCCGCCTCGTAGGTTTCGGGCGGGATGCGTTGCAGGCCTGCGATGAACAGGATCATGTAGAACCCGACCTGCAGCCACAAGCGCACCGTGACTAAAGCGAGCCAGTACAGGTTGTCGCCACCGCCGAGCCAGTTCACCGCATCCCCGCCGAAGGTCCGGATTAGGGAGTTCAACAAACCGAAACGGGTTCCGGAGAAGAACCCGAACCGCCACACCAGGGCCGCGACCACGTAGGAGACAGCGGTCGGGATGAAGAAGGCGGAACGGAAGAAGGCCTGCCCCCACCTCAGCCCATTCAGCAGCAGTGCCAACCCCAGCGAGCACACGTAGGTGAGCGGCACGATGAACACAGCGAACGCCGCGAATACCAGCAACGAATCCCGGAACAGGGGATCACCCAGCAGCTGCGCATAGTTGTCGAAACCGACGAAACGCGTCGGGGTGAGTGTTTGGTGGGCCTCGTGGAGGGACAGCCAGGCGCTCCACAGGATCGGGATGTAGACGAACACCAGCAGTCCCAGGGCGAACGGTCCCACGAAAACCGGGAACCAGCGTTCCCGGCGTCGAGTCAGGCTCACCCTTTCAGCTTCGCGAGTTCGGTGGCGGCCAGGTCCGCGAAACCGGCGAAGGCCTGAACCGGGTCCTGACCCTGCACTACGACATTGCTGACGGCCGCTGAATAGGTGTCTCCCAGGGAACCCGACCACATGATGTCGTTGGCGAAGCCGTGGTTCCCGACGAACTCGGCGGCCTTGGCCCCGGGACCGGACTGCAATTTCTTGGCTGTGGCCACGAGCGACTTGCGGGCCGGGATGTGGGTGCCGTAGGAATCGGAGAAGTCCACCTGCTTGTCAGTCTGATCGATCCAGAGCCATTTCACGAACTCCTTGGCGGCCGCGACGTTCTTGCCCTTGGCGGCGATGCAGGAACCGAAAGCACCGAATGGCACCGCGACTCGTCCCTTCGCGCCGATGGCGGGGAACGGCAGCACGCCGACGTCGTCGCCGTGGGCGGCGATGATCTCGGGTAGTGACCACAAACCACCCCACTGCATCGCCGTCTCGCCGTTGACGAAGGCGGCACCAGAGAACCAGTCGGCTGAGGCGGCCTTCAGCAGCCCGTTGGACTGGTGGAAGTCTCTGTAGGCGGAAAGGGCTGCATAGAAATCATCGGTGAGGAAGGCCGCTGCGGTGCGATCCGCATCGAGCTGGTCGTGGCCCGAGGCCCAGATCAGCAGGGTTCCCAAAACGTCCACCCCGCCCTTGTTGCCGGCGAAGAACCCACCCATGTCCGAGGTGGCAACGGCATTTGCCGCCTTCACCAAGTCCTCGAAGGTTGCTGGGGCAGCCACTCCCGCGGCCTGCAGTAGGGAGGGTCGATAGTAGAGAAGCTGCATATCGATGGTCTGCGGGATGCCGTGGATCTTCCCGTCGAAGGTGAAACGTTTGATGACGGCCTCGTTGAAATCATCACGAACCGGTGCGATGAGTGCGGTCAGGTCCTCCAGCTGCCCGGAACGGATCATGTCGAGTGAGCCGCCTTGCTCCACCTCGAACACATCGGGAACATCATCAGTGAGCAACTGGGCAGCGAGAATACTTCCGTAGTCACCGGGATTCCATTTCACATCGACTTTCGCGGCGGTGTACTCGGCAGCGTAGCGTTCGACAGCCTCTTTCACCCCCTCCTCTCCGTATTGGTGGTACCACTGGGTCAGGGCTGGGCCACCGCCCGACGACTCTTTGCCGCCGAGCCCGGTGTTGGAGCCGCAGGCGCTGAGTGTGGCCGCAGCTGCGAGGCCGCCAAGTCCTAGGACGTTTCGACGAGTCAGGTTCATGTCCAGAGTCTTTCACCAAAACGTTTACCGCGCGGGCCTGGGGCGGGAATTTGAGCGTATATTTCTTCCAGTGGCCAATCAGCTGCCTGCCGGAGACCCAGTGCCTTTCGACGGGACCTTGCCCAGCTCCGCGCTGGCCGGGCTGTCGCAACAGTCATTGTCCATCTATCTGCACGTTCCCTTCTGCCGCAGCCGCTGCGGCTACTGCGATTTCAACACCTACACAGCCTCCGAGCTGCGGGGCATGTCCACGGGCGACTACCTCGCCGCGGTGTTGCAGGAGATCACCCTTGCCGCTCGGGTGCTTGGCAGCGAGGCGCCTGAGGTGACCACGGTCTTTGTTGGTGGCGGCACTCCTACCATGCTTCAGGCCGGGGAATTGTCGCGGCTCCTGGATGCTGTCCGGGAGTGCTTCGGACTAGTCCACGACGCTGAGATCACCACCGAGGCCAACCCCGAGACCGTGACCCCGGAATACCTTCGACGACTTCGGGAAGCCGGTTTCACGCGGATATCGCTGGGAATGCAGTCAGCGGTGCCACACGTTCTGGAAGTCCTGGAACGGGCGCACACCCCTGGACACGGCATCGATGCAGCGCTTTGGGCCCGGCAAGCCGGTTTCGAACACATCAGCCTGGATCTGATCTTCGGGGCCCCGGGTGAATCCACGGCCGACTGGAAGGAGAGCCTCGAAGCGGTGGCCGCGGCACCCGTTGATCACGTCTCTGCCTATTCCCTCATCGTGGAGCAAGGAACACGTCTGGCAATGCGGGTTCGCAGAGGTGAGGTGTCAATGCCGGATGACGATGAACTCGCCGAGAAATACCTGATGGCCGAGCACCACTTGACAGCGCTAGGATTCAGCAACTACGAGACCAGCAACTGGGCACATGGCCAGGCGGCGCGCTGCCGACACAACCTGGCCTACTGGCGGGGCGGGAACTGGTGGGGTATCGGGCCGGGTGCCCACAGCCACATCGGAGGCGTCAGGTTCTGGAACCGCAAACACCCGCGCAGCTACGCGGCCACCCTGGCCGACGGCCACACCCCGGCTCAGGGCAGGGAAGTGCTGTCCTTAGAGGATCGCCGGGTGGAACGGGTGATGCTCGAACTCCGGCTGGCCGAAGGGCTGCCGCTGGGGGTGCTCACCGAAACCGAATCTGCCCGGGTTGAAGGGATTGTTGCTGAAGGATTGGGAGTAGTGGAGGAGGGGCGGCTCTCGCTCACCCTGCGCGGTCGGCTCCTGGCTGATGGTGTGGTGCTGCGGCTGCTTGATTGAGCGGCCTCGGCGAATTCTGTAGCCAGGTCAGCCAGGGCGTTTCGCAGAGAGTTGCCACGCACAACGCGCAACTTCGCTCCCAGCGAGCGTGCAAGGCCGATGAGGTGCCAGGCCATGTGTTCAGGATCGTCGGCTCCCACTCGCAGCATCGAGAGCCCATCGTGTTCCTCCAGCAACTCACAATGGCGTCTCGGAATCCTTCCCTCCAGGGAACGTGAGGGACAAGTGAGCGTCACCACCGCCTCGTGAGGCCAGCGTTCCGGGTTGCGACCCAGCAGCATGTCGCGAGGATTGGGCGGTGTACGGGGGGTGAAAGTGAAGGTGAGGACCTGCACCCGGTTCATGCGATCCAGACGGAAGATCCGCCAGTCGGAACGCAATCGGTCGAAGGCGATCAGGTACCACTTCCCGGCCTGAGTAAGCAGCTGGGCGGGTTCCACGTCCCGCTCGGATTCCTCCCCGTCGCTGCGTACGTAATCGATTCGCGCCAGGCGGTGGTCGCGTTTGGCCTTCGCCAGTGCCGCCAAGGACTGCCAGGAAATCCCGGGGCGGGTGGATGGCAACGTCGCCACGGCCTCCGACACCGCCGCGACCTCGGGGCGAATCTGCGTGGGCAATACCTGGTCGAGTTTCGCCAGGGCCCGCAGCGCAGCTTCACCGATCTGGTCGCTGCCGTCCATGGCGGCCATCCTCAGGCAGGCCGTCAGGGCGATGGCTTCGTCGTCGTCGAGCACCAGCGGGGGCAGGGCTTGACCACCCGACATGCGGTATCCACCGTCTAGACCCTGCACGCTATCCACCTGGTAGCCGAGCTCCCGGAGCCTGATGACGTCACGTCGGATGGTTCGCTGCGTGACCCCAAGCCTTTCCGCCAGCTCAGATCCAGTCCACGTGGAGCGGGACTCGAGCAGCCCGAGCAGCCGCAGCACACGGTGGGTGATCTCGCTCATGAATCCAAGCCTCGTACGGGTAGCGGACAGGATCTGTCCGGATTGTGCGGCAACGTTGGTGTCGACCGAATCAAACAGGAGGAAACATGTACTTCCCGGCCATCCACGATGAACGCACCACGCTGCGAAACTACATGCAGGTGCAGCTCCAGGCCATCCGGGACGCCGCCTACGGGCTGACCGACGCACAGGCCCGGCGGCAACCCCTGGCCTCGGTGTTCTCCGTCTCCGGGGTGATCAAGCACTGCTCCTACGTCCTGCGCAGCCGGCTCGCAGCGGCCGGTGTCCTGGATGCGAAGCCCGGCTACGAGGATTTCATGGCCAGTTTCACCCCCGGCGAGGACGAGGATCTCGCCACACTCCTCGAGAACCACGACAGGCTCTGTGAGCAGTATCTGAAGCTGGTGGAGGAGACCGATCTGGATCAGGTGATACAAGTCCCACCCGCACCTTGGTACGGACGCAACGAGCCCGCTGATACGACCATGCGCTACCTCATCGTCCATGACCTAGAGGAGTTCGCCCGGCATGCCGGACATGCGGACATCATCCGGGAGCAGATCGACGGCGCCAAGGCCGCAGAACTCAACGCGACCGTGGAGGGCCGGCCCGCCAACAAATTCGTCACGCCCTGGAAGAAATGACATGGACTGGTTGGGGAGGCGGATTCCCGGCCTCCCCAACCATGCTGCAGTTCCGGCTCGGCCCAGTGGTCACGGATCGGGACGGGATCGAACTCCAACAGGCACTTCCAGAGGGCTGTGTGAACGCGTCCCGTCACCCTTCACGCATGATCGGGGGGTGAAGGCTACTCGCGGTTCCTGCTTGATAGAGGGCTGCGGGCCTCCCGCGACCGCCGCTGCGGGTTCCGCACTCGATGACGAATCCCGGCGATCCCAGAACCTTGCGTGAAAAGTTCCGGGGATCTACCTCGACGCCCCAGGCTGCCTCGTAGACCTGCCGCAGCTCGGTCATGGTGAACCGGGGCCCGCAAAAACGGGTTGCCACTGTCGTGTATTCCAGTTTCGCCCTGGCGCGTTCGATCCCTGCTCGGAGAATTTCGTCATGATCGAAGGCCAGAGAGGGCAGGTCGTCGACCGGACACCAACGGGCCTCGCAGGCATCCGACCCGGAGGTCAGGCCGCCGAGGGAAGCGGCCAGGGCGAGATGGGCGACCGAGACCACGCGTCCTCGCGGGTCGCGCCCGGGTTCACCGAAGGTGGCGAGCTGCTCCAGATGGGTTGCGCCGAGATCCAGGCCGGTTTCTTCCACCAGTTCGCGTCGGGCCGCGTCCATTACTGACTCCTCGGCTAGAACGAAACCGCCTGGCAGGGCCTGTTTCCCTTCGTGTGGGGGGATGCCTCGTTCCACCAAGGCCACCTGCAGACGGGCATCCGCGATGGTAAGTACGACGATGTCGACGGCGACGGTCATGACGGGAAGTCTCATGCGCCAAGATTAACGTCGATTTGACAGAATCTCCAGAAGGCTTTAACGTCAATTAAACATTAATTAGGAGGTTCCAATGGCCACCATTCATCGCTACCCGTTCTTCTCCCACGCCACCAGTTCGGCCACCAGGGCGCTCTTCCAGGGAAGGCGCGGAAGGCTGATCAACCGAGGTGCCGGGGCCTCGTTCTGGTTCCGCCCGCTCGACACCAACCTCTCCGAGGTGCCGGTCGACGACCAGGAGTTCGGGAATATTTTCCGTGTCACCACATCCGACCGTCAGGAGGTCAGCGTCCAGACGGCCCTCACTGTTCGTATCGTCGCCCCCGAGCTGGCCGCCCGGAGGGTGGATTTTGAGATCGACCAGCGAACCGGCGAATGGACCGGCCAGCCCCTGCAGAACCTGCAGAACCGCCTCGCTGAATCTGCGAAACAGTTCGCGGCGGAAGTGGTGGCTCGGGAGTCCCTCGGGACAGTTCTCGACGACGGATTGCGGCTGGTTCGTGACGCGATCATCGAGGGTCTGTCCGGGGAAAGCCAACTCAGTAGCGCGGGCATCGAGGTGCTGGGGGTCCGGGTCGTCGCCGTCAGGGCCGACGAGGAACTTGAAAGGGCGCTCCAGACCCGTATCCGTGAGGAGGCGCAAGCCGATGCGGATCGTGCCACCTACGATCGACGGGCGCAGGCGGTGGACCGGGAGCGGGCCATCAAGGAGAACGAACTGAATAATCGCACCGAACTGGCCCGCCGCGAGGCTGATCTTGTGGAACTCCAGGGAATGAACGAACGCCGCCGCACTGAGCAGGAACTGGAACGCGACCGGCTCCGCAATGAAGCAGAGGCGGCGAACAGGCGACTACGAATGGAGGCCGAAGCTGATGAGGTCACCCTGATGGCGGAGGCCAGGGCGGGCGAGGTGGCCCGAATGGCAGAAGCGGAAAATGCTGCCCTCCAAGCCAGGCTGGAAGCATTCTCTGCAGGGGAACCGGCAGCGGTGCTGGCGGCAGCGGCTCCGGGTGTGCTGTCTGCATTGCCGGAGATCAACTCGCTCACGCTCACCCCCGACCTGCTCGCAGGCGGGGTCTCCAGGCTCCTGGAGGAGGTCCGGGGATGAGCGCGCCGCGTCTCGTCGTCGTGCATCGACGGACCTGGCTGGCCGAGCTGCTCGAGGTTCACTCGACGCTCGGTGCCGTCGAGTTCTTCCTGAGCGGCCGTGGGCTGGGGATCGAGGCCCTGCGGGCCGCCGACGAGGCGCAGTGGCGAACGCTTGACGCCGTCTCGAACGCGGTTCCGGCCCAGTGGCGTCACGCGGAGGTCGAGAGGGGGCAGCTCTCCCGGTTCCTCTTCGAACCCGATGACCTGGTGGTCGTGGTCGGGCAGGACGGGCTGATTCCCAATGTCAGCAAGTACCTGCGCGACCAGCCGGTGCTCGGCATCGGCCCGGGCGCGCCGGGGGTACTGTGCCGTCACTCGCCCGGGGATCTGCGGGATCTGCTGGCGGGTCGAACCAGACCGGAAACCGAGGTTCGGACGATGGTCGAGGCGATCGTCGACGACGGGCAGCGGCTCCGGGCTCTCAACGAGATTTTCGCCGGGGATCGTGGTCACCAATCGGCCCGTTATGACCTCAGGATCGGGAAACATGTAGAAACGCAGTCCTCCTCCGGGGTGGTGGTGGGGACCGGGACCGGTGCCGGCGGATGGCTGGCATCGCTGTGGGGGCAGAGCCACCCCGGTTTCGGCCTGCCGGGGGCCACCTCCGGTGAGCTCGCCTATTTCGTGCGGGAGGCCTGGCCGTCGGATGTCACCGGCACATCCCTCACCGCAGGGCTGCTCGCGGAGGGGGAGGGGCTGGAGCTCTCGGCCCGCTCCGCCCTCGTGGTCTTCGGAGACGGCATCGAACGCGACTTCCTGCGCCTCGAATGGGGACAGGCGCTGACCGTGCGGAAGGCCGAGGGGGGCCTGAAGCTCATGTGCCTGAAGTAAATTCTCTCCATGATGAATCGCCCTGTAGCCCTCGTGACCGGAGCAACCCGCGGCATCGGTCGCGCCATCGCCGTCGAGCTCTCCTCGACGCATCGGATCCTGGTGGGCGGTCGCGACGCCGCCCGGGCCGGGGAACTGGCCGCCGAACTGGATGACGCGGCGCCCTTCGCCTGTGATCTGACGGACGAGGACGCGGTCGCCGCGGCCTGTGCAGGGATCGGGCGGCTGGACGTGCTGGTCCACTCCGCCGGCATCGGGCGCTCGAACGACATCGGAACCGCCTCTCGGGCGCTCTGGCGCGAGGTCTTCGAGACAAACGTGTTCGCCGTCGCCGATCTCACCCGTCTTCTCCTGCCCGCCCTCAAGGCCACCCGGGGGATCGTGGTGGCCATCAACTCCGGGGCCGGGTTCTTCTCGAGCCCCGGCGGGGGAGTCTACGCCGGCTCCAAGTTCGCCCTGCGGGCGCTGACCGACGCCCTTCGCGAGGAGATGCGCGGAAAGGTGCGGGTCTGCTCCATCCATCCGGGGCGGACCGACACCGACATGCAGCGTGAGCTGCAGGCGGCAATGGGCAACGAACACTACGACGGTGCGCGCTACGTTGCGCCCGAATCGGTGGCGGCTGCCGTGCGGCTGGCCATAGACACCCCGGACAACGCCACCGTTGAGCAGCTGAGCATCCGCCCCAGCGTTTCCTAAGCCGGGCTCGCCGCGCCCCTGTCCGGGCGGCGCCGTGCGGCGGTCCCGGTAACTTGACTCACAACGCCGCTGTGCTACTGTATTAAGTACTTAATACGGCAAGACGGAGGATGCATGGATTTCGATGCCAGCCGCCCGATCTGGCTCCAGCTCCGAGAGGAGTTCACCAGACGGATCGTCATCGGGAGATGGCCTCCGGGCAAGCAGATCCCCGGGGTCCGGGAGCTCGCGGTCGAACTCGGGGTCAACCCGAACACCGTCCAGCGAACCCTCGCCGAGCTGGAGCGCGACGGCCTGTGCCGCTCGGAGAGAGCGGTGGGGCGGTTCATCACCGATGACGCGGAACGCATTTCCCGGCTCCGGCGCGACCTGGCGGCGGGAGCGGCGGACGAGTTCACAACCCGGGTGAAGGGTTTCGGGCTGACCGAGGCCGAAGCCGTGGCACTGATCACAGAAAGGTGGAACCAGCAATGAACGAGGCCGGCCCCAGGAGCAACGGGCCACTGATCGAGGTCCGCGGCCTGAACAAGAACTTCGGGCCGATCCCGGCGCTCGCGGGCGTGGACCTGGAACTCGCGGGCGGGCAGGTGATCGGCCTGCTCGGGGAGAACGGTTGCGGCAAGACCACGCTGCTGAAGGTACTGGCCGGGGTCATGCAGGACCACGCCGGGCATGTGAGGATCGCGGGCAGGCGACTGGGTCCCGGAACAAAGGCATGTGTGAGTTTCCTGCCCGATGCCAGTTATCTGAAGGACTCGGCCACCGTCTCGCAGTGCATCGGGATGTTCTCGGACTTCTTCTCGGATTTCCGGGCCGACAAGGCCAGCGACATGATCAAGTTCTTCGGCCTCGCGGAGAACATGAAGCTGAAGCAGATGAGCAAGGGCATGCGTGAGAAGGCGCAGATCGCCCTGGCGATGTCGCGCGACGCCAAGGTCTTCCTGCTCGACGAACCCATCTCCGGGGTCGACCCGGCTGCGCGAGACGTGATCCTCAAGGGAATCGTGCGCAACCTGGAGTCAGACGCCCTGGTTCTCATCTCAACCCACCTCATCCACGATCTCGAAACGGTCCTCGACGCCGTCGTCATGATGCGCCACGGCAAGGTCCTGCTGACCGGGCAGGTGGACGATCTCCGCGCCGAACACGGGCTGTCCATCGACGCGCTCTTCCGAAAGGTCTACTCATGGTCCGCACACTGATCAAACACGAGATCCTCCGCACCGGCCCCATGATGGGCCTGGTATTCGGAGTGGGCACCCTGGTGCTGCTGGGATCGGGATTTCTGACCCATCTCAATGTTCCCGTGGTTTCCGCGGTGTTCGGGGTTTTCGGCCTCTTCCTCGTCGGGTGCATGTGGCCCTTCATCCAGCTCGTCCTTGCGGTCGACTTCTGGCGCACATCCTGGGGGAGGATGGGATACCTGACCCACAGCCTCCCGATCAGGGGCTCAGCGATCCTCGGCGCGCGACTGGTCTGGGGTGTCATGGTCCAGGCGATCGCCCTGATATGGACGGTGTTGGCCTCGCTCGCGATGGTCTACCTGGGCGGCCCGGTCTTTCAGGGAGACGGGCCGGCCATGGAGGAGGCGATCCCGCGGTTCCTGGCCTCGCTGGGTGAGCTGCTGCCCTGGTGGCAATGGGCGCTGGTGATGCTGCTGGCCCTGTTCCTGGGCTGGTTCTACCTCGTCATGTTCTACTTCGCCGCCACGATCGGCAGCGACCCGAAACTGGCCCGGCTCGGTGTCGCGGGGCCGATTCTGACCTGGATCGCCAGCTATCTGGTGACCAGCATCCTGTTTCTCGGGGCGATCTTCCTCCCCGTCGGCCTGACATATGCGGGCGGAGGCCTGGACCTCGGCCTCGTGGACACGCTGCACGCCTACCAGATGCAGGAGAACACCATTATTCCCCTCGGTTGGGTGGTCGCGATGGCGGTGCTTGCTGTGGCCTGCCTCCCGTGGATGGTCCACAACTGGAATCGCAGGATCTCTCTCCGGTGAACCCGGAACCCCAGGCCCCGGTCGTGTCCAAACGCGACCGGGGCTTGTCGCGTCTATCGTGTGGCAAATGGATCGGTACCGCGACGACGTGCTGCGCCCCGGCTGGCAGAGGGCCCACCTGAAGAAAACCCGCGACATTCCCGTCGAGAAGGATCTCGTGGTCGAGTTCGACGACTTCTGCGGGGCCGTGGTCGGTTGGGAGAACGGCATCGTCGTGCTGGAGGACCGCAAGGGGAAGAAACGCAGCTTCCCCCTCGGACCGGGATTCCTGCTCGAGGGGGAACCGGTGGCCCTCCGCCCACCCCTGCGGGCCGCGGCCACGAAACCCCGCTACACCGCATCCGGGTCCCGGGCATCGGAAACCCCGGAACCGGCGAGAGAGGCGCTGCCTTCCCGCATCTACGTCGAGGGCCGGCACGACGCCGAACTGGTGGAGAAGGTCTGGGGTGATGACCTGCGCCACGTGGGGGTGGTGGTGGAATATCTGGGTGGCATCGACGATCTGCCCGCCATCGTCGCCGAGTTCAACCCCGGTCCGGGGCGTAGGCTGGGGGTGCTGGTCGACCACCTGGTGGCGGGCAGCAAGGAATCCCGGATTGCGAAGCAGGTGGCTCGAGCTGGATACCGCGACCACGTGTTCGTCACCGGACACGAGTTCATAGACATCTGGCAAGCCATCAAACCCGAACGCATCGGGCGCAAAGCTTGGCCCCAGGTTCCCAGGGACCAGGACTTCAAGAAGGGGACACTCAAGGCTCTCGGCCTGCCGCACACCGACCAGGCCGACATCGCGCAGGCGTGGCGGGCGATGCTCGCCCGGGTGCGGACCTGGCGCGATCTCGAACCCCAGCTGAACCAGCGCATGGAACTGCTGATCGATTTCGTCACGCAGGATCACCTCGACCTTGGATAGTGTGGCCCCATGGACACCGCAGCCATCCTGGAGTTGATCAAGGAGACCGCCGAAGAGGTCATCAATCCCCGGTTCCGGGCGCTGGAGCGGGCGGACGTGGAGGCGAAGACATCGCCGGATGACCTGGTCACCATCGCGGACAGAGAGGCCGAGAACCTCCTCTCCTCCGCATTGCGCCGGATCCACCCGGACGCCCTGGTGATCGGGGAGGAGGCGGTGTTCGCCAACCCGGAGCTGCGCCGGAAACTTCCCGGAGCCGAGCATGCCTTCGTCATTGACCCGATCGACGGAACCCGCAATTTCGTCGAGGGACGCCGGGAACACGGGGTGATGCTGGCGGAGACCCGGAGCGGGGTAACCACTCGGGGATGGATCTGGCAGCCGCGGACCGGGCGCGGATATGTCGCTGAGAAGGGTGCCGGGTTGCGCCTCAACGACGAGCCGATCACCCCGGAACGACACGACCGGTCACCTCTCGGGGCCTCGTCCAAGACCCACGTCCAGGGGTTCACCGGGGGCGGTGAACTTTCCCCGGTGGTCCGTTCCCTCTTCGCCTGCGCGTTCGACTACCCGAGGGTGCTGCACGGGGAACTCGACTTCATCCACTACACCAAGGTGATGCCGTGGGACCACCTGGCGGGATCGTTGATGGTGGTCGAGAACGGCGGGGTTTCCCGGACCATGAATGGCGCCGACTACACGGCGGCCAGCGAGGCCAACGGGCTGCTGGTGGCCCGCGACCCCGAGATCTGGGAGACCGCCCACCGTTGTCTGGATGGGTTGTTCAGCTGATCAGACCAGCGGCAGGTGCCGCCTGGGCACGATCCCCTTCTCGGCCAACCCCCGGTAGACCAGGGGCAACACGACCCGCATCGTGTCCTCACCGAAGGGCCAGTCCGCGGATCCAAGGGCATCCTCCAGCGCCACACCCCGGTACACGAGGTTCTCGACCGTGCCCTGGACCATGGCGATCTCGGCCCGCTGCTGGAAACAGAACTCCCGGTCCACCGTCAACGCATCCCTGGTGGGCGGGGCGTGCCCGGGAACGAAACGCGTCGCCTCGGTGGAGACCCCCAGCACGTCGTCGAGGACCTTCGGCCAGTTGCCGATATCGGAGGCGGGCCCGAACTGGGGGTCGCCCGCGCTCTCGATGAGATCGCCCATGAAAATGACATCCTCCCCGGGAACCACCACGACGATGTCTGCCCGGGTGTGTGCGGGACCCAGATGGAGCATCTCGAGACGAACACCCCCCAGGTCCAGGAATTTCGCCAGGGAGAACGTCTCATCCGGTGCCGGCAGCCGCGAGAGCTCGATGGCTGCCGCGGCATCCAGTATCTCGGCCTCCGGGTCACGGAGCAGGTCCTCGTGGGCGATTGAGGTGATCCCCACCATCCCTGCCAGGCCGAACCAGTGGTCATGATGTGGGTGGGTGACCACCACGCGGCTGACCGGAACCCCGACCAGGTCGCGTGCCCTTTCCAGTAACACTGCGCCCTGCTCGGGGGTGGAGCCGCAGTCGATGAGCGCGGCCTGCTGCTCGCCGGCGACCAGCCCGATGGTCACCCCGTAGGGGTGTAGGACGCAGAGGTGGATGGACGGGGTCACGGATCGCCACGTTCCGATGGACGACTTGCTCATGGACTGAGAGTACAGCTGTGGGTTGGATCTGCCGGCGTGCTCTACACTGGCACTCGCATGCTTCGAGTGCCAATGAGGAGGTGATCATGCTCGACGAGAGGAAGATGCAGGTTCTGCGAGCCATCGTCACGGACTACGTAGCCAGCCGTGAGCCCGTTGGTTCCAAGGCCCTCGTGGAGAGACACCAGCTCGGGGTTTCCCCGGCAACGGTACGCAATGACATGGCTGTGCTCGAGGAGGAGGGCTATATCGCCCAGCCCCACACCAGCGCCGGGCGCATTCCCACCGACAAGGGCTACAGGCTCTTCGTCGACAAGCTCGCCACCATAAAACCGCTCTCTGCAGCCGAGCGGAAGGCGATTAACGCTTTTATGGCCGGGGCCCTGGACCTCAACGACCTGGTCACACGCACCGTGCGCCTACTGGCTCAATTGACCCATCAGGTGGCGATCGTCCAGTACCCCTCGGCGCAGCGCAGCACCATCGCGCACGCCGAACTGGTGCAGCTGGCCCCGGGACGACTCCTGGTCATCGTGGTCAGCTCCACGGGCCGGGTGGATCAGCAGATACTGGAATGTCCAGGCCTGGACCCAGAGGTGGTGCACATGGCCAACCTCAGGTTTAGAGAAGCCGCGGTCGGGCGCACTGCGGCCGATGCGGTGAATCGGATGGTTACCGTCCTGGACGAACTTGATCCAGCCCGACGTTCTCAGATCAATCCAGTGTTCGCCGTCGCCCTTGAACTGCTCGGGGCAGAGCCGACCGCCCAAGTCTTGGTGGCTGGCGTGCCGAATCTTGCTGGTCACTCCTTCACCACGGGACTTCGCCCCCTCTTGGAGGCCTTGGAGGAGCAGGTGGTGCTGCTTCGTCTCCTTGACGAGGCGACCAGCGATGACATCACGGTGCGAATCGGGGCTGAGAACACCGCGGAGGGTTTCAAGTCCACGTCCTTGGTCGCCACGGGTTACTCGGTCGGCAGCGAGCGCGCCGCATCACTCGGGGTGGTCGGTCCCACCCGCATGGACTATCCCTCCACCATCGCATCCGTACGCGCCGTTGCGCGATACGTGAGTCGTATCCTCACAGAAGGCTGAGCATTGAGCAAGAACTACTACGACATCCTCGGAGTCGACGAGGATGCTACGACAGAACAGATTAAGAAGGCCTATCGTCGCAAGGCCATGAAGGTGCATCCTGACGTGGCGCAGGGAGAGGATGCAGCCGAGAAGTTCAAAGAACTCAGTGAGGCCTACGAGGTGCTCAATGACCCCAACAAACGAGCCATCTACGACCAGGGCGGTGATCCGCTCGGTCGCGGCGGCGCAGGAGGAGCAGGTGGTTTCGGTGGAGCAGGGTTCGGTGGATTCGATTTCTCCACCATCATGGACGCCATGTTCGGGGGGCAGGCCGCCGGTCGTGGCCCTCGCTCCCGGGTCCAGCAAGGGCACGATGCGCTCGTCAGGGCTGGACTGGAACTTCACGAAGCGGTTTTCGGATGCACAAAATCAATCAGGATCGACACCGCTGTCGTGTGCCCCAAGTGCCAGGGGGCGGGCGGGGAGCCTGGCTCCAAACCCGTGACATGCACCACGTGCCGTGGGCAAGGTGAGGTGACCACGGTGCAGCGCAGCTTCATCGGGGACATCCGTACCGCGCAGCCGTGCCCCACCTGTCAGGGCTTCGGGACGATCATCCCCAACCCTTGCGGGGAATGCTCCGGGGAGGGACGGGTGAGCAGTTCCCGTGACATTTCCGTGCGTATCCCGGCAGGCGTGTCGACGGGGAACCGGATCCACTTGGATGGCCGAGGCGAGGTGGGGCGCGGTGGTGGCCCAGCTGGGGACCTGTACGTTGAACTGATCGTGGCCGAACATGAACGGTTCCGTCGTGACGGCGACAACCTGGAGGCGGTGATGACCCTGCCAATGACTGCGGCTGCTCTCGGCACCAGTGTCGAGTTGACCACCCTGGAAGCCGAGTGGGAGGGCTCTGAGGAGGCAGAGCGGAAAGTCACCGTCGACGTTCCTGCAGGGACACAGTCAGGCACCCGGATACCGCTCAAGGGTCGAGGCGTGCCCAGGCTGCGTGGAGGAGGCAGGGGCGACCTGGGGGTCACCATCATCGTTGAAACCCCGCGAAAACTGGACGAGAAGCAACGCGACCTACTGCGCCAGCTTGCTGAGCTGCGTGACGAGACCACAGTTGAGGCGAAACATTCAGGACACAAGGGTGTCAGGGGTTGGTTCAAGGAAACCTTCGGGTGAGCGATCCACTCTTCCTCGCGCGCTTCGACATGGTGCGGATCGGCGGGATCGTGGAAGTGACCGGGGACGAGGCCCGGCACGCAGTGGTCGTCAAACGTACGATACCGGGGGAGAACGTGCTGGTGGCCGACGGAGCAGGGCAGGCCATCCGCGGGCGCGTTGTCGTCGCTGAGAGAAATCGCATGGCAGTTGAGGTGACCGAGATCCTGGGAGTCCTTCCTCGCGCTCACCGTTTCGTGGTCGCCCAGGCGTTGGCCAAGGGCGATCGGTCGGAACTCGCGGTGGAGATCATGACCGAGGTAGGTGTGGACGAAATCCTTGCCTGGCAGGCATCGCGTTCCATCGTGCGCTGGCAGGGGGAACGTGGGGCGAAATCCTTGAGTCGCTGGGCTGCCACCGCCAGGGAGGCCACCAAGCAGTCCAGGAGATTTCGGATCCCTGAGGTCTCGTTCGCTAACACCAACCAGGTGGCGGAGCGGATCGGGGCGGCGGAGCTTGCCTTGGTCCTGCACGAGTCAGCGGAGAAGCCTTTGGCCCGCATGAATCTCCCTGAGGCGGGAGAAATCCTGCTGATCGTGGGGCCGGAAGGGGGGATCAGTCCGGAGGAGCTGGAACGTTTCCAGCAGGCGGGGGCGGCTCCGGTGCGGATCAGTGATGGTGTGTTGCGCACCTCCACGGCGGGAGCCATTGCCATTGGACAGCTCACGGCGCTGGGGGAGCGCTGAGAGTTCATTCCTCTATCGCGAGAACTGTCGCTCGACATCTCGGGCCGTCGCATTCGGAGATAGCATGCTTCCCCGGAAGTCCTTTCCGGGGAAGCATTCTGATCGAGGTGAGATCAATTTATGCTTCCCCGGCAGCGAATCAGCAGGGCACCGGGATCGATCCACACCTCCAGTGAACGGGCCTCCGAGCGCAGGTCACCGTCCAGATGAACGGCCCTCGGGTCCTTAGACTCGATGGTCACGTGGGCCGTCTCCCAGCGGAGCAGTTTGCCGATGTCGCGGCGGGAGCGGGTCACTCCTGTGAAGAGAACCGGCCACCAGTCCCGCCAGCCGTCGACCCCGAGGTGCATGACGTGCAATCTTCCATCGTCGGGGCGTGCCCCGGGAAAGAGGGAAGCTGTCGGAACCTTCCCGACATTGCCCGCCAGAACGGTCCACGCCTCGATCGGTTGTCCGTTGACCCGCAGGGGAATCCTGGGACGTCCCATGGTCCTGAGCCCGGCCCGGAGGTAGGCCAGCCATCCGATCCGCTTTTTCAGATTGTCCCGTACCCCAAAGAGGGTCTCGGCGTCCCGCCCCATGCCGGTGGCCACGAGGAAGGGCTCAGGGGGGCCGCCGTCGAGGCTCGCCCATCCGAGATCCATGGAGTGGGGAATGCCCGTCATGGCCAGGGAAACACCCGTCAGGCCGCGGGGAAGTCCGAGATTCCTGGAATAGACGCACGCGGTGCCAGTCGCGAGGATCCCCAGGGGGATCCCGGTGCCCGCGAGCGCCCCCGCGACGAGCCGTTGCGTACCGTCCCCGCCCGCGACGACCAGGGAACCAGCTCCCTCCGACAAAGCCCGTCCCACTTGCTCGGGTCCGGGGGAGTCGGGGGTTGTCACGTAGGTGCGGACCTCACCCAGTGCTCCCAGTTCTCGTTCCGCCGTCGCCGCGCCCGGATGGATCGGGTTCAAGATCAGCGCGGTGAAGGACATGAACCAACGGTAACCTTGCCCGGTGAGTTTCGGTTTTGAAGTGGCTGTGTGTTCCGGAGGGCGGGCACGTACCGGCACGATCCGCACCCCCCACGGCGATATCCGTACCCCGGCTTTCATACCTGTCGGAACGAAGGCGAGCGTGAAAGCGGTGCTGCCGGAGATCATGGCCGATCTCGGTGCCCAGGCGCTGCTGGCCAATGCCTATCACCTCTATTTGCAACCCGGTTCTGATGTGGTGGATGAGGCCGGCGGTCTCGGGCGTTTCATGAACTGGCCCGGCCCCACTTTCACGGATTCTGGTGGATTCCAGGTGATGAGTCTCGGCGCCGGTTTCAAGAAGGTGCTGGCGATGGACACCAAGGGGCTTGTCGGCGACGATGTCATCGCCGAGGGAAAGAAGCGGCGCGCGCACGTCGACGAGGACGGCGTTACCTTCTTCAATCACCTCAACGGAAGCCGTCTCAGGTTCACCCCGGAGGTCTCGATGACCATCCAGCACCAGCTCGGCGCGGACATCATGTTCGCCTTCGATGAACTCACCACCCTGATGAATACCCGCGACTATCAGGAGGCATCTGTGGCGCGCACCCACAGGTGGGCAATCCGTTGCCTGCGCGCCCATGCCACTCTGACGGAGGAACGCTCCAGAAAGCCCTACCAGGCCCTGTTCGGAGTTGTTCAGGGCGCTCAGTACGAGGATCTGCGCAAAAAAGCGGCCGCAGACCTGGCGGCTCTCGAAGTGGATGGTTTCCGGTTCGATGGGTTCGGTCTCGGCGGGGCGTTGGAGAAGGAAAACCTGGGACGCATCATCGGCTGGATGGTCGATGAACTTCCCGAGGATCGGCCCCGGCACCTGCTCGGGATCTCCGAACCAGAGGACCTGTTCGAGGCCGTGGCCTTCGGGGCGGACACCTTCGACTGCGTCAATCCGTCCAGGGTGGCCCGCAACGCTGCCATCTACACCGCCGATGGGCGGTACAACGTGACCACCGCCAGGAACCGCCGCGCCTTCGAACCGTTGGAGGCGGACTGTGACTGCTACACCTGCACCCATTACACCCGTGCCTATCTCCACCACCTGTTCAAGGCGAAGGAGATGCTGGCCTCCACCCTCGCCACCATCCACAACGAACGTTTCACGGTGCGCCTGGTGGACGAGATCCGCGCCAGCCTGGAATCAGGTGAGTTCGACCTCTTCCGCAACGAGTTCATGGGACGCTACAACGCCCGGAAAACGCAGTGATCATGTGCACCGAGGACGAGTTTGGGGCTGCTCCACCTTGGCAGGATGAGCTGATCGCACTTGCCAGGAAGATCACGCAGGACGATGATCCACCGAGATCCCCCGAGGAGGAGGCGGAGGAACTGGCCGGACACCAGCGCCTGTGCGAGATCGTCGATTCCTTGAGCGGGAAAGAGGGGCCGGCCGCCATCCGAAGTCTGTTGTTGGCGGTTCATCCCATCGAACACTATGAAATCTACGAAGCCATCTATTCACACCTGGCGACGTATCCTGCCGCCGATTTCGGAAGAGTCGCGGCCCGGGTGCTACCTGAGTGGTTGGAAATCAACGGGAATCACCCGAATATTTCCGATGCCCTGGAACGACTGACCTATGACGATCTGGCCTGTCGGGAGTTCACGACATGGGCCGGGGAATGGCGATCGCAACAGAGGGAACTGGTGCTTGACACGATGCGTCTCTGGTCCCACGAGAGTCAGTACTGGGAGACGGTGTTCGTTGCGTTGGGCGGTGAGATCACGGAGGTCTGCCTGGATCCGGTTCCCACGGGCTGGCTCGAGGAATGGAGATGGGCCGTGGAGCTGTTCCGGCAGGACGGTGATTTTCAACTGCTGCGGTGGGCGCTGGATCAGAAACCTGCCGACTATGGTCCACTCCTGGCGGTCCTCGAACTGGACCATGGCCCGAACTGGCGTGGGATCCGCAGACTGATCGATCTGTTCCTCTCCTCCAGGGAAAGAATGAGGCTGATTCCCGGTTTTGTTGCAGCCTTGGAGGAGCAACCCCGAGAATGTCAGGACCGTGTCCGGCGATCGTTGGAACGGGCTCAGCCGGGTGCTATCGAACATCTGTGCGCCCGGTCTGAGCAGTTCCGGCAACTCGAGGTCCTGAGATGAGGTGGTTCCTCAAATCTTGATGAGTTCGGGCTCGCGACTGCGCACCAGACTGATCACCCGGTAGGTGACCGGCAGCAGAACGGCCTCCACACTGACCTTGAACAGGTAGCCGACGACGATGTAGTTCAGCATCGTGCCGCCGTCGATCTGCCCGCCGAAGGCGATCAGGCAAAAGATGGTGGTGTCGGCAGCTTCACCCACCACTGTGGAGCCCAGCAGGCGTTTCCACATGCCCTTTCCCTCTCGCCACTGCTTCAGTTTCACGAGCACCCAGGCGTTGAGGAACTGCCCGACCAGGTAACCGGCGAGGGAAGCGGCGACGATGCGCGGAACGAAGCCGAGGACCGCGACGAATGCTTCTTGGTTCTCGTAGCCGGGGGCCGCCGGGGCGGCGCCGACGGCCAGGAAGGTGAGTGACGCGAGCAGCGAGATCCCGAAACCCAGGAGGATGGCGCGCCGGGCCCCTCGCATCCCGAACACCTCCGCCAGGACGTCGCCCAGAACGTAGGTGAGCGGGAACAGCAGTGCGCCGCCGTCGGTGATGATCGGTAGGACCGGCAGCCCGAACGGCGACCACTCGGGGCCAAACGCGATCAGCTTGGTGGCGGCTACGTTGGAGATCAGCAGCAGTGCGACGAACAACGTCACCACCAGGTCGTAGTTGCCGCGGGCGCGGGAGAAGGTATCCGGCTGGGTCACCGTGGAATTTTACGTCGTTCCCGGGGGAACAATTCAAGCGTGGTGTACGTCTTGAAGGCGTAGTAGTGGCAGTATTGATTCATGGAAGACATCGTCGACTTCAACATCCAGGTTCCCGAGGAAGCCGAGCAGCTCGACCAGTTGCAGGAGGGGGACTCCCTGATCAACCGCGGCGTGGACGATGTGCTCGATGAGGGCTACACCACCCCCGAACGGTGGTCGGTGGGCCAAGGATTTGGAAACACGTTCGCAGAGATGCACCAAGGGGAGACCATCGAGCAGCGCATCCGCCAGGAAGAATCAGAAGTTGTCCATGACGACGCGCCCTGGAACCCGGACGGGGAGGAACGTCAGGTTGGGCGGGAACGTGCGGGGCGATTGATGCGGGTACAGGGATCCGGCGGCGAGGACACCCTCGGTGTGGATGTCGGATTCTCCGGCGGGGCGGCGAGTGCTGAGGAGGCCGCCATGCACATCATCCGCGACGATCAGGACGAGGACGACGATTTCTGATCGGGAACGGTCACGGTCGTTATTTCGGCCTCGGGATGGCCTCGGGATCCCTGCTGTTCATTGCTTCACGGAATCCCGTGCGTCCGCGGCTTGGTTCTCCGGCCTGCCACGTCCTGGGGTTGCTGACGAGGTGCGGATCACAAGACCGGTCGGAATGGTGATCTGTCTGGGGGATGCGCCGGGGTCAGTGATCCGGCGCAACAACGCCTCGGCGCAGGCCATGCCGATGTCGAAGGCATGATTGTCCACGGTGGTGAGGTCCAGGAAACGACTCTGGGCGAGCTGTGAGTTGTCGAAGCCGACCAGTGACACATCACCCGGTACCTCATATCCGATTTCGCGCAGCGCAGCGCGTGCTCCCAGAGCCATGGTGTCGTTGGCCGCAAAGACTGCAGTCAGCCCAGGGGACTTCCGCAACAACTCCACCGTTCCCAGATACCCTCCTTCCTCGTTGGTTGGGTTTGCGAACCCTTCCACCAGGGGATCCAAGCCCGCCGACTTCATGAAGTCCGAATACGCTTTGCGGCGGATGTCGGCGGATCCGCCGGCGCCGGTGACGTGGCCGATACGTTCGTGTCCCAGGGAACACAGGTGCTCCATCAGGAGATTCACTCCCTGGACCTGATCGCTGCTGATCAGATCGGCCCCCTCGATGGTGTTGCGCCGCGTGCCCTCCAACACTGTGGGAATACCCAGGCTCTCGAAGTCCTGTCCCGGCTCCGCCGCCACAACCAAGGCATCGACCTGGGTATCACGAAACCCGTCGATGGCATTCATGATGGTGCCTTTCAGTGCGAAGTGTTCCCTGACCGCGACATGGAAGCCGTGCGGACCCATCGTGGTGCGCAGACCGTTCAACAGCTCGACGAACCACGGGTTGCGGAAATCATCGATTACCAGGCCAATGGTCCGTGTCCGATTGCTCGCTAGGGAGGAAGCCGCCTGGCTGCGCCGGTAACCAAGTTTCCGGATCGCATCCCGGACCGCTTCCCGTTTCGACTCGGCCACCAGAGGGGAGTCATTCAGTACCAGGGAGACCAGCGACTTCGAGACCCCGGCCTCACGCGCCACGTCGTAGATGGTCGGTCTGGGCGTGGACGATGGCGGAGTCATCTTTCTCCTATCCAAGTGTTGACGAAGCGCTTGCCGGATTCTACAGTGAAAACACTTGGAGCGCTCCAAATAAGGATCGAGGAGGATGCATGACCATAGGAATCGCCGTCATCGGAGCCGGTATGGCGGGCAAAGCCCATGCCGCCGCCTACCGGGTCGCACCAACACTCTACGAATCCACGCTCCCGGACCTGCGCTACGTCTCCATCGGAGACATGAACGCCGAGGTCGGGCGGGCGGCCGCCCGCCGCTACGGCTATGAGCGCAGCGACACGGACTGGCGGGCCATCGCCGAGGATCCCGACATTCAGGTGGTCAGCGTCGTCATTGCGAACAGCCTGCACCTCGAGGTGGTCAGGGGGCTCATCGAGGCCGGAAAGCACGTGCTGTGTGAGAAACCGCTCTCCGACATCCTGGCTTCGGCGCGGAAGATGGCCGACCTGGCCCGGGAGGCCTCCTCCGTCGTTCGCATCGGCCTCACCTACCGCCGCCAGCCCGGTGTCGCGGCGATCAGGGACTGGATCCAGGACGGAACCCTCGGCAGGGTGCTGCACTTCTCGGGCCGCTACTGGTGTGACTACGGCTGCAACCCGATGGCGCCGATGAGCTGGCGCTACAAGGGCCCGATGGGCTCCGGCGCGCTCGCAGACCTCGGCAGTCACCTGACCTACCTGTCCGAGTTCCTCTGCGGGGAGATCACGGCCGTCTCCGGAGGGGCCTTCGCCACCGCGATCAAGGAACGCCCCGTGCCCCTGGGGTCCGTGGTTGGGCACGGACTGGCTGCCATCTCCGATCGGAAGGAGACCGTGGAGAACGACGACTACGCCACCTTCACCGCGTTCTTCGGGGAGATTCGGGGAAGCCTCGAGGTCTCCCGAGTTGCGGCCGGTTATCCCAACGGCCTTGATTTCGAGGTGTTCTGCGAAAACGGTGCCGCCAGCTTCCACCAGGACACCCCTTCGCAGGTCCGTCTGTACCTCAACGACGACCACCCCGGTACAACCGGTACAAACGGCTATCGCACCGTGAATCTCGGGGCGGACCACCCCTATGTGGCCGACGGTATGCCGATCGATGTCTCCGGTGTTGGTTTCGGTCAGAACGAAGGCTTCGCCTACCAGGCACGGGCCTTTCTGGAGGAGGTCGCGGGAATCTCAGAGGAGGAGTCCTTGCCTCGCAACGCATCCTTCGACGAGGGGGTTCACAATATGGAAATCCTTGCGGCAGTCGCCCAGTCGGCCGCAGGCAACGGAAAGCAGGTGAACCTGTGAAACTCGGCGTCTACAACGCGATTCTGCACGACCGCCCACTGGAGGACGCGATCAAGGTGATCGCCGACCTCGGGTTGAATGGCATTGAGATCAACTCAGGTGGTTTCCTGCCCCCGGTGCACATTCCCGAGATCGACGAGATCATCACCGACCCGGCGGCGGCGAAGGTCTATCTGGCGCGCTTCGACGGCACCGGTGTGGAGATCGCGGGCCTCAACTGCAACGGCAATCCTCTCCATCCCAACCCTGTCATCGGGGAGAAGCACGCCGAGGATGTCCGCCGTTCCATTCGCGCGGCGGCCGCGCTCGGGCAGAAACGAGTGGTGACCATGTCCGGGTTGCCCGGTGGCGAGCCCGGAACCCTGCATCCGAACTGGATCGTCAACGCTTGGAACTCGGCTGCGCTCGACGTGCTCGACTATCAGTGGGAGATCGCCACGAGGTTCTGGAGCGAGATCGACCAGCTCGCCGGGGATCATGGGGTCAAGGTGGCGCTTGAGCTGCACCCCCAGAACCTGGTGTTCAATGCTCGCGACATTCGCAAGCTGGTGGAGTTGACCGGTGCAACGAACATTGGTGTCGAGATGGATGCCTCGCACCTGTTCTGGCAGCAGGCCGATCCGATTGCTGTGGTTCGTGAACTCGGGCCACTGATCCTCCACGCCGCAGCGAAGGACGTTCGGATCAATGTCGAGAACGCCAGGTTGAATGGCGTCCTGGACAATGGTTTCCGCCGGTTGTCTTCGGACGAACCACGCGTCAATCTTGGCGGCGATGAATGGGTCAACGAATGGCCGAAAGATTCATCGTGGGACTTCGTCGCGCTGGGCAAGGGACATGACGTGGCCTACTGGGCCGATTTCATACGGGCCCTTCACGACGTGGATCCTGACATGTGCCTCAACATCGAGCACGAGGACACCGAACTCGGACGCATCGAAGGCCTCCAGGTGGCGGCCGATGTACTGAAAGCGGCCTGGTCGGCATTTCAAGCCGGGTGAACCGGGGTCAACTGGACCTGGTCGTTCGGTTTCCGTCCGTAGCATCTAAGCTGGATCACCATGAGCCCGGGTCGTCCGGGTCGTGAAAGGGAACTTGTGGGAGACGAAGTTCAGCGGGCAAGCCGGGTTGTCACGGTTCCGGCCTCCATCGATATGGTGACGCTGCTCGGTCCCCGGGACGCCTTCCTGCGGGTTTTGGAGGATCGGCTCGCCGCGGACATCCACGTTCGTGGCAGCCAGGTGACGGTGACCGGGGAACCGGAGGACGTGGCCTCCGCCGTCGAGATCCTGACGGAACTCATCACCATAATCCGTACCGGCCAGGGGTTGAGCGAGGAAACCGTGGAGCGGGTGATCAACCTGGCTGTCGAGGACCTGAAACCTTCCGAGATCCTCACCGCCGACATCATCTCCGCTCGCGGCAGGACCGTGCGGCCCAAGACCCTCAACCAGAAACGCTACGTGGACGCTATCGATCGGCACACGGTGGTTTTCGGCATCGGTCCGGCGGGCACCGGAAAGACCTACCTGGCCATGGCGAAGGCGGTGCAGGCCCTGCAGTCCAAACAGGTGAGCCGCATCATCCTGACCCGCCCCGCGATCGAGGCGGGGGAGCGGCTGGGATTCCTGCCGGGCACCCTGAACGACAAGATCGATCCCTATCTGCGCCCCCTCTACGACGCGTTGCACGACATGGTTGAGGCCGACTCGGTGCCGAAGCTCCTGACCTCCGGCACCATTGAGGTGGCGCCCCTGGCCTACATGCGCGGCCGCACCCTCAACGACGCCTTCATCATCCTGGACGAGGCCCAGAACACCTCCTCGGAGCAGATGAAGATGTTCCTCACCCGGCTCGGGTTCGGATCCAAGGTGGTGGTGACCGGTGACATCACCCAGATCGACCTTCCCGGTGGGGTGCGCAGCGGGTTGCGACAGGTCACCCAGATTCTCGATGGCGTCGAGGACATCGCCTTCTGCACCCTGACCGCCCGTGACGTGGTGCGTCACAGACTGGTCGGCAGAATCGTCGCCGCCTACGATTCCTATGACAGCATCCAACAGGGCAGGGGCGGCAGATGATTGACATCAACAACGAATCCGGGGTTCAGGCCGACGAACTGGGACTGGTGGCCCTGGCCCGGTTCGCCCTCAGCCGCCTGCGGATCCATCCTCAGGCGGATCTGTCGATCCTCCTGGTGGATGAGGCCACCATGGCTGAGTATCACCAGCGTTTCATGGACCTGCCCGGCCCGACCGACGTAATGAGTTTCCCGATGGACGAGCTGCGGGAACCCGCCGAAGACGAGGAACCGCCCCTCGGGCTTCTCGGTGACATCGTGCTCTGCCCGCAGGTGACTGCACGGCAGGCGGCAGAGAACGGTCGGGAACCGGCGGCTGAGGCTGAATACCTTCTGATCCACGGTCTGCTCCACCTGCTGGGGCACGACCACGCCGAACCTGAGGAAAAGGCAGTCATGTTCGGGCTGAACGACAGGATCATCGCTGCCTGGGAGGTCGCCCGCAACAACCGTCGGAGCGACCGGCCAGGCAACGGCTGACGGTGCGTCGGGTCGTTTCGTCGTAGGGCACCACTAAACTGGCTGCTCAAGCGTTTCCTTTCAAAGGTTGGTTGATCACCTCCACATGTTCCAGTTCGAGTGGATAGAACTGACGGGTGCACTCGTCTGTGCTGTTGTCGCATCCCTGCTCGTCGCTGTCGAGACCGCCCTCGCGGGGTTCTCCCGCGGAAGGGCTGAGAAACTGGCTGAATCGGGGGTACGCGGAGCGGAACGGGTCCGGTTGATAGCCCAGGACCCGGCCCCTTCCATCAATGCCGTGATGTTCACCCGGATGTCCTTCGAGGCGACAGCCATGGCACTCGTCGCCTTGGCGGTTTTCCAGAATATCGAGGGCACGGCTCCTCGGCTGGTGACGCTCGTGGCGATCTTGCTGGTGGTGTTTTTCATACTGTGGGGAGTGGCCCCGAGAACAATCGGCAGGCAGCATCCGGAGCGGATCATGAGAGTGTTCGCCCCCCTGGTTTCGCTGCTGACCACAGTGCTGGGGCCGGTTGCGCAGCTGATGATCCTGCTCGGGAACGCGCTCACCCCCGGTCGTGGATTCTCGGATGGTCCTTTCGCCTCAGAGGCCGAGCTTAGGGACCTCGTCGACATTGCTGAGGCCAACGAGGTGATCGAGGCGCGCGAGTCGAAAATGATCCACTCGGTGTTCGAGCTGGGTGACACTCTCGTCAAGGAAGTGATGGTTCCGCGTACCGACATGGTCTGGGTTCCCAGGAATCGCACCCTCAGGCAGCTCCTGTCGCTGGCCCTGCGATCCGGTTTTTCACGGATCCCTGTAGTGGGGGAGGGAGGCATCGACGACGTGCTTGGTGTGGTCTACCTGAAGGACGTCACCAAGCGCGTCTACGACTACCCTGACGCGGAACGCACCGAAACCGTTGGCGACCTAATGCGTCCGGCCAGTTTCGTGCCTGACTCCAAACCTGCCTCGGAACTGCTGCGAGACATGCAGCTTCGTCATTCACACCTGGTCATCGTCATTGACGAATTCGGTGGCACCGCGGGTCTGTGCACGATGGAGGACATCGTTGAGGAAATTGTGGGGGAGATCGTCGACGAGTACGACCACGAGATCCCTGCCATCGCAGAACTCCCGGAGCCCGGGCATTACCGGGTCAGCTCCCGGCTGCCTGTGGATGAGTTGGGTGAGCTGTTCGGTATCCCATTGCAGGACGAGGAGGTCGACACCGTCGGCGGTTTGATGGCAAAACTCCTCAATGTGGTTCCCATCCCGGGCTCCAGTGTCACCTATGAAGGCATTGAGATGGTGGCCGACCGTGCTGTGGGACGTCGCCACCAGATAGGGACTGTCCTGGTTCGTCTCAGCCCCGAGGAGCCCCAGGAGAACAAGGAGGAAACCGATGAATGACCAGCAGCCTTTCCACTCTGGCTTCGCCTGTTTCGTCGGGCGGCCCAATGCGGGAAAATCTACTCTGACCAATGCCTTGGTGGGTCAGAAGATCGCGATCGCCTCCTCAAAACCCCAGACCACTCGGCATGCGGTGCGAGGCATCATCACCTGTGACTCGGGACAGCTTGTGCTGATCGACACGCCCGGTCTGCACCGTCCCCGTACCCTGCTGGGGGAGCGTCTCAATGAGCTGGTCCGCGAAACCTGGTCCGAGGTGGACGTCGTCGGCGTCTGTCTACCCTGCGATCAGCGGATCGGCCCCGGTGACCGCTACATTGTCTCGCAGATCGCCGAGTTGTCGAACCGGCCCCTATTGGTGGCTCTGGCGACTAAGACCGACCTGGCCAGCAAAGAACGTGTGCTCTCCCATCTGGTCGACATCTCAGCGCTTGCGGATGAACTCGGCATTCAGTGGGCCGAGGTGGTTCCCTGCTCCGCGCTCAACAACGACCAGGTAGACACGGTTCGTGACGTGCTGCTTCGTCTACTGCCGGAAGGACCGATGTACTACCCCGACGGGGAGGTCACCGACGAGCCGGAGGAGACGCTGATCGCCGAACTGATCCGGGAGGCCGCCCTCGAAGGGGTGCGTGATGAACTTCCGCACTCCATAGCGGTGGTGATCGACGAGATCCTGCCACGTCCCGACCGACCCGAAGACAAACCCCTCTTGGACGTGTTCGCATCCATTGTTGTGGAGCGTGACTCCCAGAAAGGGATCATCATCGGGCACAAGGGAAGCCGATTGCGGGAGATCGGGACCGCCGCCCGCCTCCAGATCAATCGGCTACTGGGCACCCCGGTGCACCTGAGTCTGCACGTCAAGGTGCTGCGCGAGTGGCAGCGCGACACGAAATACCTGAACAGGCTCGGTTTCTAGTAGGCTTTCGGGCATGGCAGAGCGATTCCTTCTCCTTCGCCGCCGCGGCGAGGCCCAGTTCTAAACCGGCCAGCCTCCTCGCTGCGGAGCCTTCGTGTGCCTGGCTGTCATCCAGCAAGGAGAAAACAAATGACCCGCATCCAGCCCAAACCCGTGCAGACCCCCACCACCATGCCCGTGGGGCGCTACCGCGCCTTCGAACCGGTGGTGGTTCCGGATCGCACCTGGCCCGCCAAACGCATCACCAAAGCGCCCCGCTGGTTGTCCACCGACCTGCGCGACGGAAACCAGGCTCTCGTCGATCCGATGACCCCAAACCGCAAGATGCGGATGTTCGAGCTGCTCGTTGAGCTGGGCTACAAGGAGATCGAGATCGGGTTCCCGTCGGCCTCCCAGACCGATTTCGACTTCGTCCGACAGCTCATCACTGGTGGCCACGTGCCTGAGGATGTAACCATTTCGGTGCTGACCCAGGCCAGGGAGGACCTGATCGCCAGGACCGCCGAGTCCCTGATCGGGGCGCATCGCGCCACCATCCACATGTACAACGCGACCGCTGAGCTATTCCGGCGGGTGGTTTTCGGCATCGACGAGGTCGAGTGCGTGAACCTGGCCGCGCGAGGCACCGAAATGGTCATGAAATACGCGGAAAAGCACTTGGGGGAGGTCGAGTTCGGATATCAATACAGCCCTGAGATCTTCACCCAGACCCCGACAGATTTCGCCGTCGAGGTATGCAATGCCGTCGCGGAGGTTTGGCAGCCGGACCACAATCGCGAGATCATCTTCAACCTGCCTGCCACGGTCGAGCGCTCCACCCCGAACACCTACGCCGACCAGATCGAGTACTTCTGCCGCAATGTCAAGAACCGAGAGTTCGTGGCGGTCTCGCTGCACCCGCACAACGACCGGGGAACCGCTGTCGCCGCCGCGGAACTGGGACAGATGGCCGGGGCCGACCGGGTGGAGGGCTGCCTGTTCGGGCATGGAGAACGTACCGGCAACGTTGATCTGGTGACGCTGGCCCTGAACCTCTACACCCAGGGCGTTGACCCACAGCTGAACTTCCACGACATCGATCATGTGCGCCGCACCGTCGAGTACTGCACCGGCCTGCCCGTGCATCCCCGTCAACCGTATGCGGGGGACCTGGTGTACACCGCTTTTTCCGGATCCCACCAGGACGCCATCAAGAAGGGTCTGGAGTCCCTGGAGAAGCAAGCCGCTGCTGAAGGAAAAACCGTCGCTGATATCGAGTGGGAGGCACCCTACCTGCCCATCGACCCCCACGATGTCGGTCGGAACTATGAGGCGGTGATCCGGGTGAACTCGCAGTCCGGCAAGGGTGGTGTGGCCTACCTGATGAAGACCGAGGCGAAGATGGAGCTGCCACGTCGCCTCCAGATGGAGTTCAGTCGCGTGGTGCAGCAACGCACTGATGTCGAGGGTGGTGAACTCTCCTCGAAGGAGATCGTCGGGATTTTCGTGACCGAGTATCTGTCCGAGGGGGTTTGGGCGCTGACCTCCGCGGGTTCGTCATCGCAGAACGGGCATTTCCATATCACTGCTACCGTCAACGACCCCGCGGGCCGTGACATCAACCTCGAGGGCGAGGGCAACGGACCTGTGTCCGCTTTCGTCGACGCCCTGGCGGAAACGGGAGCCCGGGTCCGGGTTCTCGACTATTCGGAACACGCCCTCGAATCCGGGGGAGATGCGAAGGCCGTGGCTTATGTGGAGTGCGAACTCGGCACCGGGGACGACGCGCAGGTGTTCTGGGGAGTCGGTGTGGATCCGTCGATCACCAGCGCGTCCATGAAGGCCATTCTCTCGGCGCTCAACCGGGCTGCCCGTGCCTGAACGCAGGAAACCTTGGCGGAGGCGGCTGGCGTGGATGCTCGTCGTCACCGTGTGCGCGGCTGCCGCCGTCGCCGCCGAGGTGTACCGGGAGGTGCACATCACCCGGCTGGTCACCGAGACCACCGTCACGGACAGGCTGGCCGGGGAGTTGCGGATCATGCAGCTCAGCGACATCCACATGCGCGACGATCCCGCCCAGCTTGCGAGCATCGTGACCCAGGTGCGCGACGCCGGACCGCACCTGATCGTCATCGCGGGGGACACCCTGAACACCCGCAACGAAACCCTCGACCCGCTCAAAGAACTGTTCTCCCGGCTCTCGGAGCTCGGCATCCCGATGTACGCGGTCCTGGGAAACCACGACCACTGGTCGGAGGACCTGCCGCAGCTGGTCGAGCTGTACGCCCGCCACGGGATCAAACTGATCGACAACGAACACGAGGTGATCACCGGGAAGTTCGGAAGCTTCACCCTGGTGGGGGCGGGTGATGCCTACACCGATCACGCCCACCTCGACCAGGCGTTGAAAGGGGCACCGGAGGGCTTCAGGTTCCTGCTGACCCATTCCCCGGAGATCCTGCCCCAGCTGGAGAAGGCGGACATCGACTACGCCGTGTGCGGTCACACCCACGGGGGACAGGTCGCGATGCCGTTTGTCGGTGCGATCTACGTACCGGGGCAGGGACTCTTCCCGAAGTACAGTCGCGGTCGCTACCAAGCGGGAAGGGCGACGCTGTACATCGATTCGGGAATCGGCGTTTCGGGAATGAAGCTGAGGTTCCTGGTGCAGTCACAGATCGTCCTGCACGTCTTCAGGCCTTAAATCCAGAAGTCTGAAGCATGCTGCTTGCGAGGCCTCCACGAGTAAGCAGCAGGGAAACGGGTTCTCTTCTTCCTCAGGCGGTTCCGAAGCGGCGTTCGCGTGTGGCGTACTGCTCGATGGCAGCCCAGAGATCGCGACGGTCGAAGTCGGGCCACAGCCGGTCGAGGAAGATGAACTCTGCGTAGGCTGACTGCCAGAGCAGGAAATTCGAGGTGCGCTGCTCGCCAGATGAGCGTAGGAACAGATCAACATCCGGGATTTCGGGCTCGTCCAGGAAACGGCGGAAACGATCCTCGTTGAGGCGACTGGGATCCAGTTTTCCTTCCTTGGCAAGGCGGGCCACTTCACGTGCGGCGTCCACGATCTCCGCCCGGCCCCCGTAGTTGACGCAGAACTGAAGAACCAATTTGTTGTTCCGGCAGCTCTGCTGCTCGGCCTGCTCCAGCTCCCGGATAACGGAACCCCACAGCCGTGGTCTACGTCCAGCCCAGCGGATCCGTACCCCCATCGCGTCCAGTTCATCACGGCGACGGTGGATGACCTCGCGGTTGAAGCCCATCAGCCAGCGAACCTCATCGGGGGAACGCTTCCAGTTCTCGGTAGAGAAGGCGTAGGCGGAGAGGTAGGGGATTCCGATCTCCAAAGCCCCGTGGATGACGTCCAGTAGGGCTGCTTCACCACGAGCGTGTCCCTCGGTGCGTTTCAGTCCCCGCTGTTTCGCCCAGCGACCGTTGCCGTCCATCACGATGGCCACGTGCCGAGGTAGTTTCGCTGCTGGGATCACGGGTGGGCGGGCACCGGAAGGATGGGGCGTAGGGGAGCGATAGGGCATTCCTGAAGCCTAACCGGGTGAGGCGGATAGCATGGTGAGGTGCGCACTTACCGAGACGAGGCTGTGGTTTTGCGTACATGGAAGTTGGGAGAAGCGGACCGAATCATCAGCTTGTTCACCCGCGGCCACGGCAAGGTGAGGGCCGTGGCGAAGGGAATCCGTCGGACCGGCTCAAAATTTGGCGCCCGGCTGGAGCCATTCGGTCATGTTGACGTGCAGCTGGCCGAGGGGCGCGGATCGCTGGAGACGGTCATCCAGGTTGAATCATTGCACCCACCCATGCTCGGAGCCGTGTACGAACGTTTCTGCGCGGCGCAGGTGTTGGTGGAGGCTGCTGACAGACTGGTTGCCGAGGATGGGGTGCCGTCGTTGCCCCAATACCGGTTGCTACTTGGTGGGTTGCTGGCTCTTGGGCGAGGAGAACTTCCCATGACTGCGGTTGTGGACTCCTACCTGCTGCGTGGCCTGGCAGCCGCCGGCTGGGCCGCGATGATGGATGCCTGCGCGAGCTGTGGGACCACTGAAAATCTGCGCTGGTTCTCGCCGCAACTTGGTGGCGCAGTGTGCCCTGCCTGCCGGGCTTCTGGCTCGGTGTCCGCGAGCCCGGAACTGCTCGCTCTGCTCGGGGCGTTGCTCGCCGGGCGGTGGGAGGACGTCCAGCTCACCGAGGAGCCATTGCGCAGCCGGGCCCACGGGGTGGTGTCGGCCTATGCCACATGGCATCTCGATCGTTCCTTAAGGTCTCTGCCTTTCCTCAGGACAAGTTAAGGTGACGAACCTTGTGGTCCGCGTGTTCCTGTTCTGTGCGCAACGCCGGCTGACGCCGTGAAATGACCAGCTGAGGTGAGCGCGGACAGGTCTCAGGACGAACAGGTGCGACACAACCCGAAGATTTCCAGGTTGTGTCCCGCTTCGGTAAAGCCGTGTTCGCTCGCCACCTGGGCCGCCCATGACTCGACGGTGTCCGCGGAGATTTCCACTGCCAAGCCGCAAGACCGGCAGACCAGATGGTGGTGGTGAGTGTTGGAACACATGCGATAAGCAGACTCTCCGTCCGGAGTGCGAAGCACGTCCAGGTCGCCTGACTCGCTCATCGTCTGAAGCGCTCGATACACCGTTGCGAGTCCGACCTTGTCGCCTACCTGACGGAGTTCGGAATGGATCTGTGCGGCGGTGCGGAACTCTTCCGTGTTCGCCAAGAGAGCCCGCACAGCGGCGCGCTGCCAAGTGTTGCGGGTGCTAGTGCTCGTCATAGTGGTCTCCAAGCAGGGCATGGTGACGATTTCTCACCACGCGGCCGAGAGGATCACCATGCTGAATGAAAACCACACTACCCGAAGAGAGGCCAGGCCCGGCGGGTTGTTCAGGGTCGCGTGCGTTTTTCCTGTCCGCGATCGACGAGACGCCGTCCTGGGGGTAGGAGGAATCCGACCAGGGTGGCGATTCCCAGCAGAACGATGGCCACCACGACGATTGTGGCTCCTGTCGCGGTGTTCCACTGATAGGAGCCAAAAGTGCCCCCGACCGCCGATGCAACACCACATCCCATCGCGCCCAGTAGAGTGGCGCGGAAACCGATGAAGAGCTGCTGGGAGGTGGCGACCGGGATCACCATGAGCGCGCTGATCAGAAGTAGGCCAACTGTGCGCATCGAGAGTGTTACGGTCACAGAGGCGACAACCACGACGAGAAGGTTCAACAGTTTCACCCGGATACCGAGCACCCGGGCGAAATCCTCATCAGCGCAGACCGCAAACAAGCGAGGCATCAAGCCCAGCGAGAAGACCAACACCACCACCGCCAATGCTGTGATGATCCAGAGATCGGATTCACTCACCGAGGTGAGGGCGCCGAACAGGTAGGCGGACAGACCGGCCGGGCCCTGCCCAGCGATCCCGGCCATCATCACGCCCGAGGCGATGCCACCGTAGAACAGCACAGCCAGCCCCAGATCTCCCGAGGTTTTGCCGGATTGCCGGAGCAACTCAACGGCGACAGAACCGGCAACGCAGGTGATCACAGCCATCGGCAGGGGAGCAGTTCCGGTCAACAGGGCTAGCCCCACCCCCATGATTGCGACGTGCCCCAGTCCGTCGCCCAGCAACGACAGGCGTCGTTGCACGATGTACATGCCGATCGCCGGCGCCACCAGGCCGCTGAGGAGGGCCGCGAGCATCGCGCGTTGCATGAAGGGATACGCGAAGATGTTCATGAGTTGTCCTCGAACGGGTCCTTGAGTTCGGAAGGAGTGGGGGGGAAAGAAGGAGCGTGTGGGCTCTGCATGAGGTCATCGGTGTGGGGCGCCACTTGCCCATCACGCAGCCGGATGAGCCGATCCAACACAGTCGCCATGGCCTCGAGCTCATGAAGCACCAGGATCACCCCGAGGCCGTCGTCGCGGAGTTCGCCAAGTAGCCGGGCCAGGATCGCCTGGCCATCGAGGTCGACGCCGGCCAGGGGCTCATCCATGATCAGTAGATCGGGTTGGGTTGCCAGGGCCCGCGCGATGAGTACCCGTTGCTTCTGCCCACCAGACAGTGGAGTGAAGGGCCACCGGGCCCGATTCGCCATGCCCACGCGTTCCAGGGCCTCAACGACGATCGCCCGGTCGGTGCGGGTGAACCACCGAAACGCTCCACGATGCGCCAACCGACCGGAAGTGACTACCTCCCGCACGGTGGCGTTCTCGACATTCAGGGTGGCGTGTTGTGGCACATATCCGACACGGTGCCAGTCCCGGAATCGCCGGAGCGGGGTTCCAAACAATTCGATGGAACCTTGCTGGAAAGGAGTCAGCGCTGCCAAGGTGCGAAGCAGGGTGGTCTTGCCGGAGCCGTTCGGACCGACGATGGCTACGGCCTCGCCGGCGTGGACATGCAGGTTGATGTCCCGGAGAATCGGCAGACCGCCGAGAAAGACGTCAACTCCCTCGGCGGTCACCAGCGGCTCGGCCTCAGGAACAGCCATTGGCCTGCTTTATGGCGTCGAGATTTGCCTTCATCACCGATGGGTAGTCCTGCCCAGCGGATTCAGTGGTGATGCCTTCGATCGGGTCCAGAACGGCGGTCTTGAGTGCCAGGTCCCCAGCGATCGCCTTCGCCACCTCGTCAGAGGTCAGAGTCTCGAAGAAGATCGTGGTCACACCGTGTTCCTTGGCTTCTTCCTGAACCTTCGCGATGCGTGCTGGGGAAGGCTGCTCGTTCGGGGAGAGTCCACTGATGCCGATCTGCTCCAGGCCGTAACGCTCGGTCAGGTAGCCGAAGGCGGAATGTGTGGTGATGATCGTCTTGACTTGGCAGTTCTTCAGGCCCGACTTGTATTCCTCGTCAAGGGCGGTCAGGTCGTTGGTGACGTTCTTCGCGTTCATCTCGTAGGTGCTCTTGTTCTGTGCGTCGATCTTCGAGAGCTCATCCGCGATAGCGCTGACTGCCTTGGCCTCCAGGGTGGGGTCCAGCCAGAAGTGGGGGTCCGTGGTTCCGTGGTCGTGGTCCTCGGTTTCACCGGCCTCGGAATCGTGGTCGTGGTCGGCGGCTGCTGGGCGCAGCTGGATCACCTGGGAGAGGTCAAGTTTGTTCTTGGCCCCGGACTGTTCGACCGCCTTGTCGACCGCGGGCTGAAAGCCCTTGAGGTAGACCACCAGGTCGGCCTCCTCCAAGCTGGTGATCTGCTGTGGGGTCAGTTCCAGATCATGCGGTTCCTGGCCTGGCAGCGTCAGGTTTGTCACGTTCACCTTGTCTCCGCCCGCTTTGGTGGCGGCATACTCGAGGGGATAGAAGGCGACGGAGACCTTGGTGACGCCCGGGGCAGCAGCGCTGCCTGAACTGGTGCTGGCAGCACCGGAGGCCGAGGTGCTGGTGCTCGGGGTGTTTGATGAGCAAGCGCTGAGCGCCAGGAACGCGACAGTCGTGAGTGCAAGGGTTCTTAACTTCACGAGAATCATTATCACATTCTTTCTGGTGTGATTCCAACCATGGGTAGCCTTGGTCAGTGCTTTCGATCTCCCGATTTCGTGAAGTCGACGAGGAACTTGCCGCGGGGCTGCGAATGGTGGCCGAGGTCTGGCGATCCCGTCCGGGGTGCCTCGGTGTGGACCTTGTGGTCAACCTTGACGAACCCAGTTTGTGGGCTTTGGTGAGTAGGTGGAGCGATGTTGGGAGCTATCGGCGTGCGCTTTCCGGCAATGAGACGAAGCTCCGGCTGACCCCCGTGCTGTTGCGTGCCGTGGATGAGCCCTCCGCGTATCTCGATCCCGGTGAATTAATCGGGGGCGACGATCCATGGCTCCGTGGTTCCTGAAGCTTTCGGAAGGCGGCTACCCTGTTGAATAACTTCAATGTCGAAAATTATCAGGAGGGGACATGCGCTCGCGAATCGTTCTTCGTTCCGCCGGGGTCGCGCTGCTGCTGGCGGTCGGTCCGGAGGGCATGCCCGAGGTGGTGCACTGGGGTGGTGATCCGGGGGAGGTCTCGGATGGCGGTTTCGAGGAGCTGAGGTTGGGGCTCGCCTGGATGATCCCGGGGAATTCTGTCGACCTTGGCCCGCGACCGGGGATCATCCCGGAGGGCCGCTACGGCTGGACCGGGACGCCGGGCCTGATCGGCTCCCGGGAGGGCAGGGCCTGGAGCCCCGACTGGCGGGTGAGCGAGGTGCGCGTTGATGGAAGACCCGCCGGGGATTTCGTATCCGCGGGACCCGCGACGGTTGAGTACGTGTTGGAGGCGGTTTCCGCCGGGTTGCGGATGCTGCTGACCGTCGAGCTACTGCCGACCGGGTTGGTGAGGTCGCGTGCCACTGTGACCAACGCGGGGGAGGATGTCTTCGAACTGACGGAGCTGACCCTGCGGATGCCGGTGCCCGGCCAGGCCCGCGAACTCATGGATTTCGGGGGGCGCTGGGCTGCCGAGCGGATGCCGCAGCGCCGCCCGTTCGCGATGGGGGCGCACCGCAGGGAGGGCCGCCACGGCAGGACCGGCGCTGATGCGGCCTTCGTGCTCAGCCTGGGTGAGGAGGGGTTCGGATACCAGGATGGCGAGATCTGGGCCTGTCACGTGGCCTGGAGCGGGAACCACGTCCACATCGCCGAACGGGATTTCGTGGGGACCCAGCTCATCGGGGGCGGTGAACTGCTCCTGCCCGGGGAGGGGCGCCTGGCGGTGGGGGAGGGATACACCTCGCCCTGGGTCTATTTCAACCACGCCATCGGCCTGGACGCCCAGGCCGACCGTTTCCACCGGCACCTGCGTTCCCTGCCCGTGCACCCCGGGCCCGAGCGCCCGGTGAGCCTGAACGTCTGGGAGGCGGTCTACTTCGACCACGACCCCGCACGCCTGATCGACCTGGCGGAGCGCGCCGCCGCCCTCGGGGTGGAGCGTTACGTGCTCGACGACGGCTGGTTCGGTGCCCGCCGCGACGATCACGCCGGCCTCGGCGACTGGGTCGTCAGCCCCGAGGTGTGGCCAGACGGGCTGCATCCGCTGGTGAACCGGGTGACGGAGCTCGGCATGCAGTTCGGCCTCTGGTTCGAACCCGAGATGGTCAACCCTGACTCCGACGTGGCCCGGGCGCACCCGGAATGGCTGATGCAGCTCGACGACCGCCTTCCCCTGGAGGGCCGGTTCCAGCAGGTGCTCAACCTGTCGATTCCCGGGGCCTACGAGCACGTTCTGGGGCAGATGTCGGCCATTCTGGAGGAGTACGCCATCTCCTACGTCAAGTGGGATCACAACCGCGACCTCAACGACGCGGGCACCGCTCCTGACGGGCGCCCGGCCGTCGCGGCGCAGACGCGCGCCTTCTACGCGCTGCTCGACGAACTGCGCCGCCGCTTCCCGCAGGTCGAGTTCGAGTCCTGCTCCTCGGGTGGTTCCCGGATCGACCTGGAGGTGATGGAACGTGCGGAACGCGTGTGGGTCTCCGACAACATCGACCCTGACGACCGGCAGCGGATGCTCTGGTGGACCTCCCAGCTGCTGCCCGCGGAGCTGCTGGGATCGCACATCGCCTCGGGGCGCTCCCACGTCACGGGGCGTTGGCACGACCTCAACCATCGCGCCGCCACGGCGGTCTTCGGGCACCTCGGGATCGAGTGGGACCTGGCCCGGGCCTCGGAGGAGGAAATCGCGGAGCTGGCCTGGTGGATCGCCTGGTACAAGGAGCACCGTGGGCGGCTGCTGACCGGGCGGCTGGTGCGGGTCGCCATGCCGGACCCCGGGGTTTGGTTCAAGGGCGTGGTCAACGAGTTTGGGGGGATCTACTCCCTCTCGATGCTCGAGGCGACGCCCGCGGTGAACCTCGGCGTGCTGAGATTCCCGGGCCTGGAACCCGGGCCGCGCTACCGGGTCCGGGTCATTGAACGCCCCGCGCTGGCGCCGGCCCACCAGGTGCCCTGGCTCAACGCCGGGCATCCCCTTGAACTGACAGGGGCGCAGCTGATGCACGTCGGTCTGCGGGCCCCGGTGCTCCGACCGGCCACAACCGTCCTGTTCGTCGTCACGAAGGTCTGAAAATCTGGCCCAGAGGGCTTGCGCCACGACATATCTTTGTTGCAGAATTAAGTCATTCGTACCAACGGAGGTATGTCATGACCAGTCCAGGATTACCAGTGTCCGGCCGGGTGGGCACTGGCAAGAAGGGTAGGAGCGATCTGCTCCTCGCCGTGGCGATGATTGCGCCCGCGTTCGTCGGGTTCATCGTTTTCCTGCTGTGGCCGACGCTGAACGGCATCTGGCTCAGCTTCACCAACTACAACCTGCTTACGCAACCCGAGTTCGTCGGGTTCAAGAACTATCTCCGCATGCTGGAGGACCCAGTTTTCTGGAACGCGGCGGGCGTCACCATCTACTACGTGGTGGTCAACATCGGAGTCCAGACCGTGCTGGCCCTGCTCATCGCGGTGTTGATGCACAGGCTCACCCAGTCCACCTGGGTGCGCTCCATCGTGCTGACCCCGTACCTGGTCTCCAACGTGGTGGCTGCGCTCGTGTTCATGTGGATCCTCGACACCCAGCTGGGAATCGGGAACCAGGTTCTCGCCTCGATGGGGTTGAACACGATCCCCTTCCTGTCCCAGGAATCGACGGTCATTCCCACGATCGCGCTGATCAACGTGTGGCGGCACATGGGATACACGGCGCTGCTGATCTTCGCGGGACTGCAGACCATCCCCGAATCCGCCTACGAGGCCGCGCGGGTGGACGGCGCCTCGGAATGGCAGATGTTCTGGCGCATCACAATACCGCTGCTGCGCCCGATCCTGGCCCTGGTGCTGATCATGACGATCATCGGCTCGTTCCAGGTTTTCGACACGGTGGCGATCGCCACCCGGGGCGGGCCCGTCAACTCGTCGCGGGTGCTCCAGCTCTACATCTACGACATGGCCTTCGGGAGGTTCCAGTTCGGCTACGCGTCCGCGCTGTCCGTGGCGTTGCTGCTGATCCTCGTGGTGATCACCTTCTTCCAGTACCGGCTGACCCGCGCCGGTGAGACCGACCTGAACTGAGGAGCACGAGATGTCAACAGCAGCAATCGCCGGCCCGGTCCGGGCCAATGAGCACCGTCGTCTCGCATGGGGAAGGATCCTCGCCTGGGTGGTGATGGGGGCCATCATGCTGATCACCCTGTTCCCTCTCTACTGGATCCTGCGCACCGCACTGTCCTCGAACTCCTCCCTCTACGGCGGCGCCACATCGTGGCTGCCGACCGACTGGAACACGGGCAGCTTCGCCCGGGTCTTCGGGATCCAGGCCGGGAAGGAGGCGCTGGCGGAGGGAGGCTCCGGCCAGTCCATCGACTTCTGGCGATACCTGGGCAACAGCATCGTCGTCGCGACCCTGGTCACGGTCGGGCAGGTGTTCTTCTCCGCCTGCGCCGCCTACGCCTTCTCGAGACTGAAGTGGAAGGGCAGGGACCTGGTTTACGGCCTCTTCCTGGGAGGCCTGATGGTGCCGGCCATCTTCACCTTCCTGCCGAACTTCGTGCTCATCAAACAACTCGGTCTGATCGACACCCTGCTCGGCATCTCCTTGCCGACCATGCTCATGACACCGTTCGCGGTGTTCTTCCTGAGGCAGTTCTTCATGAACGTGCCCGTTGAACTGGAGGAGGCCGCCCTGCTCGACGGCTCCAGCAAGATCGGCAATTTCTTCCGCCTCATCCTCCCGATGTCGGCGGCGCCGATAGCGACCATCTCCCTGCTGACCTTCATCAGTTCGTGGAACGACTATTTCTGGCCGTTGATGGTCTCCTACTCCGAGAACTCGCGGGTCCTCACCGTCGGGCTGGGGGTTTTCCGTTCCCAGACCCCCAGCACCGGTCCCGACTGGGCGGGTCTCATGGCGGCTGCCCTCGTGGCTGCGGTCCCGATGCTCGTGCTCTTCGCCCTGAGCGCCAAGCGCATCGTCAACTCCATCGGTTTCAGCGGCATCAAGTGAGGATCACCATGAAGAAACGAACCGCAGCGGTCCTGTCCCTGCTGACCGCGGGAACACTGCTCACCGGCGGCTGCGCCGCGAAGGGCGGTGGTCCGGACGGGGTCATCGACTACTGGCTGTGGGACGCCACCCAGCAACCCGGCTACCAGGCCTGCGCCGACGCCTTCGAGGAGGCGAACCCGGGACTGAAGGTCAGGATCACCCAGTACGGTTGGGATGACTACTGGGGCAAGCTGACCGCCGGGTTCATCGCGGACCAGGCGCCCGATGTTTTCACCAACCACCTGACCAAGTACGCACAGTTCGTCGACCTTGAGGTCCTGGTCCCGCTCGACGACCTCGACGCGACCCGCAACGTCAACGATTCCGACTACGTCGGAGGTCTGGCAGGGCTCTGGAAGGGACGCGACGGCAAACGATACGGAGTCCCCAAGGACTGGGACACCATCGCCTACTTCTATGACCAGAAGGTCACCGATGCCGCAGGCGTCACCCGGGAACAGCTGATGAACATGAACTGGAATCCCGACGACGGGGGCAGTTTCGAGAAAATCATCGCCCACCTGAGCGTGGACGCCAACGGTGTCCGCGGCGACGAACCGGGATTTGACAGGAACAACGTCGTGGTCTACGGACTCGCCTCGGAGGGGGCCGGGGGTGAGAATCTCGGGCAGACCCAGTGGGGTGCCTACACCGGCTCCATCGGCTGGGAACCCCTCGACAAGAACCCCTGGGGAACCCATTTCAACCTGGACGACCCCAACTTCCAGAAGACCATGGCCTGGTACTTCGGCCTGGTGGAGAAGGGCTACATGCCCTCCTACGAAACCTTCGGCAAACAGTCGGGTTCCTACCAGCAGGTGGCCCAGGGCAAAGCCGTGCTCGGCATGAACGGCTCCTGGATGATCTCCAGTTTCGCATCGATCCCCGGAATCGACCTGAGGATCGCCCCGACACCGGTCGGCCCCACCGGACATCGCTCGAGCCCCTTCAACGGCCTGGCTGACTCCGTCACCAGATTCGCCGACGACAAGGAGGCTGCGGGGAAATGGGCGGCCTACCTGGGCTCCTCCGAATGCCAGATGAAGATCGCCGACACCGGGGTGGTCTTCCCCGCTAGGTTCGAGGCGATGGAGCGTTCCATCCAGGTACGCGACGCATCCGGGCTGGATGTCACGGCCTTCACCTCGCACGTGAAGGAGGGCACCACCCAGAACCTGGCGGTGACCATGAACGCTGCCGACGTGGCGGCCCTGACCACTCCCGGATTCGAGGCGGTTTTCATCGGCCAGAAGGACGTGAGCCACCTGACTGAGGTGAACCACCAAGTCAACCGGCTGTTGTCGCTAACATCGTAGTGACAACCACCAGAAGGAACAGCCAGTGATTCTCAACTCCATCGATCCCACGTCGCGACTAGTGGTGCAGACGGTTCTGCGCCACGGCCCCATCGCCCGGGTCGGCGTCGCCCAACGCACCGGCCTGAGTTCCGGTTCGATGACCAGGTTGACCACGCCGCTCGTCGCGGCGGGGATCCTCAAGGAGCAGAGACCCGTGCCGGTGAAACAGCTCGGACGGCCCGCGCTTCCCCTGGTGGTGGTCGACGACGCCGCGAGGTTCGTAGGTGTCAAGGTGATACCGGGGGAACTGCACGCGGTGGTCACCGGGCTCGCCGGTCACGTGCGGGCCACGGCTGTCCGCTCCGCCGACACATCCACCCTCGAATCGACCGCGGAGGCCGTTGCCCGGATCGTCGAGGAGTTCTCCGCTCACGAACCCAGCGCGGTCGGAGTGGCACTGGCGGCGGCGGTGGACCCGCTCGGTGAGGTGCGTGCCTCGCCTCTGCTCGGCTGGGAGAACGGCAACCTGGCGGCGCTCGTGACCGAGACCTGCGGGCTTCCCTGCAAGGCGGCCAACGACGTCGACGCCCTCACACTCGCCGAGCACTGGGTGGGTCATGGGCGCCGCACCCACAACTTCGCCGTCATCACGGTCGGCGCGGGGGTCGGGGCCGGGGCGGTGATAGCCGATGAGCTGCTCGTCGGGCACCAGGGATCGACCGGCATGGTGGGGGAGGCGTGGACCACGTGGGGGCAGAAGTTCCACGACGTCCTGGCCGATGAACCCCTCCGGGCGGCGGCCAGCGAAGCAGCGGGGCGGGACGTCGCCCTGGCGGAGCTGCGTTTCACCGACGATCCCGCGGTCTCGGCAGTGCTGGACCGAGCGGCCACCGCCCTGGGGGAGCTGGTGGTGCTGGTCAAACAGTTCTGGGGGCCGGAGAAGATCCTCCTGACCGGGGAAGGCATCGTTCACTTCGAGAACCGCATGGAACTGGTACGCCGAGTCGTGGCGGAACGGCGCTTCGAGGACATCGACCCACCCGAACTCGTGGTAGCGGAACAGGATTTCCACGCCTGGGCGCGCGGAGCCGCCGCCCTCGCGACCCGGCTGAGTCTCGCCTACTGAGCGGGCAATCGCGTCAACCGGGTCCGAGTCTTCTCCCACCGGTCCCGGGCCCGGCCCGGAACCTTTCCCGCGTCTTCGTGTCCTTCACCGCTGCGCCACGGGAAGCCCCTTGCGGCGCAGCAGGTGCGACGCATCGGGGTCTGCCCGGCGGAAATTGCGCCACGCCTGCATGGGTTCGATGCTGCCGCCACGTCCCAGCAGTTCGCGACGGAAGTGCTCGCCGGCCTTCCGGCACAGGCCGCCGTTCTCCGCGAACCAGGCACAGGCGTCGGTGTCCATGACCTCGGCCCACAGGTATCCGTAGTAGGCGGCCGCGTAGCCGCTGCCGAAGATGTGACTGAAATAGCAGGAGCGGTAGCGCGGGGGAACCAGTTCATGGGCGACCCCGGCCCGCTCCAACGCCGCGGCCTCGAAGGACTCCACCTCCTCCACGGAGGCGGGCAGCTCCTCCAGGGCGGTGGTGTGCCAGGCCTGGTCCAGCAGCATCGCGGCCACCAGTTCCAGGGTGTGGTGCCCCTCACCCGCGGACCTGGAGACCCGGAGCCTCGTGGCCAGCTCGGGGGGCAACGGCTCACCGGTTTCGTGATGGACCGCGAACCGGGAAACCAGGGCCTGGTCCCACGCCCACAGCTCGTTGACCTGAGAGGGGAACTCCACGAAGTCGCGGGGAACCGCGGTTCCGGCTCGCGATGGGTACCGGACCTCGGAGAGCAGGCCGTGGAGGGCGTGACCGAACTCGTGGAACATCGTGATCACGTTGTCCCAGGTCAGCAGGCAGGCAGCACCCTCGACGGGGCGGGTGAAATTGCAGGTGTTCGTCACCACGGGCAGGGCGCCGGTCAGCTCCGACTGGTCCACCAAGGAGGTCATCCACGCCCCGCCACGCTTGGTGGCTCTGGTGAACGGATCGAGGATCACCGCACCCAGCGGGGTGCCGTCTTCCTCACGAACCTCGTACACCTCGGACTCCGGGGTGAAACCGCGCAGATCGGGCCGCGCGTGGAAGGTGATGCCGTAGAGAGCCGTCGCGGCGGCGAAGACCCCCTCGTGCAGCACCCGGTGATACTCCAGGTAGGGACGCAGCACGGCCGGGTCGACGGCCTCGGCGGCGGACTGCTTCGCGGCATAGTGTTCCCAGTCCCAGGCGGCGAGCCTCGCCCCCGGGTGGTCCCGTTCCAACGCCCGCTGCAGTTCGGCGGCCTCGCGGCCGGCGAGTTCGACTGCGCCCGGCGCCACCCGCCCGAGCAGGTCGAGGACGGCCTCGGTGGTGCGGGCACAGCCGTCGGCGGCCACCCAGGCCGCGTGGTGCTCGTAGCCCAGGAGCCGGGCGCGTTCGGCGCGGCGCCTTGCTATGCCCAGCACCAGCTGCCGGGTGTCGTGTTCACCTCCCAGCCCCCGCCCCAGGGAGGCCTCCAGGATGCGGCGGCGCAGGTCACGGTTCGTCAAGTTCTCCAGGACCGGTTGGCCCGTGGTGTTGGTCAGCTCGATCAGCCAACCCTCCTGTCCGCGGGCCCGGGCCGCCTGCCTGGCGGCGGCGATCCCGTCCTCATCGAGTCCGGCCAGTTCCGTGGGGTCGGTGACCAGCACCGCCGCGGCGTTCCGGCCCTCCACCAGGGCCTGTTCGAAGGCCACGGACAGTCCCGCCAGTTCCACGTTCAACTTCCGCAGACGCTGCTGTGCGTCGGCGTCGAGCAGGATCCCGGAACGTTCGAACTCGCGGATGTGTTCGTCCAGCCAGTAACGGTCCTGATCATCCAGGTTCACCTCCGCCGCCTCGGCCCGGGCGCGGAGCGTCACCAGGCGATCGTAGAGGCGCCGGTCCAGCAGGATTGCGTTGCCGTGTTCGGCCAGTTTTGGGGCCAGGGCCGTCTCGACGGCATCACGCTGCTCGTTGGCGTCGGCGGCCTTCGTCACCCAGAACGCCGAACCGGCGCGGTCCAGCGTCATCGAGCTGAGCTCCCAGGCGGCGATGGTGTTTTCCACATCGGGTGGCTCGGTGCTGGTGGCGATCGCCTCCAGGGCGGCCCGTTGCTCGGCAAGACCGGTCTCCATCGCCTCCTTGAACTGTGCATCGGTCAGGTTGGCGTAGTCGGGGATTTGAAAGGGCAACGGCGAGGCGGTCAGCAACGGATTCATGGCCCCATCCAACCACGCGTAGAATCTCCCGGTCCGAAAGATGGAAGGGGAACCGGAGTGACCGAGCCGTTACGCCTGCACGCACCCAGTCGACGCGACGCCGTCGTGGTGGGGCTCCCGGTGGTGCTGGCCCCGATGGCCGGGATCACGAACGCCGCCTATCGGGCGCTCTGCCTGGAGCAGGGGGCCGGTTTGTACGTGTGCGAGATGATGACCTCGAGGGGAATCGTCGCAGGCGATCACAAGACCCATTCCATGCTGGTCTTCGACCCGAGCGAGACCATCCGCTCGGTGCAGCTCTACGGCGTGGACCCTGAGATCGTGGCCCGGGCAGTAAGGATCTTGATCACCGGGCACGGCGTCCACCACATCGACCTCAATTTCGGCTGCCCCGTCCCCAAGGTCACCCGGAAGGGCGGGGGAGGGGTGCTGCCCTACAAACGCGACCGGCTGCGTGCCATCATCCGTGCGGCGGTGCGGGCCGCCGACGAATTCGGAGTTCCTGTCACGGTCAAGACCCGGATCGGCATAGACGAGGCCCACGAAACCTTCCTCGACGCAGGTACCATCGCGGAACAGGAGGGGGCCGCCGCCATCGCGCTGCACGCCCGGACCGTGCAGCAGGCCTACTCCGGCAGGGCGGACTGGTCCAGGATCGCGGAACTCAAACAGGCGGTGAGCATCCCCGTGCTGGGCAACGGTGATCTGTGGGAGGCCGAGGACGCGTTGCGGATGATGGCCGAAACCGGTTGCGACGGGGTGGTCATAGGACGCGGTTGCCTCGGCAGGCCGTGGTTGTTCGGCGACCTGGCGGCCGCCTTCGCCGGGGAACCCCGGCGCGCCCGGCCCACGCTGGGGGAGGTCGGCGCCATGATCATCCGTCATGCCGAGCTGCTGACCGCTCTGAGGGGGGAACGCGGGGTGGTGGATCTGCGCAAGCACATGGCCTGGTACTTCAAGGGATACCCCGTCGGGGAACTCAGGCGGCGATTCGCCATGGTCGCCTCGCTCGACGAGTTGCGCACGCTGGTCGGTCTCCTCGACGCCGACCAGCCCTTCCCGGTCCAGGAACTCGGCACCCCGAGGGGCCGGCAGGGAGGTCCCAGAGGCAGGGTCGTCCTTCCCCACGGCTGGTATTCTGACACCAGAGGTTGCGAACTCGACCTCACGGATGCCGAGGATGGTGTCAGCGGGGGATAAGCGACGGATTTCCTTCACCGTTTCGTAACAGGGACGTCACACAACCTGGATACGGTGATCGAATCCCCGAGAAACGAAGGAGCCACGATGTCCGATACCGTGACCCTGATCGTCGACGGCATCCCCCACGAATTGCCCCTTGTCACCGGAACCGAGGGGGAGAGGGCGGTGGACATCTCGAAGCTGCGCTCCACCACCGGCCTGATCACCCTCGACGACTCCTACAGCAACACCGGCTCCTGCCGCTCGGCCATCACCTTCATCGACGGTGAAAACGGCATCCTGCGATACCGCGGGGTTCCCATCGAGGATCTCGCCGCCCGCTCCTCCTTCATCGAGGTGGCGGAGCTGCTGATCTTCGGTGATCTCCCCGACGACAACGAACGCGACGAGTTCCGCCAGCTGCTGACCGAGAACTCCTCCCTCCATCGCGACATGCGCAAACACTTCGACGGTTTCCCCGTCGACGCGCACCCCATGGCGATCCTCTCCGCGATGATCAACGCCATCCAGGCCTACGACCTGCCCGAGATCCACATCACGGGGGAGGCCGGGTTCCGCAGGGCTGCGGCGCTGCTGCTGGCCAAGACCCGAACCATCGCGGCGGCCTCCTACAAGAGCCACATCGGCCAGCCCATTGCCTATCCACGCTACGACCTGCCCTACGCGGAGAACTTCCTCCACATGATGTTCACCGTGCCCTACCGGGAGTACGAGGTCACCCCCGAGGTGGCCCACGCGTTGAACATGTTCTTCGTCCTCCACGCCGACCACGAACAGAACTGTTCAACCTCCACGGTGCGGATGGTCGCATCCAGTGGTGCGAACCTGTTCACCGCCGTGTCAGCGGGGGTCACGGCCCTCTGGGGGCCGCTGCACGGTGGTGCGAACATGGGTGTGATCGAGATGCTGGAACAGATCCGCAACGAGGGCATGTCGGTGGATTCCTACCTGGCGAGGGTCAAGGACCGGAAATCCGGGGTCCGGCTGATGGGGTTCGGGCACCGCGTCTACCGAAACTTCGATCCGCGCGCGAAGATCCTCAAGAAAGCCGCCCACGAGCTCCTGGAGTCGATGCACATCGACGATCCGCTGCTCGACATCGCCCGGGAGGTGGAGGATGCGGCACTGGCCGACGACTACTTCGCGGAGCGTCGTCTCTACCCGAACGTCGACTTCTACTCGGGCATCATTCTGCGGGCCATCGGGATTCCCCTCGACATGTTCACGGTGCTGTTCGCCATCGGGCGCACCGCGGGATGGATAGCGCACTGGAAAGAGGTCAACGACGATCCCGCTCAGCGGATCGGCCGGCCGCGTCAGCTCTACACCGGCAACGAGCTCACGAAATGGCTGCCCCGCGACGAACGCTGAATCCGCCCGAACCGGTGAGTGTACGAGGTGCGGCTTTCCGGGACCTCGTAGGCTTTCCCCGATGAACGAACCGCTCCCCAGAGCCCGCGAATGGGCCAGGACCATGCACGGCCACGGCGATGACGTGGTGGTGGCCCACCGCGACTCCGAGGCCCGGGTCATGCCCTACCCACCCAGGCGCAGGGAGGAAAGGGAGGAACTGGAAAGGCTCAGCCTCAACTCGGCGGCAACCTTCGCCTCCGGCGCGGGGCAGCGGCAGCGGGAGGAGGAACCCTGCGAGTTCCGCACCTGTTTCGAACGTGACCGGGACCGCATCGTCCACTCGGCCTCTTTCCGGAGGCTGGCGGGCAAGACCCAGGTGGTCGTCCACCCGACCGATCACCAGCGCACCCGGCTGACCCACGCCATAGAGGTGGCGCAGTGCGCCGTCGCCATCGCCCGCGGGATCGGGGCGAACCCGGTCCTCACCGATGCCATGGCGCTCGGCCACGACTGTGGTCACGGCCCCGGCGGTCACGCCTCCGAGGATGCCTTCGACGCCTTCCTGCCGGAGGGCTACGACCACGGCCCGTGGGGTGCCGACGTGGTACTCAAAAGCCTGAACCTGACCTCCCAGACCCTCGACGGCATCCGCAACCACTCCTGGTCACGACCCGCACCCGCCACCCTGGAGGGGGAGATCGTCAGCTGGGCCGACCGGATCGCCTACTGCGCCCATGACCTGGAGGACGCCATCGCGGCGGGAATCGTCACCACCGCCGAGCTGCCCCCGGCGGTGACCGAGGTGGTCGGCACCGAGCGCCGCATCCAGTTGGCACGGTTCATCGGGGCCGTGATCGAGACCACCATGACCACCGGCACCGTCGGCATGGACCCGCTGACCGCCGAGGCCTTGGGGGAGCTCCGCCGTTTCAACTACGAACGCATCTACACCCGTCCCGAGTCGGTGGCGCAGTCCCGCACGGTGGTGGATGTGCTGCGTGGGCTGGTCGAGTACTTCCTGGAACACCCCGAGCAACTGCCTGCCGAGTACCGCACCGAGAACGCTGTGCGCGGGGCCGTGACCTACGTCGGGGGCATGACCGATCGGTTCGCCTTTGACCACGCAGAACGCCTGCTCGGCTGGGACCGGGCGCTGCTGCCCAAGGGTATCGGGCGGGGAGCCTGAACCCTTGTTCGCAAGACCGGGCGTGATATTTGTCATGCCGGAATCGTGATTGCCGCCCCGGGTCCGGGGCCTGGCCGGTTGTGATCCTGAGTACATGAACGCCATTGAGTTGCAGCAGCTGCGAAAGACCTTCCGCAGCCCCAGCGGCCTCGTCGAGGCCGTGTCCGGAATCGACGTGGTCATAGAGCCGGGGGAGGTCGTCGCCTTCCTCGGTCCCAACGGGGCCGGGAAAACCACCACCCTCGACATGGTGCTGGGGCTGACCGGCCCCACCTCGGGAACGGCTCGGGTCTGCGATCTGAAACCCCGGGAGGCCATCCGGCGGGGAATGGTCGGGGCGGTGCTGCAGACGGGGGGTCTGCTGCGTGACATGAGCGTCGGCGAGACCATCCGGGCGATCGCCGCCCTGCAGGATGCCACCTCCCGGATCGGGGCGGTGATGTCGGTTGCCGGGCTGGAGAAGATCGCCCTGAGACGCGTCTCCCGCTGCTCCGGCGGGGAACAGCAACGGATCAAGTTCGCCCTGGCCCTGCTCACCGACCCCCAGGTGCTGATCCTCGACGAACCCACCGCGGGACTCGACGTCACCGCCCGGCGCGACTTCTGGGAAGCCATGCACCAGCAGGCGGAAAGGGGCCGCACCATCGTGTTCGCCACCCACTACCTGGAGGAGGCGCAGAACTTCGCCGACCGGATCGTGCTCATCGCAAAGGGCAACATCATCGCCGACGGTACGGTCGATCAGATCCGTGCCCTGACCAGCCACCGCCATGTCACCGCCCTGCTGCCGGTGGATCGTGCAGATGCCCTGGTGGCGGAACTCCGGACACTCCTCGGCAGGAACGCCACTCTGGAAGGATCCCGTCTCAGCGTGATGGTTCCCGATTCCGACGCCTTGGCGCTGGCCCTGCTGCAGCGGGGTGCCCACGACCTGGAGGTGGTCGCCCCCAGCCTGGAGGACGCCTTCCTCGCCCTCACGGAGACGAGGTGATCAACGTGAATCTCACCTACATCCGCATTGACCTGGTCCGTTGTTTCCGGGACGTCACCAACCTGCTGTTCACCTTCGCCATGCCGGTGTTCATGTACCTGCTGTTCGGCAGGGCCCAGTACTCCGATGTCCAGTGGGGCCGGGGCACGGTCGGGTTCTACGTCATGTCGTCCATGGGGGCATACGGTGCCGTCATCGCCGCCACCGCCATCGCCGCCACGGCGGCCACTGAGTCGATGCTGGGCTGGGGCCGCCAGCTGGCCCTGACCAAGCAGCAGCCGCTGGGTTTCGTCGCGAACAAGGTCGCGGTCGCCCTCGTGCTCGGGGCCCTTTCCTCCAGCCTGGTGTTCATCGTCGGGGCCCTCACCGGCGCCAAGGCCGATGCCTGGTGGGTCTGGGTGGCTTCCTGGGCCATCGGCATCCTCGGTGCGGGGCTGTTCGGGGTCTACGGGCTGGCGATGGGATTGCTGCTCAAATCCGAGAGCGCCGCCGGCGTGGCGTCGGGAACCGTGGTTTTCCTGGCCTTCCTCGGGAACATGTTCATGCCCCTCACCGGCGCGATGCTCGACATTGCCAGGTTCACCCCCATGTACGGTTATGTTAACCTCGTGAGGTACCCGCAAGTCGAGGGTGAGATCCAGCAGACCGATCCGCTTCAGACCGACTCGATCTGGCTGCCGGTCGCCAACTATCTCGCCTGGCTGCTGGTCTTCTCCGGGTTGGCGGTGCTTGGCCAGAGACGCTCCAGGAAGCGCCAGTGAAACGTTTCAGGAACTGGCTGCTGGAGGCGGTCAAGGGCCCCCGCGTCGGGGTCCTGATCGCCTCCGTCTGGCTGGTGTGCCTCATTTTCCCGGTTCATTCCCTGATGGCGCTGGAGGACCGGGTCCGCTGCTTCGTGGGCCTGCTCGCGTTGGTCCTCTTCGTTCCCGTCTACCTCGCGGGTTTCCGAGACCTGGGGAGCCAGCTCGACGCGGCTGGTAGGCGCTGGCAGCTGCTGCGGGGCGGTTTCGTGCTGGCGGTGATGGGGGTGCTCTGCTGGGCCATCGGCCTTGACGCGATCAGTCTGCTGCCCTTCCTGGTCACCTTCGCCAGCTACGGCCTGTGGCCCCCGGTACGCCTGCCTGCCGTTGTCGTGCTGGTCGGTTCCGGTTTCCTGATTCTGGCTCTGATGAACGAACCGGATGTCGGCAACAGCGTCAACATGCTCATCACCGCGCTCGTCGCCGTTCTCGGCTTGCTCACCGTGAAGACGATCGAGAGCGGGATCGTCATCTCCGACCAGGCCCGGCGGCGCGCCGCCTTGGAGCAGCGAGAACGGATGGCCCGCGACGTCCACGACCTGCTCGCGCACTCCCTGACCGTGGCGAACCTCCAGCTTCAGCTGGCGGAACGCCTGTTCGACTCCGACCCGGAACGTGCCCGCGCCGAGCTGGCCCGGACCCGGATCTTCCTGGGCGAGGCCCAGGAGGAACTGCGGCGCAGCGTTACCGACCACCGCGGGCGAACCATCGAGGAGGAACTCGACGGCGTCCGCGACGCGCTGTTCTCGGGTGGTCTTGAGGTCGCCGTCACCGGGGATCCGCACGAGGTGACCGGGCCTGTCGGGCTCGTGCTCGGCTGGGTGCTGCGGGAAGCAGTCACCAACGTGCTGCGCCACGCGCACGCCACACGCGTCGAGATCTCCTTTGCCCCCGGAAGGTTCTCGGTCGTCGACGACGGTGACGGATATGCCGGGGGAGAGGGCAACGGCCTTGCTGGAATGCGGGAGCGAGTGGCCGCGGCCGGCGGTGAGTTTCGCTGCGGTTCATCCCCGCTCGGAGGCTTCGAGGTGGTGGCGATGTGGTGATCAGGGTGCTGCTTGCTGACGATCAGGCGCTCGTCCGCGGGGCCATGGGAACGCTGCTCGACCTCGAACCCGACATTGAGGTGGTTGCTCAGGTGGGGCGAGGTGATGAGGTGGTTGCCGCGGCCCGGGAAACCGGGGTTGATGTGTGTCTGTTGGACATTCAGATGCCAGGTATCGATGGCGTGGAAGCGGCCCGGCAGGTCCGGGATCAGCTTCCCGGGGTGCGGGTGGTGATGGTGACCACTTTTGATCGTCCCGGTTATCTGAAGCGCGCAGTGGACGCGGGGGCCGTCGGTTTCGTGGTGAAGACCACCCCGGCGGCGCGGCTTGCAGAGGTGGTGCGGCGTGCCCACGCGGGTCTTCGTACCGTGGATCCGCAGCTCGCCAACGATCTGCTGTTCAGCGGCCCCAACCCCTTGACCGCCAGGGAACAGGAGGTGCTGAGTCTGGCCCGGGGCGGGGAACCCGTCGCAAGGCTGGCCCGGAAACTGTTCCTGTCCCCAGGAACGGTGCGCAACCACCTGTCCAGTGCAATCGGCAAGACAGGTGCAGCCAACCGGGTGGAAGCGGCACGGATTGCCACCGAACGCGGCTGGTTGTGAACCAGCACTACACTTCCCGCCATGGCAGGGCGGATAAACGACGAGGACATCGCGCTGGTTCGGGAGCGCTGCCGGATAGATGACGTGGTCCGCGACTACGTTGCCCTGCGCTCCGCGGGCGGCGGGTCGTGGAAAGGGCTGTGCCCGTTCCACGACGAAAAGACCCCGAGCTTCACCGTCACCCCGTCGCGTGGCTTCTTCTACTGCTTCGGGTGTGGTGAGGGCGGTGACGTCATCACCTTCCTGCAACGCCAGCAGAACCTCAGTTTCACCGAGGCAGTGCAGACCCTCGCGGATCGTGCCGGAATCACCCTGAGGATCACTGATGACGGCCAAGGGCCAGGTCAGCCACCGGGACAGCGCAAACGAATCCTTGAGGCGAACGCCGCCGCCCAGGAGTTCTTCGCCGCCCAGTTGGCCTCTCCGGAGGCTGTGACGGCGCGTCAGTTCCTCGACCAGCGGGGGTTCGACCGGACCGTCGCGGAGCAGTTCGTGCTCGGCTACGCTCCCCGTGGCGGACACGCGCTCAGGCAGGCGCTCATCTCGCGGGGTTTCGACGAGGCCACGCTGAGGGCCGCGGGACTCGTGCGTGACGGTGGCCGCGATTTCTTTGCCGGAAGGCTGCTGTGGCCGATCCGCGACTCGGCCAGCTCCGTGCTGGGTTTCGGTGGTCGTCGGATCTTCGACGACGACCGGCTGCCTGCCAAGTACATCAACACCCCCGAAACCCCCGTCTACAAGAAATCCCACGTGCTCTACGGCCTGGATCTTGCCCGCAGGGCCATCGGGAAACGCGCGCAGGCCGTGGTGGTCGAGGGGTACACCGACGTGATGGCTGCCCACCTGTCCGGGGTCGACACCGCAGTGGCCAGTTGTGGCACTGCCTTCGGCGATGACCACGCCCGCATGCTCCAGCGGCTCCTTGGTACCCATGATGGGCTGCACGGTGAGGTGGTCTTTACCTTCGACGGCGATGCGGCAGGACAGAAGGCCGCGTTGAAGGTGTTCCAAGGAGACCATAACTTCATGGTTCAGACCTATGTTGCGGTCGAGCCATCGGGCCTCGATCCCTGTGACCTCTGGCAGCGCGACGGGGATGCAGCGGTCCGGGAACTCGTCGGCAGGCGGATACCGCTGTACCGATTTGTGATGTCCAACGTCCTGAAGGGCTACGACCTTGAACGCGCTGACGGTCGCCTAGGAGCACTCCGTGAGGCTGCTGGTCTGCTGGGCGCGATCCGTGACCGTTCCTTGGTGAACCAGTACCTGCGGGATCTGGCCCAGATGCTTGGCATGGACCTGGAGGATGTACGCAGGGAGGTTGCGAACCGGTCCCGCCAGGCTCCGGGGAGCAGCTCCGGCCAGCACACCAATCTGCGTTCTGGCAGGACCGATGCTGACTGGCCTGATCCGAACGACCCGGCGCTGCAACTGGAACGCGACACCCTGAAGCTGATGCTCCAGTACCCGTTCACCTTCGACCAGGCTTGGAACTCGGTTCAGCCCGAGCAGTTCACCCACCCCGGCTATGCCGCGGTGTTCCGGGTGATCTCCGCAACCGAACCGGGGGACGGGTGGACGGAGGAGCTGCGACGATACTGCCCCAACGAACTGGTGCTCCAACTGCTCGTGATGCTGCTCGTCGAACCCCTCATGCGGCAGGCGGACGAGAAATATTCCCTGGCTCACACGAACCGGCTCCAGCTGGCGGATCTTTCCCGACGGATAACCGGGTTGAAATCAAGGCTTCAGAGAACTGACCCTCTCAAGGAACCGGAATCGCACGAGGCGATGTTCGAGGAACTGACCGGGCTCGAGCTGCGCCGCAAACACCTCTTGGAACAGAGTTTCTCCTGATGACCTCGATCCGGCAGTGGTCCGCGTTCAACAGTTGACGCGCCTCAGCTAGGGCGCGTTCCTCAAGCCGTTTGACGCTCGTCGCCGACATCCCGAGCACGGCTCCGGTCTGGCTTCGTGTCCGGCAGGCGGTTCCGATTCCGAAACGTAACTTCAGCACCGTTCCACCCACTCCCAGCAGGTCTAGGAAATCCATGGAGGAGAGCTCCACCGCGTCAAATCCACCTTCGCAGGAGAGCAGGTGAGATGGCGCTTGATCCAGGTCCGTGAACAGTATCGGGCGACGACCGTCGTTGACGGGTCTCACTAGGTCGAGGCTTCCGCATCGGGTGTACGCGGAGCGCGCCAGAGCCCGTGATACGTACTCGTGAGCGAGCGTACTGAAACGCGTGCCACGTGTGTGGTCGAAGTGCTGAATGGCTTCTCCCAGCGCCAGGCATCCTTCCTGGAACAGGTCGTCGAGGGGGAGGCCCGTGCGTTTCACGGCTTTGCCTGTGAGTTTCATGACGAGCCGGAGATTTGCTCGGAAGAGAGTTTCCCGGGCGTGGGAACCGTTCTCGATGATGCGCTTCAGTGCGCTGCGGGGGTGGCGTCGATCGTCGGTTACGACCAGATGTGTTGCGTAGACACCTGCCTCGATTTTCCGGGCAAGTTCCCTCTCTTCCTCAGCGTTGAGCAATGGGCTCGAGAAAACCAGTTTTGTGGTGTTCATGTGCGGAACGCTGCCATCGCGTCAGGGGCGGGTCCAGTGTCTCAGGCAGATCGCCAACACCGAGGAAAAAAGTGACAACACCTGGGACGCGTGGGAAAACACTCCGCCTGTTTGTGGGCACAATTGGTGCATGCCGAACCGAATGCGTCGTCACATGCCGCATCGCTCAGAGGTGGAGGCGGTGACTGGCTCCCGAGGCCGCCAGCTCGGATGGGCTGAAGGGCCGGGGGGAGTGGTGGTGGCCACCACGGGCATGTTTGTTGCGCGACTCGAGGGCCGGTGGCGTGGCTGGGGATGGGATGAGGTGCTGCACGGGGGGTGGCAGGAAGAGGACTCCGTGCTGTTCTGGGAAGCTGGTGGGGAACGCCACGAATGTGTGCTCGACTCTCCGGGCGAGCTGTTGTCAATCTTCCGGGAGCGGGTGCTCGCATCGACGGTGATGACCGTCAATCACGACCTGCCGCGCGGGGCTGTGCAGATCATCGCCCGTCGTAACCTTCTGGACGGGGGCGTGACCTGGCTGGCCAGCGCCAGCGGTGAGGCCAGCCTGGAGGACCCCAGGACGGCGGCCTTTGTGGTGGCCGAGACCGACCGGCTGCGATCCGAATACGGGCTCTGAACGATAAGTTCTTCCCCGTGGACATCATCTTTATCAGGCACGCCGAATCCACCAACAACAAGACCTGGGCCGAAAAACGCGACGAGACGCTCAGAGTTCCCGACCCTGGCTTGACTGAACTCGGACGAACTCAGGCCAGGGCCCTGGCCGACTGGTTTCCGGGATTCACTCCGCGCCCGACTCACGTGTTCTCCTCGCCTTTCATGCGGGCCTTGGAAACCGCGGCCCCTGTGGCGGAGAGCCTCGGCGTGGACGTGATGGTCAGAGCAGACCTGATGGAGCGCAGCGGACCGTTCACCGGCCTGATCATGGATCACCGCCACCATCCGGGGTCGCCCCGATCGGTGCTCCAGAAAGTCTCACCCCGGATCCTGCTTCCGGACGACGTGACGGAGGAGGGCTGGTGGAAAGGGCCGTTCGAGACCCGTGATCAGGCGATCGAACGTGCCATGCGGCTGGCGACGTGGTTGCGCAAGGACTTCGGTCCTGACGATTGTGTGGCGCTCGTCAGCCACGGTGCCATCGGTTCCTTGCTCGCCACCGCCCTGTTCTGTCCCTCCGAGCTGTCTCGGCGATCCGGCCAGATCATGGGGGAGACCTCGAGCTGGTTCGCTCTCGACAACACCTCGGTTTCGTGGTTTCGCTTGTTTCCCGGTGATGACACAGAGCTGCGCTGTTTCAACCGCGTCGATCACCTTGTTCTGGCGGGAGTGGAGAGCTCCATCATGCTTCAACCGAGCTGATTGGCGTTCCCGGAGAGAGACTGCTAGAGTCTCTCCGCGTGGCCAGTAGGCCGCGACGATCCCTGGTAGCTCAATTGGCAGAGCATTCGACTGTTAATCGAAGGGTTACTGGTTCGAGTCCAGTCCGGGGAGCTTTTCTGCGCCTCGTCTGGGTGGGACATCACCAGGCGGGGCGTTCGTCGTTTCGAGTGTCGCGTGTGATCCAGAAGCCGAGCACGAGCGGACGTGCCAAAACTTGGATTTTCCCCCACATGACCTGGATTTCCTCTAGGGTGGCGAGAACACGCAGTTTCAAGGCAGAGAGAACTTTGCAGTTCGTGAGGAGAACGATGAGGTTCAAAACTAGGGCAGTCGCTTTTCTGGCGACCGCTGCTCTGATTGCACCGGGCTTGGCGGCGTGCTCGTCAGGATCGGGGGGAGGGACGACGCTGACTTGGTTCATTAACCCCGATGGCGGTGGATCCTCCGCTACCGGGGGTGGGCAGGCGCAGCTAGCTGCCGAGTGCAGCGCGGCCTCCGGCGGCGAGTACACCATCAGGGTGGAACAACTACCCAACGACGCATCGGACCAGCGGCAACAGCTCATCCGGCGACTGGCGGCCCGTGATACCGGGGTCGACATCATGAGCCTGGATCCAGTGGTTGTACCGGAATTCGCTGAGGCCAACTATCTGGTGGATGTCCCGGAGCAGTACGCACAAGACTTCACCGCAGACCGGGTGAAGGGCTCATTGGACGCATCCAACTGGAAAGGCAAGCTGGTCGCTGCGCCATTCTGGGCCAACACTCAGCTGCTGTGGTATCGGAAATCTGTGGCGCAGCAGGCCGGTCTCGACATGACACAGCCCGTCACCTTCGAGCAACTGATGGAGGCTGCCAAGGCGACCGGCAAGGACATCGCGGTGCAGGGAAAGCGTTACGAGGGATACACCGTTCTGGTCAATGCGCTGGTCGCAGGAGCTGGAGGGAAGATCGTCGAGAACGAGGGAGCCGCTGCTGAGGACACCAAGCTGGGGTTCGATACCCCAGCTGGTCAGCGGGCAGCAACTGTTATTTCGAAGCTCTCCCATTCCGGAGTTGTCGGACCCGCGATGTCATCGATGGATGAGACCATGTCGCTCAACATGTTCCAGGCCGAGGACAGCTCGGGATTCATGCTGAACTGGCCCTACGTCTACGCGGCGATGAAGGCGAACGGTGTCTCCTTCATCGATGACGTCGCCTGGACCACCTATCCCCGGGTGGATGCGGACAAGGAGTCCGCGCCGCCGTTCGGTGGGATCGAGCTCGGGGTGAACTCGGCCTCTCAGAAGCAGGACATGGCCTGGAAGGCGATCAAGTGCATCACCAGCGAGGAGCACCAGAAGGACTACATGCTGGGCACTGGTAACCCGGCCTCCAGGGCCGCGGTCTTCGGGGATGCCAAGATCCGTGAACAGTTCCCGATGGCCGATGCCATTAGAGAATCGCTTGAAGCCGCGGTCCAGCGTCCCCGCACCGCCTACTACGGGGATCTGTCGACGGCGGTCCAGCGAACGTGGTCGCCGCCTGAATCAGTGGATCCAGCGACCACACCAAAGCAGTCCACTGATCTGATCATGAAGGTTCTCAAGGGGGAGGCATTGCTGTGAGCAAGTCCAGTTCCGGCGGGTCGCACGTATCGGATCGCGCCAAGGAGGAACGCAGGCTCGGTTGGAAACTTGCAGGCCCTGCCTTCGTGATCATGGTGCTGGTGACCTTCTACCCGATCCTCCAGGCCGTCTACAGTTCCCTGTTCAAACATCGTCTCACCGATCCCGGTGGGCAGAGGTTCGTGTTCCTGGAGAACTACCTGATCATCCTGCGCGACCCGCTCTGGTGGCAGGCCTTCGGTACCACTGCGTTCATCACTATCGTCACGGTGGTGGTGGAGCTCGTCCTCGGTTTCCTGATCGCCTTGGCGATGGCCAAGATCATCCTGGGTCGTGGGTTGCTTCGCACCGTGGTGCTGATCCCGTACTCGATCATCACCGTGGTCTCGGCGTTCTCCTGGTTCTACGCCTTTGCCACTGACACTGGATTCGTCGATCCCCTGCTGCACAGCCTGAGCTTTGGGGCATTCCCCAAGGATTTCAACTGGTTTGGTGGGTTCTGGACCTCCATGGTCCCGATCTGTGTCTCCGAGATCTGGAAGACCACCCCCTTCATGTCCCTGCTGCTGCTGGCGGGTCTCACCCAGATCGATTCGGCCATGGAGGAGGCCGCGATCGTTGATGGGGCCACGTGGGGTGAGCGGATGCGGCGTGTCGTGTTGCCCAATATGAAGTCGGCAATCATGGTCGCGCTGTTGTTCCGCACCCTTGACGCCTTCCGCATTTTTGACAACATCTTCATCATGACCGCGGGCAGCCACGATACGGCCTCGTTGTCATTGGTCGCCTACAACCAGACCATCTCGCGCACGGAGGTGGGTCTCGGCTCTGCCGTATCGGTGCTGCTGTTCCTGTGCGTGGTCATCATCGCAGTGATCTTCGTCAAGGGCTTCCGTGTGGACCTCGCCCGGGGAAGGAGGTGAGCGGACATGACTCGTGAACTCACCGCTGGCCAGAAGTTCTGGCAGATCGTCGCAACCGTGGCGATCATCGTCTACACGATCATCCCGCTGATCTGGATCGTCAACCTGTCGCTCAAACCGAGTGCAGACCGTGCCGACGGCAATTTCTGGGCCGTGCACCCCACCCTCGAGAACTACGAGCTGATCTTCACCGGGGGAGCGAAGGACCTGTTCCTTCCCGCCTTGCTCAATTCGATTCTGGTGACGCTTGTCGCGACGCTTATCGCAGTAATTCTCGCAACCTTCTGCGCCTACGCCATCGCCAGGCTCGATTTCCCTGGCAAGCGGCTCATCCTCGGTACCGCGCTCACGGTTTCGTTCTTCCCTGTGATCTCGCTGGTCACTCCGCTGTTCGATCTGTGGCGCCAGATCCACCTGTTCGACACCATCCCAGGATTGATCCTGCCCTACCTGGTGCTGACATTGCCGCTGTCGATCTGGACCCTGTCCGCCTTCTTCCAGCAGATTCCCTGGGAGATGGAACAAGCAGCCCAAGTTGATGGCGCGACCAGTTGGGAGGCGTTCCGCAAGGTGATCGTGCCCTTGGCTGCGCCCGGAGTTTTTACCACCGCGATCATCGTGTTCTTCACGGCATGGAACGATTTCGTCTTCGCGATCTCGCTCACCAGCGACAAGGCACGCACCGTTCCGGCGGCGCTGGCCTTCTTCACTGGCGCCAGCCAGTTCGAGTCGCCCACCGGTGCTATCTGTGCTGCGGGTGTCGTCGTGACGGTTCCCGTGGTCGTGCTTGTCCTCATCTTCCAGCGCCGGATTGTCTCCGGCCTCACCTCTGGCGCAGTCAAGGGCTGACCCCGACAAGGAGCAGAAAGTTATGGCCCAAATCACCCTCAAGAACATCGTCAAGGAGTACGGAGACGGTTTTAAGGCTGTCAAAGACATCAATCTGGACATCGCTGACGGCGAGTTCATGATCTTCGTCGGTCCGTCCGGGTGCGGTAAGTCGACGACCCTGCGCATGGTTGTCGGGCTGGAGGACATCACCTCCGGGGAGCTGCTGATTGACGGGAAAACCGTGAACGATCTGGCTCCCAAGGACCGCAACCTTGCCATGGTCTTCCAGAACTACGCTCTGTACCCGCACCTGACAGTTCGGGAGAACATCGCATTCCCGTTGCGCCTCAACCGAAACAAGATCCCGGAACAGGAGATCCGTCGCCGTGTGGATCAGGCGGCCGAGATGCTGGAGCTGACGGAGCACCTGGAACGCAAACCCGCCAACTTGTCGGGTGGACAGCGTCAGCGTGTCGCCATGGGACGTGCGATCGTCCGTGAGGCTGATGCGTTCCTCTTTGATGAGCCGTTGAGCAACCTCGATGCCAAGCTGCGTGGCCAGATGCGCACGGAGATCTCCCGGCTGCAACGCAGGCTGGGCATCACCACCATCTACGTCACCCACGATCAGACTGAGGCCATGACGCTGGGAGACAGGGTCGCGGTGATGAAACGAGGGGTGTTGCAGCAGTGCGCCTCCCCTCGGGAACTGTACGAGGAGCCGGCGAACCTGTTTGTCGCGGGTTTCATCGGGTCGCCCCCGATGAACTTCCTTCCTGCCACAGTCCAGGAGGATCATCTGGAACTTCCCATGGCCACCGTTCCTATTCCCGACGGTGCCCGTGAGGACCTGGCCGGCAAGAAGGTCGTCATCGTCGGGTTGCGCCCCGAACACATCAAGGACGCAGATGTGGCTACACCTCCCGCCGGAGCAGTGGTCTTCAACTCGGTCGCCGACGTCACCGAATGGCTCGGCAACGAGCAGTACGCCTACATCCCGTTCCAGTCCGATCCCTCAGTGCAGAGCACTCTGGAGGAACTTGATCGGGACCTCGATGGCGAGGGTATGCGCACCCAGTTCGTCGTCAACCTCGATCCCAGATCCCAGATCCTGGAGGGTGAAGAGGCTCGGCTCTACTTCATGCCGGAGAACATGATGGTCTTCGATCCCGAATCTGGTCGCAACTTGACCCGGGATGAGCAGAACGCCCAGCGCATCGCTGAGCGTTCCGAAACGGCCAGGAAACGGGCACTGGAGCGGGCCAAGGGTCAAGACAGCTAGCCGCAGAAACGGTATGTGGCGCCTGTTCGTGGGGTTCTCGAGAATCCCGCGAACAGGCGATCTTCTCGCCGGGCAATGATCGTCACCGAAAGAATCGCCGGGATGGACAGCTGCATCATCATCGGGGATGGCCCTGCTGGCCATGCCCTTGCTCAGAGACATGGGCATTCGATGTCGGGCGTGATCTGTTGTAGTAGGGGGATTTCTGGACGTACTTACACGGTCCATCCTGACCTTCGAGAAACTAACCGGAACCATCCACTTCGCTCTGCTCCACGATTCGATGCGGAGAACGGTTGTTAGGAGAAATGCCGCGTTGACTCTCCAAGACGCTCTCGAAATGGCTGAAGCCAGTGGTAGAACCCTCGAAGATGCCGATGGCGCCGCCTGCACCCGAGAAGCATTCTACTTCCGGGAGTGACCTCGCGGGAGCGGTTCTTGTTCTCCGGCTAATCGATCCTGGGGAGCGTCCCTGAACGCGATTCACCGGATGGAGCTTGGTTTCCTATCTCTGGTTAGCATCGAGCGACATTTGCAGTTATGATTCAGCTGCTTGATTTTCGCCGGTTCCCGGCGAAAGGTATCTACTTGATGTAGCCAGGGGGGGAAGAAATGGTTTTGAAGACCATTGGCAGGTGGAGAACACGTGCCCTGACCATTCTGGGGATCGGTGCCTTGACCGGGGGGATGCTCCCCATGGTCGCGAACGCCGCCCCGCAACTGAGCATTGATGTCACGGTCAAGAGCGACGGCACTCCGTCATTCGATGCCGACGACTCGGCGGGAAACGATTCCAGTGCAACCAACGGAATTGTCCGGGTCAACGACAGCATCACCTACAGGGTCCAGTACGGGGTGAACCAGGATGCTGGGGACAACACCACCGTCAAGATCGATTTCCCTAAGGGAATCTACATGGAGGAGCTGCCCGGATTCTGCACAGGGGCGGGATCGGCCCTGACTCCGGAGAAACTGCCTACACCACAGCTTCCGTTGACGGCGAACTCGCTGGATTCCATGCCTGCACAGAGCCTCGTCTGCAATCTCGGGAACAAACCTGCTGCCAGCTCTGATTTCTTCGATTTCACGGCCAAGGTCAGCAATCTCGTGCGCAACGGCACCGCCCTACCGCTGGCCTCTGCCGAGCTCAGCGCGGATGGCGCAACCAATGTCTCCAGTCCCACGGCGGCCACCGTCACCGCGTCCTCCCGGTTGAAGTGGGACATCTCCAAGAACAGCATTTCATCCTCGCCGAACCAAGGTTACGTGTATGGCCCCACCAACACCTCCTGCCCATGGGACAAGGCCGCGACCTGCAAGATGACCGCCTACACCGCGCTCATCGGTGCTCCCACCGGTGGGAAAGGAGCCATGCCCGCGACAGGGGACGTCACGTGGACCGACGACGTGACTCCCGAGGCGATGTATCCCGGGCTTGATGCAGGAAAGATCGCAGCCATCAAGGCGGACCTGGAGAAGTACGGCAGCCGTGTCTACCCGTACGACTACTTCTACAGCGCACCCGGCCCGAAGATCGGCGTGAGCGGTGGAACTTCGCTGAATTCGGTGCGGGACTCGGGAACGGTTGAAATCAGCCAGGCCGGCCCGGGACAGCCCGCCAAGTTCACGGTCAAGAATGCTGACATGACCCTGTGGACCTATCCGAAACAGACACTCAGGCCAGCCGGGAATGCCATCCCAGCGGACACGGCCTACGCGATCTCCACATCGTTCATCGTCTACACGCCTGTGGCAACCATCAAGGATTTCGGTGTGGAGGCGGACAACACCTGGACTCTTGCCACCAAGAACTCCTACACCAACCTGAACATAACCGGGCTGACCGCCGCGGATGTCCAGACCAGCGCAGCTCCCGGTGACGACTCGAAAGACGAGAAGGACTGGAACAATCACCGGAGCACCACTCCCCAGGTCAGCGTGGGGACGGGTTTCTCCAAATCTTTCGAAGGCGTTCCTGGAAGCCCAGGGAACATGAGCGCACAAAAATTCAGTCCGTCGGATTCAGCCCAGGGCGAAGGCCCGGCAGGAGGTGCCACCCGAATGTCCGGGGGCATTACGGTGGCTCCCACCCAGGACATCCAGTCCCAGCTCGAGATAGTCGGTAGCAATCCCGGGTTTCCCGGAAAGATCAGCGCACTGATGTGTGATTCCTGGGACAGCTCACGCCTGCGCCTTGAGGCCAGAAACGTCCCGTCCAGCACCGATCCCAACGCCCATTTCCAAAAGGTTGCTTCCGCCGGTTCGCCTGTATGGGTTTCCGGCTACAACAATGCTTTGGTGGACGGCAAAGCCGCCTATGCGACAGATTCCTCCCAGGTGCCCAGCATCCAGGTTCAGTACTCCGCGGCGCCCGGAGGCAACGGTGAAGCATCGGAGTGTGGCGAGGCCCAAGGCCCTTGGTACGACGATCCGGCCGCTGTTCCAGGCAATGATCCGGATCTGCTGGCCCGGGGAGTCTATTCCGCGGTTTCCCGGGTGCGCATCTACACGGTGCTGCCTGAACCTGTCGCCAACAATGAGACGGTCGGTGTCGGGGTCCGGATGGTTGTGGCCATCAGCCACGAGGTGGTTGACTCTGGCCGCCCCACTGGCGACATCCTGCCGAACTGGGCCAGCGTGAAACGGGCCAACATGTCGGAACTGACCCGACAAGAACTCCTGGACAATAGCTCCGCCTGGGGGCGTTCCAGCTATGACCCGGCGAACCACTCCGGTCAGTACGGGGACCGTCTCATCCTGGCAGCCGCTCAGGTCCGGGTGGACAAGCAGGTTCGCAAGGGGACCTCTGGCGAGTTCAGCTCGGTTCCTCCGCAGGTGACAGGAGGCGACACCGCCCAGTTTCAGCTCACTGCTTCCCTGACCTCACCGGCCCAGGTGCCCGGCATTCTGAAGGACGTGTGGGTGGAGGACTGCCTTCCTACAGCCGCTGCCTTCACCTCCGCCTCGATCAGCCCGGCCGTGGTCTCCGAGGGTTCCACCCCGGCTGATGCCAAACGTCCGGCCTGCGACGAGGGGGAGACCTACCTGAGGTGGGTGTTCCCCGGCCATGAGGTGAACAAGGCCTTGGAGCCCATCGTTGTCACCACCGAGATCTCCCCGGCCGCGGTCAACGGTACGTATGTCAACGACGTCGTGGTCTGGGCCGAGGACGACGCCTCCACCTTGGCACAACGTACCGATCAGGCGGAGATCGTCACCGCGAACCTGGCCGGGATCAAGCTGCAGAAAACAGCTCTCACTCCCGTAACTCAGGTGAACCTGCCGGGCCAGACCACCAACGAGCCGAACAAGTGGCGGGTGCGCCTGACCAACACGCTACCCAGTCCCGAGGCTGACTCCGTGAAAAATCCTGACGTCATTGATGTTCTTCCCCGCAACGATGTCACGAGCGGTTTGACGAATGTCGCCGAGACGAAGTTCTCCGGAACCTTCGAGTTTCAGTCGGCTGCCATCACCAAGGGAACAGCGGCCGCAAGGATTCTCTACACCTCGGCCGGTGAGGTTAATCAGGATCCTGATGACGCCAGCAATTCCGCAGCGGGAAGCACCGCGTGGTGCGACTCCCCTGCGGGAGGCACTGTGGTGTACGGCACGGGTACCTGCCCGACCGCAGCCTCCGAGGTCACTGCCCTTCGAGTTATCCAGCCGGGTGCCTTCGGCTCGGGTGAAGTCCTCGAGTTCGACATCACCATGGCCGGGGTCGGAAACGCTGAGGGGGACGTCTACACCAACAAGGCGTTCGCCCGGGCAGTGGGTTTCCAGTTCCCTGTCGGGCCGATTGCCCGCACGGAACGGGTGGTGAGCAGCAGCATCGGTGACCGCACCTGGCTGGACATCAACCGTAACGGGATCCAGGACCAGTTCGACGGATCGAATGAGCCGCCCGTGGCCGGGGTGGAGGTCAGTCTGAAGGGCACCGACGACCTGGGCAATGCGGTCTCGCTCAGCACGAAGACAGACGCCCAGGGTGCCTACGGATTCCCGAATCTGCGGGCTTCCGACGCGACCGGATACACCGTTACCTTCGGGAAAGCTGCGGATGGTTTCACCCAGCAGGCAGCCGGGTCTGATCCCGCTCTCGACTCGAATGCCGATGCCACCACCGGCCAGACCACTCCCGTGGTGCTGCCGGAGAACACAGACGATCCGACCGTCGATGCGGGCTATGTGGCAAGTGGCGCTCTCACCGTGAGCAAACAACTCGAAGGACAGGGCGTGGTTCCGTTCGCGGGAGGGGACGAGTTCACCTTCTCCGTGGTCTGCACCTTGGATGGCAAGGAAGTACTGAACAGAGCCGATGTCAAGGTGAAAGTGGCGGACGCCGCCACCTCGGCGGATAGCGATGCGATCACCGGGATCCCGGTTGGCAGCACCTGCGTGGTCACGGAGACGGACGCTGCAGATGCCGATCCACAAGCACAACCTCCCTCCAGTACCGTGACCATCGGCTGGGATGCGGACAAAGCGGTGGGCCAGAGCGTCAAGGCCTCACTCACCAACTACTACTCGGCTGGGAAGGTCAAGGTCACCAAGGAACTGAATGGGGACGAAGCAGCCGTGGAGGCCGCCAAGGAGAAAGAGTTCACCGTCGCTGTCACCTGTCAGGTGCCTGATGACAACGGGGCAGCCGGTACGACCGTGTTCAGCGGGCCCGTCAAGCTCAAGGGTGGACAGAGCGTCACAGCCACCGATGCCACCGGGGCGGAGGTCAAACTGCCCCTGGGAGCACGCTGCTTCGGTGAGGAAACAGATACTGGTGGAGCCACCAGCCACGAGGTGACCCCGGGTGACTGGGCCAATGCCATCCCGGTTGAAACCAACGACCCGAATACGATCTCCGAGATTGGCATCACGGCTGTCAACACCTTCCTCAACCCTCCGGATGTGAAGGTGACCAAGGAAGTCCAGGAGACTCATGAAGAAGGTGCAGAGGCGACCACCACGTACAAGATCACGGTGACGAACACCGGAACCCAGACGGGTTCCTATGACCTCAGCGACGCCCCTGCCCCGGGGAAGGGGATTTCTGTCGAGAAGGTGACGTTGGTGTCGACGGAGGGCGGCCCAGCAGCCAATGCCGGTTTTGATGGTGTCAAGGACAAGGTCCTTGTGAGCAACCAAACTATCGCGGGAGGAGCCTCGCACGTCTTTGTCGTCGAGGTTCGGGCAAAGGTATCCACAGGAATCGCGGATGCAGCTACTGATTGCACGCTGGATGCGGGAGAGAACGGGACGGGACTGTTGAACCGGGCCACCCTCACATTCAGCGGGGAGCAGTCCTCGGCGCAGGCCTGCACCCCGGTGTCTCCTCCACCCCCAGTGGAGTCGCCGTCGCCGAGTCCTTCGCCGTCGCCGAGTCCTTCGCCGTCGCCGAGTCCTTCGCCGTCGCCGAGTCCTTCGCCGTCGGAGTCCCCGACGCCGGTGCCCTCATCACCTCCGGTGCTCATCAGGCCTGGATTGCCGAAGACCGGTGGCTGAGAAACACTGAAGACGGGGCCCGCAGGAATCTCAGTTCCTGCGGGCCCCGTCTCTTCGTGGGGCGTGCGGGGCTCGAACCCGCGACCCAGGGATTATGAGTCCCTTGCTCTGACCGGCTGAGCTAACGCCCCGACTCGATGGCACAGTCTAGCGGGATGACGCTCATGCCGCGCACGAAGCGTCGCCACAGGTCTTGCACAGGGCGGTTCACGAAGGTGTTCGACATGACGAACTCACGATCCACCCGGCGCCTGTCCCGCCGAGCCATCATTACCGGGGCCGCCGGGGCAGCTGGGCTCGCCGCAGCAGGCGGTACGGCCTGGGCCATCGACCGCTACCTGATAGAACACACCAACGTCACCTCGGCATCCGACTACCAAGGGTTGCCCGGAACCCAAATCAGCGGCACCACCACTGCCACTGCCACATCGGCGGGGGACGGGGTGATCGACGGCACGACCTACACTTCCAGTGATCGGCAGATCACCATCACCCAACACACTTCTGGTTCCGGGAATTCTGCCAAGGCCTGGTATGTGGCCGATGTGAAACTGAATGACGTCACCGCCCTGCGCAACGCCTTTGCGAAGAACAGCTTCGGAACCAACATCATCGAGTACCCGACAACGATCGCGGAAAGCGTCGGGGCCCTGTTTGCCATCAACGGCGACTACTACGGTTTCCGCGACACCGGGATCATCGTCCGTGACGGCATCGCTTTTCGTGACGAGCCGGCCCGCCAAGGCTTGGCGATTATGCGGGATGGCACCATGGTCAGCTATGACGAGACCAGTACGAATGCTGCGAAACTGATCTCGGACGGCGCCTGGCATACCCTCTCCTTCGGCCCCACGCTCGTCAACGGTGGTGCCGTCATCGAAGGCATCGACACACTCGAGATCGACACCAACTTCGGCAACCACTCCATCCAGGGCACCCAGCCCAGGACAGGACTGGGAATGATCGCCGCCAACCATTTCGTCTTCGTCGTGGTCGATGGTCGTTCCTCCGGATACAGCAACGGCATCACCATGACCGACTTCGCGCAGCTCTTCGTGGATCTGGGGGCACAGGTTGCCTACAACCTCGATGGTGGCGGTTCCTCACAGATGGTCTTCAACGGCTCCCTCGTCAACAATCCTCTCGGGAAAACCAAGGAACGCGGTACCAGCGACATCTTGTGGATCGGAAGGTGACGTCATGCTCGTTCTCATCCCTGCCTACGAACCCGGTGACTCGCTCATCGCCCTGGTCCGCGAACTGCGAGCCCACCCCGCTGCCCCCAACGTTCTTGTGGTGGACGATGGTTCCGGCCCCGACCATGACGAGATCTTTGCCCTAGTCCGCATCCATGGTGCCACCGTGCATCGATACCAGGAGAACCGTGGAAAGGGACATGCCCTCAAAACCGGGTTTGCCATCGCCAGGCGATACCACCCGGGTGAGGTGGTCGTCTGCGCCGACTCCGATGGCCAGCACAAGGTGCCCGACATCATGCGAGTGGTCCGTGAGGTCGACGTCGATTCCCGCGAGATGGTGCTCGGGGGGCGTCGGTTCACCGGGCGGGTACCGCTGCGCAGTGCCTTCGGGAACAAGGTGACCAGTTGGTTGTTCAAGACCCTGACCGCGATCAGGGTGGGCGACACCCAGACAGGGTTGCGCGCCTACCCGCCGAGCATGCTCGAGTGGCTCGGAACCATCCGGGGGGAACGTTTCGAGTACGAACTGTCTTTGCTGCTCCAGGCCAGGAAAGCGGGGATCAGCATCCGGGAGATCGAGATCGAAACCGTCTACCTGCACGGCAACAAGAGCTCCCACTTTCGTCCCATCCGGGACTCGTGGCGGGTCTATCGACCGCTGCTAACCTTCGCCGGGTCATCGCTGGCTGGGTTTGCCATCGACCTCCTGGCCCTGCTGCTCCTGATGGCCGTAACCCGCAACCTGTTGTTCAGCGTGATTACTGCGCGGCTGCTGTCTGCCACTGTCAACTACTTGCTCAACCGGCATGCGGTGTTCCGCGACGGCGACCGCAGCACACCAGTGAGATACGCACTCCTCGTATGTGGAATCCTTGTCGCCAACTACGTGTTGCTGCGGGCCCTGTCGATCGTCATGCCACTGGTAGCAGCAAAGCTGCTAACCGAGTTCGCACTCTTCGCGATCAGTTTCGCCGCCCAACGCGCCCTGGTGTTCACCCACAAGGAGCTGAGCACCCGCAAGGGGCATCTGGTCACCCGATAGGTTGGGTTTATGCGCACATCTACTCCACTCGATGCCGTCGCCGAGGCCCACGTCGATGCCCTGGCAGCCAACGACCCTCTCGCGGCAACGGGAATCGGTCTGCCGGGTCACGACCACGAGCTGCCCGATTACTCCCCGGAGGGTATCGGTCACTGGGCTGATGAGCTGCGACGCACGCTCCGATTGATCGAGGAGACGCCGAGAACGGATGCGGTCGATGAAGTCACAGCAGCGGCCATGAGGGAACGGCTCGGTCTTGAATTGGAGAGCATTGAGGCAGGTGACCATTTCGCCGCAGTCAACAATATCGACTCGCCTGTCCAGTGGTTGCGGGATGTCTTCGACCTGATGCCCACGAGGAGCGATGATGACTGGAGCAACATCGCATCCCGGATGGCGGGCATGCCCCGCGCTGTCAGCGGCTACATCGAGACCCTGCGTGAAGGCATTACACGGGGAATTGTCCCGGCCCGCCGTGCAGTAACCGACGTGGCGGCCCAAGCCACCGACCTGGCCGGGGAGAAATCGCGATTCCGCCAGCTGGTGTCCGAAGCCGGGCGGGAGGGAACACTCGGCGCCGAGCTGCAACGAGCAGCGGAACTCGCCCGCAGCGCCTTCGGGGACCTGGTCCGGTTCCTCACCCAGGACCTGGCCCCCGTCGCTCGGGAAACGGACGCGGTAGGGCGCGAACGCTACCAGCGGGCTTCCCGGGAGTTCCTGGGAGCTCGGATCGATCTCGACGAAACCTATGAGTGGGGGGTAGAGGCGCTGGCTCGGATCACCGCCGAACAGGAGGCCATCGCAGGTGAGATTGTGGGCTCCGGGGCTACCATCTCTGAGGCGATCGCTGTGCTGAACGCCGATCCGGCAAACCAGCTGAACGGCACCGAGGCGCTGCGGGAATGGATGCAACGCACCGCTGATGAGGCCATCGCGGCCCTCGACGGGAAGTACTTCACCCTGGATCCGAGGGTACGCTCCATCGAGGGCATGATCGCCCCCTCAGCGACTGGCGGTATCTACTACACCGGACCATCCGCTGATTTCTCCCGCCCTGGCCGTATGTGGTGGTCCGTTCCCGCGGGGGTCACTGAGTTCACCACCTGGCAGGAGAAAACCACCGTCCATCATGAAGGCGTTCCCGGCCATCACCTGCAGATCGGGCAGGCCGTCGCCCAGGCGGAGAATCTGAACCGCTGGCGGTCGCTGGTCTGCTGGGTCTCTGGGCACGGTGAGGGCTGGGCGCTGTACGCGGAGCGTCTCATGGATGAGTTCGGTTTCCTGAACCCGGGAGAGCGTCTCGGGATGCTTGACGGCCAACGGTTGCGCGCCACCCGGGTTGTTCTCGACCTGGGAATCCACCTCGGTAAACCCGCCTTCGACCGGTACGGTGGCGGGACCTGGGATCACGACAAGTGCTGGCAGCTGCTGCGCGACAACGTCGCCATGGAAGAAAACCAGCTGCGTTTCGAGCTGCACCGCTACCTGGGGTGGGCGGGGCAGGCACCTAGCTATCTCATCGGCCAGCGGATCTGGGAGCAGATCCGCGACGACGCGGCCCGCCGGGCTGGGCAGGAATTCGACCTGCGCGACTTCCACGACCGTGCCCTAGCCGTCGGGTCACTGCCGCTTGACGTGCTGCGCGAGGTGCTGGCCGGGTAGTCTGGCCCGGTGCTGACGATGCAAGACGCCCTCCGGATCCTGTCCGACTACTGGACTTCGCGCGGCTGCCTGACCTGGCAGCCCTACAACTCGGAGGTGGGGGCTGGCACCATGAACCCCGCCACCGTGCTGCGGGTCCTTGGACCGGAACCGTGGGACGTCGCCTACGTCGAACCTTCCGTGCGTCCCGACGACTCCCGTTACGGCGAGAACCCGATGCGTATTCAGACGTTTACCCAGTTTCAGGTGATCCTGAAACCCGAACCCGGCGACCCGCAGGAGCTCTACCTCGGGTCGCTGGAGGCCCTCGGGATCGACCTCGACGCCCACGACGTGCGTTTCGTCGAGGACAACTGGCAGCAGCCGGCGATCGGCGCGTGGGGACTCGGCTGGGAAGTGTGGCTGGACGGGATGGAGATCACCCAGTTCACCTACTTCCAGCAGGTCGGCGGGCAGGACCTCGACCCGATTCCCGTGGAACTGACCTACGGGATCGAACGCATCCTGATGGCGCAGCAGGGCGTCACGCACTTCAAGGACATCGCCTACGCCCGCAAGGCCGACGGCAGTATCGTCACCTACGGTGAGGCGTTCGGCCAGCAGGAGTACGAGATGAGCCGCTACTACCTGGACGACGCCGACATCGAGACGAACCGGCGGCTCTACGAGGCCTACGTTTCGGAGGCCACCCGCATGGTGGAGGCACGGCTGCCGGTTCCCGCCCACTCCTACATCCTCAAATCCAGTCACGCCTTCAACGTGCTCGACGCCCGCGGCGCGATTTCCACCACGGAACGCGCCCAGGCGTTCAGCACCATGCGCCGCCTGATGCGCGACACCGCAGCGCTGTGGGTGGAACGGCGAGGCGAACTCGGGTTCCCGCTCCTCAAGGAAACCGAGAGGAAAACCGGGACACCAGAGGAGGCCATTGAGGAACCCGCCACGGACCGGCCCCGGACCTTCGCCCTGGAGATCGGCCTGGAGGAGCTTCCCCCGCACGTCGTCGGCCCCACCGTCGAGGCGGTGAACAAGACCCTCACGAACGGGCTTGCGGCCTCACGCCTGGCGCACGGCGAGATCCGCGTCGACGGCACCCCCAGGCGCATCGTGGCAATCGTCGACGGGGTTGCGGCCCGGGAACCGGACGCCACGAACCTGCGGAAAGGCCCGAAATGGGCGGTTTCCTTCGATGCCGACGGCAACCCCACCAAACCGTTGCAGGGTTTCATGCGCGGCCAAGGAGTCACCCTGGAGCAGGTCGTAAAGGCTGAGGTGAACGGCGCCGAACACGCCTGCGTCGCCGTCGAATCACCGGGCCGCAACGCCCTGGAGGTGCTGAAGGGCCTCGTCGAGGACTGCGTTTCCGGGCTGCGCGCCGAGAAGAACATGCGCTGGCGCGACCCGAAGCTGTCCTTCTCCCGGGCCGTGCGCTGGCTGGTGGCGCTCTGGGGGGAGCAGGTCGTCCCCGCCCGCGTCTCCGAGGTGGTTGCGGGACGCAGCACCTATCTGCAACGCACCACCGCGGCATCCGCCGAGAGCGGGAGACGCTTCGACGGTGTTCTTGTCGGATTCCACGAGGTCGCCTCCGCCGATGACCTGCCGGGCCTGCTCGCCGAGGGGCGGATCGCGCTCGGTTTCGCGGAGCGCCGGGAGGCGGTCGTGGATCAGGCGGAGAAACTGGCGGCCGGTGTGGGCGGCTTCATCGATGTCAAGGACAATGCCGCGCTGGTTGACGAGATCACCAACCTGGTGGAGGAACCCTTCGGGGTGCTGGGCGGTTTCGACGAGCGCTACCTGGAGCTCCCGGACCGGATTCTGGTCTCTGTCATGGCCAAGCATCAGCGCTACCTGCCGATCCGCGACGCCGAGGGGCGTCTGTTGCCGTATTTCGTGACCATGGCAAACGGTGCCTGCGACGAGACCGTGGTGGCGGCGGGCAACGAGTCGGTGCTGCGGGCCCGCTACGAGGACGCCTTGTTCTTCTGGAACCAGGACCTCGAGGTCGAATCGGTCGACGTCTTCGTGCCGGGCCTCGAGAAGCTGACCTTCGAGAACCGGCTCGGTTCGGTGGGGCAGCGCGCCCGCCGCATCGCCGCGGTGGCCACCAGTGTGGGGGAGGGGCTGGGCCTCGCCCCGGAGCAGGCCGCAACCCTGGCACGCGCCGGGCAGCTGGCGAAGTACGACCTGGCGACGAACCTCGTCACGGACATGACCAGCCTCGCCGGTTTCGTAGCCCGCGAGTACGCGCTCCGCAAGGGCGAGACCCCCGCGGTCGCCGAGGCCCTCCACGAGATGGAACAGCCCCACACCTCCGCCGACGCGGTCCCGGCCTCGCTTCCGGGCGCCCTGCTGGCCCTTGGGGACCGCTTCGACCTGCTGATGGCGATGTTCGCCCTCGGCGCGAAACCCTCCGGTTCCTCCGACCCCTATGGGCTGCGGCGGGCCGCGCTGGGCGTGGTGCGCGTGCTGCGTGAGGTTCCCGGGCTGACCGGCATTGGTGTGCGTGATGGTCTGGTGGCAGCGGCAGAGGCGTTGACGACCCAGGGGATTGAGGTGTCGCAGGATGCGATCGCAGCGGCCGAGGAATTCGTCATCGGTCGCTATGCCCAACTGATGCGTGACGAGGGGCGCTCTGCCGACATGGTTGCCGCGGTCCTGCCGTCGGCCAGCCACCCTGCGGACGCGGAGGCGAAGGCCAACGATCTGGAAGCCCTCCTCGGAGAACCTAGTTGGCGGGCCGCCGTGGAGGCCGTGGTGCGGATCCACCGAATCCTTCCTGCTGGCACGGTCCCGGAGTTCGATCCGGCGGTCCTGGTCGATGGCGCGGAGAGGGCCCTCTCCCAGGCCCTCGCGGACAGGAAACCCTGTGATTCCGTGTCCGATTTCGCAGCCTCGGCGAAAGAGTTGGTCGATCCCATCGCCCAGTTCTTCGACGACACTCTGGTGATGGCGAAGGAACCTGAACTCAGAGCGGCTCGGCTGGGTCTGCTCGCAAGTGTCGCGGCCCTCGCCCCGGAGGGCCTGGAGTGGACCGCCATCGACGCGGTCACGAAGTAGAACACTGAGGACGGCTGCAGGATCGGATGGTCCCCGGCGTCATGACCACTCATCCTGCGGGTGCTGGGCGATGTGGGTCACGCATCCAGCAGGCGCAGGATCTGTTCGCCGACGGCTCCCTCGTCATGGGAGCCGATCCGGGTGAAACCACGATCGAGCAGGCACGGATCGGCATCCTCCATGATGTAGCCCCGGCCCACCAGCTCCAGCATCCCCAGGTCGTTGTGCATGTCCCCGAAAGCGACCGCGTTGGCCGGGTCGACGTTGATCTTTTCCAGCAGCTCTGCCAGGGCAGTGCCCTTGGTGACGCCCGGCGCCGATAGTTCGACGGTGCCGCACACATCGTGCCAGGAGAAGGTGGCCTGAAGGATCTCATCCGCTGCGGCGATGGCCACGGGGGAGAAGGCATGGGTGTCGGCGTGGCAGGTGCGCGCGAGAACCTTGATGATTGGGCCGACCATCAGCAGCTCCGTGAGGCTGGCCACATGGTCTGCCTCGGAAAAGTGGCCCACTGGGTAGCCGGGTTCGCGACCCCATCCGTACTCGTACTCCACTGCGAATGAAACCTCGAGTTCTGGTGGCAGCGCCGCAGCGAACGCCAGGGCCCGTTCCGTTTCGATCGGGTGGAGGAGAGCCGGGCTAGGACTCGCCAGCCGGCTAACAGCCGCTCCGTTGCTGGAGATCACCAGGGGATCCAGGTCACGCAGCTTCGCCAGAGCGTCGAGCCAGCGCCTGGGTCTGCCCGTAGCGATCACGAAGACGACACCCTCTTCGATGGCTCGTCGTGCCGCTGCCAGGTTCGACTGGAGGAGGACTGCGTTCGCACCGAGGAAGGTGCCATCCAGGTCCGTGGCGATCAGGGCCGGTTTCATACCATCAGGCTACCGGCGTTCACCGGGATCACCTGCCGTTCAGGTCTGTGAACACGAATGCCTGAGTGGAGCTCTTGGAGGGGGAATCGGCCATGCCGGAGGTCCCGATTGTCCGTAGCTCGACTCCGGTGATGGAAGGTGCCGGTGAGAACAGCGACGGTCGAGAGCAAGGCGTGTCCAGGTGTGGGCCTTCGCATTTTCATGTTCGGTCCATCGGTGGTCTTGTTATCAGAAGTGTCGGTTCAAGACGCGGCGCCAGCGGTTCGCGGGTAGTTCGGGATGCAGGGCGGCGAGGCCGGTGGCGTACTTTGAAATCCGTTGTGGGCGGTAGCCACAGCGCCAGAGGGTGCGATCTGCAGAACTGGGTGCTGAGCCGGATTTGGTCTCGATGATCGCCAGCCGGGGGATCCGTAGGCTGCGACCGTTCTCTGTCCAGACGAGTTCTCGGTCCAGGGTGAGTCTGGCTCGACCGTCGGCTGTGAGCAGCGTGGCGCGCAGGTAGCTGGTTTCCAGGCTCGGTCTCAACTGCTGCGGCTGGATGCCACGAATTCCTCCGGCGGCAAGGCGGTCGTTGACGAAGCTGTACTGCTCGGGCGCGATCTCGAACAGCGCTGAAGGGTCGTGAGGAACGCGTTCCTTGACGGTGTTTCTGCCGCGCCGGGTCTTGACCTCCAGGAAAGCCTCCCCCGAGTCCTGGTAGTTGCGGACCCTCACCTTGAACCGGTGCGGGCGGCCCCGTGCTGCCATCAGGTAGGAGTCGCGGGCTGTGGTGTCGAAATAGATGGATGTGTAGCTGAACTCTGTTCTTCCCTCGATATCAAGGACCCTGGTGCCGGTTGGTAGGGAATCGAGTATCGCCTCGGCTGTGCGCTCGTGCAGTGGATATTTGCGGTCCACCCGGCTCATGAGCTCCGCGGTCGCGTTGAGCTCATCGAGGTAAACCGGTGCAAGATCGCTCAGGCTCATCGCAGCACCTCCACCTTCTCGGTGACCGGGAGACCGATTCCCGGGGCGTAGCGGACCTCGACGAGGGTGGTGTCGGCGACGAAATCGAGGCGCTGGACGTTCACACCGAGTACTCGGCCACCGAGACGGGCGGCCAGTTCGTAGCGGAGTTCTTCGGGATCGGTGATTGCCCGTTCCAGGTTGACGATCTCACGTTTGGTACCCCGCCGAAACCAGGAGGAGTCTGCCGCTGCCAGGACCACCACGATGAGAGTCATGGTGGCGTAAGTGGTGGTGGAGCCGCCAAGCCCGCCGAGCAGGCCGAGCGCAAGTGAGCTGAAGTAGTAGGCCACCTCGTGCTGGGCTAGTTCATCGGACCGAAGCCGGATGATTGACAGCACCCCGAACAGTCCCAGGCCGAGTCCAGCTGCCACAGAGCTGTTGAGAAGTCCTATGGAGACCGCCATGACGCCGACGTTGACGCCCAGATAGGCGACCGCCAGGTCACGACGGTGATGTCGTGGCAGGTAGATGGCGAAGACGAGGATGCAGATCGCGATGATGTTGGCCAGATAGGGCAGGAATTGCATGATTGTTGCCTTGGTGGTCGAGATTGAGAGGTGCTACCTCTGGGCGATCACCATTCAGCCGGAGCAACGTGTACGTTTCCTGTGTTCCTCGGATGCGATAGATGTGAAGAAAGCCGGTTACAACTTGCGCTCGGGGCTCGGGCTGCCCGGCCCTGAAGAATCGCCCGAAGGCTGTTCCATCGAGGGGGTGTCGCTGCGGCTCTCCAGTTCAGAGGGTTCTCCCGAGGATGGTTCCCCGGAGGTAGAGCTGGTGGAGCCGCCGCCAGAAGCGGACGCAGAACTTGGTACAGGGGCGGGAGGGGACACTTTCTGTTGGTTCTGGAACACCAGGATTGCCAACAAGACGGCTATGGCGGCAAGCAGCAGCATCAGCAAGAAAGATGCCAGGAGGGTGAGCCAACCGGCTCGGTCCTTGCGGCCAGGCCAGGGAAGTGGCCACATCCGCCACGTTCCCGGGCGGATGTTCTGCCACCAGTGCATCTGGAAATCCGGTCCTGCAGGGGAACCGAGCTGGGGAGTGTGCACGAGATCGACGGCGGCCAGCACTCGCTGTGCTTCGGCCACAGCAGCAGGGGAACCGGAGAAGGCCAGGGCCACCCACGGGGCGAGGGGGCGGTGAGAAGCGACGATCGGGTCATCATCCTCATCTCGGAAACGCACTGCCATGCGACCTTCGTCTTGGCCCTGACCGCCGCGGGCCACGACGGTGTCTATGTGCATGGCGTTGATCTCGCCTGAAAAACGTGCCCGTGCAGCGGGGTCTGATGCCGCACCGTCGCGCAGGTGGATGAGCATTACCGGATCCGACCCATCTGCGTGTGCAGAGTAGATGACGCCTGCGGGGCTCTCCGCGAGACGCGAATCAATCCAGAAATCACCCACACGCACCGGATCTTCCGGGAGGAGAGGGAAATGCTCCGCGTATTCGGATGTGGGATCTGGTGGCTGAGTCATCAAGGACTATGACATCACATCGAAGTGTCTTTCCGCTCCTCGGGTACCACGTCTCGGTTCTGCTCCTGGAAGCGCGGTATCGTGGTGCGCGATCGTTTCAAGGAGACTCCAAGTTGACTACCCCCAGCGCGCAGCCAGCTCTGCCCACCACCACCGCCGACGCAGCTCGCCTCTTGGGCGTGGCAATCAGTCAAGTGCAACGGGTCATCGTCGGGCAGGAACACATGGTCCAGCAATTGATGGTGGCTCTCCTGGCGAAGGGCCACTGCCTTCTCGAAGGAGTGCCGGGTGTGGCGAAGACCTTGGCGGTACGGTCCTTCGCGACAGTGGTTGGAGGGGAATTCGCCAGGGTGCAGTTCACTCCGGACCTGGTTCCCTCCGACATTGTCGGAACCCGCATTTACTCCGCCAGTTCCGAGTCCTTCGAGATCGAGCTCGGGCCGGTGTTCGTGAACTTCGTGCTGGCTGACGAGATCAACAGGGCACCCGCGAAGGTGCAGTCCGCGATGCTCGAGCTGATGGCCGAGAAACAGGTCTCTATCGGTGGTAGGACCTACCCTGCACCCGAACCGTTCATTGTGATTGCAACCCAGAACCCGGTTGAGTCGGAGGGCGTTTACCCGCTTCCCGAGGCCCAGCGGGACCGTTTCCTCGTAAAGGTGGACGTGCCCTATCCGAAGGGAAATGAGGAGTTCGAGATCCTCAGGCGCATGAGCGTCAAGCCGCCAGAAGCGGAGAAGATCCTCAACCCCGGACTGGTACGTCATCTGCAGGACATGGCGTCCAAGGTTTTCGTCCACAACCTTGTCAGTGAGTACATCGTGCGCCTCGTGCTGGCCACCCGTGATCCCGCCGATTTTGGAATGCCCGACCTTGAGCCCGTGATTCAGATCGGTTGCTCCCCACGTGCCACGCTCGGCTTGGTAGCTGCTTCGCGTTCTCTTGCACTGATCAATGGTCGTGACTACGTGCTGCCTACTGATGTCCAGGCAGTGGCGCGTGACGTCATGTCCCATCGCATCGTGCTTGGGTTTGACGCAGTGGCTGACAACGTTCTCACCACCGACGTGGTGGACCGCATACTGGCCATGGTCCCGGCGCCCACCCCGGTGTGGAACGACCAGTCGCGCCAGCAGCGTCACCAGCAACACGGCTACCAGCCCGGTCATGCCTGAGGACACCTTGACCTCCCCATCCTTCGTGCCCGTGACCCAGGGGCCCCGCGATCCCGGGGCTGCCACATCCGTTCTGCACACACCGAGTGGCCCCACCATTCCTTTGACCAAGCTGGCTCCGGAAGCCGCCCTGCGGCGCCTGGAACTCGCCGTCGTCCGACGCCTGGAGGGCTTTCTCCATGGTGATCATCTGGGGCTTCTTCCCGGGCCGGGATCCGACACCAACGATGCCCGCCCTTATCAACCGGGTCAGGACGACGTCAGGATGATGGACTGGGCCGTGACCGCGCGCACCACGGTTCCCCACGTTCGTGACACCATAGCCGATCGAGAACTCGAGGTGTGGGGCTTGCTCGACGTGACGCCGTCGATGAACTGGGGTACAGAGGGCATCACCAAACGTGACCTGGGTATCGCTGCCATCGCCACGATCGGATTCCTCAGCCAGCGAATGGGGGACCGGTTCGGTGGGCTGATGATGCTTCCCGACCGCGTCAAGAGACTGCCTGCCCGTTCGGGCCGAACTGCTCTGTACGGGATGTTGCGGCAGATGCTCACCGAACCTATCGTGCCGGACAACGCCCCCGGCGACCTGGAACTGGTCGACGGTATCGAGCAGATGGCGCGTTCCCAGCGCCGTCGGGGCATGCGTGTGGTGGTCTCGGATTTCCTAACCGCAGGTGAGGCCGAGCTTGATCCTGACCGGCCACCCTCGTGGGAAAGGGCAATCAGGAGGCTGGCAGTTCGCAACCAGGTGCTGTGCGTTGAGGTGGTGGACCGCCATGAGCTGGAATTTCCCGATGTCGGGGATATGCTGATCCGGGACCCGGAGACCTCTTTCTTGCGCTACATCAACACGTCCGATCCCGTCGCGCGTCAACGAATGGATGATGCTTCCCGTGCTCAGCGTGAACGCATCAAGGTGGCACTCAGACGTTCAGGGGCGGGGCACATCCAATTGCGCACGGATCGTGACTGGGTCGCCGACATCGCGCGTTTCGTCCTTGGATACAGACGGGTTGCCAGCGCTCTTCATGCACCGCCCCAAGGGGTGAGCCGGTGATGGACTGGTTGGCTTTCAAAACCCCTGAACGTCTGTGGGTGCTTCTGGTCCTGCCGGCACTTGTCATCGCCTACCTGGTGTTGATGCGTCTCAAAGGGCGGACCGCACTGCGTTTCACCAACACCGGGGTGCTGGGCCGGGTGATTGGTTCCCAGCGCCGCTGGACGCGACATCTTGCTGTTTTCATGTCGTTGTGCTCCCTGGTGGCGCTCGCCTTGGCGTGGGCCCAGCCGCTGGGAACGGAGAAGGTGCCGCGGGAACGGGCCACCGTTGTCCTGGTGGTCGACACGTCACTATCCATGCAGGCCACTGACGTGGAACCGAACCGTCTGGACGCGGCCAAGGCAGCTGCACAGCAATTCGTTGACGCGCTGCCTGACTCCTACAACGTCGCTCTGATCTCCCTGAATGGTTCTCCCTCCATGATCATGCCCCCCTCAACAGACCGGGGGGCTCTCACCAGAGCCATCAGCACTCTCGAGCTTAAGGAGGGAACCGCTATCGGGGATGCGCTGGACCAGTCACTCAAGGCAGTCAGTGAGGTGCCTGCCCCCGACGATGGTTCCGAAGCCGCGCCGGCCATGATCGTAATGCTGAGTGATGGTGGAAACACCACAGGAACGGACCCAGCGGAAAGTGCAACCCGTGTGCACCAGGCTGGCGTGCCAGTATTCACCATTGCTTACGGAACTGAGAATGGCTATGTCGACCTGGACGGGAAGCGGCACAATGTCGCGCCAGACAACGAGACCCTCCGCTCCATCTCTGCGACCACAGGCGGGGAATCAGTTTCCGCTGACAGTGCGGACAGCCTCAAGGATGCCTACAAGAAGATCGGCTCATCGGTGGGTACGGAAGAGGTGAGGAAACCAGTGACCGCACAGTATGCGTTCGGGGCTCTCGGTTTCGCTGTCGTGGCTGCGCTGGGTGCCGTGATGATGGCCGCGAGGTGGCCCCGATGACGACGACGTTGGTTCTCGAGTTCATGCAGCCCAACCGTCTGTGGGCTCTGGCTCTGATCCCGGTCATCGCTGGGGTGTACTGGTACCTGGCGAACCGGCGTCCGCCATCGCGAGTACAGAATTCACGCCTGCGGCTCGTCATCCCCAAGGACGCGGCCTGGAAACGGCATGGCGCCGTGCTGCTGGCGTTGCTCAGCCTTGCCTCGCTGGTGATCGCATGGGCGATGCCGAAAGACTATGGCCGCCAACCGAGGGATCGTGCCACCATCGTCGTCACGATCGACGTGTCCTGGTCCATGGAAGCTGAGGACGTGACACCCAACCGGCTTGAGGCCGCGAAGGAATCGGCAAAGAAATTCATTGCGAGCCTCCCGGAACGCTTCAATGTTGCGCTGGTCACCTTCGCAGGCACCGCGAATGTCAGTGTTCCCCCAACCGTGGACAGAGGTTTGCTGAATCGCGCCATTGACGGTCTCCAACTGGCCCCCTCCACTGCGATCGGGGAAGCGATCTACACAAGCCTCGATGCCCTGAAACTGGCGCCATCGGACCCCGATCATCCTGATGAGGCAGTACCTGCAGCAATAGTGCTGCTCTCGGATGGAGCTTCCAACCTGGGCCGGAATTCGGCCACAGCAGCCGAGCAATCGAAACAATTGGGAGTCCCCATCTACACCATCGCTTATGGCACACAGGATGGGTACGTCGAGTCCAATGGCAGACGGGAACGTGTGGCCGTGGATCATCATGAGCTCTACGTCGTTGCGGAGAACTCTGGGGGTAAGAAGTTCTCCGCTGAGTCGGCGGGCGAGCTGAGCGAGATCTACCAGGCGATCTCATCCGATCTGGGATATGAACTGGTTCCCATGGAGATCACGGATCAATACGCGGGACTGGCTATCATTTTCGCGGTTCTCGCCGCCATGGGTGTGATCTCCCTCGGGGCCCGTTGGCCGTGATCGCGCTCTGATTCAGGGCACAAGGTTCTCGATCGACAGGACGGGGATGTCATCGCTGAGGGGCATCCCGAGTACTTGCTCAAGAAAGGAGAGCTGAGACTCCAGTGATTGTCTGCGGGCTGCGAGTGAACGGAAACCGTGGCCTTCGTGTTCGAATGTGACCAGCGCCAGGGGAAGACCTTTGGCGCGCACTGCTTCCGCCATGTCGAAGGCCTGCCTGGGTGGTACCACTCGATCTTCCAATCCCTGCAGAATCAGCATGGGGGTGTCGAGTCGGTCAAGTTGGGTGATCGGGGAACGCTCCCGGTAGACCTGTTCGCCCTCCGGCCACGGAGCGACTAGCGTGAAAGTGTAGTGGGACTCCGCCTTGTGGGTTTCCTCAACGAGGGCTCGCAGATCCCCAATACCGTATGAGCTGATGCCGGCTGCGAAGAAGTCGCTGGTGACCAGGGCCTGAAGAGTGGTGTAGCCGCCCGCACTACCGCCAGCAATGGCTACACGCTCGGGATCTGCCAATCCAGCCCGGCATACCTCGCGAGCTGCAGCCACCACGTCGGCGACATCGAGGACGCCCCATTGCCCCTTCAACCGGTTCCGGTAGGCGCGACCGAAACCGGTGGAACCTGAGTAGTTCACGTCCAGGACACAGATCCCGCGGGAAACCCAGAACTGGATCAGCCTGTCGAAGCTCGGGTAGTGCACGGAGGTCGGGCCGCCATGGGTGAGAACGAGCATGGGGGGTGCTGTTGCGGCGTCGGGTACAGGGTAGAACCAGGAGTGCACCGGCCCTGCGGGCCCCTCGGACCAGTGGCACATGGGGCGACTCAGGTCTGTCTGTGGCTCGGAAGTCACGAGTTCGGTGTGCTCTCCAGTAGGGGAGATGCGTACCAGGGATGCGGGACGGTCATCCCACTCCGCTATCACGAACAAGTCCTGTCCGTGGGAGGCCAGGGATTCGATCATGGCCGTCCCAGGCAACGGGTAGGTGACCTCACCTTTGTGCGGATGCCACAGCGCGAGCGCACCGCGACCGTCATCGATCTCAACCGTCGCCAGCAGGTCATCCCCGACAGCGCAGGCCGGTGGGGTGTCCAATACCCATACGGGAATCGAGCAGTCGTGAGGGGTACGCCAAGTTGACGTTGTGTCGGAGTGGTGCACGACCCAGTTCCAGTGACCGGATTCATCCGTGACGCAGGCCAGAGAACCGTTCCCGAGCCAGATCGGGTGTTGCGTGCTGACTCCGGATTTCCCGTGGATCCTGTCGATGTTCCCGGGATCGTTGAGGTTCGTTACCCACACCGATGCCTCGTCCCAGCTCATGCTTGGGTGCATCCACTGGAACCAGGCGAGCCGCCCGTCGTGCACCACTGGAGCCGCATAGAAGTCGGCGCCGCTCACCAGCACGCGGCCCCCATCGGCATTATCAGAATCCAGGTTCAGCGCAACGATCTCACTGCGTTCTTCGGGGGTTACCTCGTGATCCTCACGTACTGCGAGAAGTAGTCGGTGTTGTGGGTCCAGGCTCAACCCGCCGTAGCGGAACCGGGCGCTCTCGGGTGTCAGGGGGCGGGTGCTTTCCCCGTCCCGGAGCCATATTTGTTTGGTGAAATCGTCACACCAGGCCACCAGACCGCCCGCCACAGCATAGGCACCCCCGCCGTATTCCATCACCCGGGAACGCACGTTGAACCCGGGAGTGATCTCGGTAATTTCGCCCTCCCGCCAGCGCCGGATAGTCACTCGACCATCCTCGGAGGCGATTCCTGCCAGCCAGAAAACCCCGTTCTCACTGGCCCGGACCTGACGGATGCTGTCGGTGCCCACGAGGGCTTGATCAATGGACATGCGCTGCATGGTCACAGTTTATGACCGGCGCTGTTGCCGCTTGTTGTGCCTTTCTCATAGCTGTAGCACAATTGATCTCGCCTGGAATCGGGATGGATCGCAGGGGAAGGCAATCCGACCGAGACCCAGGAGAACAACATGAACGCTTGCACGGCCACCGAGAGCCTGCCCGGGGCGCGGGGGATGATCTTCATCCACTCCACCCCCGCTGCGCTGTGCCCTCATCTAGAATGGGCGATCGCCTCGGTGCTTGGTGCAGGACTCAGTTGGCAATGGACCGAGCAGAACGCTGAGCCCGGTTCCCAGCGGGCAGAGTTGTCGTGGTCCGGGCCAACTGGCTCGGGGGCGAGACTCGCATCCCGCCTCGCCGAGTTCGCCCGCATTCGCTTCGAGGTGACTGAGGAAGCCAAGCTTGGAGCTGAGGGAACCCGTTACTGTTACACCCCTTCGCTGGGCCCATTTGCCGCCACTGTTGGAGTGCACGGCGACATCCTGGTTCCCGAAGATCGCATCCGTCATGCCCTTGACACCGCATCAGCCAAGGGGATGAGCGTTCACCAAGCCATGGAACGTCTTCTCGGAACTGAATGGGATGAAGAACTCGAACAGTTCCGGTACGGCTCGGAGGATGCACCGATCCGCTGGCTCCACCAAGTTGTGTGACGACCGTTGACCGGGAAATGGTTGACGCGCTCCTGACCAGGTGCGTCAGTTGGTGATGTTAGCGTTGGTTACGGTCACCGCGACATTGGAACCTCCGAAGCCGAAAGAGTTGTTCAGGGCCGCGAGATCCCCATCGGGGAGCCGGCGCGGTTCGTTCACTGCGATGTCGATGGGGAGACCGGGCTCCAGGTTCTCGATGTTGATGGTGGGCGGCGCGGTTCGGGTCTTGAGAGCCATCACGGTCGCAAAAGTCTCCAAGGCGCCAGCACTGCCGAGCAAGTGGCCGCTCATCGACTTCGTGGAGGTCACGATGCACTCGTCCACGGCAGAACCGAGGGCGGTTGCGATGGAGTTTGCCTCAGTGACATCGCCCTGTGGGGTCGAAGTGCCGTGGGCATTGACGTGCTTGATGTCGCTGGGCTGAAGATCCGAAGCCTGCAGGGCCTTGAGCATGGCAGTTGACTGACCTCGCCCCGTTGGCTCGGGCTGGACCATGTCGTGGTTGTCGTTGCTGATCCCGGCTCCGGCGAGAGTGCCGTAAATGCGTGCCCCTCGTGCGCAGGCGTGCTCGAGAGTTTCGATGACTATGATCACGGCTCCCTCCCCCAGGACGAATCCGTCGCGACCGGTGTCCCACGGGCGCGAGGCGTGTTCTGGGTCGTCATTGCGGCGGCTCAGGGCCTGCATCTGGGCGAAAGCATTGATAGGCAACGGATGGATGACACCTTCCGAGCCCCCCACGACTGCGATGTCGCAGCGTCCCAGCCGGATTTGGTCGAGTCCCAGCGAAATGGCCTCATTTGACGATGCGCAGGCGCTAACGGGCGCGTGGACACCGGCTGCTGCACCGAACTCCAGTCCCAGGTTTGCTGCAGGTGCGTTGGCCATAAGCATGGGAATGGTGAAGGGGGAGACCCGGCGCAGTCCTTTCTCCTTCTGAACATCCCAGTTGCCGAGCAAAGAATGCAGGCCTCCGATACCGGTACCCACACACACGGCGAGCCGATCCGGATCCGTGGAATTATCTTCACCGAGCCCCAGACCTGCATCTTTCCAGGCTTCCTGGCCGGCGACCATAGCGAGCTGTGAACTCCGGTCGAGGCGGCGGGCAGCGAGGCGATCCAGCCTTTCGGTCGGGTCACCAGCCGCCTCTGCGGCGAAGGTCACAGGCAGCGGTTTCGCCCAGTCGTAGGGAAGAGTGTGCACACCAGAGCGGCCGGCGAGCATGGCCTCCCAGGTACTGGGCGCATCTACTCCGAGTGGGGTGAATGCGCCAAAACCGGTGATTACTACCTCGGTCATGTTGAACTCCTGGGGCTGAAGGATTTCTCAGGTATGGAAGATGGTGGGGGACGGCAGCCGCCACCCCCCACCTGTTCGGCCTCAGGCCTGGGCGCGTTCGATGTAGGCCACCGCATCACCCACGGTCTTCAGGTTCTTGGAATCCTCGTCGGGAATTGAAACGCCGAACTTGTCCTCACACGCATAGATGATTTCCACCATGGAAAGGGAGTCGACGCCCAGATCATCAACGAAGGACTTGTCCAGCTGGACATCCTCCGCGGCCACCCCCGCCACATCGTTGACGATTTCGGCGAGGTCGGTGCGGATCTCTTCAGTACTTGCCATTGCTGTCTCCTTGTTGGTTGATATGGTTGCGTGGATCATGGAAGGACGACGACCTGGCCCGCGAAAACGAGCCCGGCGCCGAAACCGATGATCAGGGCGTTCTGCCCGGAGGATGCCTCGCCCGATTCGAGCAGGGCTTCCATCGCCAGCGGAATAGATGCCGCTGACGAGTTGCCCATTTGTCTGATGTCGCGGGACACCACCACGTTCTCGGGCAGTTTCAGGTAGCGCAACATTGAATCAGTGATTCGATTGTTGGCCTGATGAGGAATGAAGACGTCCAATTCACTGGGAGTAATCCCAGCGCGTTTGACTGCTTCCAGAGCTTTGTCGGTGATGTACGTGGTGGCCCAACGAAACACAGTGCGCCCATCCATGCTGATCAGGGGCATCCGTTGCTCCGGATTGGTCACATCGGTCCAGTCTTGGATCTGGATGGTGAGGGCCTGGGAACCGTCGGAACCCCAGACGACGGGCCCGATGGCGGGTTCGTCGCTCGGGCCGATGATAGCTGCCCCAGCTCCGTCGGAGAACAGGAACGCGGTGGTGCGGTCCTCCATGTTGACCATGTGACTCAGGGTCTCGACGCCGATCACCAGAACGTGGGTTGCTGCCCCGGATCGGACGAGCGATTCGGCGATGCTGATTCCATGGCAGAAACCGGCGCACGCCGCCGAGATGTCAAAGGCAACTGGACCGGCGCTCAGGCCGAGTTCGTGGGAAACATAGACGGCCAGTGAGGGGGACTGTTGGAAATGGGAGACGGTGGAACAGATGATCCCGTCGATTCGGGACGGGTCCAGCCCGGCGCGATCCATGGCCTTGCGCGCTGCGGCCACCGCCATGAACAGGGGAGTTTCCTCATCAGTCGCCCAGCGACGCTCCTGGATGCCGGTGCGTTGCTCGATCCACTCAGGGGTGGAATCGATGATGGTGCACATCTCCTCGTTGTCGACGACTCGCGAACCACGGTAGCCGCCGACACTCAGAATGCGGGCGTGGCGGCTGCCGGTGGAGGGGATCAGTGTCATGTCGCGGCCTTTCGGGCGTTTCAGTGAAGCAGGGTGATGTGGGGCTCAGTCTTTGGCTGAGTGGGTTGCGCAGAAGACGCGAGCCTCGTCTAGCTGGTCCGGTGTGTTGAGGTTGAACCGCTCGACTCCCTTGAGGTTGCGTTTTGCGATTCCCGTCAGGGTTCCCGCGGGAGTGAGCTCGAGGATTCCGGTGACGCCGAGAGTCGACATGGTCTCCATGCACAGGTCCCAGCGAACCGGACTTGCCACCTGCTTGACCAAGCGCTCCAAGTACTCGCGCCCCGAAGGTACGACCTCTCCATCGGCATTGCTGAGAAGGTTGGTGTGGGGGTCCTCGGTGGGCACGGCGCCGGCAAGTGCCTTCAAGCGGGCCACGGCGGGAGTCATGTGATGGGTGTGGAAGGCGCCGGCGACGCTGAGCGGCCTCAGGCGTGCGCGGTGAGGAGCTTCGTCAGCCAGCGCGGCCAGCTGTTCCATGGTGCCGGCAGCAACGATTTGTCCAGAACCATTGTTGTTGGCGGGGGTCAGGCCCACGGCCTCGATGGCTGCCAGTACCTCTTCCCGGTCCCCGCCGATTACGGCGGTCATGGACGTAGGTGTGATTGCCGAGGCCTCGGCCATGCTGCGGCCACGTTCCCGGACCAGCACCATGGCGGATTCGACAGAGACCACACCTGTCATAGCCGCGGCGGCAAGTTCACCCACGGAATGCCCGGCGACCACGCCGGCGAGTCCAGTGGTGGTGGGGCTCAGCTGCTCGGCGCTGGCAAGCGCTGATGCGACCAGCAGGGGCTGTGCCACCGCCGTGTCCCGAATGGTCTCCTCATCCGACGTGGTGCCATGGGCTACGAGGTCGATGTCGGCGACGGCACTCAGCCATTCGAGGCGAGTCCTGAAGGTGGGTTCATCCAACCAAGCAGTGAGAAATCCGGGGGTCTGGGCGCCCTGACCTGGCGCGACGATAGCTAGCACGTTCTCAACTCTGCCCGTCCGCCGACGATCTGTGCGGCTACGAAGGTGACGAAAATGACTCAGGAGAGATTGTAGGAATCCAACAAAAATTGCTTCCGGAGTGGCGATGAATAGGGTCACTCCTGGAGGCGCCCCAAGGTGATCGCCAGCCTCAACACGTAGGCTTCGCGTGCATCTGTGGGGTTGTACCCCGTCACTTCCTGGATGCGTCGCAGGCGGTAGCGGACGGTGTTGGGATGGATGAACATGGCCCGGGCGGTGGCCTCCATCGAGGACCCTGCGTCGAGGAAACCGACGCAAGTCTCCAAGAGCTCTTTGGAGCCCCTGAGGAGGCCGAAGAGATCGCGGGCCAGGGTTCGTCGGGCATGTCCGTCACCTGCGAGTGCCCGTTCTGGAAGCAAGTCGTTCGACAACAAAGTCCTGGGTCCTTCTGGCCAGGCCCGGGCGGCCCGGTAGCCGGAGGCCGCAGACCTGGCGGATGCGGGGGCTCCGCGGAGCCCCTCGGCAAGTGGGCCTATCACCACGGGACCTGGTGCGAAATGGGGTTCGAGCTTGGTTACCAGCTCACAAGCCTGGGTAGGGTCAGTCAGAGCCTCACCGGCGAAGATGCACACAAGACGCTCTCCCTGTGGAGCAGCAAGCATGTCCAAGCAGAGCCGTGAGGATGCTCTGCGTAGCTCGTCGATTCGTAGGTTTTTCGGGGCGCCTGCTATGACCACTACCGTCGGGGCTTCAGAATTCCAACCGAGGGTCGAGGCCCTGGATGTGACGGATTCATCGGCCTCGGCGCGAACCACCGCATCGACGATCGTCGCCTCCATGCGCGAGTCCCATGCCCCTCGCGCCTCAGCGGCGCGGGCATAGACCGCGGCCGCGACGAACGCGATTTCGCGGGAATAGTGCACTATCCCCAGTTGCAGCGGCTGCTGGTCCGCGCGCGGCAACAGGAGTTGGATCTGTTCCTCCACGACATCGGTGGTGGTGCGCACCAGGTCGACTGTCTGTCTCAGGGAAATGCGGCCCGCAAGAGCGCGGGGCGCGGAGTCGAAGACCGATTCGAAGGAGAAGATAGAGCCGCTGACCCAGCTCACGAAACCGTCGATTCCCTCCCGGGCCAGTACGTTGATCCAGGAACGGGACTCGGCATCAAGTTCTGCGAACCATGTATGACGGTCCTCGAGAGCCGTCAAGGTGGCGGTGTTCATAGTCGCCGTGGCGGCACGTAGTCGTTTCAGGATGGCAGCCCGGGAGCGAGCTGACGATACTGTGGCGGGAAGGGTCCCTGGACGTGCGGGCTGAGCGGTCATGGTTCTCGCTAGCCTACCGACCGGGAGAGGGCTGGCCTGTGGTTGGTCAGCTCTTCGGCCAGGAGTTTTCGATCTCGGTCAGTACGTCGAGGGAGGACTTGTCCAGGGAGATCCAATCCGTCATGCCGGTCCAAAAAGTTCCGGTGCCGACAGTGTCCGGCATCTGATCCGACGCATCGAAGTGGACAACGGTGCTGTCGTCGGTGAGTAGCTCATAGGAGAGTCTGTCGATGGGCGAAGAGAAGACAGAAGGATCGAGATTTTTGTTTGCGGAGATCCATCCATGTCCCGTAACCCGTGCCTTCGTGTTGCTGAATTCTGGGGAGGTCAAATATGCTTGAAAAGCGAGAACCTCTTCACGGGCGTTAAAGGCTGCTGCGAACTCTCCGCCAACGAGAACTGGTTGTTTCGAGTCGGTTTTTCCAGGCAAAAGAAAAGCAAAGACGTCGCCATCTTCTGCGATTTTTGTTTCAGCGGGCCAGTTTACCTGATAAAAGGAAGCTTGACGGTGCAGAAAGCATGTGTTGTCCAGTATCGGCAAGCCGGCAGCTGTGAAAGATGTGGTGGCGATGGACTTTACGCTTCCCAGTCCGCCGTTCACGAAGGTTTCATTCTTGAGAACCTCTCCCGCCTGATCCAGAGCGGTGACTACATGGGGATCGTTGAATGGAATCTGGTGTGACACCCACATGTCATATTCTTCCGAGCCGGCGGTGTGCAGCATCATGTCCTCGAGCCAGTCGGTGGCTGGCCATCCTGTTCCGTTGCTGGCCTGGATGCCAGCGCACCAAGGTTTTGCGCCCGGATGGCCCTCGGCGATCCTCTGAGTCAATGTGATCAGTTCCTCCCATGTCCGAGGAATTTGGTAACCGTTCTCCATGAAAGCGCGAGGAGAATACCAGACGAAAGATTTTACACTTGCTCCAACTGGAACCGCGTAGACCTTGCCGTCAACGGACCCGTACTCTTTCCAGTTGCTCCGGTAATTGGCGTCAAGATTTGCTAGAGCCTGCCCCTGTACTTCCTTGATCTTGCCGGGGAAACGGGCGATGAGACTTTTCAGCAGTCCGGGTTGTGGGAAATAGGCGATGTCTGGTGGTGCGTCGGCATCAATTTTGGTTGGGAGCTGGGTCTCGAATTCCCGGGATCCTTCGTAGTTGATCTTGACTCCTGTGCATTCCTCAAAGGGAGCGAAGGAATCGATGTGGGACTGATCTTCCGGTGAAACGATGGGGGCGTAGACGTTGATCGACCTGCCCCGGAGATTTCCGTACTGCGCGAAGGCGGCACACTCACTCGGAACCTGGCTGGGCTTGTTCGTGGGCTCTTCCACCGGGGAACCGTCGCTGCAGGCGACTAAGGCGAACAGGGAGACGATGGTCACGATGACGACAACAGCCCGTTCCTTCAATCGGAACATCCCTGATCCTTTCCGTCGGGGCGAAACTTGGCTCCACTCGGCCACCCTGACATCGTGTGAGCAGGTTTGCAAGCCTGACGAGGCGGATGTTGGGCGGCAGTAATTCACGGACTGGCTATCGCGCGGTATCTTTACTCCAACCGTGCACATCATCGCGACGAGAGGACCCACGTGAGCATCCAGGACCAGGTCGGGCCAATCCTCAATGGCCTGCCGACGAACCTTCCGGACACAGATCCGGGGGAGACCGCCGAGTGGCTGGAGTCGCTCGACGGGGTGATCGAGCACGGTGGCCGCAACCGTGCCCGCTATGTCATGCTGAAGCTGTTGGAACGGGCGCGTGAGCTCCATGTCGGTGTTCCTTCGCTGACCAGTACCGACTACGTGAATACCATCCCGGCTGACAAGGAACCGGCCTACCCGGGGGACGAGGAACTAGAACGCCAGATCCGGCGGTTGCTGCGCTGGAATGCAGCCGTCACCGTGCACCGCGCCCAGCGTCCAGGCATCGGTGTCGGAGGGCATATCTCCACCTATGCTTCCGCTGCGACCCTCTACGAGGTGGGAATGAACCACTTCTTCCGAGGCAAGGACCACCCCGGCGGGGGCGACCAGGTGTTCTTCCAAGGGCACGCTTCTCCTGGCATGTACGCCCGGGCCTTCCTGGAAGGGCGTCTCGAGGAGGAGGACCTGGACGGGTTCCGTCAGGAACACAGCCACATCGTTGATGGAAAGGTGCGGGCCCTGCCCAGTTATCCGCACCCCCACCAGATGCAGAACTTCTGGGAGTTCCCGACGGTTTCCATGGGAATTGGCCCCATGAACGCTATCTATCAGGCGCAGTTCAACCGCTATCTGCAGAATCGTGGCATCAAAGACACCTCCCAGCAGCGTGTCTGGGCTTTCCTGGGTGACGGTGAGATGGACGAACCCGAGTCCCGTGGCCTGCTGCAGCTGGCGGCCAACGAGGAACTCGACAATTTGACCTTTGTGATCAACTGCAATTTGCAGCGTCTCGACGGGCCGGTGCGCGGCAACGGCAAGATTGTTCAGGAACTCGAGGCTTTCTTCCGAGGTGCGGGATGGAACGTCATCAAGCTAATCTGGGGTCGTGGATGGGATCCGCTGCTTGCCGCAGACAGCGAAGGCGCTCTGGTCTCCCTGATGAATGCCATCACGGACGGCGACTACCAGACTTTCAAAGCCAATAACGGCGCCTACGTGCGTGAACATTTCTTCGGGCGCGATGCCCGCACAGCTGCGATGGTGAAGGACTGGACCGATGACCAGATCTGGGCACTGACCCGTGGTGGCCACGACTTCCACAAGGTCTACGCCGCGTACAAGGCAGCGATCGAGTTCACTGGTGCGCCCACGGTCATCCTCGCCCACACGATCAAGGGCTATTTCTTGGGGCAACACTTCGCAGGTCGCAACGCCACGCACCAGATGAAGAAGATGGCCCTTGACGATCTCAAGGCGTTCCGCGACCGTGTGCATGTGCCGGTTTCTGACGCCGTGCTCGAGGCTGATCCCTACCGCCCGCCGTATGTGAGGCCTGGGGCGGAGGACCCGAGGATGCAGTACCTGCAGGAACGTCGCCGCGCGCTCGGCGGCTACGTGCCGGAGCGTCGTGGGGACCGCAAGTTCATCTCGCTGCCGGGGGACAAGGCATACGATTCCGTCCGCAAGGGCTCTGGCAAGCAGGAAGTGGCCACCACCATGGCCTTCGTACGTCTTCTCAAGGACCTGATGCGTGACAAGGCATTCGCGCCGCGTGTGGTGCCCATCATCCCCGACGAGGCTCGCACCTTTGGCATTGACGCTTTCTTCCCGACTATCAAGATCTACAACCCTGGTGGTCAGAAGTACACGCCCGTTGATGCAGACCTGTTCCTCAGCTATCGGGAGGCGACCAACGGACAGATCCTCCACACCGGCATCAATGAAGCAGGTTCGATGGCGGCCTTCACCGCCGCCGGGACCTCCTACGCCACTCACGGCGAGCCCATGGTTCCGATCTACGTGTTTTACTCGATGTTCGGTTTCCAGCGCACCGGCGATGCCATGTGGGCAGCCGGGGACCAGCTTGCGCGAGGTTTCGTGATCGGGGCTACCGCCGGTCGCACTACCCTGACTGGCGAGGGTACCCAGCACATGGATGGTCACTCGCCGATCCTGGCCTCCACGAACACCGCCTTCGCGGCCTATGATCCCGCCTACGGCTACGAGCTGGCGCATATCGTCCGCGACGGCCTGCGTCGGATGTACGGAGAGAAACCCGAGAACGTCATGTACTACCTCACCGTCTACAACGAGCCCTACGTGCAGCCCGCTGAGCCGGAGAACGTGGACGTCGAGGGCATTCTGAAAGGCATGTACCTGCTGCGTCCCGGTTCTTTCGAAGGGGTTGGTCAGGATGCCCGTCGCGCTCAGATTCTTGCCTCTGGCGTCGGTGTGCCGTGGGCGCTTGAAGCCCAGCAACTACTCAAGGATGACTACGGAGTGATCGCGGATGTCTGGTCCGTGACTTCCTGGGGCGAACTGCGTCGTGAAGGTCTCGCCCACGATAAGGCAAAGTTCAACGATCCATTCGGGGAACACGCTCCCACATGGGTCGAGTCGAAGTTGGCTGGAACGCAGGGCCCCATTGTCGCTGTGAGTGACTACATGCATGCCGTACCGGACCTGATCCGGCCTTGGGTGCCGCGCGAGTACACGACCTTGGGCGCGGATGGTTTCGGTTTCTCCGATACCCGGGCGGCTGCCCGCCGTCACTACAACATCGACGGTCCCTCCATCGCCGTTACAGTGTTGCAGCAACTGGCCTTGAAGGGTGAGGTGTCCCATGAATGGCCCCTGGAAGCCGCTCAGCGATACCGTCTCGATGACGTCACCGCTGGTACCTCCGGGAAGACCGGAGATGCCGAATGAGGCCTAGGATCTGAAACGATCTGATCCCCCGGGTGCACAGGGCCCGGGGGATCTGGCAGGCTAGGTCCCGTGGGACACATAATTCAAGGGGAAGTGTCGTGACCGCCGCTCGGGGAGCAGAATTGCTCGGCTTGGAAGCCAACATGGTGGTTCAGGAGCTGGGGTGGGACGAGGACACCGATTCTGAGCTGCGTGACGAGATCATGGATGCCATTGACGCAGACATGATCGAGGACGCCATAGAAGCGGTGGACGTGGTCGTTCTCTGGTGGCGGGAAGACGACGGTGATGTGGTTGACGGCTTGGTGGATGCGATGAAGGATCTGGCGGACACGGGCTTCATCTGGCTGCTGACTCCGAAGGTCGGCAGGCCCGGGTATGTCGCTCCGAGTGATTTGGCCGAGGGAACCGCTACCGCAGGGTTGTCCTTGACCAGTTCTGCGAACGTATCGCCAGACTGGCAGGCGCACAAGGTGGTTCGTCCCCGGGGGGCCGCTCGTCGTTGACACCCACCTCGGAAGGAGTGTGGAAATGATCGCCAGGACCAGAATCGGTGTGCTCACCTCAGGTGGAGACGCCCAAGGAATGAATGCCGCAGTACGCGCGATCGTGCGGGGAGCGATCCAGGAGGGTGCAGAGGTTTTCGCCATCCAGGAGGGGTGGCAGGGAGCCGTAACAGGTGGCGATCACATCAAACAGATGATGTGGAACGACGTCTCCGGGATCCTGAACAAAGGCGGTACTGTTATCGGGACGGCGCGCTGCCCCGAGTTCCGGGACCGTGAGGGGCGCAGGACCGCGGTGAAGAACCTCGTAGTCTCCGGCATCGATCGGTTGATAGTGATAGGTGGTGATGGTTCCCTCACCGGCACTCGTCAGCTGCGCCTGGAATGGGGTGAGCTGCTGGCGGAACTGGTGAGCAACGGGGAAGTGGGGGCGGAACTGGCTAAACGCCACCCTGCCCTCCAAATCGTTGGGATCGCTGGCTCGATCGACAACGACATGGTCGGCACCGACATGACCATTGGGACCGATTCCGCGCTACACCGCATAACGGAGGCGATAGACGCCATCTCTGCCACCGCGGAGTCACACCAGAGAACCTTCATCATCGAGGTGATGGGACGCAACTGCGGTTACCTGGCGTTGATGAGCGCCATAGCAGGTGGCGCGGACTACACCTTCCTGCCGGAATCCCCGCCCCGGGACGGTTGGGAGGACCGCATGGTCGATGTCCTCGACCGGGGCAGGCGAGCCGGGAGACGCGACTCGATCCTCGTGGTCGCCGAGGGTGCCGCGGACCGGCAGAGTGAGCCGATCACGGCACACCGTATTCGCGACATCCTGAAGGAAAAAAGCGGAGAGGACGCCCGGATCACGATACTGGGGCACGTCCAGCGCGGCGGGAAACCCTCAGCGTACGACCGCTGGATGGCAACCGCCTGCGGCGTCAAGGCGGTTTCCGAGGTGCTCGAGGCAGGCGCCGAGACTGAGCCGGTTCTCGTCGGTGTGCACGATGACCAAGTTGGAACCCAGCCCCTGCTGGCCTCCGTGGAGGCGACCCGCAGGATCGCTGACTACATCGTTGAGGGCGACTATGAGGCCGCCATTTCGTCGCGTGGTCCCGGGTTCCAAATGATGATCGACATCTACCGAGCCATCACTGAGGCGCGGCCATCGGTGGTGGATCCCGCGGGTAAGAGGATCGCGATCATGCACGCCGGGGCGTTGGCCCCGGGCATGAACCAGCTAGCGCGGGTCGCAGTGCGTTCCGGCATTGACCTCGGGTACCAGATGCTGGCGGTGCGCGGTGGGATGCCGGGTCTGCGCGAGGGCAGCTTCGACGATGTCAGCTGGGCCGATGTGGAGGGCATGGCGCATACCGGAGGAGCAGATTTCGGGACCCGCCGCTACATCCCCTCGGAAGCCGAACTCTACTCGATAGCGCGTCAGTTGGAGGACCACCAGGTGGATGCTCTCCTGGTGATGGGGGGATACCACGCCTACGCGTCGGTCGACCTGATGGAACGGGAACGTCGACGCTATCCCGCTTTCAACATCCCGGTCGCGGTGGTTCCGGCGAGCATTGACAACAATCTCCCGGGCTGGATGATGGCGGTCGGAGCAGACACAGCCCTCAACACGGTGGTGGACGCGATCGACATGCTGCGGATGAGCGCCTCGGCCAGCAAACGGGCGTTCATCGTGGAGACCATGGGCCGCGGTTGCGGCTTCCTGCCGCTGGTTGGGGGACTGGCCGGGGGCGCCGAAAAGGTATACCTGCCGGAGACCGGAATCACCCTCGCCGAGCTCGAGACCGACATTAAAGCCCTTGTTGATGCCTTTGAGTCCGGGCGAAACTTCTACTTGGCCGTGGTGGGGGAGGAAACCAGCGAGCACTACACCACAGATGTGTTGAGAAAACTCTACGAGGCGGAGGGGAAGGGGCGGTTCTCCGTGCGGGAGTCTGTGGTTGGACACCTGCAGCAGGGGGGTACGCCCTCGCCGTTCGACCGCATCAATGCCACCCGGTTGGCCTGGAATGCCATCAGATATCTGGACAGCCAGTTGCGTGACGGCAAAACCGGGTACGCGGCCGCACATGCCGAGACCGAGGGCCTGTTCGCCCCGTTCCGCGACGTGACCGATGATATGGACTGGGAGAACATGCGTCCCGACACTCAGTGGTGGTATGACTCGCTTCGGCATCCCTTCGGCGTCCTGAGCCGACGCCCCGGCCAAAAATGATTGGCCAGGTGATCGTCAGCAGAGGGGAAGGATGACCCCGAAGTTGAGGCTGGCGGTGCAGTTCATAGCAGCCAGTTCCTGACGTGCGATAGATCCTCCACTGACAGAATCCGGAATCATGCTGCGCAGAGTCAGGACGTGGCTGTCGCTGGTTCGCAGCAGGAAGATGAATGTGACCGTGTAGGGCACGTCGTCCCTGAGCCGGGTTCCGTGGAAGCCGCACGTGAACCCTGCTCCCTGCGTTTGGTTGATACCGACCGCGATGGCCTCTGTGGCAGTGATGTCCTTGAACTGTTTCTGCGTTTCGGCCGACACTATGTTACAGGCTTCGGCGAGGTCGCCGAGACCGCTCTGTGGGGTCACCGAAGTCACCTGCAGGAGGACCCCGGTGTCGTTGTGGAGGAGTCTCGTCACCAGACGACCCGGTTCTGGCAGTGGTTGATCATTGGCGTACTCACTCCATCCACTGGGGACGGAAAACTTGGTGTCGTCGAGGACCTGTTCTGTGCCAGCCGGTTTCGCATCCTTGGTGTTCTCGGGATCTGGAGATTCCTGTGGCTCTGGCGACGTGCTGACCCCGAATGGCCAGAAAGAAGCAAACTCCCAGGTGCCGCGAGTGCTCCAGGACCAGATCGTGATGCCAAGCGCAATGACCAGGATCCCGGTCAAGACCGTCAAACCGATTCGTTTCACGTGGCCCGAGAGGTCGAGTTTGACGGCCCTGGTCGGGACGGCTTGCTGATCTTCCTCGTCGATGGCATTCGGGGAAGATGGAGGCGAGGGGCTTGGTTCGGATTCGTGGGTGTGTTCCGGTGGATCGATTTTCATATCCACTGCTGAGGCCCGACTCCGAGCTTCAGCAACTTTCCAGAAATCGGAGACCGGCTCGGGTCTGGGCTTGACGGTGGCATCCCGCCATGATGGGTAGGAGCTGCCCCTGTCTTCGCGGCTTTCGATGTGCAGCGGTTTCAGGTTGTCGTACGGATCTGGCCTTGATTCGTACGAATATCCGGGTTCGGGCTCTGCGAACCTGCGGGCGCCCCTGCGTATCGGTTCCGGAGGAAAATCAGACTCCTGAAACGAATGTCGTCCTCGAGGTGGAGCCGGATCGATCGCCTCGGCGTGCCGGGCGGATGCCCCGTAATCAGCTGACCTTCGGGGAGCGGCGGGCCACGACGAATCGTCCGTCATCCACATCCCTTCCCGTCAGCCTCTTCAAAGAAGACAGTCTAGATCTCCAGCGAGTCCGCGTCATGTGCCGTACGTCTGAATTGGCTATTTCCAGAGCATGATCCGCTGTGGCTCTGTCCCCCCGGACAGGGGTACAGCGACCCCAGGTCTGTGAAGCCCTCTATAGAACTCCACGTCTCCCCGGTGGGCGCAGAGGGACTTGAACCCCCGACCCCCTGCTTGTAAGGCAGGTGCTCTGACCAGCTGAGCTATGCGCCCCGGGTCCGCCTATTGTGGCAAAGGGACGAGGCCGGGCCAAGTCAGCCCAGCAGCATTGCCTTGACGCGGGCTGCCACTTCAGCTCCCTGAGCGCGGCCTGCCGCGGCTGCATTCACGGCCTTCACGACGGTTCCCATGTGCTTCATGGAGGGCGTTTGGCCATCGGCTTTCACTTTCGCAACCTCTGCCTCGACAAGGGCATCCAGCTCCTCATCGGTCAGCGGGGCTGGCAGGTAGCCGGCTATGAAGTCGGCCTCGGCGTACTCCTTCTCGGCGAGTTCCGGGCGACCGGCCTCGGTATACGTCGCGGCTGAGTCGAGACGTTTACGGCGTTCCTTGGTGATGACAGCCAGCTCCTCGGCGTCGCTCAACTCGCGCGCCACTTTGCCGGCGACCTCCTCAACGGTGATGGCAGCCAGCATCATGCGGATCGTGGACTTGCTGAACTCGTCTTTTGCTCTCAAAGCTTTCGCCAGCTCAGCCTTGAGTCGAGTTTTCGTCGCGGCCATCGTGCTTCCTTTCTCCGGGGACACCAATTCAACCAGTCATCGATACAGGCGCAAGGCGGTAGACTGCTTGGTTGTGGCTGATGCAGACCTCATGACCCAGATTGACCAGCTCGGCAGGTCCTTGGAATCCATCGAGGCGGTGGCCGACATGCCAAGGTTGCGCGCCGAGATAGCACGGCTCGCGGAGGAAGTGGCCGCCCCCGATCTCTGGGATGACCAGGAAAACGCCCAGCGGGTTACCTCGACCCTTTCCGCGAAACAGGCCGAGGTGGAGCGCCTTGAGGCGCTGCGCGGTCGTCTCGACGATGCCGCCGTCATGCTCGAGCTGGCAGCCGAGGAAAACGACGCTGAAGTGAAAACTGATGTCGAGCGTGAACTTCACCGGCTCGCCAAGGAAATCGAAACGCTCGAGGTGCGGACCTTGCTGTCCGGCGAATATGACTCCCGTGACGCACTGATCACCATTCGAGCCGAGGCTGGAGGGGTTGATGCCGCGGATTTCGCGGAAAAACTGATGCGTATGTACCTGCGGTGGGCGGAACGTCACGGTTACACCGTCGAGGTGTACGACACGTCCTATGCGGAAGAGGCAGGTCTGAAGTCTGCCACCTTCGCCGTCAAGGCACCTTTCGCCTACGGCACGCTCTCGGTGGAGCAGGGTACTCATCGTCTCGTTCGGATCTCTCCGTTCGATAACCAGGGACGTCGGCAGACCTCCTTCGCTGGTGTCGAAGTGCTTCCTGTTACGGAGGAAACCGACCATATCGACATCCCGGAAACCGACATCAGGGTCGATGTTTTCCGTTCGTCGGGTCCCGGTGGACAGTCCGTCAACACCACTGATTCGGCCGTGCGTATCACGCATCTGCCCACCGGTGTAGTCGTCAGCTGTCAGAACGAGAAGTCTCAGTTGCAGAACAAGGCGGCGGCTTTGCGCGTGCTCCAGTCGAGGCTTCTGGAACTGGCCCGGCAGGAACGCGAAAAGGAGATGAACGCACTCAAGGGCGACGGAGGCAATTCCTGGGGAGCGCAGATGCGTTCCTACGTGATGAATCCCTATCAGATGGTCAAGGACCTTCGCACCGAGTATGAGGTGGGAAATCCGGATGCGGTTTTCGATGGTGACCTTGACGGCTTCATCGACGCGGGCATCCGGTGGCGTAAGAAGAGAGGGGCTGAGACCGAGTAGACGGGTGGTAACCGTCTGGGGGCAGCGGCCTCGTCGAGTTGACGCGCCGCTTCATCCGTGGTGTGGCACGTGCGAACCCCTGGTCAGCCGTGCATCGGAGGTTGGTCGTACCTCAGGAGATCTTCCTGTGAGACCCTCAACCGGGATCAATTGGGCGCGGCGTGTTGGTTGGGTAGGGCAGGTGGGGCGTGGTTAACTGCTACAGGCCGTGTCCTGAGATCCTCTCAGGAAACTTCCCCTAGTCGGTCGGAGCAGCACAGTGATCACTTTCGAGGACGTCACGAAGTTCTACCCCGGGCAGGATCGCCCGGCACTTCGCAACATCAACCTTGAGATAGCTAAGGGTGAGTTCGTCTTCCTTGTGGGCCAGTCGGGCTCTGGAAAATCAACCTTCCTCCGGCTCATTCTGCGTGAATACCGGCCAACGAAGGGGACCTTGTACGTCGCGGGTAAGAACCTCTCCACCCTCAACCAGTGGAAGGTGCCTGCGTTGCGTCGCCAGATCGGTACGGTTTTTCAAGATTTCCGTCTGCTTCCGGGTAAGACGGTCTACGAGAATGTGGCCTTTGCGCTGCAGGTGATCGGTAAGCCATCCCGTGTCATCCGTGAAGTGGTTCCGGCGACCCTCCAACTCGTTGGCTTGGAGGGGAAAGAGAATCGGCTGAATGAGGAACTGTCTGGGGGAGAGCAGCAACGGGTCGCCATCGCGCGGGCATTCGTGAACCGCCCAAAAATTCTCATTGCGGATGAGCCGACAGGGAACCTCGATCCGGAGACCAGCGTCGGCATCATGAAGTTGCTTGACCGAATCAATCGAACTAAGACCACAGTGATCATGGCCACCCACGATTCCTCGATCGTGGATCAGATGCGACGTCGCGTTCTGGAGCTGCGCACGGGCGAACTCGTGCGCGACCAAGCCAAGGGCGTCTACGGCGTCAACTGAGAAACTGGGAGAATCACATGCGGCACACGTTTCGGGAAACCTGGTCCGGTTTGAAGCGCAACATGGCGATGACCATAGCGGTCATAGTCACCATGTCGGTTTCTCTCTCCCTCTTCGGGGTTGGCATGCTCACTTCCATGGAGGTGGATCTGGTCAAGGACCGTTGGTACGGCAAAGTTGAGATTTCTGTTTTTCTGTGTGTCGAACGCAGCACAGGAGGTACCTGCGAGCCAGGGAAGGCCACCACGGATGCCCAGCGTCAAGCGATTGAATCTGCGCTGAAGTCCAACCCTGAGGTCAAGGAGGTCTTCTATGAAACCCAGGAGGAGGCCTTCAAGGAGTTTCAGAGGGTGTTCAAGGACTCGCCGGTCCTTGCCTCTCGCACTGTCGAGCAGATGCAGGACTCCTTTCGCGTCAAACTAAACAATCCTGAGAACTACAAAGGCGTGGTGAGCGAGGCGCAAGGGCTTCAAGGAGTCCAAAACGTGCGGGACCTGAAAAGCGTCCTTGACCCTGTGTTCAAAATTCTGGGAGGACTCCAGTGGGCGACAATCGGCATGAGCGTCCTGCTGCTGCTTGCGGCTGCCCTGCAGATCTCGACCACCATTCGGATGGCGGCCTTCACGCGGCGACGTGAGATCGGGATCATGCGTCTGGTTGGGGCCTCCAACTTCTACATCCTGCTGCCGTTCCTGCTGGAAAGCCTCATCGCTGCCCTGATTGGCGTTCTCATTTCATCTGGCTCAATTGCAATTACCTATTATCTATTGATCGAGAATGCTGCTAAAAACTCACTCCCTGCTATAGCTTGGATTGGCCGTGAGCATGTGTTTAATGCCATCATCTACATAGCAGCGGTTGGTGTTGCTCTGTCGATCATTCCGACGCTGCTGGCGACCAGAAGGTATCTAAGAATCTGACGCGTAAGGAGATCATGGTGAATCGGGCTCTTCCCCATCTACCCGAAAACCCAATCCTCAACCGGATCGCCCATGTTCTGGTTGCTTCGCTGCTGAGTGTCACGATGCTTGGTGTGCTTGCGACCCGAGCAGGTGCGGACGACCTGGACGACAGGCGAGAACAACTGGACTCGCAAATCGAGGCCCAGAAGTCAGTGGTGGAGGGGGCATCCAAGGAACTCACAGATGCGGTGAGCGCTCTCGATGCTGCCAAAACAGAACTGGCCGCCGCCGAGACCGCGCTGGCTGATGCAGAAAACAATCTCACGGCTGCCAAGGAATTGGACACCCAACGTGCCTCGGAATTGCAGGCTGCGGAGACCAAGGCCAAGAAGGCGAAGGCCGACGTAGCCGCCGCCCAGGCAGCCTATGATTCTGTGGATGCTCGCACATCCGAGGAGATCACGGTGATCACCCAGCAGAACGGCGGGCTGGCGGAGCTTTCAGTTCTTTTCACCGATATCGGCACAGGCAACATGAATCAACGGGCCCAGTTGGCTGACACCTTGTTCAGTTCCAGCGCACTCGAACTGGATGAACTGACCTCGCGCCGATTCCAGCTGGATGCGGCCAAGAAAGAGGCCGACGCAGCTGAGGCATCAGCTGCGGAAGCGCGCAAAGCGGCTGCTGAACAACTTGAAACCTCCAAGGCAGCTGAAGAAGCCGCGAAGGCGAAGCGCGCCGAGGTGGCAGAGAAAGTCTCTCAGCGTGATGCCGCCAAGGAGAAGGCTGACTCTCAACTGACAGCGGAGAAGGGTCGTCAGAGCGAGTTGGAGAGTGAGTCCAATGACGTCGACCGCCGTATTCAGGAGCGTATCGCTCAGCAGAAACGTGAAGAGGAAGAACGACGGGCTCGGGAGCGTTCCTCACAGCAGAGCGGTTCCTCTTCCAGCTCTTCGTCCGGTTCGAACAAGGGCTCTTCGTCCAGCAGCGGTTTCATCCGCCCGGTGGACGGCGCCATCAGCTCTCCCTACGGTATGCGTGTCCATCCCGTTCTGGGCTACAGCAAACTGCACGATGGCACCGATTTTGCGGCCGGCTGTGGGGCGCCGATTCGTGCTGCCGGTGACGGTGTGGTGTCCGAACGGTACTTCAATGCCGGGTACGGAAACCGCCTCATGATAGATCATGGAAGCAAGGGCGGCACCTATGTGACCACCGGATACAATCATGCCACCAGCTATGTGGTTTCGGTCGGGGATCACGTGAGTCAGGGACAGGTCATCGGGTATGTGGGAACGACTGGTTATTCGACTGGCTGTCACCTACACCTCATGGTCTGGGAGAACGGCTCTGTAACCAATCCGATGTCCCGCTGGTTCAGCTGAATCCCGACGTGGCATCATTACGGGATGCCCAGGGAAACCGGACGCAAGCTAGTCGCTCAGAACAAGAAGGCTCGCCACGACTATCAGATCGGCGAGACCTATGAAGCTGGGCTCGTGCTCACTGGAACCGAGGTCAAAACCTTGAGGATGGGACGCGTCTCCTTGTCCGAGGCTTTCGCCACGGTAGATGATGGCGAGGTCTGGCTGCGGAACGTCAACATCCCCGAGTATGAGTTCGGGACGTGGCGCAACCACGCTGCTAAGCGCTCTCGCAAGCTGCTGCTCAATCGCAAGGAGATCGTCCGCCTGGCCAAAGAAACGGAGGCTACGGGAAAGACGATCGTTCCGCTGTCGATTTATTTCAAGGACGGCTACGCCAAGGTTGAGATCGCTGTTGCCACGGGCAAGAGGGATTGGGATAAGCGACAGAGCATCGCGGAACGTGACGCGAACCGTGAGGCACAGCGCGCATTGCGGGCTCGCAATCGGTTGGGCGGTGGGCGACGCTGACCGCCTCGTGAGTACCGGGGAGAGTTCAGGGCTAACCCCGGTGGAATGTGGCGGGTCATGGGGCAACATAGAGGGCATGACTGATCCGAGTCTTGCCACCGCGGTCACGGACGTGCAACGTGACCGTGCAGTGGAATACCTGCAACAGGTGTACGCAACAGGTGGCCTGAGTGACGAGCTGTTCGAGCAGAGGCTAGGGATGGCCCTGACCGCTCGGACCCGGGCAGACCTGAATGCATCATTGCAGGGTCTGGCTCGGGTGGCTGGTGTGTTCCCGAGCGCCCCAGTAGTTCGACATCCCGTTCATGATGGCGCACAGAACTTGGTGGCTGCTTTCCTGCACCTTGCAACCCTTCCGACCATGTTCCTGGCTCCTGCTCTCGGGCGAGCCCTGGCGCCGCCGAGAAGCCGCATTGCCATGGAGGCCTCGCGTGCCATGTGTTTCCAGTTCAGTGCCCTGATCTACGGGGTGATTGCGAGCATCCTCGTCGCGTCGCGGTGGGCGCCTCCTGTGCTTCTGTTGCTGGGTTTCATCGCCTGGGGCCTGATGACGCTCTGGCTGGCCATCCGATCAGTCACGGGTGAGAAATCGACGGCTGTCGTCGAACGACTGATGTTGATGCGACCACCCGAGGATCGTGGGTGATGCCGGGATGGGTTAGACTGAGAGCCGATACAACTCAAGAGGGGATGACTGGTTTCGACTTGGATGGTAGTTCGAGGAGAAGCGGGCCGAGGAACCGTGCTTATCTCGTTAACGCTGCACGGAAACCAATAAGTGCCAACAACAACCGCACTGACTTCGCTCTCGCTGCCTGATCAGCGATCGAAGGGTCACGCTCGGGAGTGCCTTCCTCCCGGTGCCTGGCCTCATTTCAGAAGGCTTGCTGAATCGCCTGTGTCCCAGGGGCGATTCGGGACTCAACTGGGACTGGGCCTGGCTGCAACTTGCTGACATGAGTGCAGGGGCCGAGCAGACCGCTTTGTCAGCTGCGCCCGGAGAATCCCTGGTTCGCCTTTCAAGGACGCGGGTTCAATTCCCGCCATCTCCACCGGATCGTGTCAACAAGGTGCCCCCAAAGAAGGTTGGGGGCACCTTGTTCGCTCCTCTACTGATGCCACAATTCCCGTCCCGTCGCGTCGCGAATGGTCGCGTTCGGGGAACACGACAGATCAATCTCCATGTCCAGGAAAGTGGAGCCGTTCGCGGCGGAACTGCGATAGACGATCCGCTGGTTCTCCAGGTGAAGGGTCTCGGTCCTGGCATTGACCAACCATGGATGCCGGCGACGCAGTCCTATCAGCTCTTGGTGAGCTCGCAACGCCGGACGGCCCCAGGGAGCGAGTTCGGCAGGAGAGTCGGGGAGAGCAGGGCGGATTGCGTCGTCCCCGCCGACACGATCCTCCTTGATGCCGACGAAGGCCTGTTCGTCGCCGTAATAGATGGACGGTATTCCCGCGACGGTCATGAGGACCGCCAGCGCGGTGACTGTCCCGTCGGTTCCCACTCTGCTGGCGATACGGGTGACATCGTGGTTGCCGACGAAAGTGTTCGGGATGAAGGAACCGAGAAACTGGTTGTGGCGGCTCAGGGCATGGTCCAGTTCGAACAAGTTGCAGTCGTTGATACTGGACCAGATGGCCTTCCACAATTCGTACTGGGTTACGGAGTCGATGCCGGACTCGGCAACGAACGCGCTGTAGTCACCGTGCAGCACCTCCCCGAGCAACCAAGCATCGGGATGGCGGGGTCGCACTTTCTCCACCACCTTGGACCAGAACTCGGGGGGGACGGAGTAGGCCGCGTCGAGACGCCACCCGTCGATGCCGCGCTCCAACCAGTGGCTCATCACCCGGACCACCAGATCCACGGCTTCCTGGCCGGAATGGTTCAGGCGTACGAGGGAGGAATGCTCTTCGAAGACCCGGGGCGTCGGAGCGTCGGGATGCTGCCAATCGATGTCGAACAGCTTTCCGGTCGCTGAGCCGGGCCCCTGAGCAAGGGCGTGGTGCACGTCAGGGTGCTCTGCGCCGACATGACTGAAAACACCATCCAAGAGAATGCGAAGTCCCCGCTTCCGGCATTGTGAGACGAGCTCGGCAAAGTCCGCTTCGTCCCCCAAGCGGGGATCGATGTGGAACAGGTCGAGTGAATCGTAACCGTGGGACTGTGATGTGAAGATGGGGCCGAGCAGTAGACCGGAGCATCCCAGCTCGACAGCGTAATCGAGCCAGCCCAGCAGACGTCCCAGTCGTGGGCCCGGCGCGGTGTCGGGCTCCCGAATCGGAGCCCCGCACAGCCCGAGCGGATAAATGTGCCACCAGATCGCGTGTTCAACCCAGCTCATGTGTAGATCGTAACGAGCCTGCGAGAATGGGGATATGGAACTGGGTGAACCAGCGGCAGGACAACTCCTGATCTCAACTGAGCCGGGCCGAGGAGGCTACTTCGATCGCAGCGTCGTGCTGTTGTTGGAACACAACGAAGAAGGCAGCCTCGGGGTTTGTCTCCACAGGATGGGGAGAATTCCCATGGTTGACTCCCTGGAACATTTCAGTGATTTGCTCACACCGCCTGCGAAACTCTTCGAGGGCGGGCCCGTTTCCAAGCAAACAGCGCTCGGCTTGGCCCAGGTCCGCAGTCCATGGGAGGAACCACCTGGATGGCGACGCTTGTTCGGGGACGTGGGGGTGTTGGACCTGGAAACCCCGATTGAGCTGGTGCGGGACACGTACATCCACATCCGCATATATGTGGGGCTGGCAGGTTGGAGTGCGGGGCAGCTCGTAGGTGAACTTCTGCGAGGTTCCTGGTTCAGGAGCCAAGCCGTGGCTGAAGAGGTCTTCGGGACCCCAGAAGAGCTGTGGCGTCGAGTGCTTCGCCGGATCGGTGGTGGGCCGGGGCTCTGGTCGACCTGGACTGGGCATCCCGAATGGAACTGAGTGGCTTCACCAGTACAGTTTTCTGAAGTGGTCGTCCGTTCCACGTACCATGGAGACCAGTTCGGGAAAGGAGACAGGTGTTGGGCGAAAACCGGAATCGTGCCCTGATCCTGATCGTGGATGATGATCCTGCTTTGTCCGAGATGCTTCAGATCGTGCTACGACAGGAAGGGTTTGACACAGTCCACTGCGCTACGGGAACGGGAGCGCTCCCGGCGATGCGGGAATGTCGACCAGATCTGGTGCTGCTTGACCTAATGCTTCCGGGACGTGATGGGGTCAGCGTCTGTCGGGACATGCGGGCCGAATCAGGGGTGCCAATTGTGATGCTCACTGCCAAGTCCGAGACCGATGACGTAGTTGCGGGGCTACAGGCCGGGGCGGATGATTATGTTGCTAAGCCTTTTAAAGCCAAAGAGCTCCTGGCCCGAATTCACACTCGATTGCGTCGTGTCAGCGCGGATCCTGGAGCCGATCAGCTGACCATCGGCGATCTTGTGATTTCCACTACCGCGCACACCGTCAAACGCGGCCCTGTGACGCTTTCGTTGACGCCACTTGAGTTCGATCTACTGCTCGCTCTCGCCAAAAGGCCCTCCCAAGTTTTCAGCCGGGAGGCGTTGCTCGATGAGGTGTGGGGGTACCGCAATGCCGCAGATACGCGGTTGGTGAACGTGCATGTGCAACGGCTGCGCTCCAAGGTGGAGAAAGATCCCGAGCATCCGGAGATCATAGTGACCGTGCGAGGGATCGGATACCGGGCCGGTGAGTCACAGCCTTGGTGATAGAAGCCATCGCAAGCTGGCGGGGCTCTGGTGGAGTTCGCTACCCCTACGAATACTGTTGACCACCTTCACCGCGTCCTGTGCGGTGCTGGTTTTGGCGGGAGTCTTGTTGGTGCAGCAGGCGACAGCGGGGATCGTCGCTACGAAACGAACAGCATCCATCCGTGAGGCGGTCGGGATGCATCATTTCATGCAGGGGCAGCTGCAGAATCCTGAGAGGTTGGGGACAGCGACCTACGAGCAGCTCAGCCGGCTGGTAGAGCTTGCAGGAGCGCAGGCCGCCCAATACCTGGTGATTGTCGAAGGGCCTGCATCGGTGTTGTCGTCATCATCGGAAATTGGGCTGGATTCTGTGCCCCAAGAGTTACGCCAACAGGTGAATAATCGGGACGGAATGTACATCGTGGCGACACAAGTCGTCATTTCTGGAGAGGAAGCGGGGCAGCCAGGGATCGTTGTGGGTACTACCTTGATCACATCTGCTGGTGAACGGTTTCCCGTTTACTACGTGTTTCCCATGACGAGTGAAGTGACAACGCTTCGAGACATCCAACGTGCGGTCTACAGCACTGGCGCAGTCCTTCTGCTCGGCCTGACGGCCATTGCCTACCTTGTGACCTCACAGGTGGTCAGACCTGTCCGCAAGGCCGGGCGCACGGCTCGGCGTCTGGCTTCAGGCCAGCTGGATGAACGCATGCCTGTCAGAGGAACTGACGACCTTGCCTCGCTGGCTATCTCGATGAATGAGATGGCCTCGGACTTGCAACAAAGGATCCGGGAACTGGAGACACTCTCAACGGTGCAACGAAGCTTCGTCAGCGATGTCAGCCATGAGCTTCGTACCCCCATGACCACTATCAAAATGGCTTCCGATCTGCTCTACGAGGAGCGAGGAGAACTTTCTCCGAAAGTGCGAAGAACCGTGGAGCTGATGAATACGGAGATCGAGCGGTTCAGCTCGATGCTGGCGGACCTGCTGGAGATATCGCGTTTTGATGCCGGGGTGGCTGCCCTGGAACTGGACGAGGTTGATTTGGGGACGCTGGTTGCATCCGAGGTGCAGGCTCAGGAAACCTTTGCTCATTCTCAGGGGAGTGAGCTGCGATTGCATATGAAGGGGATAGCTTCCGCACAGCTGGATTCCCGTCGTATTCGCCGCATCGTCCGAAATTTGCTGACTAATGCCATAGACCACGGAGAAGGGCGCCCCATTGACGTGACGGTGGCCTCCGATGAAGAAGCTGTTGCAATCACGGTTCGTGACCACGGAATCGGATTCCAGGCTGAGCTCTCCAGTCGTGTGTTCGACCGCTTCTGGCGTGCTGATCCATCGCGAGCTCGAGCTGCGGGTGGTAGTGGGTTGGGACTCGCGATTTCCCGGGAAGACGCCAGACTGCACCGTGGCTGGCTCTCTGCCTGGGGACGGCCAGGCCTAGGCGCTCAGTTTCGTCTTACTCTTCCCCGTAACCCCGATGTGACCCTCAACAGCTCACCATTGCCGATTATCCCGGTCGATCTGGACTCTCGGAAGGACCTGTGATGAGTTTCCAGAATTCCGTGAACCGGTTGATGATCATCGTCGTGGCGCTGACCATCGGGTCTTGCGCCAGCATTCCAACCTCAGGTCCGGTTACCGAGGTCACGATCTCCGCCAGCGGACAAGGTGTGCAGATCGCCCCGGAACCTCCTCAGAAGGGTATGAGTGCTTCCAGGGTCGTCGAGGGCTATCTCCAAGCGATGGCGGATCCCACCGAGGATTACGAGATTGCTCGCCAGTATCTGTCGGCAACCGCGCGTGGACAGTGGGTCCCACGGCAGGGAACGATCATCTATGACGGCTGGGTGGAAGCAGTCGGGGAAGGCATGGAACTGCGTGGAACCACCCGGGGAACCCTGGATGCGGTAGGGCGTTTCACGGTCTCCAAGGAGTCGCTCACCCATGATTTCGGACTGATCAGTGAAGCAGGCGAGTGGAGGATTTCCAGTCCTCCTGACGGGGTGTTGCTCTCCAGCTATATTTTTGCCCGTTCCTACAGCTCTGTGAGGTCCTATTTCATCGCCCGCTCCGGGCAGAGGGTAGTGCCTGAGCCACTGCACCTGCCGATCTCTGAGATCACCCCGGGCCGCATCGTGGAGGCGCAATTGGCCGGGCCAGGCCCCTTCCTTTCATCCAGTGTGCGCAATGCGATCCCGGAAGGCACCAAGCTTGGTACAGCAGGTACGGTCGTGGATTCCTCGGGCGTCGTGACGGTTGCACTTGAAGGAGTGCCTCAGAGCCTTAGCGAACTGGAGCGACGAGAACTCGGTGCACAGCTTCTGTGGTCGCTCTCATCTATTCCCAAGATCTCAGGGCTGCACCTGACAGTTGACGGAAAAACCTACTCACTGCCGGGACAGAACGACAAACAGGTCCTGGAATTATCCTCTCAACAGGACTACCAGCCGCTCTCAAAGGCAGGGTCGGCTGATCTGTACGGTGTGCACGAAGGTCGGGCAGGGAAACTGAGCGCCGACACCAGTTTCATCCCTCTCAGTGGTGACGGAACGCCGGCGGAGATGACCGCCATCTCTTTGGACGGGGCCTTCACCGCGACCGTGGCCGGATCCCCGGCAACAGTCCGGATCGGCCCCAGCGGTGGTGCCGCCGTCCAGGTGGACACTGGTCTGACCCAAACCGGGTCCGTGCATTTTGCGCAGGGCAGACTGTGGCTGCGTGGGCATGGCTCCTCCGGGGAACAGCAGCTGCTCAGCGTGTCTCCGCAGGGGGAGGTCACCACTATCGACCTTACTGCGTTGCCCGGTGAACTGGTGGATTTCTCCCTCGATGCATCCGGGACGCGGGCAGCAGTTCTTCTCGGGGTCGGGGAAGCAGCCCGCTTCGGAGTGGTGTCGTTGAGCGAGGGCAACCGTGTGACTGACTGGCATGAGGTTCCCTTGACCGCTTCCCAGGGCAGGGAACTCTCTGACGCGGTTGCACTCGACTGGACCGGGGAGGTCAACGTCGCCGTGGTTGCGAGCGCGGGCTCTGGCAGGTCCGTATTCGTGGTCGCAGTAGATGGCTCGGAGGTCATTGATCTCGGACCGGTCAGTGTGTCTCCAGTCCAGGTGACTGCACTGCCCAGGCCTGGTGGGGATGCCGTTGCCCTGCGCGCGATCGATGGGACCGTGCTGTTGTATGAACAGCACGGCGCATGGCAACAGGCCAAGACTGCAATGGCATGGATCAGTTATCCAGGATGATCTGTGGAAAGAATCTTGTGAAGCTTGATTTGCGCCCAGAGTGACAGTGTGTGCTTTCCCGTTTCAGGATTTTGCTTCCCTGCTACTCGGTACTCGCTGTCTGGTGTGTGGTGCCTGTGCTGTGGCCTGTTGCCCGGCTTGTCGGGAACGAATCATCTGCAAGGAACCGCATCGAGTGCGACGTTGCGGGCTTCCGGTGCCCACCTGGGCAGCGAATCCGTATCGCCCAGAGCTTGCACGGCTCATTCCGGCCTTCAAGGATGATGGTGCCTGGTCTTTGGTAAAGCTGCTCTCATGCCGGTTGGCTATGGCGGTCGTGGCTTGCCGCCCTCCAGTGGGAACAGTTCTGGTTCCGGTGCCGTCCCAACCAGCAGCCGTGCGTCGCAGAGGAATCGACCATACGTGGATGCTGGCGCGACAGGTCTCCCGCGCACTGGGGATCGAGACGGCCAGATTGTTGAGAAGGCTGAACGGCGGAGATGCTCAACGGTTTCAGGGACGTGCTGGACGAGAGAGGCTCTCGGAATCCCGATTCCTGGGGACGGCATGTCGATCACCTGTGATCATCATCGATGACGTTGTGACGACAGGAACCTCGTTGACGGTCTCGTGCGAGGCGATGCGTCACGGTGGAGCCATGGTCATCGCTGCCGCCGTCATCGGCGATGCAAATCTGATCGGAAAATACTGAAAATTGCCTTGCCAGCCGCTGGATGGGAGTAACGTAGAGGAATGGAAGACGCCAGCAGGTCCCGGGCTGAGAAGCAGGGAGCTTCTGGCGTCGTAGCTTTCTAGCCAGGAGGAGACATGGACGTCGTCGTCACCGGTCGGCACTGCACCATCAGCCCCGAGCTCAAGGAGCTGGTCCGCGACAGGATCATCACTGTCGAGCGGCTGCGGGACCGGGTGATCCGTGTGGAAGTGGAGTTCTCCGCCGCGGATGGCACCAAGAATCCCTCCGATGCCGTCGAGGTTCAGATCACGCTTCGCAGCAAGGGGCCTGTCGTGCGTGCTGAGGCGAAGGCCAATGACAAGACGCTTGCGTTCGAACAGGCCTTCGACCGGTTGAAGGCGCAACTCCGGAAGGCGGCGGATCGTCGCAAGACCCACAGAGGATTGCGCGCGGCCATCTTCACTGAGGAAGTCGCTTCCGCTCCGGAACCGAAGAAAACCGAGGTGGAACCGGAAGACGACAACACCTACGAGGTCGCGGGTCTGGTGGTCAATGGTGACGGGCCCCTCGTGGTGCGTGAGAAGGAGTTCGAGACTGTTCCGCTCAGTCTGGCCCAGGCCTTGGACGAGATGGAGTTGGTGGGGCACGACTTCTTCCTTTATCAGGATTCCGCAACGGGGAAACCATCCGTGGTCTATCGGCGAAAGGCCTACAACTACGGGGTCATTCACTTGAACGTGAATGCATGAGGCCCTGAAGAGCCCATGGCGGGATGGTGGTTGGGTTTGCTCACAGACATGACTGCTACCTGGAAACGCATGGGTTCTCGGGGAATCATCGTGGTTTCCGGCACGCCACCGTTCGTCCGTGGAACCTATGCCAGTAGGTGTTGTTGATGCGACGGGCTGAGTACGAGTGCTTGGCCCGTCGCAGTTTTGTAGGGCCGCGGGGCTGGCTAGGATGGCAAGCGGTGCGCCACAGCCACCGAAGTCAAACTCTGAAGGATCGTCGACGTGGGATTCATGGATTTCCTGAGCAACCTCGGCTCGGGTTCTCAGCTTAGGAAGCTGCGGAAGGTTGCCGATCAGGTCAACCTGATCGAGGAGGACTTCCAGGAGATGTCCGACGCCGAGCTGAGGGAGCAAACCGATACTTTCAAGGAACGCCTTGAGGACGGGGAGGACCTGGACAAGTTGCTGCCGGAGGCCTTCGCCACCGTGCGTGAGGCTTCCGTCCGTGTGCTTAACAAGCGCCACTTCGATGTTCAGATCATGGGCGGCGCAGCACTCCACTGGGGCAACATTGCGGAGATGAAAACCGGTGAGGGAAAAACCCTCGTTGGTACCCTTCCTTCCTACCTGAACGCACTGTCAGGTGATGGTGTGCACATCGTCACCACCAACGACTACCTGGCCAAATACCAGTCTGAGCAGATGGGACGGATCCATCATTTCCTCGGTCTGGAGGTTGGCGTCATCCTGGCCTCGATGTCACCCGCCGAACGTCGCCTCGCCTACCAGGCCGACATCACATACGGCACCAACAACGAGTTCGGTTTTGACTACCTGCGAGACAATATGGCACTCAGCAGTGAGGACCTTGTGCAGCGCGGTCACCACTTCGCCATCGTCGACGAGGTGGATTCGATCCTGATTGATGAGGCCCGCACCCCACTGATCATTTCAGGTCCGGCCCAGGACACCCACGAGTGGTATCCGGTGTTCGCACGGATGGTGCGTTCCATGAAACGTGACCAGCACTACGAGGTGGACGAGAAGAAACGAACGGTCGCTATCTCTGGTGCTGGCATTGAGGTGGTGGAGGACCGACTCGGCATCGACAACCTCTACGAATCCGCGAACACCCCGCTCATCAGCTATTTGAACAACGCCATCAAGGCCAAGGAACTGTTCAAGCGGGACAAGGATTACGTGGTGCTGGGCGACGAGATCCTCATCGTTGATGAGCACACCGGTCGCACTCTGGCAGGGCGTCGCTACAACGAAGGGTTGCACCAAGCCCTTGAGGCCAAGGAAGGGGTGAAGATCAAGGACGAGTACCAGACTCTCGCCACCGTCACCCTGCAGAACTACTTCCGCATGTACGACAAACTTGCTGGGATGACGGGTACCGCGAAGACCGAGGAATCCGAGTTCCAGAAGATCTACGGTCTCGGGGTCATTCCCATCCCGACAAATATGCCGATGATTCGAATCGACCAGCGGGATCGGATCTACCGAACGGAGGAGGCCAAGTACAAGGCAATCATCGAGGACGTTGTACTCCGCCACGAGGACGGGCAACCTGTGCTCATCGGCACCGCCTCGGTGGCAAAGTCCGAGCTGCTGTCAGGGATGCTGAAGAAGGAGGGCATCCCGCATGAGGTCCTCAACGCGAAACAACACGAACGGGAAGCCGCCGTGGTCGCGCAGGCGGGTCGCAAGGGGGCGGTGACCGTGTCCACCAACATGGCGGGTCGCGGCACCGACATCATGCTCGGAGGCAACCCCGAGTTCCTGGCCGACCTGCAGCTGCGCAAGCAAGGACTCGACCCCGTGGAAACCCCCGAGGAGTACGAGGCCCAATGGCCAGACACGCTGAAGGCCCTCGAGGAGCAGGTGGAGGCCGAACACGACGAGGTGGTGGAAGCCGGTGGGTTGTATGTGATCGGTTCCGAACGCCACGAGTCCCGACGCATCGACAACCAGCTGCGCGGGCGTTCCGGACGTCAGGGAGACCCGGGCGAGTCTCGTTTCTACCTCTCCCTCTCCGACGACCTGATGCGCCTGTTCCGCCCCGAGGTGCTGGAGCGCGCACTGATCATGCTCAAGGTTCCGGACGACGTGCCGATCGACTCCAAGTCGGTCAGCAACGCCATCGAGTCGGCCCAGAAGCAGGTCGAGAGCCAGAACTTCGAGATGCGCAAGAACGTGCTGAAATATGACGATGTGCTGAACCGGCAGCGGCACGTCATCTACCGCGACCGGCGTCGCGTTCTCGACGGGGCCGACCTGTCCGAGCAGCTGCGCGACCGGGCGGCCGAGGTGGTTGCAGCGGTCGTTAGGCAGCACACCGTCGGCATTCCGGAGGACTGGGACTTCGAGATGCTCTTCAACGAACTGAAAACGCTCTATCCCGTCGGCCTCGACCAGGAGGAGATCGAGGAGGAGATTCCTACACAGGAAAAGCTCGTCGAGATGTTCAGCGACGACGTGTGCAGAGCCTACAACGAGCGGGAGGAGGCCCTCGGCCCCGAGATCATGCGGGAACTGGAACGTCAGGTGCTTCTCTCAGTGGTGGACCGCAACTGGCGGGAACATCTCTACGAGATGGATTACCTGCGCGAAGGCATCGGGCTACGCGCAATGGCACAGCGTGACCCGCTGGTTGAGTACCAGCGGGAGGGCGGCGACATGTTCATCGCGATGCGGGAGGCCTCGTTCGAGCAGATCATCGGGATGTTGTTCAACCTGCAGGTCGAGCAGCCGGAGCCGGTCAGTGTTGGTGTGGTCACGGACGCTGAGGGAAACCCGGAAGACGTGCTGGCAAAAGTAGACGCCCTCTCCGAAGACGAGGGCGCTAAACCCAAGCGTGCAGCGGCTCCTTTGGCGAAAGGCCTGGGCGGAAAACGCGAGGAAAATCTCACCTACTCGGCCCCCGACGAGTCAGGAGACGCCACCACGAGTCGCGACGGGGCGAAAAAACCCACGCACAAGGTATCGGCAGGCAACGGCGGTGGAAATCGTGCCGCGCGACGCAAGAAGGCCAAACGCAAGCGCTGAGTGCATCACGCAGGGAAGCCCACCACCCGGAGGTCGGAACACAACCAGTCAGTTTGTCGATCCAAGCGAATGGTGCAGGCAAGCCACCTGTCTTGGACTCTGACTGTGCTGCTCGCTTCCAGGCTGTTTGGAGCAGGTCGCTGGACGCGGAGTGGTCCTACCTGGCCTACCCGGAAGCTCACTGCATCCGAGTAGGACACGAGCTGTTGGAAGGCGCGAGGGGATAGATGTGGGCGAATCTGGTGCAGGGCCCGCGTTCCTTGAATGGCGTCCAGCACTGCTTGGGCGAGGGCAGGGGCAGGTACTTGGTTCATCCCGACAAGCTATGCCTCCCCGTGTTGCGTTGGTAAGGACCTGAGCAGGCATTCACAACACCTTCGAGTACATTGACAACACGCCCAGGATCCCTGACAACACCTTCCGGGACATTGGCAACATCTGTGGGCGTGGCCCAGCCGTAAGCCATCGGATGGGATCTAAGGTAGTTGCGTGAGCAGGGAATTGGTGTTCATACCCATCGCCCGCGACGAATTGGCGGCGATTGATGGTTCGGTGCAGCTGACCGACCGGGCGGCGCACCACGTGACACCAGAGTTACTGGTCGCCCTGGGCTACAGGGTTGGGCAGGAGGAAGAAGCAGAATATGCAGCCCTCGTGATCGCATCCGTAGCCGCCCTGACAAGATTTGGGGAGAGATTGGTGCTGGTGGCTGAGGTTGATGATTCGTTGATCATGAACGGTGATGACCTCGAGAATGGCGCTTGCATCCTCACCCGGGTCGTCCCGGAGGCCATGAGCTGCTGGTTCAGCGAAGCCCCCGGCGTGGATGCCTCTACCGCTGCAGTTGCTTCGCGCGGCCTAGACATCGACACCGCCTGGGGTTTCGACGAGGTCCAGGATCTGTTGCGTGAATCTGATCTGCTGTGGAATGACGTGGAGGAGTACCGCCGGGGGCTGTGCTGAGGAATGTTCGTCAGCCGCGATTCAGCCAGTCCTGGGCGCGACGTTCGATACCTGCGAAGGCGCGGGCGATCATGGGTTCGACCTGGGCCTCGACCTTCTTGCCGACCAAGGGGATTTTCACGGTCAGTTCACCCGCATAGATGGCCTCTGAGGAGCTGGGGCCTGTGGGGGTGAGGGTGGCATCGGCCTCAACGTTGACGGGCGCTCCAGCGATGTCAACCTTGAAATTCCCTTTTCGCACACCTGCATCGTCGGGGTCACCCCAGGCGAATGATTGTTTGATGCGAATGCCCTTGCCAAAGAACTTCGAGATCGATTCGGGAGCAGGAAGGGTCAGGTCCAGGTGGGTGGCGTCATCCGCGATGGTGACCGTGTGCTCGATCGCGTTGGCGTGTTTGGCGACATCATCGATGAACGCCTCGTTGCGGAACAGCGCCGCCACCTGGTCCGGGCTGCCGTTGAATTCATGCTTGTAGTTGAGCTGCATGGGGACCAATGTAGCGGTGACGTCGAGCCTGTAACCAAGGGGTTCCGAGGATGGACCGATAACATGAGGGCATGAGGATCGACCTGCACACCCATTCACGAGTCAGTGATGGTACAGACACTCCCACGATGCTCGTGATGAAGGCGCTCCAGGCTGGTCTGGATGTGATCGCGCTGACGGACCACGACACCTTCGACGGGGTCGCCGAGGCCGCGGAGGCAGGAAAACGAATCGGGGTCAAGGTGCTCCCTGGTATCGAAATCTCCTGTCAGCACGACGGTCGGGCGGTACATCTTCTCGGCTACGGCTGCGATGTGTGGAACCGCTTGTTGAACGAGGAGCTCGCCCGGGTCAGGGTTGGCAGGACCCAACGGCTTCCCGAGATGTGTCGAAGGCTGACGGAGCTCGGGTATCCCGTGAGTATCGACGAGGTCATGGCTACGGCCAAAGGAGCTCCATCGGTGGGACGTCCTCATGTCGCAGACGCGCTGGTGGCCAAGGGGATGGTGGCGAACCGGCAGGAGGCCTTCGACTCCTTCCTGGCTCCCGGGAGGTCGGCATACGTCCCTCGCTACTCCATTGACGTGGGGCGGGCGATCGACTTGGTGCACATGGCGAGGGGAGTGGCCGTATTGGCTCATCCGTGGGCTCCCATGACCCGAGAGGCCCTCAGTGCGCCGTTCATCGAGCAACTTGTCAGGGAACATGAACTTGACGGGATCGAAACCGATCACAAGGATCACGATCGTGAGACGCGGCTTTTGTTGTTCGAGATGGGTGCGCGTCTGGGGCTGCTTCGTACAGGATCCAGTGACTACCATGGAACCGCCCGCCCCGAACGCCAGCTGGGCTGTTTCACCACTCGAAAATCGGCCTATCTCGAAATACTCTCCCGGATCCGGGCGCGAGGCGGTTCAGCGTGACCATCCTGATCTCTGAGCGATAAAATCGCGCGCATGGAGTCCGAGTCCACCACAGAAGCAGAGAAGTCCCTACAACGCTCGGAGAAGCGCAGTCACGAGATTGAGGCTGAGATCGCCTCGAATCCGACTAGGTTCAGGCTGCTGACGGGGGACCGCCCCACCGGGCGCCTGCACATCGGGCATTACTTTGGGTCGCTCCAAAACCGAGTCCGGTTGCAGGAAGCTGGTATTGAGACTTTCCTGATCGTGGCTGACTATCAGGTGATCTATGACCGCGACGGTGTCGGCGAGCTGAAGGACAACGTCTACAACATGGTGGCCGACTACGTGGCCGCCGGGATTGATCCCGAACGGACAGTCATCTTCACCCACTCGGCGGTGACCGCCTTGAACCAGCTACTGCTGCCTTTCCTTGCGTTGGTTACTGACGCGGAACTGCGCCGCAATCCGACCGTCAAGGACGAATTGGCAGCATCCAATAGGCCCATGTCCGGGCTGATGCTGACTTTCCCGGTGCACCAGGCCGCCGACATCCTGTTCTGCAAGGCAAATCTGGTTCCCGTTGGCAAGGACCAGCTGCCGCACATCGAACAGACCAGGGTGATCGCCAGGCGTTTCGACGAGCGTTATGGGCGTGTCGATCCTGATCGTCCTGTTTTCCCGGAGCCCGAGTCCTTGCTCAGCCGTAGCGGCACCATCCTTGGTCTGGACGGGAACAAGATGAGCAAATCGCGTGGCAACACCATCGAGCTGGGTATGACCGCTGACGAAACCGCGAAACTTCTCAAACGCGCGGTAACTGACTCGGACCGCCACATCACCTACGATCCCGTGAACCGACCCGAAGTCTCGAACCTGGTCAACATTACTGCGATGTGCCTGGACCGCACCCCGGAGGACATTGCCGAGGAGATCGGTGATGGTGGCGGTGGCGGTCTGAAGAAACTCGCCACGGCCGCCGTGAACGACCATTTTGCCGCTCACCGGACACGCCGATCCGAGCTGATGGCCGACCCCGGGATGTTGCGTGATGTACTCAGGGCCGGCAATGAACGGGCCAACGCCGTCGCTGAAGCCACCCTGGCAGAGGTCCGGCAGACCATGAGCATGGATTACTGAGCCGCGAATCCTGGACCGCCTGACCGTATGTGTGACCGTTCGAGGGCCGGGAGGTAAAGCCGATTCTTTCCAACCTCGCGGCCCCGGGCGAGTGATTACTCCTTGTTCCTACGGGACTCGGTCACGTCTATCCCGGCGCGGCGGCGCCGTCGCCTGCGACGGGAAGCGGTTTTCTCCTCCGAACCGCCGCCGGAGGGCGGACGATCTCCTTGGGAAGCGGTGGGGGAGTGGCGACGCCTGCGACGCCGGGTGCCGCCCTCGGAAGTCGTTTCTCTGGGGGAACGGTTCTCGCGCTGTGGCCGGGCGGAACGGGGAAGACGGCCTTTGGTCCCTTCCGGAACGTTCAGGTCCGTGTACAGGTGCGGGGAGGAAGAATAGGTTTCGACGGGGATGTCGAAATCCAAGTTGAGAGTTTTGTTTATGACTTTCCAGCGAGTCACATCCGACCAGTCGACCAAAGTGACCGCGACACCGGTATGCCCCGCCCGGCCCGTTCGGCCGATGCGGTGGACGTAGGTGGAATCGGTGTCGGGGCATTCGTAGTTGATGACATGGCTGATGCCCGTGACGTCAATTCCCCGGGCAGCGACGTCGGTTGCCACCAGGATACGCACGGTTCCGGCCCTGAATTTTTTCAGGGAACGTTCTCTGGCGATCTGGTTCAAGTCGCCGTGGATGGCTGCAGCCGGGAAACCGCGTTCCTGTAGTTCATCAGCCAAGCGCTGAGCGGCCCGTTTTGTGCGGCAGAAGACCATCACCTTGTCGGCGTCTCGAGCCTGGGCGATGCGGGCAACAATCTCGGGTTTGTCCAAGTCATGGGCCTGGTACACAAACTGGGTGATGTCTGGCACGGTCGCCTGGGCATCCGCGCCTTCGGCGCGAATGTTCACCGGCCGGTTCAGGGTGGCCCGGGCCAGGGCGAGAATGGGAGCTGGCATCGTCGCCGAGAACAGGAGGCTCTGACGTGAAGGGGGTGTTTTTGCGAGCAGTTTCTCGATGTCGGGCAGGAAACCGAGGTCAAGCATTTCGTCGGCCTCGTCCAGCACCAGTACCTCGATGTGACTCAGGTCCAATGCGCGGCGATTGACAAGATCCAGAAGTCGTCCAGGGGTCCCAACCGCCACATCGACCCCCTTCTTGAGGGCGGTCAGCTGTTCATCGTACCCGGTACCGCCGTAGATGGTCAGCACCCGGGTATGAAGCCTGGAGCCGGCCAGTTCGAGATCCTGCGCCACCTGGAGGGCGAGCTCCCGGGTGGGGGTGATGACCAATGCCCGGGGACAGCCGTGGGCGATGGGCTCCTCCGATTCATCGGCGCTGGTCTGGAGCCGATGCAGCAAGGAACTTCCGAATGCCAGTGTTTTCCCGGTGCCGGTGCGTGCCTGGCCAATCAGGTCGGTACCGCTGAGAGCCAAAGGAATGGCAAGCGCCTGGATCGGGAACGGGGTAACTATTCCCGCATCGGCGAGCGAGGCGGTAATTTCTTCGCGGATACCGAGATCGGCAAACGTCTCGGATGTGGTTGTCTCGTTCAGGGTGAATACCTAACTGTTGGACGGCCCCTGTTTGGGTCAGGGCCGGAGATGTCAGAGGGCGCCGAAACCGACGGGGCGTCCCTCGGCGGGCCCCAGATCGAGGTAGGCAAGTTTCGCCACGGGCACGATGACTCTGCGGCCCTTGTCGTCGGCCAATTCAAAGGTCGAATTGTTGGTGAGCGCTTCATCTAGGGCCGCGGCGACTTCCTCGGCACTGCTTGTGGTGCGCACCTGAAGTTCGCGGGAGATGTCGCTGATTCCAATCCTGACGTCCATGGTGCCTACCTTAGCCGCGTTCAACCTCCGCAGTACGCCAACGCGACTGTTATGTTGTCCCGGCCACCGCAGGAATTTGCCCACGCCACCAACGACTCTGTCAGTTCCACCGGGTTTCCGCTGACCTTTTTGGCCTCCTCGAACACTACCGCCAAGTCTTCTGGAGAACTGGCATAGTTCCACAGACCATCGCTACATACCACCACCCAGCCTGGGGAATCGGGACGCAACTCCACCAAAGCGGGGTTGACATCCGTGGCGTTGCGACCCAGCCAGCGTGTTATGGAGTGTGCTTGAAGAGAACGTTCTGCCTCCTCGCGTGGCACGCCGAGCATCATGCGTGCCTGAGCCATGGAGTCGTCCTTGGTTAGCTGCCAGCTCACTCCGTCTTCGCCGAACCAGTAGGCTCGGGAATCCCCGATGCTGCCGACCCGAATCAAGCCGTCGACGACAGTGGCGGCCACCAGGGTGCAGGCCGCTGGTTCATCATCGGCACCTGCCGCCAAGACCGCTTCGTGAGCTTGCATGAAGGCGGAGTTGAAGGATTCCGCCTCAGCCGCACCATCAGCTGACACCGCCTGAATCAGGACGGAGCAGGCCTCCTCGACCGCCACCAAGGACGCGTGCTCGGCCCCAAGCGCGGTGCTCACACCATCAGAGACAACCAGAACGGCCCGTTTCGTGGGACGTGAACTGGCGGCTACACACAATGCATCCTGGTTGGTGCGATGCCGGGTCCCGATGTCGCTGCAACCAGCCACCCACGGTGCCGGAACCACTGTGTAGTGGTTCCGTCCTTGGAACTGGGCTCCCTCCGGGTGCATGGTCACTGGGCCTCGCCTTCGCTGGTCGTGTGGCTCATCCTATCCCGGAGCCGCCCTGACGGGCAGCTTCAGAGTGGATGGACGTTGTCCGCTTGCATGCCCTTCGGGCCTTGGATGATGTCAAACTCCACGCGCTGATTCTCATTCAACGTCCTGAAACCTGGGATGTCGATGGATTTGTAGTGTACGAAGACATCCTCGCCAGTGCTGTCGTCAACAGCGATGAAACCGAAACCCTTGTCGGGGTTGAACCATTTGACGGTTCCCAGAGCCATAGTTGTTCTCCTGCAAAAACTGCTCCACCGCACCTTGCGGTGGCCCCAGGGGATCACTCTTCCACAGATTGGGGGTCAGGCATGCTTCCATTGACTCATGAACGACATCGGAGCCTGGCGCCTCCTGCCCGGTGCCCTGCCTGGCAGGCCAGTGCTGGACGCCGAGCAGGAGATGGCTGCCGGGTCGCATCAAGGAGTCCGGGTGGTGCTTGGGGGGCCGGGAACCGGGAAAACCATAACTTTGGCGGCCGCAGCGGTCAGTCGTCTGGAGGAGTGCGCCACCCTAGAAAGACTCGTGATCTTGACGGCGTCCCGGCAGGCAGCCCAGGAACTGAGGAGGGATATCATCTGGCGACGTGGGGGAGCCGAGGTTGGAGCCCGCGTGACGACCGTCCATGGATTCGCCCTGGGTCTGCTACGAGAACTGGGAGATTCTGAACAGGACCTCAGGTTGCTCCGAGCGCCGGAACAGGAACAGAGGCTCCGGGACCTGCTCGAGGGCGTGGGGGAGCAGTATTGGCCGGAAGAGGTCCGCGCTGCCGCCCGGACGCATGCTTTCGCCCGGCAAGTGCGTGAGGTGCTGGCTCGAGCTCGCCAGCTCGGCCTCGATCCGGAGCGCGTCATCCAACTGGCCGAGGGGGAGCCGACCTTCGAGGCGATCGGGCGTTTCTTTGAGACCTATTTGACGATTGCCGATTTCGACGGTGCCCTTGACTACACTGAACTGGTTCATCGGGCACGCCTGCTTCTGGCTGACACTGCCGTCGCAGAAGCCTGCCGTTCGCGGTTTGATGCGGTGCTGGTCGACGATGCCCAAGAACTCGACCAGGTGGCGGCGAATCTGTTGGCGGACCTGGCCCGAATCGGACTTCCGCTGCTGGTCTTCGGCGACCCCCAGCAAAGGCTCGGTTCTTTCCGCGGTGCTTCCGCCGCCAGCATCACCCTGCTGCGCAGGCTGCCTGGCGCCGAGACCCTTGGACTCGTCACCGGCCACCGGAACCGCCCAGCCGTGGCGAAGGCGCTCGCCAGGATCCGGGAACGGCTTGACGCGGGTGATGCCCCACCCGCCGTCAGTCCTGCACCAGGTGAAGAGTCGCTTGTGACGGCTAGCATCTACGACGATTCAGCAGCGGAAACCGCCCATCTGGCTGCCGCGCTGCGTGACGCGGTGCTGATGGATGGCTGCGCCTGGCACGAGCTCGCGGTGATCGTGCGATCCGGGCGCAGCCAACTGGCCCCGCTGGCTCGCGAACTGACGGCCTGTGGGATTCCTGTCGAAGTGGCCGGTGACGAACTGGCTCTCGGTTCCCAGCGTGCAGTGGAAACCCTCTTGGCCGGGCTGACGGGGGCAGCGAACCTTGAACATCTAGGGAGCGAGGCGGTCACCCGACTGCTGGCCAGTCCCCTCTGCGAACTGGATGCGGTGGGACAGCGTGCGCTGATCCGATCTCTATTGGCTACCGGGTTTGGTGACTTGGACTCCCACGACCTGCTTGGGAAGTGTCTTGGCCAGCCGGAACTGCTGGAAGTCCTCCCTGGTCCCGAGGCTGAACGCGTCCGGATGCTTGGTTCCCTGCTCGGCAGGGCCGCCAGGCAACTTACCCGGGGCTGCCCGGTGGCCGAGGTGTTGTGGACGATCTGGAATGGAACGGGATGGCCCGAAAGGCTGCGGGAGGCCGCCTTGGCGGGGTCGCGTGGCGCCAACCAGGACCTGGACGCCATCGTTGAGCTTTTCGAACTCGCAGGACGCCGGCAAGAACTCGCCGGGCATCACGGTGCCGACGCTTTCTGCGCAGCTGTGATGCGCGAGGAGATCCCCGCTGACACCGGGCGTGAACTCTCTATCCAAGGACGTGGTGTACGGCTTCTCACAGCCCATCGCTCTCGCAGTAGTTCCTGGCGGAGGGTGTATGTGATCGGGGTCAGTGAAGGAACATGGCCGCAGACTGGCTGGCGGGGCCTGCTGCTGGACCCGGACCGTCTCGCCCCCGATCACTTGGATGCGGCCAGTACCGCTGGTCAGATCGCATCCGAGAGGCGATCCTTTTATGTCGCCTGCTCCCGGGCGGTGGAGCAACTGCACATCAGCGCTCCGGCAGCCAGTGAGGCCGAACCGGCGGAACCATCGCGGTTCTGCCGAGAGCTGGGTGTGCCCCCCGTGCGTGTTGCGGGACTGCCCGGGCAACGGCAGACGGCGGCATCCCTGATCGCTGAGCTGCGGCAGGTAGCGGCCGACCCTGTTGAGTCCCCGGCCATGCGGCGAGCGGCTGCGCTGCGCTTGGCTCACCTTGGTGAGATCACCGACCAGCGCTTTCTCCCCGCGTTTCGTGAGGCCCGCCCCGAGAACTGGTGGGGGGTGAAGGAACCCTCCTGCCCGGACTGGAAGACATCGTGGCCACTGGTCATCACCGGCTCCACTCTGCAGGCGCTCCTGGCCTGTCCACGGCAGTGGTTCCTCTCGCGAAGGGGAGGCGCCGACCGGCTCCGAGGCCCCCAAGCGAGTGTAGGTGATGTGGTCCATCGGCTGGCCCAGCAAGCCGCCTGGGGGACCATGGAACTCGAGGAGATACTCCGAGACCTGGATGAAGTTTGGCCCCGGCTCCGTTTCGAGGCCCGCTGGATGGAGGCAGCCGAGAAGGAACAGATGCGCCGGGCACTAACCCGGTTTCACGCCTGGAACGAGACAAACCCCGACGAGCTTCTCGGGGTCGAGGTGAACTTCGAGGCCCCAATCGTTATCAAGGACGTGCCGGTCCTGCTGCGCGGCACCGTGGATCGGCTGGAACTGAAGGACGGGAAACTATCCGTGGTGGACCTCAAGACCGGTCGCCGCCCCCCGACCAGGGCCGAAGTGGCCGAACACACCCAGCTCGGGGTGTATCAACTGGCCGCCAGGCTCGGGGCGTTCGACTCCTGGGCGCCCGGAATCAGGGAGGTGGCAGAGCCGTCGCTGCTCCAGCTCCGGCACGGCGGAGCACTACCGGAACGGCAATTCCAACCGGTCCTGCCGGAGGGCCCCTCCTGGCTCACCGAGAAACTGGAACAGGCGGTCGAGATCCTCCAGAGGGGGATCTTCGAGGCCCGGGAGGGACCGCAGTGCGCCTGGTGCGCGTTCGGGTTCTCCTGCCCGGCGATCAACCCCGGAGGCTTGGAATGAAACCACTGAACGACCCCGGCGACCTGTGCGAGGCACTCGGAATCCCGTTCAGCCCAGAACAGCTGAACTCCATCTGCGCACCACTCGAACCACAGGTGATCGTCGCCGGCGCGGGTACGGGGAAAACCACGGTCATGGCCGCCCGGGTCGTGTGGCTGGTGGGCACCGGGCAGGTGCGGGCCGAGCAGGTCCTCGGGTTGACCTTCACCCGGAAGGCCGCCGCGGAGTTGGGAGGGCGCATCTGTCACGCCCTGGAACGGGCCGACCTGACCTCCCGGGACGAGACGGAGGGCGGCGAGATGGTGCTCACCTACGATGCTTTCGCCGCGAGACTCGTCCGAGAACACGGCCTAAGACTGGGCCTTGAGGCTGATGCGAGGCTACTGTCCGGGGCTTCTAGATTCAGGGTTGCCGCACGGGCGGTTGCACAACATTCCAGTCCCCTCGAACACGTGTCCCGACTATCTCCTCGCCAACTCCCAGAACGGATACTGGCCCTGGACGCTGCCCTGGGATCGCACCTGGTCACGCCCACGCAGGTCAGGGAGTTCTCCCTGCGGGCCCGGGCCCGATTCGAGAAAGCACCGCTGTGGCGGGGATCACCGACGAAAGCAGTTCTTGAGGCTCAAGCGGCCATCGACGAACGCCTGGAACTGCTAGAATTCGTCGAGACCTACCGGGCACTCAAGGAGAAACTCGGCCTGGTGGAATTTGCCGACCAGCAGGCCCAAGCAGTGAAACTGGCGCGGTCCTTCCCCGTGGTCGGCGCCACGCTCAGAAAACGGTTCCGGGTGGTCCTGCTCGATGAGTACCAGGACACCTCGTCGGCGCAGGCAATCCTGCTGCGCGCACTGTTCAGCGGCGCCGATACTGCGTCGGGCCGCGGGTTTCCAGTGACCGCCGTCGGGGATCCGAATCAGGCGATCTACGGGTGGCGCGGAGCAGCGGCCTCGAACATCCTCGGGTTTCCCACCCACTTCCCCGGGGCAACGGGGGAACCCGCCAAGGAATTTACGCTCACCATCAACCGCCGCAGCGGCAGCCGGATCCTGGAGGTAGGCAACGCCCTGGCCGAGCCGCTCACGCGCAACAGGGGCGGGGGGGTGGAACTGCGCCCCGGGGAGGGAACCCCCGATGGCGAGGTCCGTGTCCTGTGCTTCGACACCCTCGCGGAGGAACTCGACTGGCTGGCGACCGACGTCACGGCCCAGCACGCCGAGGGCACGGCATGGCGGGACATCGCCGTCCTGACCCGCCGCAACGATGTCCTGACTTCGGTGTGGGAACATCTCCGGGAACACGATGTTCCCGTGGAGATCGTCGGGATCGGGGGCCTCTTGCGCCTACCGGAGATCGCTCCCGTGGTGGCTACTTTGAAGGTACTCGCCGACCCCTTGGCAAACGCTGAGGTGGCCGGGTTGCTCACCGGGGAACGCTGGCGGCTCGGCCTGGCTGACCTCGCCGCGTTGGCGCGTCGCGCCCGGGAACTGGTGCCGGGGAAGAACACGAAGGAGCCGCTTTCGTTGCCCGAGGAATTGACCGAACTCGTCTCACGTACCGATCCGGCACGTGAGATCTCGCTGCTGGACGCCGTGAACGATCCTGGGGGAGCCGCCATCAGCGATGAAGGAAGAGCGCGGCTGGAACGGTTTGCCTCGGAACTCGCCGATCTACGCAGGCACCTGGATGAGCCCGTCCCTGAGCTGGTGCGCCGTGTGATCTCCCGGCTCGGCCTGGAGGCCGAACAACTGGTGCGCGGGGACACCTCCCAGCTTGCGCGATTCATTGCGGCCTGCTCCACCTACCCCGACATCGATGGTGATGGGAGCCTGGCCGGGTTACTGGCATGGCTGGATGCCGAGGAGGAGCACGGGGACGCGTTGGAACGCGCCACACCGACCGCGGTTGATTCGGTGAAACTGCTCACCGTTCATCGGGCCAAGGGACTGGAATGGCATACGGTCTACCTGCCGGCGCTGTCGGAGGGGGTGTTTCCCGGGACCGACCGGACGGGGAACTGGAGCACGAACTCTCGTCTGCTGCCCGCGCCGCTCAGAGGAGATGCGGATTCGATCCCCCAGCTGGCCGACTACTCCAAACGGGGCATCGATGCCTACCGGGAGGAGTTGAAACAGGAACACCGGCTCTCAGAAGATCGGCTGGCCTATGTTGCCGCCACCAGGGCGAAACGACTGCTCGTCGTCTCGGCCCACGCCTGGGCTCCTGGGTTGAAACGGATACGCGGCCGGTCCCGCTACTTCGAGGATGCGGCGGCACTCCACGAGGGATCCCCCAAGCTATCTCCTCCGGAGGAGAATCCTCGGCCCACTGCAGCCCGGACCGCGGCCTGGCCCATTCCTATCACGGACCGGGCAGCTGCCACAGCCCACGCTGCGGCCCTGGTCCGTCAGGCACGGGAGGTGATCGTATCCGGGGAAGACGAGACCGGCTGGGTCTGGGGCTCTGGCGTCGCCTCAGCAGCGGAACAGGAGAGGATTGCGGCGTGGGACCGGGATGCTGCCTTTCTGGCTGAGCAACTGACCCGGAGGACGAGCCGGAACCTGACCTTACCGGCAGGCTTGACAGCCACCGCTCTCATGGAACTGCGAAAGAACCCAGCGGGTTTCGCTGAGCGCCTGGCGCGCCGAATGCCTCGGGAACCGAAACGCAGTGCGCGACTGGGGGAGCGATTTCACGAATGGGTGATGGCGCGGTTCTCGCTCAGCCCCGGTTTTGATGAACTCGATTTTCGGGTCCATGCCGAGGAACCTGGGCTTGAACGTCTCAAACGAGCCTTTGAAGCCAGCCAGTTCGCGAACCGGACGCCGCTTGGAATCGAGGTTCCGTTTCTGCTCTGCTGGGAATCGCTGGTGTTGCGCGGGCGGATCGATGCGGTCTTTCCCAGCGATGATCCAGCTTTTGATGCGCTCGTGATCGACTGGAAGATTGGTGACGCGGACGCGGACCCGTTGCAACTGGCCATCTACCGACAGGCCTGGGCTGAGGCCCGCGGTCTGGAACCGGAACGGGTGGCCACTGCCTTCTACCACGTTCTGGCCAACCGTTTGGAACCAGTGGTGGCGAGCCCAGAGCTGATCCGGGCAGCCACGGCGACAATCACTCCTTGAGACGTGCCGTCTCGTCGTGGATTCGCGCAGCCACTTGGGCGAGCTTTTCACGATGCATGCTCGCGTGATGGGCGCAGAACAGCAACTCGCCGCCGCTGCTCAACTCCACGCGGAGATAAGCCTGGGCGCCGCAGCGGTCGCACCGGTCCATGGCGGTGAGGCCGCCGGTGGCCCGTTCAGTGGCGGTGTTATTCATGCTCGCCCTTCCTTCCCGAATTACCTCTGTGCCGTTTCTAACGTAGCGCGCTTTTCCAATATTCCCCTTCCCGGGGGTCAGTAGCCACCCAACCTCTTGCTGACGTGGCTGCTCGCTTCCCGGTAACCTGTCCCGGTGCGCTCGAACCCCAATACCCACACCCCCCGCGACTACGGGGCCAAGAACCTGCTGGTCCTGGAGGGTCTCGAGGCGGTGCGCAAACGCCCGGCCATGTACATCGGGTCCACGGACACCCGCGGCCTGATGCACTGTCTGTGGGAGATTATCGACAACGCCGTCGACGAGGCGCTTTCGGGTTTTGGCGACCGCATCGCGGTTACCCTTCACGAGGACGGATCCGTCGAGGTCGTGGATCACGCCCGGGGCATTCCCGTCGACAAGGAACCACGCACAGGCCTCAGTGGCGTCGAGGTGGTCTACACCCGGCTCCATGCTGGTGGGAAGTTCGGGAACTCCTCCTACAATGCGACCGGTGGGCTCCATGGGGTCGGCGCTTCCGTGGTGAATGCGCTCAGCTCCCGCCTGGATGTTGAGGTAGACCGTGAGGGGACTACGTGGGCCATGAGTTTCCGACGCGGAGTTCCTGGAATCTTCGATGGAGAAGGACCGGAAGCCCCCTTCACTCCGGCCTCGGGCCTGCGGAAACTCGGGCGGGTGCCAAAGAATCGCACAGGAACCCGGGTTCGCTACTGGAGCGACGAACAGATCTTCCTTGCCGACGCCGGCCTCTCCCTGCCCCAGCTGCACGACCGGGCACGCCAGACCTCGTTCCTCGTCCCGGGTCTGTGCCTGGAGGTGACCGATATCCGTGGGGGAGAACCCGCAACAGAGGTGTTCCTCCACGAAGGAGGCATCACGGAGTTCGTGGATTTCCTGGCCAAGGATGCCCCCTTGACGGAGGTACTGCGTCTGACTGGCAGCGACTCGTTCACCGAGACCGTGCCGATGCTCGACGAGGCTGGAGCGATGACTGCGACCGATGTGGATCGCAGCCTCGAGGTGGACATCGCGGTGCGATGGGGTACCGGGTACGACACTCAGGTGCGCTCCTTCGTCAATATCATCGCTACTCCCAAGGGCGGTACCCATGTCTCCGGCTTTGAACGGGGTGTGGTCAGGGCGTTCACGAGGTCCCTCGACGGGACCCGGCTGCTGAAGAACGGGGATGAGATTGTTAAGGACGACTGCCTCGAGGGACTGACTGCGGTGGTCACCGTTCGGCTCGCAGAACCACAGTTCGAGGGACAGACCAAGGAGGTGCTGGGTACCCCTCCCGTGCAGCGTCTTGTAGTGCGCATCGTCGAGAGCGAGCTCACGGAATTCCTGACCAGCTCCAAGGCCGCGACCAAGCAGGTAGCGCGAACGCTCATGGAAAAGGTGGTGAACGCCTCCCGTGCTCGCGTCCAGGCCCGGGCACACCGCGAGAATCAGCGCCGGAAAAACGCTCTCGAGTCGTCCTCGCTGCCGCCGAAACTGAAGGACTGCCGCAGCGCCGACGGCGAGCTAAGCGAGCTGTTCATCGTCGAGGGCGATTCTGCGCTAGGCACTGCAAACACGGCACGCAACTCCGAGTTCCAGGCGTTGCTGCCGATTCGCGGCAAGATCCTGAACGTGCAGAAGGCATCCGTCGGCGACATGCTCAAGAATGCCGAGTGCGCGGCCATCATCCAGGTGGTCGGTGCCGGTTCGGGACGCACCTTCGAAGTGGATGCGGCGCGCTACGGCAAGATCATCTTCATGGCGGACGCTGATTCTGACGGGGCCCACATCCGTTGCCTGCTTGCCACACTGTTCTTCCGCTACATGCGTCCCCTCGTGGAAGCGGGACGGGTCTACTCAGCGGTTCCTCCCCTGCACCGATTCGAACTGATCAACCCGAAGCGGGGAATGGAGAAATACATCTACACCTACACCGACGGGGAATACCAGCGAAAGGCTGCGGAGCTGACGAAGAAAGGGGTGCGGTTCAAGGAACCGCAGCGCTACAAAGGGCTGGGTGAAATGGATGCCCACCAGCTGGCGGAGACCACCATGGACCCCAGGCGCCGCACCCTGAGACGCCTGACGGTGGATGACGCAGAACGCGCAGAAGCTGTCTTCGAGATGCTGATGGGAAACGACGTGGCGCCGCGCAAGGAGTTCATCGTCGCGGGCGCCTACGCGCTGGAATCCGACCGCATAGATGTCTGAGAAGGCTTGTTCGCGGGCTTAGGCGGCCATAAACGAGCTTCAATGGCACCTGGGACAATGCCACACCTAAGGTCGAGGCGCGGAGCGTATTTTTTTGAGATGCGCGCGGATCTTCTTCATGGCCCACTCGTAATGTCGCGGATGTGCAGTAGGAACCCAGGGTCGTCTTTCCCGTCCAGTCGAACCGGCCTTTCTCGAACAGTTCGGCATCACTGAAGGATTTGATCAAGGCCATCACCTGTTCGTGGGAGGAACGCACGAGTCGTTCAGCCTCCCCTGGAGCAGTTGACTGGTGCTGACGCCAGAACTGATCGTTCAACTTGCCGTACGTCCTCCCAGGGGGTCGGCAAAGTGGGTGGGTGAGGGCGGCTGAGCGTTGACAGGGGTGGCGTGTCGTTGAGGTGGGGCGCGGGCCCCGTAGGGACGATGAGTGGTGTCTAGTCATCCCTTTCGTCCTGGGAGCCCGCGCTGATGTCATCTTCCACCACGACCGTTCTGTCACGCCAGCCCCTGGTCGAGGTTCTTAAGAACGTGGACGACCCGCGTGATCGGCGGGGAGTACGCCACAGCCTGTTCACGGTGCTGTCACTGGCCGTGACCGGAGTGATGGCCGGGTGTCGCAGCCTGACGGCGATATGGGAGCACACCACCGATCTGACCGCCACCGACCTGGAGGCCCTGGGCCTGGAGGCGGGCCAGGCCCTGCCGTCGGAGTCCACCATCCGCAGGGTGCTCCAGGACCTGGACCCCGCAGACCTCAACACCCATTTGAGGTCCTGGTTCTGTACACGTACCGGCACCGTCGCCGGTCGAAGGGTGATCGCGGTGGACGGCAAGACCATGCGTGGGGCCCGTACCAGCAAGGACCCGGCGCCTCATCTCCTCTCAGCCCTGGATCACGCCACCGGCACGGTCCTGACCCAGGCGCGGGTGGCGGACAAGACCAACGAGATCCCGGCGCTCAGGGAGCTTCTCGAACCGTTGGACCTGGACGGGGCGGTGGTCACCGCCGACGCCATGCACACCCAGGTAGACACCGCTCACTGGATCCACGATCAGGGTGGTCACTATCTTCTCACTGTCAAGAACAACCAGCCCGGTGTACGTAGGACGCTCAAGAAGCTGCCCTGGAAGAACGTTCCGTCAATCTCAAGCGTTGACACTTCGCGTGGGCGGCGGGTGCGGCGTACCGTCAAAGCGGTCGAGGCTCCCGCCTGGGTGGACTTCCCCGGGGCGGCTCAGGTGATCCAGGTCCGGCGCACCCGAACCACCAAGAATCGCAGGAACACAGGCAAGAACAGCAGCGGTAGCGCCAAGACGACGACTGTGGAGGTGGTCTACCTGGTCTGCTCTCTACCCATGACTGATGCCCAGCCCGAGACCGTCACCGCCTGGATCCAAGGGCACTGGGGAATCGAGAACCGGCTCCACTGGGTCAGAGACATGGTCTTCGACGAGGACCACCACCAGCTGCGCACCGCTAACGGCCCCGAGATCATGGCCGCCCTGCGCAACCTGGCCATCAGCCTCATCCGACTGGCCTACGGCGTCCAAGCCGCCATCGCCTCAACCACCAGGTCCCTATCACGACAACCAAAACGCGCCATCAAGCTACTCACCCAAACAACCACCTAAACCGACTTTGCCGACCCCCTGTACGTCCTCCAGGTGTGAGGTGAGGGCAGGAATGGCCGTGACAGTCCGCTCCTGTTGTCTTTCACCCAGGTCAACAGGAGCTGGTGCCATTCGTACAGGTGCGCTAGGACGTCTCGAACGTTCTTGTCACGCTGCCAATGAGCCTCTTTCCTGTTGGCCTCGTTGCTGAAATCGAACGAAATGGCGCGCTCGTGTGTGCTCATCGAATCGCATAGAGTGCACAGTTTTTCGAATCGTGTGGCAGCGAGGCGAATCAGTTCATTTGTGGACGTCGGTCTCGACATGGCCCCCACATCCCTTCTCGGGTTGTCACAACGCAACGGGCGGTGAGGCTTTCAGAGGATCTGCTCCAGCAGACCAGTGTCCACGTCGTACATGAATCCCCCGACCTTGGCCTGGTTCTTTATCAGGGGATGAGCCAGCACGGCGGAGACGTCCTGTTTCAAACGGTTCATCTGGTCCGGGCTGGCACCGAAACTCAACCAGGTGGCGTCCATGCCGTTGCGTTCCGCGATCGACTGGTGCAGCGCCTCGTCAGTTCCCGCCATGGCGCAGCGGGTGTGGGGGATGAGCATGATCCGGTCGACGTGGAGCAGCTGGACCGCCAGCACCAGACCCGTCATGGTCCAGGGCGCCACCCAGCCGCCGGGGGAGCGGAGGATCTTGGCGTCACCAGGACCGAGACCGACCATGGGCAACGGATCGATGCGTGAATCCATGCAGGTGACGATTGCCACTCCCGCGTGGGCGATGCCGTCGGCTCCCTGCCGGGAGAAATTCTCTGCGTAGCTGCGGTTGGCGGAGAGCAGGTCGTCGAAACTCATGGGATCAACTCAACCACTTCTGGGAGGCACCGGGCCCCGAGCATCTCGACAACCCCCTTCAAGGGAACACCAGAGCCGTCACGTTTCGGTGTGGGCTCCGGTAGGGCAACCGGCGTTCCATCTGCGGTAGCAGCGGTCACAAACCCGCCGATGGCAGCGGCGATGAGGGCTGTTTCCCCCTTCAGGAAACGTTGGCACCTGACTCCACCGGTGGCCCGGCCCTTTGTCGGATACTCGGCCAGCGGGGTGACCTTGGCGCCGCCTGCGGTATGTCCGAACAACGAATCCGGCGCCCCCGCGATTGTGACCACGAGATCCGTTGCGGGATCGACCCCACCGAAGAACAACACCTTCGCCTCTGCTGAAAGCTTCACTCCGGCGACACCTCCGCCCAGACGCCCCTGCGGACGCACCAAGTCAGCGGAGAAGTGCAGCAGCTGCGCATCCGAGGTGATGAACGCCAAGTTCGGGGAGGCCAGTTCCACCGCCCCTACGACTTCATCGCCGTCCTCGAGGCGGATCACGTCCCACGAATCCTTCCCGATCACCTCGGGGTTGACCCGTTTGACCACGCCTCGGAGCGTCCCCAGAGCCAGTCCAGGCCCCCCGGGGTCGAGGGAGGTCAGACCGACCACCCGTTCCCCCTGCTCCAGAGGCCACAACTCCCGCGCGGCGGAACCGCCTTGCAGGTTCGGGGCAGTGGCGGTCAGCGGCACGGTAGGAAGCTCGATGGCCTTGGCTCGCAGCAGGCGTCCCGTGTTGGTAAGCACCCCGAACTCGGCGCGAGAGGTGACCTTGATCGCGGCAGCGATCACGTCGTGGGCGGCCCTGGGACCCGTCACGGGCAAGGGAGCGGCAGAGTCGGTGCGGGCCGCGCGTCCCGTCGTCGACAACAGCACCCAGCATGGCTCGTCGGCAACCTCCAGGGGAGCCGCCGACCTGACCACGCCGTCGGAAGCCAGCAACACCGTCCTGCGGGGGGTTCCGAACCGCTCAGCCATCTCGTCCAGCTCCGATGCCACCAAGGTGTTCAAGACTGTGTCATCGTCGAGGATGCGCTGCAACTCCTCGATGCGGGCAGCCAGTTCGTCGGCCTCAGCTTTCAACTCCAGCGTGGAGTACTTCGTCAGACGGCGCAGCTGCATATCCAGGATGTGGTTTGCCTGCACCTCGTCCAGGTCGAATGCACCCATCAACCGAGTGCGGGCTTCGGTAGCGTTCTCACTGGAGCGAACGATTGCTATGACCTCGTCGATGTCGACGATGGCCAGCAGCAACCCTGCGACCAGGTGCAGCCGTTCCTGAGCCTTGCCGAGGCGGTGCTGGGTGCGGCGGATCGTCACGTGGAGCCGGTGCTCCAGGTAGACCTCCAACATTTGCTTCAAGGTGAGGGTCCGTGGCTGGCCCTCCACCAGCGCCACCGCGTTGATCGCGAAGGTGTCCTCCAGCTTCGTCACCCGGTAGAGCTGCTCCAACAAGGCCTCGGGATTGATGCCGTTCTTGACCTCCACCACCAGCCTGGTGCCGTTGGCCAGGTCAGTCAGGTCCTTCACCCCGGCGATGCCGACCAGCTTTCGCGAATCGATGCCCTTCTTGATCTGCTCGATGATCCTTTCCGGACCAACCAGGTAGGGCAGTTCGGTGATGACGATCCCTCGTCGGCGCGCCGAAACCCGCTCGATGCTGGCCCTGGCGCGAACCTTGAAGGAGCCACGCCCGGTGGCATAGGCGTCACGGATGCCGTCGAGACCGATTATCCTTCCCCCGCTGGGAAAGTCGGGGCCGGGCAGGTGCCGCATCAACTCCTCCAAGGAGATATCCCGGTCCCCCAGCAACGCCTTCAATGCGGAAACCACTTCCCGGAGGTTGTGTGGGGCGATGTTGGTGGCCATTCCCACCGCGATCCCCGAGGCGCCGTTGACCAGGAGGTTCGGCAGAGCGGCAGGCAGCACATCGGGCTCGGTGTCCTTGCCATCGTAGTTCGGCCTGAAATCGACGACGTCCTCGTCCAAGCCCGCAGTCATCGCCACCGCGGGATGGGCCATCCGGCATTCGGTGTAGCGCATCGCGGCCGGTCCTGCATCGAGTGAGCCGAAGTTTCCGTGACCATCGACCAGAGGAAGTCGCATTGCCCACGGCTGTGCCATGCGCACCAGAGCGTCATAGATGGCACTGTCACCGTGCGGATGCAGCACGCCCATCACCTGACCAACCACGCGGGCGCACTTCACGTGCCCCTTCTCAGGTTTGACACCCATCTCATCCATCGAGAACAAGATGCGTCGCTGGACAGGTTTCAGGCCATCGCGGGCATCCGGCAAAGCACGGGCATAGATGACGGAATAGGCGTACTCGAGGAAACTGGACTCCATCTCCTCGGTGACATCGACGTCCAGGATGTGTTCCTCGAACTCCTCTGTGGTATCGGTCATGGGCTGCTTCAGATCTCCTCGAGCCGGATCAACGGGCGTAGCTTATCGGCAAGTCCATCCCCGTCAGAGGCACGGACCTCCGGGGCTAGATCCGGGGTCCACTCCCAAATGTCGGGGGTCTCGGTCAGGGTTCCGTGAGCCAAGGCGTGTTCTCCGGGGGTGAGCTGACGGATCGCGCGGGCCGCGACATGGTCCGGTTGGAGACTTGCGAACTCGGCGTACAGGTCGGGGTCGTGCTGACCGTCGTCGCCGACCAGAAGCCAGCGGATGTTGGGGAGGTCCCGGGCCAGTTCCCGCAGACAGGTGCGTTTGTGATGAGCCCCGCTGCGGAACCACCCGGTGTTGGTCGGTCCCCAGTCGGTCAGTAGCAGCGCGCCACGTGGGAAACCGTGGCGCTTGAGGAAACGTGTGACCATGGGATAGGTGTTCCAAGCTCCCGTCGAAACGAAGATGAGCGGCGCCCCCGGGTGGGCGGCGATCAGCTGTTGGAACAGACGCGACATGCCCGGGACCGCCTGTCTGGCTTGCTCGGTCAGCACCAGGGAATTCCAGGCCGCGACCATGGGGCGGGGAAGCCACGTGGACAAGATAGTGTCGTCAATGTCCGAGACGATCCCAAAGGTCTGGTCCTCGTCGATCACATGGACTGGGGCCCAGTTGGAGGCACCACCGGCACCCTCGATGAGTACCTGATGCCATCCGACAGGTAGACCGTGGTCGCGGATCCGGACGTCGATATAGCCACCCCGGTCGGCCTGAACCGGGACTCTGAGATCCCCGATGATGACCTCGGCCCTGGAAGTCACCTTCGCGGCGGCGATGAAATTACGCCATCCGCGACGGTGCAGCAGGTCTGTCGCTGCCTGCACGATCCCTGCATCCTTCGGAGGACGCAGCACGACCCGCGCGAGGACACGAACCTGCTTGGTGGTGCCGAAACCGGTGTACGAGGTGATGCATTCCTGCCAGCCGCGGCGTAGCAGGAAACTATTCAGCACTCGGTTCAGGTGATCCTCGATGCGGGCAGCGAAGAAGGGCCGAGACTTCATGGTGTCTCAATTTAGTGGAAGAATGGCCGGGTGATTCAGCTGTCCCCCGAGGCCTCCATAGCCGCTGCACTCAAGAAAGAGGTGGAGGACTGCCGGTTCTTCCCCGAACTTGTCTGGGCGAGCATCTCCGGGGCATTGGGACAGCAGAGCATGCTCGGTTATCTCGTTCACCACGAGGCCAGCTTCGCGACGGGTGACTTACAGCGGCACCTCACGGCGCTTGTGCTCACGGACAGGCGGCTGATTATCAGCCACACCGATGAACAGGATGCCGGCTATCCGGATCGCGCCATAACCAGCGCTGAGGCGGTGGCTCTTAGAGCCATCCACTCTGTCGTGGTGACCCGCTCCGTGCATCACCCGGAGAAATACCCTTCCAACGGATCGCAGCTCGTCGAAGCCTGGCTCACCCTGGCGTGGGGAGCTGCTTCTCGCCTTGACATCGGTCCCGCAACATGTGAAGACCCGCAGTGTGAGGCCGACCATGGATGGACCGGAATGTCGGTTCCGAACGATCTGACCGTCCGAATGAGCCCTGCGGGTGACGGATGGCAGAGCGTCGACAAGCTCATGGCATTTGGCTCCCTGCTGCAGGAGCACGTCGGATGAACGAGTTCGTGCTGCCCGACTACGGGGGGGCCTGCCTGAGTAATCTGCTGCCCAGCGTCGCGTCCCGGTTACTGGGGGAGACCCCGCTGCTCGACGTGCCGAGGGCAGCGCGATACGTCATTCTGCTGGTCGACGGCCTCGGTTGGTACCCCATAGCCGAGCACAGCCACGACAGTGGCTTGTTCGCCCCGAGATTGGGAGAAGCCACACGCCTGACATGCGCGGTGCCCTCGACCACCGCAACATCCCTGACCAGTCTCGGGTGCGGTTCTGCTCCCGGCAGCCATGGGGTGGTTGGCTACTCCTTTCTCGATCCCGATCGCAGCTGTGTGGTGAACGCCCTGACGTGGGCGGGCGGCCCCGTCGACATCGAGAATTTTGTCTGCACGCCAACTCTCTACCAACGGATGCGTTCCTGGGGGTTCACCAGTGGCTGCGTCAGTCTCGCCCGGTTCAAGGGCAGCGGACTCCAGAGGTTGGCTTTCGGTGGAACTGAACACATCGGGGTGGATGTGGAAGGCGACCATCGGGCATTCATCGGGCTGGTCATAGGGGCCCTGCGCGACCACGAGGTGGTCTACGCCTACGAACGCGGCCTCGACCACAGCGGGCACGCACACGGGGTGGGAAGCTGGCAGTGGCTGGATTCCCTGGCCCGGGCGGAGGAGCTCGTCACGGGCCTGTTGGAAAACCTCCCGGATGACACGTGCCTGCTAGTCACGGGTGACCACGGCATGGTTGACGTTCCTGAGCAACACCGGATCACGATCGAGAATCACCCGGATTTGATGGGGGTCTGGCGGGTGGGAGGTGAACCTAGGCTCCGACAGCTCTACAACCGGCAACCCGAGCAGCTTGCCAGTATCTGGGCCTCGGAGCTGGGGGAACGAGCCGAGGTGTGGCTGCGCGATGACGCGATCGATGCGGGCTGGCTCGGTGATGTGACCGACCGGGTTCGTTCTCGAATCGGTGATGTGCTGGTCGTCATGCATGACGACTGGGCCATTCATACCCGGAACCTTCCGAAGGAGTTCGGGCTCCGGGGCCAGCATGGTTCCCTTACTGCCGCCGAGATGTATGTACCGCTTTTCGCATTCGGACCGAAATGATGCACATAGCGCTGCTGATAGACGATTTTTTTCCCTCTTCCGGCGGGATCGGTCGTTCTGTCGAGACTCAGATCCAGGAACTCACGGACCTGGGGCACCGGGTGAGCCTCATAGCCCCTGACCGACACCTGGAGAAACCTCGGAACTGTCGAGTTATCGAGTGCCCGACCATCTATGTCGAGGGGCTTCCCGCACACCTGAGCATCCTGCACAACTCGGAACGCCGCGCCCGGCTGATTACGAAGTGCGCACGCTTTGACGTGGTGCACACGCAAACCGAACGAGGGGCTTTGATCTTGGGAGCCAGGATCGCGAGGCTCCAGGGCATCCCGCATCTCCACACCTTCCATGCCAACGTCGCAGGCACGCACCAGACCGTCAAGGCAGCGATCTTTGGTACCTGGCTCTACCAGTTCCTCATCAACCCGTTGTTGACCAGGGCAGCAGGACGGGCTTCCAGCCGCTCCCGACTGGTGTCCCGAGCCCAGGAACCAGGTGGGCTGGCCGCCCGAATGGATTGGGCATCCTTTGCTGATATCGCAGGCAAGGTTGATGCTTGGACCGTCCCCAGCCCCTTCATGAAGGAGCTGGTCGAGACCGCCGCCACCCACCAGATTCCCGGATACGTGGTCCCCACCGGCGTTGGCCGTGGCATGTTGGAAGCCATCTCCCACGCCCGCAGGGAACGCTCTGATGAGACGGTGCGGTTCACGACCGTTGGGCGGCTGGCGAAGGAGAAACGCTTGGACGTTCTGGTCCGGGCCTTCCGGCATGCCGACATACCGGACTCAGAACTGGTGATCGTCGGGGACGGTGACCAGCGTCCGCTACTCAGGATGTTGGCTGCGGGCGCCGGAAACATTGATTTCCGGGGCCATCTGCGTTCCCTCGATGCGATTGCCTACGAACTGGTGAACTCTGATGTGTTCGTGTTGACGAGTCATCGGTTCGACTCCCAGGCGCTAGTGCTCTCCGAGGCTGTGGCAGCGGGACTTCCGATCCTCTACTGTGACGACCGCCTGACCGTGGCAACCTCACCAGAATCTGCGCTCCTGACCGAACCGGACATCACATCGTTGGCAGCCGGGATGAGGAGACTCGCCGATCCCGGGCGGCGCGCCGCGATGCGTTCCGCTTCCCGGGGCCTGCTCGAAGAACTCACCCCGCGGCATACCGCCGAGGCATATGTTTCCATTTACGAGGAACTGATCGGAGCCATGAGTGCCTGAACTTGTTTTTCACACTGGCCCTATGTACTGCGGAAAATCGACCCTTGCCCTGCAGTTCGACCACACCCAGTCCACGCACGGCAGACAGGGACGGATCTTCACGTCCCAGGACCGTTCGGGCGCGGCGCGTGTCTCCTCCCGGCTGGGGCTCGAAGCGCCAGCCACTGAGGTTGACGAGGGATTCGACTTCTGGACCCATGTCATATCCCAGCTGGTGGCAGGCAAACGAGTGGATTATCTCGTCTGCGACGAAGCGCAGTTCTACACAGGAGAGCAGGTGGAGCAGCTTGCCCGGATCGTGGATGAACTACAGATCGATGTCTATACCTTCGGGATCCTCGCGGACTTTAGAACCAGGTTGTTTCCCGGATCACAACGGTTGGTAGAACTGGCCGACCGCGTGGAAACCCTTCCAATGGGACCGCTGTGCTGGTGTGGAGAAAAGGGAACTCACAACGCCCGAACCGTTGATGGTCTGATGGTCACGGAGGGCTCTCAGGTGGTGGTGGGTGACACCGGATCGGGAGAGATTCGCTATGAAGTGTTGTGCAGGGCCCATCACCGGCGAGGCATGACAGCGACCAGAGCTCGTGCCACCTTGGGGGAGGATCCTCTTCCTTTTGGGGATTGAAAAGGGCCTTGACGACGTGGCCGAGAAGCGTAGCGGACGACAGACAATGCAGGCCCCTTCGGCTAGGAGAGTGGAGTGATCGGCTGGTGACAGTGCACACGGATCCCCGACCTCAGGAAGAATTCAGTGGGCTGGGCCACCGAACATAATTTCGTCCCAGCTCGGGACACGAGCTCTGCGTCGATGCCGTGACCTGGGTTGCGGAGAGGTGTCCTCGGTATCGATCAGTGAGTCCTGTGGTGACCCGATGAGGGAAGTTTCGACAGTTTCGGTGATGTCTACCTCAGGTATTCCTGCGAAATCATCGATGACCTCCGTCTCCTCGAAGTCTTCTTCGAGCGAGGTATGTTCTGCGCCTTCCTGAGCTGCTTCCTCCGCTGGATCTTCGTCGAGACCGACGTAGATCCGTACTGAGTCCTCGCTCACACCGCTCAACATGTCATAGAGGTCGTCGAGTTCGGACGTTGCGGGTCCCTCATCGAAGCTGTCGGTGGGAACATCATCTCCCGGGAGGGCCGGAGGCAAGATGGGTTGTGTGGTTGCACGAACCAGAGCGAACTCGTCGTCGAAGTCGACGGTGTTCTCGTTGTCGGGATCCTTGCTGCCTGGTATCTCCTCACCGATCATCCATCGAGCATCCGGGTTGTCGGCAATGGTGAAACGACCCCGGGGATCAAAGATGAACTCTGCTCTGCGCTCGTGGCTCGCCAGCACGCCCACCAGTCTCCACTTGCGGTCGGGCTCCCGCCATGAATCCCAGGAGATGCCTTCCGAATCGATACCTCGGGCCTGGAGACGAGTTGAGATCAGTTCTTGAAGGCGTCGATGGCCTGATCCATCTCCGCGGCGTCTGACCGCACACTCCAAGGCAGTGTTCGTCATGTGCTCGCGTTCCGCCAGCACGGGAAGGGCAAACCCTTCGATCCGCTCCGGTTCCACTCCGGCTTCCGTGGCCACCTCAGTGAGCGTGGCCCCTCCACGGATGCGGGACTGGATCTCCCGCGGGCTCAGTGCGCTGTCCATGCAAACTCCCCTGTGTGTCTGGTTGAACAACCTACCAGCCGACACCGCCGGAACCTGGGACTTGCGCCACGCTCAGGATGTGGTACACATAGCCCCGATCAATTTCGGGACGAACCGACGGCGAGACTAGGAGGGATCACGGACATGGCCACCGACTACGACGCACCGCGTAAGAGCGACGAGGAGATGAGTGAGGATTCACTCGAGGAGCTCAAGACGCGCCGCAATGACAAGAATTCCGGCAAGGTCGACGAGGACGAGGTCGAGGCAGCGGAATCATTCGAACTACCGGGCGCCGATCTCTCTCATGAAGAGCTCACGGTACGCGTACTGCCCCGGCAGTCGAATGAATTTACCTGTGCTTCGTGCTTCTTGGTCAAGTCTCAGAGCCAGCTGGCGGAGACTAAGGGTGAGCTCAAGTATTGCGTCGACTGCGTCTGAGCGAGTTCACAGATCCATCTTGTTACGCAGCTGGCCGGGGCTCTTGCGGCCAGTGTTCGAGAACCAGCGGCGGTGCATGTAGCGATTCATCGTGAGTTGGGCCATGCCCACTCCCAGCCCGCTGCACAGGGCCCAGATGAGTGCTTGGGTCAGTGGCGTGTCGGGGTCGTTCGGATCCGGAGGGACGTCGCCGGTGGCAGTTTCCCATGCTTTCGTTATCAGTTTCTGGGTGAGAAGAGTCGTGGCCGCTCCGAGTGCGCCTGCGTAGATCTTCCACAAAATCTTTTCCTCAACTGCCATGGCAGGGTCCTTTCGGTGTTTCCAAGGGCTCCCATTATCTCGCGGCTCCCGGTTGGGCTGCAGCCGCGCTAGATTGGCCGGGTGTGCGAAATTCCTGTGGTTGGGGCTGCTGCTGAGTTCCTGCCCCGTTATGCCAGAGCCGGAGACGCGGGCGCCGACCTGCGCATCACCGAGACCGTCACTCTACAGCCGGGAGAACGAGTACTTGTCGGCACCGGGGTGCGCCTCGCCCTTCCTTCGGGCACAGTGGGAATGGTGACGCCCCGTTCCGGGCACGCGGCGCGCCAAGGTCTCGGGATCGTGAACAGTCCCGGCATCATCGATTCCGGTTATCGTGGCGAGATCCGTATCTGCCTGATCAACCTTGACACGACGAAGGCCGTGGAACTTCAAGCGGGAGAGCGAGTTGCCCAGCTGGTCATCGTGCCTTTCATCTCCGCCCAGTTCACTCCGGTCGCTGAACTCGACGCGACGGAGCGCGGTCAAGGCGGTTATGGTTCAACCGGACAACAGTGAAATCACAAGGGAGCAGTATGAGATCCGCTGACGAGGAGACGGTCGAGGAGATCGAGGACGACGAGGAAATCGTCGAGGAAAAGACCGATGAGGAGAAGTGGGCCGAGATCGACGAAAAGTTCGACCGCGACGAGGGGCCTTTCGACATCGATGAAGTGGATTTGGAGGGCGATGACGTCCAGCGGATAGATCTGGGGGCCCTCATTGTCACCCCCTTCGAGGAGATGCAGCTGCAGCTGCAGGTGGATGAACCTCGGCAACAGGTCCAGTCCTTCCTGGTAGGAGATGGGGTTTCAGCCATGGAGGTTGCACTGTTCGCTGGCCCGAGACGGACCTCGATGCTCGCGGAAATTCGTGAGGAGATCACGGCGGCCACAGAGAAGGAGGGTGGGGAGGTCACCCTCCTGGAAGGGCCGTTCGGTGTCGAATTGCGCCGTCGCCAACCCGTCACCGATGCCCAAGGCAGGCGTGGCACGCACGTTTCCCGCACGTGGCTGGTCGGGGGGCCCGGGTGGGTGCTCCGCGGGATCGTCTTCGGACGCGCTGCCCTCGAGCCGGAGGATGAGGACGTGAGCATCGCCCTTCTGGAGTGTTTCGGCAATCTCGTGGTCTGCAGGGGAACTTCCCCAGCCGCTCCGGGCAGCCTCATTCCTTTGACGATCCCGGACCTGGAGCAGAAATGACCAGTGAGCGGCACGGCCTCATGGGTCGGCTGCGGCGGATCCTCTCCCCGGCTGAGGAGCTGGAGGCAGCGGACCTCAAAGCGCGTTCACGTGACTGTGGCGCCAGCCCACTGGCCGAATGTTGTGACCGCGCAAGGGTGAAGATACGGGGCACCATCCGGTGGGTCACCAGCCTCGACATGGGCGGTGTGGAAGCTCTGCTGACAGATGGTACGGGCAGTATCGAATTGAACTGGACCGGTCGCCGTCGTCTGGATTGCATCACTCCCGGGTGCAACCTTGTCGTGCAGGGCCGGATCTCCCCCGGTGAAAATGGGCGCGTCATGTATAACCCTGAATTCGAGGTCCTCAGCTGACCCTACGGTAAACCACCGATCAGTTGAGTGGGGCGAACAGCGAGCTGAGTTCGCTCTCTGCGTCCTGACTGGCCACGAACAGCATCTCGTCCATGGCCTCAAGGGCGCCGTCACGTTCGGGTACCAGTGGGATACCGTCGCGAATGATGGCCACCAGGACTACCTCGCGGGGTAGCTCCAGATCACGGATTCGGCGACCGACGAAAGGACTGTGTCGCGGCAACCGGATCTCAGAAAGGTTCGTGGTGGACTTGGTGAAGGTGAACAGCCTCACCAAATCACCGGTTGCGACTGCTTCCTCCACCAAGGCAGACATGATGCGCGGAGTGGAAACCGCGACATCAACTCCCCAGGCCTCGTCGAAGAGCCACTCGTTGCCCGGATGATTGATTCGTGCGACCGTCCGAGGCACCCCGAACTCTGTCTTGGCGAGCAGGGAATGTACCAAATTCACCTTGTCGTCACCGCTGGCGGCGATCGCGACATCACAGTTCTCCAGCTCCGCCTCCTCCAGACTCTGGAGCTCACAGGCGTCCGCCTGGAACCACTCCGCCCCGGGCACGGAGTCGGGGTTTATAGCTGCTGGATCTTTTTCGATCAGGAGAACCTGATGACCGTTGCTGATCAGCTCACGTGCGATGGATCGGCCGACGTTGCCGGCTCCGGCGATGGCTACTCGCATGGTAATTCCTCACAGATCTCAGGAGCGGGTCGGGGGAGCGGCGAACAAGGACTCCACAGCATCGGTTCGTTCGGTCTCGCAGGCGACGAAAATCAGATCCCCATCCTGGAATACTGTTTGGGAGTCCGGGACGATGCCGCGCCCCGTACGGGAGACGAACGGGATGGGTGCCTGAGCCGCTGCAGACATATCCCTGATACGCCTACCCACCCAGCCCGAATGGACGTAGATCTGAAGCAGGCGAACCGTCCCCGACGGGTCGCGCCACACGGGCTCGCTGCCCTCTGGCAGCAACCTGCGCATCACTTGACCCACGGTCCAGCGAACGGTGGCAACGGTGGGGATGCCCAATCTTTCATAGACGGCGGCCCTGCCTTGGTCGTAGATGCGGGCCACCACATTGTCCACCCCATACTGTTCACGAACCACCCTGGCTGCAAGGATGTTCGAGTTGTCACCACTGGAAACGGCGGCGAAACCATCGGCATGACGGATGTCGGCAGCTTCCAGGACCTCCCTGTCGAACCCGATACCGCTGACCGTAATTCCTTGGAAATCAAAACCAAGCCGCCGGAACGAATCCACGTTGACGTCGATCACCGCAACCGAATGCCCTCGCTTCTCGAGGCCCCGCGCAAGCATGGAACCAACACGACCGCAACCCATGATCACAATGTGCATCTGCGTTTACCTCCCGCTCCAGGGACTCCCGGATAATCGATCCGACGGTATCGCAATCACTCTGCGATAGGTCTACCGTAGGGCCTCGTGAACATCTATCAGGCGTTGAAGCGCTTGTTCGTCGGTCGCCGCCTGGCGAGCGCCCAGCTGGGAGAGACATTGCTCCCGAAGCGTCTTGCGCTGCCCGTGTTTGCTTCCGACGCCCTGAGCTCGGTTGCCTATGCACCCGACGAGATCCTGATCACCTTGTCCTTGGCAGGCATGACCGGATATCTCTTCTCGTGGCAGATCGGGCTCGCGGTCGGGGCCGTGATCGTTGTGGTTGTGATGTCCTACCGGCAGACCGTTCAGGCCTATCCGACCGGTGGGGGAGACTACGAGGTCGCCGCCGCCAACCTGGGAAGGTACGCCGGACTGACCGTTGCTTCGGCTTTGCTGGTCGACTACGTGTTGACGGTCGCCGTCTCGATTTCCGCCGGTGTGCTCAACGCCAAGGCGATGCTTCCCGGGATACGAGGTTATGAGGTGCCCATCGCAGTCGGGGTGATCGTTGTTCTGACCCTGATGAATCTGCGGGGAGTCAGGGACTCCGGAGGAATCCTGGCCTGGCCAACCTATGTCTTCATGTTCTCTATGCTCGTGATGCTCGCTGTAGGGTTCTTCCGGGTCCTGATCCTGGGGCAACCGTTGAGAAGCGAAACCTCGGATCTGACTGTGATCGGCACCCAAGGAACTGACCACACCTTTGGGTGGGTGCTGGTCGCGATCATCACCCGAGCCTTCTCTTCGGGCTGCGCAGCATTGACTGGTGTGGAAGCAGTCGCCAACGGTGTGCCGTCGTTTCGCCCTCCCAAGAGCCGCAATGCCGCATCAGTACTCGGGATGCTCGGGTTGATCGCGGTGACCATGCTCGTCGGGATCGTTCTATTGGCCAACCTGCTCCACGTGCACCTGATCGACGAGCTGACCGGAACCCACTACCTGGCCCCCGATGGTTCGACCATCCATACCGCTGCAGTAACCGTGACAGGGCAACTTGCCCGTGCAGTCTTCGGCGATTGGTTCCTTCCTGGGTTCTACGTGGTCATCATCGCCACCTTGTTGATCCTGTTCTTGGCGGCGAACACTGCTTTCAATGGTTTCCCGAGCCTGGCATCAATCCTTGCTAAGGATGGCTACCTACCTCGGCAGCTCCACACGCGAGGGGACCGTTTGGCCTATTCCAACGGGATCGTGCTGCTGGCAGTGGTAGCCATTCTTCTCGTGTGGGTTTTCAACGCTTCGGTGACTGCCCTGATCCAGCTCTACGTAGTCGGTGTCTTCATTTCCTTCACGGTTGGGCAGATCGGAATGGTATTGCACTGGAACCGTGCGCTTCGTGCCGAGAAGGACCGGGGTGAGCGGAGACGTATGAAACGTTCTCGCGTGATCAACCTCCTCGGTGCGGGAATGACTGCTGTGGTGCTCGTTGTCGTGCTCATCTCCAAGTTCGCCCACGGCGCTTATCTCGCCCTGGTTGCCATGGGAGTGATGTACCTGCTGATGGTTCTGATTCGAAGGCACTACGACCAGGTCAGGGATGAGCTGGCACTCCGGCCTGAATCTGACCGAGCATTGCCGAGCCGGGTCCGTGCGGTGGTTTTGGTGCAGCAGGTTAACCTGCCCACCGCGAAAGCCATCGCCTACGCAAAGGCATCTCGTGCGACTTCTTTGATGGGAGTGACGATCTCCGTTGACGACGAGGAGGCGCGCGAGCTCATGAAAGCGTGGCGGAAGGAGGATTTTGGGATTCCGCTGCGTGTGATCGCATCCCCCTACCGGGAGATCACTCAACCTTTCATCCGGTATGTGGCGGATCTTCGTACCGAGAATCCCCGGGATGTCGTGGCCGTCTACATTCCCGACTACGTGGTGGGAAACTGGCGGGAACGGCTGCTCCACAACCAGACCACCTTGTTGATCCGCACCAGGTTGCACTACATGAGTGGCGTGATGGTGATATCCGTACCCTACCAGCTCAGGAGTTCGCGGCAGCGTGAGGTCAGGCAGAGTGCGAGATGAAAGCTGAGGTTCAACTTGGACGAGTCGCCCATGGTGGAGTTGTCATCGGGCGGATCGACGACAAGGTGATTTTCGTCACGGGCGGACTGCCAGGAGAAAGAGTGATAGTCGAGATCACTGAGAGGGGCAGGCGGTTCGATCGAGGACATGTGGTTCAAGTTCTTGAGGCATCCTCTGGAAGGGTTGAGCCTCCGTGCCCGGTCGCGGGGGAGTGCGGTGGCTGTGATTGGCAGCATGCCAGTCCTGAGCTTCAACTTGACCTCAAAACGGCTGTCGTCGCGGAGCAGCTGTCTCGAATGGCGGGGATCACGTGGACCGGGCGGGTGGAGGCTGTTCAACCGATGGTCAACTGGCGTACCCGGATGAGGTACGCGGTCAGCAAAGGTCGGGTTGGGCTACGTGGGCGACGATCCCACGAGGTGGTGCCACTCCCCGAGACGGGATGCCTCGCGGCTGCTCCCGGCCCTCTCCCAGCACAGTTGAACGAACTCACGGAAGGCACCGAGTCGCTCAGCGTGGTTCGTTCGGCGAGCGGGGTCAGCGTGCTTGCCGATGGGAAAGTCCTTGTCGGTCGATCTCAGATCCGCGAGAAAGTAGGAAAGTTTTCCTTCAATGTGACGGTCTCCGGTTTCTGGCAGGTGCATCCCAAAGCGGCCGAGACCCTGCTTGACGCAGTCTTGGCAGGACTCAGGCCGAGATCGGGTGATCTGGCGCTCGATCTCTATTGCGGTTCCGGATTGTTTGCCGCTGGACTGGACCACGCTGGGGCTGAGGTTTTTGGGGTGGACGTGGACCGGGAGGCCGTTGCAAATGCTCGTATCAATGTGCCTCGAGGGCGGTTCTTGGCGTTGCCACTGGCGAAGGCACTGCGCCGGCTTCCGCCCGAGGTTGACCTGGTCGTCCTCGATCCGCCTCGCCGGGGTGCCGGGGCCGCCGTGGTGGCGAGGGTAGCGGATCTCGCGCCACGCGCCATCGCCCACGTGGCCTGCGATCCGGCCAGTCTGGCGAGGGATTTAGCGGATTTCGCTGCCCGGGGCTATGAAGCATGTCAGATTCGCGCCTTCGACCTGTTTCCTATGACTCACCATGTGGAGTGTGTCGCCATCCTGCGGCCCTCTACGAGATCTTAATGTGTTCACGAAAGCTTTTTGGGTACAGGGCGTCGCCGTGATATCTTGACGTCGAGATAAGCGGCGTGATGTGACGCAAGGAGAGCGATGAGTGTCAACAGTTTCGGGGCCAGGTCATCCCTCGACGTGGATGGCACCACCTATGAGATCTTCCGAATCGATGCGGTTACAGGACACGACAGGCTGCCCTATAGCCTGAAGATCCTGCTCGAGAACCTGCTGCGCACGGAGGACGGGGCGAACATCACCGCCGACGACATCCGTGCGCTCGGCAGCTGGGATGCAGGTGCCGAACCGAATCACGAGATTCAGTTCACTCCCGCTCGTGTCGTCATGCAGGATTTCACGGGCGTGCCCTGCGTGGTGGACCTTGCGACTATGCGGGAGGCCGTTGCGAATCTCGGCGGGAATCCCGCAAAGGTGAATCCGCTGGCTCCGGCGGAAATGGTCATTGACCATTCCGTCATAGCAGAGGCATTTGGGACCCCGGACGCCTTCGCTCGGAACACCGAGATAGAGTACCAACGCAACCATGAACGCTATCAGTTCCTGCGCTGGGGTCAGACAGCCTTCGATGATTTCAAGGTGGTTCCCCCGGGAACCGGAATTGTTCATCAGGTCAACATCGAACATCTAGCCCGGGTCGTCTTCCCGCGAGTTGTCGACGGCGTTCTCCAGGCCTATCCCGACACGTGTGTAGGCACTGACTCCCATACCACCATGGTCAACGGCTTGGGCGTAGTCGGCTGGGGCGTCGGCGGTATTGAAGCCGAGGCAGCCATGCTGGGGCAGCCCGTCTCCATGCTTATCCCACGGGTGGTCGGGTTCAAGTTGACAGGCAAGCTCCCCGAAGGAACCACATCCACCGATCTGGTCCTGACCATCACCGAGATGCTGCGTCAGCATCAAGTGGTGGGGAAATTCGTTGAATTCTATGGCGAGGGGGTGTCCCAGGTGCCGCTCGCCAATCGCGCCACCATTGGGAATATGAGCCCCGAGTATGGTTCCACGATCGCGGTGTTCCCGATCGATGGGAAAACTATCGACTACCTGCGCCTGACCGGGCGAGACGAAGCCCAGATCGCGCTCGTGGAGGCGTATGCCAGAGCCCAGGGACTGTGGCACGAGGATGACCGCGAACCTGTCTACTCCGAATACATCGAACTTGACCTCGGTACCGTAGCGCCGTCCATTGCCGGGCCGAAACGTCCCCAGGATCGCATTCTGCTCGCCCGAGCCCGTGACAGCTTCCGCGATGTGCTCCCCGCCTACACAAACACCCCTGAGCTCGCGGTACCCGTGACACTAGCGGACGGCACGTCCTTCGAGCTGAGGAACGGCGCCGTCACCGTTGCCTCCATCACGTCCTGCACCAATACCTCCAACCCGTCCGTGATGCTTGGGGCGGCCCTGGTGGCGAAGAAAGCCGTAGAGCGGGGAATGACCCGTAAACCCTGGGTCAAGACATCGCTGGCGCCTGGGTCTCAAGTGGTCACCGACTACTATGCGAAGTCGGGACTTGGACAGTATCTCGACGCTATCGGGTTCAACCTTGTCGGTTACGGTTGTGTAACCTGCATCGGTAACACCGGTCCTCTGATTCCCGAGGTTTCCGCTGCCGTTAATGAGCACGACCTAGCCGTTGCGGCGGTGCTTTCTGGTAACCGGAACTTCGAAGGTCGGATCAGCCCGGATGTGAAGATGAACTACCTTGCCAGTCCGATGCTGGTCATCATTTACGCCTTGGCAGGAACCATGGACATCGACTTGTTCAATGACCCCATCGGTCAGGACCGTAATGGGGACGACGTGTTCATGCGGGACCTGTGGCCCACCCAGGCCGAGATTGAGGACGTGATCAACTCGTCCATCAGTTCCGAGATGTTCTCATCCCGCTATGCGGATGTGTTTGCTGGAGACGAACGCTGGCGTTCGCTGCCCACCCCGGGCGGGGTGGTCTTCACATGGAACGAGGAATCCACCTATGTTCGTAGAGCCCCTTATTTCGATGGAATGCCCGACAAGCCCATCGCGGTCAAGGACATCGAAGGTGCGCGGGTACTGCTGAAGCTGGGGGATTCCGTCACCACTGATCACATCTCCCCGGCGGGAAGCATCAAAGCCGATTCCCCGGCAGGTGAGTATCTTGCTTCCCGTGGAGTGAGCCAGCGCGATTTCAACTCGTATGGTTCCCGGCGTGGGAATCACGAGATCATGATCCGGGGAACCTTCGCCAACATCCGACTTCGAAACCAGGTGGCCCCCGGAACCGAAGGCGGCTTCACACGCGACTTCACCCTTCCCGGGGGTCCGGTGAGAACCGTGTATGACGCAGCCCAGAACTATGCGACCGCAGGTGTTCCGCTGGTGGTCTTGGCGGGTAAGGAGTATGGGTCTGGATCATCTCGAGACTGGGCGGCCAAGGGCACGGCACTGCTTGGGGTGAAGGCCGTGATCGCGGAGAGTTACGAACGGATCCACCGCTCCAACTTGATCGGGATGGGAGTCCTCCCGCTCCAGTTTCCCGAAGGGGTCTCGGCCGACTCCCTCGGCCTGACGGGAGAGGAGACCCTCGCCATTTCCGGCATCACCACCCTGAACTCCAGCATCACCCCTCGTACGGTCGGGATCACCGCCACCCGGTCTGACGGGGTGACGACAGGATTCGACGCCATCGTGCGGATCGATACCCCAGGGGAACGTGCCTACTATCTCAACGGCGGCATCATGCCCTACGTACTGCGTAACCTGGCGAAAGCCTGACGACGGGTCCAAGGACCCCTGCGAGCCCTCACCGAAGGGCCTCGCAGGGGTCCTGTCGCTCCCGGCCGCAGTGGTTCAAGGCCTTGTCGAAGCGAAAAACAGGGGGGTGCTTGCGCGCGCTGATCTGAGCCGTACTACTGTCGGTCTCAGGCAAACGCATGGATGCCCGAGGTGGGGCAGCCAAACAATTACGAAGGAGTAACGCATGCGTATCGCAGTCCCGACCGAGGTCAAGAACAACGAGTTCCGGGTCGCCATCACCCCCGTTGGTGTCCACGAGCTCGTCAGGAGGGGTCACGAGGTTTACATCCAGAAGGGCGCAGGCGTCGGTTCCTCGATCTCGGATGAGGAATATGTCGCGCAGGGTGCGAAGATCGTTAGCAACGCCGCCGACACGTGGGAGGTTGGCGAGATGGTGATCAAGGTGAAAGAGCCGATCTCCAGCGAGTACCAGTACCTGCGTGAGGACCTGACCCTGTTCACCTACCTTCACCTCGCGGCTGATCGTCCCCAGACCGATGCTCTGCTCAAGGCGGGCACCACGTCGATCGCCTACGAGACAGTCCAGTTGCCCTCCGGTGCGTTGCCGCTGCTCTACCCCATGTCCGAGATCGCAGGCTCCTTGGCTCCCCAGGTCGGTGCCCATGCCCTCATGAAGGCCCAGGGCGGACGCGGCGTCCTTATGGGCTGCATCGGTGGCGTTCCCAGCGCCAAGGTTGTAGTCCTCGGTGGCGGTGTTGCAGGCCAGAACGCGGCCAATATCGCCATGGGTCTCGGTGCGGATGTCACTGTGCTCGACACCGACCTCGACAAGCTGCGCAACACCTTCTGGAGGTTCCACAACCAGGTGCACGGGGTTGCGAGTTCTGCCCTCACTGTGCGTGAGCACGTCCTCCAGGCCGATCTGGTGGTCGGCACGGTGCTCATCCCCGGCGCGAAGGCCCCGAAACTCGTCACCAACGACATGGTTGCCGAGATGAAGCCCGGATCGGTGCTGGTGGATGTCGCCATCGACCAGGGCGGCTGCTTCGAGGATTCCCACCCGACCACCCATGACGATCCGACCTTCCCCGTCCACAACTCGCAGTTCTACTGCGTGGCGAACATGCCGGGCGCGGTGCCGAACACCTCCACCTGGGCGCTCACCAATGCCACCCTTCCCTATGCGGTTCAGCTCGCCGACAAGGGTGCAGCCCAGGCGCTGAAGGACAACCCCGCGTTGGCCAAGGGCCTCAACACGGTTAAGGGTAACCTGACCTTTGCGGGTGTGGCCGAGGCGTTCGACCTGCCACTGATGCCCTTGGCGGAAGCGCTTGATCATGTCGTATGAACCTGCCTCAACGCAGGCCGCTGATGGCCAAGAGCATCTGCAGCGAAATCTGAAGAACCGCCACATCCAGCTCATTGCCATCGGCGGCGCCATTGGCACGGGCCTGTTCATGGGCTCAGGCAAGACTGTTCACTTGGCAGGGCCGTCATTGCTGCTGATCTATCTGCTCATCGGAACGATGCTTTTCTTCGTGATGAGGGCGATGGGTGAGCTCCTGCTTCACAACCTCGAGTACAAGTCCTTCCAGGATTTCGCGCGAGACATGCTCGGGCCATGGGCGGGATATTTCGCGGGCTGGACGTACTGGATTCTGTGGGTCGTCACGGCCAGCGCAGAAGTTGTCGTCATCGCCGGTTACTTTGATTTCTGGATCAAGGACATGACCTGGTCGATGATCTGTACGTTCATTCTCCTGATGGCTTTGCTCGGCTGTAACCTGTTGACGGTCAAGTTGTTTGGTGAGATCGAGTTCTGGTTCGCCCTGATCAAGATCATCGCCATCCTGCTCCTGATTGTCGTCGGCATAGGGATGATCCTCGTGAACTTCCAGTCTGCTGACGGCTCGACAACCGCATCGATCACTCACCTGTGGAGTGCCTATGGTCCGTTGGGGATCTTCCCCGCAGACGGTGATAATTTCTTGGCGGCTTTCCAGATCGCGGTGTTCGCGTTCATCGGTATCGAGTTGATCGGAACGGCTGCGGCCGAGACCTCCGATCCGCACAAAACGCTGCCGAAAGCCATCAATGCCATACCGGTTCGGATCGTGATCTTCTACGTGCTGGCCTTGGCGGTCATCATGTCGGTCACTCCGTGGGACAAGATCGATCCGACCATGTCGCCGTTTGTGAACCTGTTCAGCATGGTTGGGTTCGTGGCTGCGGCCGGGGCCATGAACTTTGTGGTCCTGACCTCTGCCTCCTCCAGCGCAAACTCGGGGATCTTCTCGACCTCCCGCATGCTGTACGGGTTGTCACAGTCGAAGCAGGCACCCGAGTCCTTCGGCCATCTGTCGAAGCACCAGGTTCCAGCCAAGGCGCTGATACTGTCAGTAGCACTGACGTGTGTCGCCTTCCCGATCCTGGTCATCGGCGGATCGGTGATGGAGGCGTTCACCATGGTCTCCTCGGTATCGGTGGGATTGGTGCTGTTCATGTGGTCACTGGTCCTGGTGTGCTACATCCGCTATCGGAAGTTGTATCCCGAGGCCCACAAGAATGCAGCATTCCGCATGCCGGGCGCCTCCTTCATGCCATGGGTAGTGCTGCTCTTCTTCGGGTTCGTGGTCTATGTGCTGTTGCGTTATGACGACACCCGAATAGCCTTGGGGCTGACGCTTCTGTGGTTCGTGGGATTGACGATTTCATGGTTCGTCAGGAAGAAAGTCCACGGAGGCATTTCTCGGTAAGAGTGTCTAATCCGGAGAAGAAACTGGTTGGTGGTGCACAGGGTGACCTGCGCACCACCAACTCTCGCTTGATGGTTTGACTTGCTGATCTGCACATCAGCGTGATATCTTCCCCGGACCTGTGAGCGCTCTGGCTCAGTTCTTCGCTTGGACGGCCCGGATGGGTAGCCAGTGACGAAGTCTCCAGTATCTGGGATGCTCATCGCTGAAGTCGAGCACGGACAAAGCGTGGTCTCGATGAAGTCGCAACACGGTCTGGCGCGGTAACGCTACAAGGTGTCCGTTCCTTGAGAGAGCCTCTAGACTGTCCGCCATGTCCATGCTCACCAAGATCGGTGGCCCGCGTGACCTGCGAACGCTCTCGCGCCGCCAGCTGACAAGCCTCGCGTCCGAGATCCGCGGCTTCCTCATCAACCGGGTCAGTCGCACCGGTGGGCACCTGGGGCCGAATCTTGGTGTCGTCGAACTCACCCTGGGCATTCACCGAGTCTTCAACTCTCCTCACGATCCGATCATCTTCGACACCGGCCACCAGTCTTATGTCCACAAGATCCTGACCGGTCGGGTGGAAGGTTTCGAGCATCTCCGGCAGCGGGGAGGCTTGTCCGGCTATCCGGCCCGCTCCGAATCCGAGCACGACTGGGTCGAGAACTCCCATGCGTCAACAGCCCTGTCCTGGGCCGAAGGACTCGCCAAGGGGTTTCGCCTGCGTGGTGAGAAACGCACCGTGGTCGTGGTGGTCGGTGACGGGGCATTGACGGGTGGAATGGCCTGGGAAGCGTTGAACAACATAGCGACTCAACCTGACCTGAGAATCGTTATCGTCGTCAACGACAACGGTCGCTCCTACACCCCGACGGTCGGGGGGCTTGCCAAACACCTGGCTGGCTTGCGTACCGATCGACGGTATGAGCGGACGCTGAGTCTTATCAAGAACTGGCTCCATCGGACCCCGGTGCTGGGGCGTCCCGCCTACGACCTGCTGCACGGCTTCAAAACCGGAGTCAAGGACGTTCTTGCACCACAAGGAATGTTCTCCGACCTGGGTCTGAAATACACAGGTCCCATAGATGGACACGACATCCGCGCGGTCATCGGGCATCTTGAGCAGGCACGACAGTTCGAGGGTCCCGTCCTGGTCCATGCCATCACCCGCAAGGGCAAGGGTTTCAAGGCTGCCGAGGAACACGAGAAAGATCAGTTCCACGCCGTCGGAAGGATCGATGAAGTCACCGGGCAGCCGCTCAGCGACGCCGTTCAGGCCACGTGGACCGATGCCTTTGGGGATGCCATGCTTCGGATCGGGGAGCGTAGAACGGATGTGGTGGCCATTACAGCCGCCATGCTGCATCCAACAGGCCTCAACAGGTTTGCTGCGGCTTTCCCGGATCGGGTCTTCGACGTCGGCATCGCTGAGCAACACGCCGTCGTCTCTGCCGCTGGGCTTGCCAGAGCAGGAGTGCATCCCGTCGTTGCTGTGTACGCCACCTTCCTGAATCGGGCCTTCGACCAGATTCTGATGGATGTGGCCCTTCACGGTGCCGGCGTCACTTTTGCGCTCGACCGGGCCGGGGTGACCGGAACCGATGGCCCAAGCCACAATGGCGTGTGGGATCTCTCGATGCTGGGTCTCATACCAACGATGGAGATTGCTGCTCCGAGGGACCAGCCTCGGCTCGTCGCAGCGCTGGAACGGGCAGTTACAGTCCAAGATGTTCCGACCGTGTTGCGATACTCGAAGGAACGTCTACCCAGTGACATACCTGCAGTCGCGTGTCGGGGCGAGGGGCGTGATCAGGTCGATCTGCTTCGTGTGGACACCGACGCCAACATCCTGATCGTGGGGTATGGGCAGTTCGCAGGAATTGGGCTTGGGGTGGCAGAGAAACTTGCCGCAGCGGGGGTGCCGTGCACAGTGGCGGATCCTACCTGGTGCATTCCACTCAGCCCCGAGCTGATCCGGTTGGCCCAAGAACACGAGATGGTCGTGAGTATTGAGGACAATCTGGTTTCCGGAGGGCTGGGGGAAAAATTGCTCGGTCGGCTTGCCGGGGCTGGGCCACAGGTCCTCATTTTCGGCGTCAGGTACGGGTTCCTTGCGCAGGGGACCCGGGAGGAGGTCCTGGAAGACCTTGGATTGACTGCGCGGGATATTGCTCGCAATGTGCTGGAAGCGATGCTTCAGAGACAGGTAGAAATCACCCAATCTGTCTAAGGGGTCGTATTCGTATGGGAAACAATCCTCTGGAGAAAGTCAAAGGTACGTGGTGAGGAGCGGAAGAAGTAGATCGACCTGCCAGTTTCGGGAACCAACTTGTTGGAGAACAACTCGGGGATCTCTGCCTTCCTCCCATGAGTGAATGAAGCCCTGAAGAGTGGCAGAAGGTGCTATGAGACTGGGCTGAATACCGAATTCGCCGGCCAGGGCGTCGACATCTGCTCGGAGTTTTCTCCAAAGCTCCCAACGTTCTGGATTGTTGCGCTCCCAGGAACGTGGCTGTGGTATACCACTTGGCTCCGGGCGGCGTGATGGGTAATCGGCGGGGGACAGTTGCAGCACTGATTGAAGTGCACGGGCCCAGTTGGCTCGGTAACGCCCGGCACTGTGACTGTTGAACCCGGGGATTCTGGAAAGTGAGGGAACATCCGGGATCGGGGATTCGGGGGTGATTCCAGATGCGAATTCGATGATCGCCGCGTCGGTGAGGATCCGGGAAGGAGGGCGGTCTCGGTTGCGTGCCACGTAATCCCGCTCCTGCCAGAGCGCTCGTGCCACGGCCAGCTGTTTCGGGTGTTTCAGGCCCTGAATGCCCGACAGTCGGCGCCATGGTTCCTTTCTCGGTGTGGGCGGCGTAGAGAAGTTCTGCAGAATGTGAACGAACTCTTCCTGTGCCCACGTCATGCGATTCTTGGCGACGAGCTCAGCGCGCAGGAGACCAGCAAGTTCGATCAGGTAATCGACATCTAGTGCTGCGTAGATCAACCATGACGTCGGTAGCGGGCGAATTGCCCAGTTGTCTGCGGAATGCGCTTTACGCAGTCTGATGCCCAGTTTTGCATCGAGGAGAGCGGCGAGGCCAACCGCCGGAGCTCCGAGAAGGCGTCCTGCCAGCTCAGTATCGAATAACGCAGGGGGACGGATGCCGACATCCATCATGCAGGGAAGGTCCTGCGAGGCTGCGTGAATGATCCATGGAGCGTCCGCACCACAGGCTTCTGTGAGCCTGCTGAGGTTTGTGTTCCCGTCCTGCTCGAGGGCTATGGGGTCTATCAGCCAGGTACCGGATCCTTCACGTCGAATCTGGAAAAGATAAGCTTTAGGCCAGTATCGGTGACCATGGGCACGTTCCGCGTCGAACGCAACAGGACCGTTGCCGGAAGTCAGAGAGTCGAGACAGAGATCGAACGCCTCGGGGGTGTCAACTAAGGGGCGCAGTGGCTCTCGTGGATGCTCGACGAATTGGCTCATGAGCGCCCCGGGAATTGCACCACTCCACGGGGTAGAGGGGGACGCCCTGAGATGTGTCCGAGAAGATCTTGCCACGCTTTGAGATGAACGGTCATCTTGTGATGGTTGTCCAGGACTGGTGTCCAGGAAGCGCGGACCTCTACCTCGGCCTGGTGAGTCGTGAGTTCCCCGAAACCGCGACCGTAAGAAGCGGTCACTGTTCCGGCCAGTGCTCGGTGAGCAGCCCCGTGTTTGGAGAGCGCTTCAGACAACCAGGACCATGCTGCCTCAGGCAGTAAAGGATCGGTGACCATTTCCTGGTCCACCTCAGCCCGCACATAGGAGACCAGGCGGAAGCGTCCCTCCCAGTTCTCGTTGCCGGCGGGATCGTGCAGCAGTATCAATCGTCCGGTGCCCAGTTCCTCGCCATCCTCCATGAAGTCCAGCGCCATGGCGATGGAGAAAGGGGCAATTCGTTGGGGGGACCCGATCTCTTCAGCCCTGATCCCTGAACGCCACTGCATGCTGGCAAATTCTTCCAGGGCATGCTGGAACTCGGGATCGGCCATGGTGGGCGGAGCTAGGGTCACGGAAGCGAGCCTATGTGGCTTCTCCCGAGCTGGTTTGATGGCGCGCCGGAGTAAGCCGCAAGCAGATGGAGTTTATGCAATATCTCTCATCGGTGGGGGTGGGGTATCCCTCGCCTCGGAAGACATGCCCCAGGTGAGAATTGCAGGCCGAGCAGCGGACTTCGATACGGAGTGGCCCAGGAAGGGAGCGGTCCTCCACGTAGATGACCCGATCCTCTGCCAGGGGTTCGAAGAAGCTCGGCCAACCGCAGTGGGAGGAAAATTTTGCCTCACTGCGGAACAGTTCGGTTCCGCAAGCCCGGCATTCATACACTCCCTCGGTGCTGGTATCCGTGTATTCACCCGTGAAGGGGGCTTCTGTACCTGATTCTCGCAGCACGTGATACTCAAGGTCGCTGAGACGGGTTCGCCATTCCTGGTCGGGGAGGTCGAGAGGAAAGCGGTCGGTCATGTTCCATCCTCATGAGGGTCGATGTCGAGCAGTCGCATGGCGGCAAAGGCGTAGCGGGCCAGGATCAGTTCGGTCACTCGTGGATCCTCGGTTATTGGAGGGGTGACGGCCAAAGCCCCCGCCCTGATCGCCGCTTGCTGATGGGCGCGAAAAACGGGGCCGGACGTCAGGAACAAGGAGCCGACAGCTATGTGTCGACGTCCTTGACCACGTAGTGCGCCTATGGCGAGGCCGGTTGCGCGACCAGTGATGTCATTCTGGGCGAGTTGCACCGGAAGTTTGTGATGCGCACCCCACTGCCTGGCTCGTCGGGCTAGCAGTGAGGCGCCCCTGTGATCCCCGCCGTCGGGGCAGGCCAGAACCAGGGCATCGACTTCAACGGCGTTTGCGCGGTGAAGGGCTCCGCGTAGTTTGGCGTCCAGAACGTTCAGCAGATCGATATCTGGGCCGATGGGGCGTGCAATCACGATGCCCAGATCTGGGTTGGCAGCGCCAACCTCATCGCGGGCATGGGACAAGACGGGGGAGTGTTCGGTCGCAGACACTAGATCCATCGGGACCATCGCGATTTCCTCCACCCCAGTGGCAGCCAAGGCAGCAACTGCCTCGTGCACCGTTGGGGTGCTGCTGTTCAGAAGTCCGAGGGTAACGTGAAGATCGGGGCGCAGGCGATGAAGGTGATCAATCACAACGTTCAGAGAGGCTCGAACAGCAGGATCATCGTCGCCTCGTGCCACGAGCACGATGGCTGGTGCCGACATACCTCTCCTCCTTGCGGCTAACTGGCTTTAGTGAGGAGCATCGGTGGGCGATGGCGGTTTCGAACCGCCGACCTCTTCGGTGTGAACGAAGCGCGCTACCACTGCGCCAATCGCCCGTGCGGTCTGCCACTTTAGCGCACCTTCCCAGGAGGCGCCAACAATGAGGACTCCCCGGCTTCATCGCATCAAGGCAAAGCAGCCGGGGTCAGGAAAGCAGAGGCGGTTCGGTGTTCCTCCACCGGGCATATGTGGCAGAGCACGTTCCTGGAACCTCTAAGGTGGATTTGTTCACCGAAACGTTTGGAGGTGTGGCCATGGAGGCTGTTTCCGTAGAAAACTCTGTGGTGGCCAGGGCGCTCACCATCGCCCCGACCGAGGTCTTCATCAACGGCACCTGGCGCGAACCTCGAGGTGGTGGACGGTTTGATGTCGTCAATCCGGCGACAGGGAATGTGATCGCTCAGGTCGCTGATGCGGATGCCGAAGATGGCCTAGCTGCACTGGAGTCTGCGGCTGTTGCCCAGGAGAGCTGGGCCCGAACGGCGCCACGGGCTCGCGCGGAGCTGCTTCGGAACCTGTTCGAGGTCATCGTGGAACGCGCGGAGGAGTTCGCGGTCCTGATGACCATTGAGATGGGGAAACCCGTGGCTGAGGCGCACGGCGAAGTGGCATACGGGGCCGAATTCCTGCGCTGGTTCTCCGAGGAAGCGGTACGCCTGAATGGTCGCTACTCCACGACCCCGGAGGGCAACCTGAGGGTGATCACCATGCCCCGGCCCGTCGGTCCGGTCCTGGCTATCACCCCGTGGAACTTTCCCCTGGCGATGGCCACCCGCAAGCTCGGTCCTGCGTTGGCAGCTGGTTGCACCGGCATCCTGAAGCCGTCGAAGCTGACTCCACTGACCGCCCTCGCCTTTGCCGAGGCTTGTCGACTGGCAGGCGTTCCAGACGGCGTGGTCAACGTGGTCCCCACCTCGTCCTCGGCAGCCCTGACCAGGCCTCTGCTTCGTGATCCGAGGCTGCGGAAGCTCTCTTTTACGGGATCCACCGATGTGGGCAAGGGGCTACTTCGCGAGGCCGCTGACAACGTATTGCGGACCTCGATGGAACTCGGGGGCTGTGCCCCGTTTATCGTCTTCAGGGACGCGGACCTGGACCGTGCGGTGGCAGCCGCGAAATCCGTGAAACTGCGGAACATGGGGGAGGCCTGCAATGCCGCGAACCGGTTCTACGTCTCCCGGGAACTGACCGATGAGTTCGCCGCGCGTCTCGCCGCCGGGTTCGAGGGTCTGATCGTGGGCAATGGGCTTGACCCTGCGACTGACATTGGCCCCATTATTACGTCCGAGCAGCGGCAGCGTATCCGGAAACTCGTGGAGGGAGCCCGTGAACGCGGTGCCCGGGTGCTCACGGGAGGTGAGGACGTTGCGGGGCCGGGATACTTTTATCGCCCGACTGTGCTGACAGTCGCAGATCCCGGGGATCCCGTGGTCTGCGAAGAACTGTTTGCGCCCGTGGCCCCGGTGATTCCTTTTGATTCCGAGGAGCAGGTGCTTACCTGGGCGAACTCCTCGCCGGTCGGGTTGGCTGCCTATGTCCACACGAGAGACATCGACCGCGCGTTGCGGATGTCGGAACGACTCGAGGTCGGTATGACCGGGATCAACTCCGCCGCGATCTCTAACCCGGCCGCCCCGTTCGGTGGGGTCAAGCACTCGGGGTTGGGTCGTGAGGGCGGCTCCGAGGGTATCGCCGAATATCTGGAAACCATCTACGTCGGAATCCCCGTGTGACGCCTGTGGGTGTTTCAGCCCTGGCAGGTAGGGCTGAAACACCGATTGGTGGGTGCAATTTGCATCCGCTCGAAGCCCTGCGCTAGTGTTCTCTACGCGCCGAACGAGGCAGCCCGAAGGGGAGGTCAGGGGAAGGCGCGTGCGGACGTGGCTCAGTTGGTAGAGCATCACCTTGCCAAGGTGAGGGTCGCGAGTTCGAATCTCGTCGTCCGCTCGGAGACATATTCCACTCGGTGGAGTGGCCGAGAGGCGAGGCAACGGACTGCAAATCCGTGTACACGGGTTCGAATCCCGTCTCCACCTCGGGCGGTTGGCGCAGTGGTAGCGCGCTTCCTTGACACGGAAGAGGTCGCCAGTTCAAACCTGGCATCGCCCACCAAAACACCTGAAGCCCCGGGCCGGAAGGCCCGGTCTTATCCGGTTAAATGACACCCATGAGTGACATCGAACTGATTAAGAACGACACCGCGTTCCGCTACGAACTCAAGCAGGGCGGCCAAGTGGCAGCCTTCGTGGACTACGCCATCGAGGGTGATGTCATCGACCTCAACCACACCGAAACGATCCCCGAGTTCCAAGGGCAGGGTCTGGCCGGGAAAGTCGTGGATTTCGCCTTGGCCGACATCCTGCCGACCGGGAACCAGGTGCGTCCAAGCTGCCCCTTCGTGGCTGGTCGGATTGCAGGCCGTACGGACTTCGAAGGTCGGGTCGTGCCGTGACCCTTGCCCCCGACACATCAGGACCCGGCTAGTTGGTTGCCGAGAGCACCCGGCTCAGCCGGGTCCTTCCTGATGGAACCTCCTTTGTCGCGGGAGGCTCAGGCCTACTGTGCCGACAACGTCGATCCCTGTCAGCCTTTCGCGCTGCTGAACCTGAAGGAACCGGATGAGGACAGCTATCTCGTCGTCGAGCGTTTCCTCAGCCCGGATTTTCTGTCTCGCGACCCACAGTACGGCGAAGTTTAAGGGGGGACCTGGCCTTCGACGGGTCCTTCGGGCTGGTGGTCGCCACGGATGCAACGAAGAACAGTATCGCCTTCGATCTCGACGGTGTGGTCCGGCACGAGTGGCCGGAGCTCTCCTCCGACAACGGATGGCGGTTCTTCCCGGAGCGACGATGCTTCGCCCGCCCTGCTGAGGCAGTGGGGGTGGAGAAGCGGGCTTTCCTCGCGGGGTGATGGCAGAATGGGCCAGTCCCTACCGAAAGGAAGACCTGTGTCTACAATCGTCGTCATCCATCCTGAATCGCGTGAGAGCGTGGAGCTGACGACGACCGCCACGGGGCTGGACCTGTTCGGCAACGACCGCGGGATCGTTGCGATGAAGGTGAACGGGCATCTTCAGGACCTCCAGCGTGAACTGACCGACGGCGATGAGGTGGAACCTGTCCTAGCCAACAGCGACGAGGGCCTCGCCATCATCCGCCACTCCGCGGCGCACGTGACCGCCCAGGCCCTGCAGCATCTGTTCGTCGATGCGAAGCTCGGCATCGGTCCTCCCATCACCGATGGTTTCTACTACGATTTCGCCATTTCACCGCTGACCCCGGATGATCTGAAAGCGATTGAGAAACGAATGGGTCAGATAGTCCGCGAGAAACAGCGCTTCGTACGGCGAGAAGTCAGCGACGAGGAAGCCCGCGAGGAGCTGGCCGCAGAACCCTTCAAGCTGGAGCTGATAGCGGACAAGGGCGGTGCCTCCGCCGCCGACGGCTCATCCGTCGAGGTGGGGGAGGGGCAGCTCACCATCTACGACAACGTTCGTCGTGATGGCTCCGTCGCATGGCGCGACCTGTGTCGCGGCCCCCACGTACCCCACACCGGCTACCTCCAGGCGTTCGCACTGACCAAATCGAGCGCCGCTTACTGGCGGGGCGACCAACGCAACGCCGGATTGCAACGCGTCTACGGCACCGCGTGGGCCACCCGGGAGGACCTGAAGGACTACCAGACTCGCATGGCTGAAGCCGCCAGACGTGATCACCGCAAACTCGGTACCGAATTGGACCTGTTCTCCTTCCCCGACGAAATCGGGTCGGGACTGGCCGTGTTCCATCCGAACGGGGCCGTGGTGCGCATGGAGATGGAGGACTATTCCCGACGCCGTCACGTCGAGGAGGGCTACCAGTTCGCCTACACTCCGCACCTGACGAAGGCCTCCCTGTTCCAGACTTCCGGGCATCTCGACTGGTACGCCGATGGCATGTATCCGCCCATGCACATGGACGAGGAACACGATGCGCAGGGCAACATCCGCAGACAGGGGCAGGACTACTACCTGAAACCCATGAACTGCCCCATGCACAACCTGATCTTCCGTTCGCGGGGGCGCTCCTACCGGGAACTACCGCTGCGGCTGTTCGAGTTCGGAACCGTCTATCGCAATGAGAAATCTGGTGTGGTGCACGGCCTGACCAGAGCCAGGGGATTCACTCAGGATGACGCCCACATCTACTGCACCCGCGAACAGATGCGCGATGAGCTGGCCCGCCTCCTGACCTTTGTGCTCAATCTCCTCAAGGACTATGGCTTGGACGACTTCTATCTGGAGCTGTCCACCAGGAATCCCGAGAAATTTGTGGGTGACGACGAAACTTGGAAGGAGGCCACCGAGGTCCTAGCCGAAGTGGCGACGGCCTCCGGCCTGGAACTCGTTCCTGATCCGGGGGGCGCAGCCTTCTACGGACCGAAGATCTCGGTGCAGGCCAAAGATGCCATCGGACGCACCTGGCAGATGTCCACGATCCAACTTGACTTCAACCTGCCAGAACGTTTCGGATTGGAATACCAAGCGGCCGACGGAACACGTCAGCGTCCGGTGATGATTCACCGCGCCCTGTTCGGCTCAATCGAACGGTTCTTCGGGGTGCTGACCGAACACTACGCAGGGGCCTTCCCAGCCTGGCTCGCCCCGGTACAGGTGCTCGGCGTCCCCGTGGCCGACGAGTTCAACGATCATCTCGCGGATATCGCAGCCCGGTTGAGGTCCTACGGAATTCGGGTTGAACTTGACTTCTCGGATGATCGTTTCGGCAAGAAGATCCGAAACGCATCCAGGTCGAAAGCGCCATTCATTCTCATCGCCGGTGGAGAAGACCGCGATGCGGGGGCTGTGAGCTTCCGTTTCCGGGACGGCACCCAGCTGAACGGGGTACCCGTCGAGCGGGCAGTGGAGAGGATCCGTTCCCACATTGCATCCCGTAGCAACACGGATCCAGGTGCGCAATGACAGAGCCATCCTCCGAGCTGTGCGGGGTCCCCGACTCCTTCCAGAGATTGTGGACCCCCCACAGGATGGTCTACATCGAGGGAGAAAAGCCGAAAGATGAGGCTGGCTGCCCGTTCTGCCTTTCTCCCACGAAACGTGACGAAGACGGGCTGATCGTCGCCCGCGGCGGACAGGCCTTCGTAGTGATGAACCTTTTCCCCTACTCGCCAGGACACCTACTGGTGTGCCCCTACCGTCATGTCAGCGGATATGTCGACGCCACGCCAGAGGAGACCCGTGAGATGGCGGAACTCACCCAGCGGGCCATCACGGTCCTGACAAAGGTCTCGCAGCCCGCTGGATTCAACATCGGCATGAACCAGGGAACTACCGCCGGCGCGGGGATAGCCGCCCACCTGCATCAGCATGTCGTTCCCCGCTGGGAGGGAGACACGAACTTCATGCCAATCATCGGACATACCCGTGCCCTTCCCCAGCTACTCGGTGACGCCCGCGAACGACTCGCTAGGGCGTGGATGGACATGGCCTAGGCTGGTTGCTGTGAACGCAGTCGAACCAACCCCGGCCTGGGACACCGATCGACTGTTGACGATACCGAATGCTCTTTCATTCCTGCGGTTGCTGGCAGTGCCGGTATTTGGTTGGCTCATCTTGGCAGGGCATGACTTAGCAGCGGTGATCCTGCTGGCAGTTTCAGGAGCAACAGACTGGCTTGACGGTTTCTTGGCGCGCACGCTTCACCAGACCTCGCTGCTGGGGGCACGCCTCGATCCGGTTGCCGATCGGCTCTACATCCTCACAGCAGTCGTGGTGATGACCATCAGGGGAATCGTGCCCTGGTGGCTGCTAGCTGTTCTCGCTGCCCGTGACCTGCTGCTGTTGTGCTTGCTCCCCTCACTGCGGCGAAGTGGACGAATGGCACTTCCTGTGAATCTTGTCGGTAAAGCAGGAACGATGCTTCTGTTGCTAGCTTTCCCGCTCATGCTTATCGGCTCCTCCGCCGCACTCGGTCTTGTTGTAGCGGGATGGGTGGGATGGATGCTGGCGCTCTCCGGAGCAGTCGCCTACTGGGCTGCCGGAGTCCTCTATCTGCGGGGAACCATGAAACTTGCGCGTGAGAGAGGTGAGAGAGATGCGCCCTGATGCCAGTATGAGTCTCCTGAGTGATCTCGCTTCGGAAGCCATGGAGCCGGAGTACTTGACCACGAGATCTCCACGGCGCAGCCGCTTGGCGATGTCCTTTGCACTCCTCGTGGTGGCCGCTCTGCTTGCTCTCGCGGCTGTATCCACCACCCGATCTCGTAGCGAAATGGCAGATGAAAAAGAGGACCTTCTGTCGAGAATCGCGGCGGAACAACAGCGCCGTGACGACCTCACGGCCAAAGCGGGTGAACTGGATACAGAAAACAGACAACTACGTCAGGAAGCCGTGGCAGATCCGAAAGTTCGGACCGATTTACAGGAAGCTGAGCTGGCCGCTGGGGCAATTTCCGTCTCAGGACCTGGTATTCGGGCCCGGGTGAATGATGCAGAAAAAACTCCAGATGGCAACCGAGTGATTTATGATTCTGATCTAACGCGCTTGGTGAACGGGATGTGGCAGGCAGGGGCTGAGGCAGTTGCCATAAACGGCTATCGCATCACAACTCTCACTCCCATCCGCTCTGCTGGGTCTGCCATAACTGTGGATTATGTCTCGTTGAGCCCGCCCTACGTGTTGGAGGCAATAGGGGACCCTGCTACGCTGCAGGCGCGTTTCGCGCGCACCCCTGCCGCGACGTGGTGGCAGTATCTGCATGACAACTATGGAATTACCTACGAACTGCAAACGGTAAACAGTGACCTGAATCTACCGGCCGACCCCGCGATGACACTTCGTTACACCAAGAGCTGAAGGAGGAGAGGAGGAGAGAATGTTGGCTTTGCTCGGACTTGCAGCTGGAATCATCATCGGGCTGCTGGTCGAACCTGTCCTACCGGTGTTCCTCCAGCCGTATCTACCCATCGCCATCGTGGCGGCGCTGGATGCCATACTCGGAGGAACCCGAGCCTGGCTGGAAAGAACTTTCTCGGATCGGGTGTTCGCGGTCTCCTTTCTGTCCAACGTTCTCATCGCCGGGCTGATCGTTTTCGTAGGCGATCAGATCGGAGTCGGATCTCAGCTGTCAACCGGGGTCGTGGTGGTGCTCGGGATACGTATCTTCAACAATGCAGCTGCCATCCGTAGGGCGGTGCTTCATGCCTGAGAAGACTCCGCGGCGTGCGGCCGAACAGCTCGAAACGCCAGAACCTGACACGTTGTGGCGCGCCTTTCTGAAACCGGGTCGCGGTCAGCTGGTCGTAGGCGCAGTGCTCTGCTTGGCCGCCCTTCTCATTGTGTGGACACTGCGTTCCCAGGCATCACAGCCTGATTACTCCAATCTGCGTCGCACGGACTTGATTCAGCTGTTGGACAACCTCTCAGCCGAAACGCGTCGCCTGGAGTCCGAGGTGCGCGAGCTAACGACAACTCGCGAAGGACTCGTCTCAGGAGCAGCGGGGGTCAAGGCGGCCGATGACGAAACTAGGCACCGGATTGAGCAGATGCAGATCGTGGCAGGAACGGTTCCGGCGACCGGACCGGGGATCCGGATAACGATTCAAGATCCTCAAGGCGCCATGTCTCCGGAGCTGCTACTGGACGCGTTGGAGGAACTGCGTGATGCAGGTTCTGAGGTGATCGAGTTCAATGATGCGATACGCGTGGTGGCGAGCACCTGGATCGATCGTGACCCGGAGGGGCGTATTGTTGTGGATGGGATTCCGCTGACCACGCCAATCGTCATCGAGGCCATAGGCGACCCTGCAACGCTTGAAGCTGGGGCACGGTTCAGGGGAGGTCTGGTCAGCGAGGTGGAGGGCAGCAGAGTGCAGGGGCAGGTAGAGATCAAGCAGATGACAGAGATTTCTGTTGACTCCGTCGTCTCCCCACGCGCGCCGGAATTCGCCAAGCCGAATTAGCATGGCAGGCTTGTCAAACCGTTGTCCCTCGATAGGCTGGGGGCAGCTTGGATGGCGATCAGTACGGAAAGGGGGCCGCCGATGACGGGGGTCAGGAACCACCGCCAGGGGGATCTCATGGATTCGAAGAACGACACCACTAGCGTTCTCGCAGCGCTCACGGACGAACATCTGTCCGCCATCGGGGGGAGTCTATCGGCGAACGCGGCGGATTTGGCTCCCGGCAACGCGCTGATGATAGTCACCCGAGGTGGTGTGAAGGAGTCGCAGTTTCTGATCGACTCCGATGTGACCACTCTGGGCCGGCACCCTGAATCCGACATCTTCTTGGACGACGTCACGGTTTCCAGGCATCATGCAAAGCTGGTGCGAACGGCTGGTCAGCTGATGTTGGAGGATCTGGGAAGTCTCAACGGCACATACGTCAACAGGGTTCTGATCGACGGTCGTGCCCAGCTGCGGCACGGCGACGAGATTCAGATCGGCAAGTACCGGGCAACGATCCTGTTGAGCGAGGCCGGGCGGAGCTGATGCCGGCCGCGCCGCGCACGATCGGTCAAGTTCTGGAATCGATCCGGGGAGAGTTCCCCGACATCTCGGTCTCAAAGGTCAGATATCTGGAGAACGAAGGGTTGATCTCACCGGAGCGGGACCATCCCTCCGGATACCGGCGCTTCTACCCGGCTGATGTCGAGCGGCTGCTCTTTGTGCTGCGTGCTCAACGTGACAGATATCTTCCTCTCAAGGTGATTCGTGAGGAACTCGCCGCCATGGACAGAGGAGAAGCGCTTCCTGACACCACGGATTCGGTTGTCGCGACAGCACCTCAGACCTCGGAATCACCTCGTAGACCGACCCGACAGGCAGGTACTCAACGACAGCTCTTCACGCGCAGGGAACTCCTTTCAGAATCAGGGCTGGGAGAGGCCGCTCTGATCGAACTGGAGCGCTTGAAGGTGATCTCGCACCGGAAAGGTACTCAACGATACGGGAGGGAGATGCTCGCCTTAGCCGTGGCCGCGAAGCGTCTCGGTGACTATGGAGTCGAGCCCCGACAGCTGAGGGTGCTTCAGCAATCCGCATCACTGGAAGCAGCCCTGGTGGAGCAGGCCATCAGCCAATACCAAGGCCGTCAAGGAGTACCAAAGGAGGTTCTCCGTGAGGTCTACCGACTGGTGGTGAATGCGCACAGCGGCATGATGTTCTCGCAACTGTTCGGTTGACCGGTCTCGTAAGCTGTGAACATGGTCGAGTTGTGTGTGGTTGGGATCCAAGCAGGCGATGACGGCCCTGTCCTCCTGCTACGTGAGAATGATGGAGAACGCTTGCTACCGATCTGGATCTCCGCCGTCGACGCTGCCGCCATTGCCGTTGCCCTGGAGGAGGAACAATTCGCCAGGCCGCTCACTCAGGACCTGCTAGCAGAGGTTCTTGCGCAACTTGCAGGCGGTTCCCAACCGCAGCTGATGATCAATTCCATGCAGGACGGTGTGTTTCATGCGGAGATACTTGCTGGGGACCTGACCTTCGATGCGCGACCTAGCGATGTCGTGGCCGTTGCGATCAGACGGGGCTGGCCCGTGCACTGCACGGCCGAGCTGTTGGACAAAGTCGGCATCTCCGAAGAAATCGTCCATGTGGACGAGGTCGAGAGGTTCCGAGAGTTCCTAGAACAGGTCCAGCCGGAGGATTTCTAAGTACGGATCCTGGACTTCAGGAGAAGGACTGCGTCAACCTTGAGCTTTGCTGGAGGGTTTAGAATCTACAGCAGTGCCGGTGGGCGTGTCGTACGCTGCCAAGGCACCTGGCGGTTAGCGTCAGTTGTGACGTAGAACCGGTGGTCGGTGAGAAAAGTAGGGGCTGAACCAGTGGCTGATGGCATCAGACATAGCGACGAGACACCGTTGCAGGACACACTGTTCGACGGTGATTTCGCCTCTGTCCCCAAGGACCTGGGTTTCCGTGGCCCTGTTGCTCATCGAGTGGCGGGTATCACCTACAGGCAACTCGACTATTGGGCCCGAACTGGTCTTGTGGTGCCGGAGATTCGAGGAGCATCGGGATCGGGAACACAACGTCTGTATTCTTTCCGGGATATCCTGCTTCTTCGCGTCGTGAAACGGTTTCTCGATGTTGGGATCTCACTGCAGCAAATCCGCATCGCAATCGAACATCTCCGAGCCCGTGGGGTCGAGGACCTGACGGAGCTGACGCTGGTCAGCGACGGGTTCAGCGTCTACGAATGCACAACCGCGAATGAACTATTCGATCTCACTAAGGGAGGGCAGGGCATGTTCCTGATCTCGGTCTCTAGCGTCTGGCAGGAGATCGAAGGAACACTCGGCGACCTCCCAAGCGAACGAATTGCGCAGCAGAGCATGTGCACTGAGAACGAGCTCGAATCTCGCAGGAGGGCCAAGACCGGGTGAAAAAGTTTCTCAAAAACCCTGTAGTTAAACAATTTGCCACCATCCATGAGCGCTACAACCAGCAGCATGGCCCGCAGCATGCTGCTTCAATCACCTACTTTTCAGTTTTGACGTTGGTTCCGGTTCTGATGCTGGCAGGAGCTGCAACCGGATTCACCTTGGCAGTGTTGCGTCCCGACTGGTTCCATCTTCTGTCTGACGGGATCGTGAATATTCTTGGCAGTACAGACCTTGCCAAGAAAACAATTGACGTACTGCAAAGTGCGATAGAAAACTGGTATGGCCTGGCCGGTACCGCCTTGATTGCCGCCGCCTACTCAGGGTCGAACTGGGTCGGGAACCTGCGAATTGGATTTTGCCGGATGCTGCAAACCGATGAGCAAGAAATCGAAAAAAGAAAAGGGGTGCTGGGCTTCCTGAAAGAAGTGGGAGGAAACCTGTTGATTCTTCTCGGTCTGTTTGCATGTCTGCTGCTTCCTTCAGGGATTGCCGTCATCGGAATGTCCTGGGTTGGTTCAGCGGGGATAATCGGTTGGCTAGTTCATCTGCTCCTCACCCTTTTGGTGAGTTGGCTGCTGCTCGCCTTCCTTTTTCGCACCCTTCCGAGGAAAAGGATTCACTATCACAGCTGGCTGCCTCCTTCCATAATAGGTGCAGTTCTGGTTGCTTTGCTGCAACAGTTCGCAGGAGCAATTCTCGGCATTTTTACCTCCAACCCCACTGCGGTGGTTTTTGGACCTGTGATCGTGATCATGATTTTGTTCAACCTCCTGTCGACCATCTTGCTGCTTTGTGCAGCTTGGGCAGGGGAGAGAACAGAGGCAACGCGGCCATCGCTTGAATCAGACAGTCAGAAAACTGCGAATGATCAAGCTGAGGAACTATCTGACCCGACCCCGGCGATACCGGTCGATGTGGCTGCGCAGGGGGTCCGGGCGGGAGCAAGGATCGGTTACGGGATGGGGACGCTAACCGGTCTCGGTATCGGGGCTGCGATGGCGGCCCTACTCACGAGGTACCGCCATCGCGATTGATCAATGGGTTGCAGCAGCAACCGGCGCGGGCTGACCGATGTTGGACACCAGCTCGGTGAACCACGGTAGAGCGATGTCAAACGGTTTGCCGCCTTTGATGCGCTCGAAGGCGATCGCCGTCAGTTCGTCGCCATTCTCCTCATCTTGACCGATGACGCCGGGTTTGCCAGCGAGAGCGCAGTCAACTGCCAAATCTGTGCACTGCTTGATGAGCGCCAGATCCTCCTTGTTGGCAGCGGCCGACCGGGAGAAGTAGCCAGATTTCTGGATCATGACCTTCTCAGCTCCCAGCTTCTCCGCGAACTTGTCTCCGAACCACTTTCCGGGGTTCACCTTGTCGAGTTTCACGTGGCCGAAAGGATCGCGCGGTACTTCCTCGCCCGCCGCCTCCATCTCTGCGACGATGGCGTCCAGGCCGGCTCCCTCAGAAAGGAAGATAGTGACATTGCCCACCTCATCCATCACCTTTTTGAGGCGCTCAGCCTCGGCGGTGATATCGATGACCGCCTCGGGCACATACACGGCGTGAATGTCCCACGCCTCCCGGGACAAGCCGATCTCGGGCAACCACTCCTGCGTGTCCAACCACTTGCGGTAGTCGGCGGCGGTGGCTGCAGTCAGCCATCCGCAATGGCGTCCCATCACCTCGTGCACGATGAGCATCCGGGAGCCTGAGTTGTGTTCGGCGACGATGTTCTTGGCAAAGCTCGCTCCCTGCTCTGCGGCAGTCCAGGCGCCCAGCGACTGACGAATCGGAATCACGTCGTTGTCGATGGTCTTGGGCAGACCCACCACGGTCAGTGGGTAGTCGTTGGTGGCGAGGAAAGCAGCCAGATCAGCGGCCGTGGTGTTGGTATCATCGCCACCAATGGTGTGAAGAACATCCACGCCATCTGCGACGAGGCGGTCGGCGGCTACCCTGAGCGGATCAGCCCCTTCTGCGACCAAACCGCGCTTGACGAGGTCCTTGACATTGGTGAGCTTGACACGAGAGTTTCCAATAGGAGAACCGCCGAACAGGTGAAGCAGGTGTGCCTTCTCCCGGACGGTCTTGTCGACAGCGAAGTAGTCACCTTGAAGAAGCCCTTGGTAACCATGCTTGTACGCAATGATCTCCACTTCAGGAGCCACCTCGGTATACCGCTGGACGAGACCACCGATGGCCGAGGACAGACATGGCGCAAAGCCGCCGGCCGTGAGAATGGCTACCTTCTTGACCATGAACATTCCTTTCAGAATCGATTCCGAGACCTAGCCTAGCCGGCCATGCCCTGCACGTGGCAGGATGGTTTGTCAGTGATCCGGAAGGATGCAGATGATTCCCAAAGAGTCGGAGCGAGGAAGCTCCGTTGCAGTGGAGGCGGCGTTGGTGCTGCCCGTCGCGATGTTGTTCATCGGCCTGGTGATCGTGATGGCCGGGCATGCCATCGCCCAGCAGGCAGTCACTGCTGCCGCCACACGTGCAGCACGCGCAGCCTCTCTGGAACGTTCGCAGACTTCGGCAGAACGAGCGGCACTGGAGGCAGCCGTGGCCGAGCTGGGTAGTTCCCACGTCACCTGCACAGATGCTCAAGTGAGTGTGGATGCCAAGGGCCTGGCTGCCCCTGAAGGAACGGTCGCATCCGTGACGGTACGACTCACATGTCGGGCAGTATTCCCGGTCTCGATGCCGGGTTTCCCTTCCAGCAGATTTCTGACGGGGGAGGGGGTATCGCCCGTTGACACCTACCGAGGCCGGAATGGCTAGCCTCTCAAGGCCTGGCTGGAAGCAGCGGGGTCTGAGCGGCAGCGTCCAAGTCACCCTGCTGCTCCCACTCGCGATACTGGTGCTGCTGGCAGCGCTCCAGTGGGCGTTGTTGTTGTGGGCGGAATCAACGGCCATGGCAGCGGCACAGGACTCGGCTCGGGCCGCCGCTGTCCTGGGAGGCTCTGTGTCGGATGGCCGGGAGGCCGGGAAACGCGCCATCTTCAACACTGCCATCAGCGATGTCACAGTGACAGTTGACCGCGCACCCACGTTCACCATCGCTGTCGTCGAGGGAACTGCCATACGGGTGCTTCCCATGGTGAACGTCACCGTACGCCAGGAAGCCAGCATCCCAACCGAACGCACCAAGTGATCGGGTGACCGCCCTCCTCGCTGGACGAGATTCCCGGGTAGGCGTAGGAACTACTGGATTTGCCCAGAGAGTTAGGGTAAGTCTGTGGCCCAGTATTACGATGTTCATCCTGATAACCCACAACCCCGCACTCTCAACCAGATGGTGCGAATCCTCGAAGAGGGCGGATTGATCGCCTACCCCACCGATTCCTGTTACGCCCTCGGCTGCGCCCTCGGCAATGGATCGGGAATTGAACGCATCCGGCGAATCCGGCAGTTGGGGGACAGGCACCATTTCACCCTGGTGATCTCTGAGTTCGCCCAGCTCGGAGCCTTCGTCGAGATGGACAATTGGGTTTTCCGTGCAGTCAAGGCGGCAACTCCAGGACCGTACACCTTCATCCTGAGGGCCACCCGAGAGGTACCGAAGATGATGCAGCACCCCAAAAAGCGCACAGTTGGCGTACGGATCCCCGATCATCGAACCACCCTTGCCCTGCTCGACGCGGTCGGTTCACCACTGGTCAGCTCCACTTTGTTGCTCCCGGATCATCCCGAGCCGCTCGTGGAGGGGTGGACCATCAAGGAGCTGCTGGACCACGAACTGGATGCGGTCCTGGACTCTGGTGACTGTGGGTTGACCCCGACGACCGTCGTGGATCTCAGCGGTGACGAACCGGAGGTCGTGCGGGTCGGGGCGGGCGATCCCGGCCCCTTCGAATGATCAGCGACTGAAGGTGACCCGGCCGCCGAGCATCGTCAGCAACACCTTTCCGGGACCGGCGGTGAGCACCAGGTCGGCGGGCTGCCCGATACCGAGCGTGGTCCGGGTGCTGGCCCGCAGGGCGGCCAGGGGAGTGAGCGCCTGGTCCGTCCGGTAGGGGCGGTGACAGGCGGCCTCGATGGCCTTCCAGGGGTCGAGGGAGGCCACAGGAGCGTCGGAGCCGAATGCCAGTTTCGTCCCCGAACGCTGTAGGTCGAGCATCGGGTAGGCCCGGCTCTTCGCGTCAGGCCAGACTTGGTCAACCACCCCGACGTCTTCCAGCTGGTGCGCGGGCTGGATACTTGCAACTAGTTTCAACCGCGAAAATCGTGGTAGATCGGCGGGAGCAACGCACTGCACGTGCTCGATGGACCCACGCGCACCTGAGATCTCGAAAGCGTCCAGGACGTTGTGACAGGCGGCATCGCCGATGGCGTGAACCGCAGCCTGGAGCCGGGCCTTGTGAGCGCGCCTCAGCAAAGCGAGCAACTCGGAACGGGTGTAGTTGGGTTTGCCGTTCGGATACCCCGGCAGAGGATTCGGATAAGGCGCGATGCAGTGGGCGGTGCGGCTGCCCATCGAGCCGTCAGCGATGATCTTGAGTGGGCCGACCCTCAGATTCTCGGCCAGTTCGTCGCCGGTTCCGGCTCCCATGGCGATCAGATCGTCGAGCCGCTCGGGGTAGGTGGCGGCCTCCACTCGCAGCCCGATGGACCGGGATGCCGCGCGCTGCTGCCAGGCCTCCACGGCCCAGTCGGAGGAAAAATCCACGATGCCCACGAGCCCCCGGGAGGCGGCTTCCAGCTCGGCCGCCTGCACGGCGTGTTCCACCAGGTCGAGATACCGCGACATGATGCGACGGATGCCTGCGAAGGCCTCCTCCTCCACGAGGAATCCCGTCGGATGCCCGGCCGCCCCGGCCTGTTCGAGGGCCGGGGTGTTGCACCAGAGGCTGTGGAGATCGCGGGACATCAACGCGACCGGGACGGTGGTGATCGCATCCAGGTCGGCTGCGGTCGGGGGAGTGGGCCACGTTGCCGAACGGAAGCCGTAGCCGACCAGCCTCGGCGGCCGGTGCCGCAGGTGATCCTCGACGGCCGCGAGAATCTCCGATTTCGTTGCCTTGTGGGAGAAGCGGGTGCACTGGCTGATTAGCGCCGCCAAGGAGAAATGGGTGTGGTTGTCCCACAGGCCGGGCATGAGGTTCGCGCCGTCGGCGTCGAAGTCGCCGTCGCCGACACCCCGGGTGGGTTCGATGGCGGTGATCGTGCCGTCGGTCACCGTGACGTCCAACGGCTCGCTGTACCTGCCGGTCCCGAGTCCCGGTATGGGCCGGGCCCGGGTGATACGGAAGCTCTCCACGAGCCGGAATTCTGCCATGGACGGTACCTGGGTGGTGTGGTCCTAGACTTGGGCGGGTGACCAGCATTGCCGCCAACCTGCAGAAGATCGAACAGCGAATCGCGACCGCAGCTGCGAGAGCGGGACGCGACAGCAGCGAGATCCGGCTGCTCCCCGTCTCCAAGACCAAACCCCCGGAGGCCGTCCTCGAGGCCCACGGCGCCGGGTACCGGAGGTTCGGGGAGAACAAGGTGCAGGAGGCCCAGAACAAATGGGAGGCCCTGCGGGAGGTGGCCGACATCGAGTGGGCTGTGATCGGACACCTGCAATCCAACAAGGCCAAGTATGTCGCTCGGTTCGCGACGGAGTTCCAGGCGCTCGACTCCCTGAAGGTCGCTTCAGAACTGGATCGCCGGCTGCACCAGGAAGGTCGCCGGCTCGAAGTCCTGGTGCAGGTGAACAGCTCTGACGAAGATCAGAAGTTCGGTCTGCCGCCGCAGGAAGTGGTGACCTTCGCCAAACAACTCGACACCTTCGACGCGCTGGATGTCCGGGGGCTGATGACCCTGGCGTTGTTCACCGACGACACTGAGCGCATCGCGCGGTGCTTCAAGGTGATGCGCCAAGTGCAGCAGGAACTGAGGGACGCCACAGGAAAGGGCTGGGAAGAACTATCCATGGGCATGTCCGGTGACTTCGAACTGGCAATCGAGTACGGGGCCACCTGCGTTCGTGTCGGCCAGGCTATCTTCGGCAACCGCCTGGACCCCAATGCCTACTGGCCGGGAGTCACATAAGGATTCCCTGATCCTCTCACCCCTTGAAACTCTTCAAACGGTGCGGAAATCCTTTCTGCTGGGCACCATTCCTTGATTGGCGGTCCCACCGGCCCGTGCGCTCAGGGAACAGAGGGGATCGTGCGGATTTCGGCGAGCAGTTCTGTCAGCTGATCGAAGGTCAGGGTGTCCTCGAACATCAGCGGAAGCTTGCATACCGGCAGGTCCAGCAGGAAGAACTCCGATTCCTTCCCGAAGGAGGCCAAGAAGGGCTCCAGCTTCTCCCAAGCTTCGGGATGCTGTCTCCACTCGGTGACGGTGGACCATTCCGTCAGCGGCAGGAGCCGTGGGGGAGCGGGCAGGTCCGCCTCAAGGCTCAGTTTGATGTCCTCCGCGGAGGCCCCGATCTCGACACGGATCCTTCCCGGTTCCACGCTCCAGGAGTGGGTTCTCGCGTCCCAGAAGGACAGGTCGCGGCGAGTCACCCGGATCTCGACGCGGGTGCTTTCCCCCGGTCCCAGTTCCAGATGCTGGAAACCTCCTAGTTCCCGGGGAGGGCGGCCCACCGAGGAGACCGGATACCCGAGATAAAGCTGGGGGACTGCGACGCCGCGTCGGCCGCCGGTGTTGGTGACGGTGAACGAAGCGGTGAGAACCACTTCGCCCAACGCCGTTTCGGGGGTGACCTCGGCCACCTCCGCCCGCAGATCGCTGAACTCGAAGGTGGTGTAGGCCAGACCGTGGCCGAAGGGATAACTCGGTCGGTTCCCGAGTTTCTGAAGCCCGCGATATCCAACGAAAACCCCCTCCCCATAGCGCACTTCACCTGCTTCACCTGGGAAATTGAGTTGTGCGGGATATTGCTCCAACTTCTCGGGGATGGTTTCCGCCAGCCTGCCGCTGGGGGAGTCCTCACCGGTGACCAGCCGCGCCACGGCCTCACCCCCGCCTTGGCCTGGCAGCCAGAGCTCCATGATCGCGTCCGCGTCGTCCTGCCAGGAGGCGGTTTCGACAGCTGCGCCGTTCGAGAGCAGGACGATCACCCCGTCGGCCACCCGGCGCACTGCGCACAGCAGGTCCACATGCTCGGCGGGCAGCGAGATGTCTTGCCGGTCGTATCCCTCCGACTCGTCCGCGGCGGGCAGGCCGAGAAACAACAGGACCGTGCGGCCCGCAGCGGCCTCCTGCGCTCGCCTGAGCAGTTCCTCGGCGGGGAAGGCAGCCGCAGGGGAGTCGGGCAGCGGATACCCGGGTTCGAACGGCAAATCGGAGTGTCTGCGCCGCAGGGCGTCGAGGGCATTGTCCAAGTGGATCGGGTTCACCTGTGACGATCCGGCTCCTTGATATCTGGGGGTGCGTGCCATCTCTCCAATGACCACGACGTCACCGAACCCGGGCAGGGGGAGTGCCGATCCTTCATTCTTCAACAGCACGGCGCTTCGCGATGCGGCCTTACGGGCCAGTTCGTGGTGTGCCTCGAAATCGAGGGGTTGCTCGGGTGTTTTCCGGTGGTATCGGAAAACCAGCTGCAACACGCGCATGACGGCCCTGTCCAGATCGGCTTCGTCCAAAAGACCAATCCGGACGGCCTCGGCGACGAGCTGGTCGTTCCAGCCGCGCGAAGACGGCATTTCCAGGTCCAGTCCGGCGGTGACTCCGGCGACCCGGTCGTGGACCGCCCCCCAGTCGGTCATCACCAGGCCGTCGAAGCCCCATTCCTCGCGCAGCACCTCGGTCAGGAGCCAGCGGTTCTCGGATGAGTAGACGTCGTTGATTCGGTTGTACGAGCACATCAACGTTGCCGGGCGCGCTCGCTCGATTATTCGTTCGAATATACTGAGGTACATTTCCCTCAGGGTTCGTTCATCGATTCGCGCATTTATGCGCATTCGATCGGTTTCCTGATTGTTGGCGGCGAAGTGCTTCACAGAGGTCCCGACCCCTCCGGACTGGATGCCTGCTACCAGGGCGGCAGCCAGTTCTCCCGCCAGCAGAGGGTCCTCCGAGAAATATTCGAAGTTCCGTCCGCACAGCGGGGAACGTTTCAGGTTTACGCCCGGTCCCAGGATCACGCCGACGCCCTGTGTCTTCGCCTCCTCGGCCAGCGCCCGCCCGATCTCTTCGAGCAGCGCCACATCCCAGGTGGACGCAAGTGCTGCGGCCGTGGGGAAACATGTGGCCGGCACTGATTCCTCCAGGCCCATCTCGTCGGCATTCTCGGCCTGTCTACGGAGCCCGTGGGGGCCGTCGGAGACCATCAAGGCAGGAATCCCGAGTCGTTCGACCGGCTGGGTGTGCCAGAAATCACTGCCGGAGAGCAGTGAACATTTTTCCTCGAGGGTGAGCTGCTCGAGAAGCTCGGGGATCTGCTCTTCGGTGAACATTGCAACTCCAATCCCGATTGGTACAACCCAGACTATGGGATGATGCAGGTGAACGAGCAGAGGAGGGATGAGGCCTCGCGGTGTTCAGCTCAGAGGTCTCTGAACCGGTCTCATAATTACATAATGTTCGTTATCGGACTTTTGGGTTGATGGGAAGAAAGCCAGATTGCACGCACGCCACCCGGCTTTCTACGCCTGTCGGCCATCACCCTCGACGACCATGCCTCATAAACTATCGTGATGATGGAACCCTACGAGCTCGAGCTCCTGCCGCTCGACACCCCAGACGATGATCCTCGTTGGGCCGCATACTTGGATCTGTTTGCAATCGTCTTCCTTGAGGGCCGCGCTCCCGAAGACGGTGTGGCTGCTTTTCGCAGGCACCGGCGCGCCGATGGTGCAACCCTTGGCATGGTCACCACAGAAGGGCCCGGACTCGATGGGCGCCATGTTGTCGCTGGGCTGGCCTGGGCGCCGATCCGGGTAAACGCCGGTGGAAACATCGTTCCGGTCATGGCCATCAACACCGTCGCGGTCCGTCCCACCCACCGTCGCCGTGGCCTGATGCGCATGATGATGGACCATCACCTCCGGTGTGCCAGAGCTGAAGGATTTACGCTGGCCGCCTTGAGCGCCAGTGAGGCCACAATTTACGGTCGCTTCGGCTTTGGGGTCGCCAGCCGGTGTGTCGAGTGGGAGATCGACACCCGGCGTTTCGCCATCCGTTCGGAGGTGATGGTTGCCCCGGGTTCACTGGAACTCACCAATCCCCCACTCGATGAGAATATATTCGAACGCCTGTCCACGGCCCATCAGGCGGCCCATCGCGGTGCTTTCAGTCCCTTGGGCATGCATCTCGCCAAGGCCGACGGCACGTGGGACTTCGACGAACAGGGACCGTCCAAGAAATTGCGCTACCTGCTCCACTTCGACGCCTCCGGCGTCCCAGATGGATTTGCGGAATTCAAGCACGGTGGTTTCGTCAGCAAGTACAGCGAATCCCCCGCGCCCACCGCGGTCTTGTCGGTGTGCTCCTCCACTCCTGAGGTCGAGCGGGCACTGTGGCAAGGTCTGGCTAGTTTCGACCTGGTCGAGAAACTTACCTACGAATCAGCCGGCCTGGATGACCCCTTGCCCGGCTCGCTCATCGACCCCTGGGCCATCAAACAGAATGCCATCCGCGACGGCATCTGGTTGCGGATCCTGGACCTGGAGGAGGCGGTTGCTGACCGCGGATTCGAATCGGACGGCCACGTGGTCATCAAGGTTGCTGATTCGATGGGGTTCTGTGAGGGAACCTGGTGCATCACTGTGCGAGAAGGCCAGGGGGAGGCTGTGAGAACCTCCCTCTCCCCCGCTGTTGAGCTCGGCGTGGACAGCCTGGCCCGGCTCTGGTTCGGCGATGTGACCGCTGCGCAGCTGGCCCGTTCCGGTCTCATCTATGGCTCTCCAGGCTCCATCCAGAAGCTTTCCCGGCTTTTCGCTACCGCTTGTGGGCCCGTCAATTTAAATGATTTCTGATCACGACAGGCTCAGGAATAGCTTTTCCAGCTTCTGAGCGTTGATGGACTCCCCTGTGGGGTCGTTCAACAGGCAGGTGCGCATTCCGTGGGCGATGATCGAATAACCGGCCCGGTCGATGGCTTTGGAGACCGCGGCGATCTGGGTTATCACCTCTTCGCAGTCCTGACCGGCTTCAAGCATGCGAATTACGGCGTTGAGCTGTCCGCTGGCGCGTTTCAGGCGAAGCACCGACGGCTTTACCTCATCGGGATCCAGTTGCGTCACTGGTCCGCGTCTCTGGGGCAGGTGCAACGTTTTTCCGGGGGCACGTCCCGTAGCGCCTCCTCGATGTGTCGACCGCAACCGGCCCACGTGGTCTTGTGGCATTGGGAACAGGGGACGGGGCGGCACATGCGGGGCTCCAATCGTTTGTCGTCATCATCGATTGTATACCCCCCGGGGGTATCGCCCCGTCCGTCCTGTTCCCCAAACTGGGGAACTCAGAAGTTGATCATGTGCCCACCGATACCGTGGGCGGCTTCTTTGATGGCCTCGGACAGCGTCGGGTGGGCGTGAACGGCGTGCGCAATCTCATCGGCGGTCAGTTCGTATTTCTGGGCCAGGATGAGTTCCGGGAGCAGCTCCGTGACATCAGGGCCGATCATGTGTGCACCCAGCAGCTCGTTGTATCGGGCATCGGCGACGAGCTTGACGAAACCGACTCCCTCCCCCAGGCCCCAGGCTTTGCCGTTGGCGGCGAATGGGAACTTCGAGACCTTCACCTCGTGACCCTTGTCTCTGGCCTGTTGCTCGGTGTACCCGAAGGAAGCGATTTGTGGCTGGCAATAGGTTGCCCGCGGAATCATGTCGTAGTCGACGGGGTGGGTTTCAACCCCGGCAATGGTTTCGGCTGCCACCATGCCTTGCGCCTCAGCCACGTGAGCGAGCATCATCTTCGCCGTGCAGTCGCCAATAGCGTAGACTCCGGGAACGTTGGTGCGGAGATGGTCGTCAACGGCAATAGCGCCGCGTTCGGTCAGAGCGACCCCGGTGTTCTCCAAACCATAACCCTCGGTGCGCGGGGCGAACCCGACAGCCGAGAGGAAACGATCCGCTTCCAGGACCTGCGAGGCACCTCCTGCAGCGGGGCTGACAGTGACACGCACCCCACTGCCTGTGTCCTCGATGGACTCGACTTTGGTGGCGGTCAGTACCTTGATGCCCAGTTTCTTGTACGCCTTGGTGATTTCTGCGGAGATCTCCGCGTCTTCGTTGGGAACCATTCGGTCGAAGAACTCGACAATGGTCACGTCGACACCGTAACTGCGCAAAACATAGGCGAACTCAGTTCCGATGGCCCCGGAGCCGCCAATGATGATCGAGCCCGGGAGCTTGTCGGCCAGGATCTGTTCCTCGTAGGTGACTACGTTGGTCGAGACCTTGGTCCCGGGGAGCATCTTTGTGGTGGATCCGGCCGCGATGATGACGTTGTTGAAGGTCACCTGGGTAGTGGTGCCCTTGTCGTCGGCGACTTCGATGGTGTGGGCGTCAACGAACGTACCCCAGCCGTTGAATTCCTTGATCTTGTTCTTCTTCATCAGGAAGTGGATGCCCTTGGTCATCCGCTCCGAGACCTGGCGGCTGCGGGAGAAGGCCTTGCCGTAGTCGACGGTTATGTCTCCCTTGATACCGAAGGCGGCAGCCTCGTGCGTGACGATGTGAGCAAGCTCCGCGTTGCGCAGCAACGACTTGGTCGGGATGCAGCCGACGTTCAGGCACACGCCTCCCCAGTAACGTTTCTCGATGATGCAGGTCTTCAGGCCGAGCTGGGCGGCACGGATGGCGGCAACGTAGCCACCGGGACCGGCGCCGAGCACGCAGACGTCGTATTCGTGGGTCATAGACCCTACTCTAGTGCTCCTATCGTCTGCACACGCGCACTCCCACACGCGGCGAGAAGCGCTATCTCAGATATGAGTTAGGATGGCGCCATGACCGCCACCAGCCAGTCCTTGGGAATCATGATCCGGGAGGCGCGCAAGGCCCGTCAATGGTCCCAACAGCGCCTCGCCGACGAAATCAACTCCTCGCAGTCTGCCGTTCACCGGATAGAGATGGGACAGCAGAACGTCTCGCTCAATATGATTGAGAGACTGGCATCCGCGCTCGAGATGCCCCTGATCCTCGCGGCCACCGAGGGCACCGTCAACTTCGAGATCACCGGTCCAACGAAGTTGGAGGGTGAAATCGAGGTCCGTTCCTCCAAGAACGCTGCCGTCGCACTGCTCTGCGCCTCGATGCTGAACCATGGCCGGACAGTTCTGCGCGGAATCGCCAGCATTGAGGAAGTGGATCGCATCTGCGACGTGCTCCAGTCCATCGGGGTCACAGTCACCCCGACCAACGGAGGCCAGGATCTCGAGTTGACACGACCAGAGAAACTCACCCCTGAAGCCATCGATCAACGTGCAGCACGCCGCACGCGCTCCATCCTGATGTTCCTTGGTCCTCTGATGCACGAGTTCGATTCCTTCGAACTCCCCTACGCTGGTGGCTGTGATCTCGGGGCGCGTACTGTACATCCACACATGTCGGCGCTGAAACGTCTCGGTCTGTCTGTGGACGCGCACGACAGCCAGTACCACGCCACCGTGCAACGTGACGGTGCACCCGAACACCACATCACCTTGGTGGAGCGTGGAGACACAGTCACCGAAAACGCGATCATGGCCGCGGCACGCACCCCAGGGTTGACCGTGATCCGTAACGCTTCGGGCAACTACATGGTGCAAGATCTGTGTTTCTTCCTCCGCGAGTTGGGGGTCGGCGTGGAGGGTATCGGAACCACCACTTTGCGTATCCAGGGCGTCAAAGAAATCCGCAAAGACGTCGAATACCACATCTCGGAGGACCCGATCGAGGCGATGAGCCTCATCACTGCCGGCATCGTCACGCAATCGGAGCTGACAGTCAAACGCTGCCCCATTGAGTTCCTGGAGGTGGAGTTCGCCGTTTTGGAGGAGATGGGGCAGCGAATGGTGATGAGCAGTGAATACCCATCGGGCAACGATCACACCCGGTTGGTGGACGTCACTGTGAAACCGTCCAAGCTGACGGCCCCTCTGGACAAAATCCATCCAATGCCGTTCCCGGGGTTGAACATCGACAACCTTCCCTTTTTCGCCCTGATCTGCGCGACAGCCGATGGGCAGTCAATCATCTATGACTGGGTTTACGAAAACCGTGCGGTGCACCTGAAGAAGCTCTGCGACCTGGGTGCGAACGTCACCGTCATGGACGCCCACAAGCTGATGGTCATCGGTCCGACGAAATGGCGTGGACGTGACATCGAGTGTCCACCTGCGTTGCGTCCTTCAGTGTGCTTGTTCCTAGCGGCCCTCGCGGCCCGCGGCACCACCATCCTGCGAGATGTCTACGTGATCAACCGGGGCTACGAGGACCTTCCGAGACGCTTCAATCAGCTCGGTGCACAGATCAACACCTTCTGGGGTGATGCACCGAGCTGATCTAGCTGGCCTCAGTCGAGACGGTGTGCGGTGAACTTGTTGATCGGGTTCACCACCTGTTCTTGGGCTGCTACGAGCTGTAGTTCGGTCTCTCCGCTGATTGAGGTCTGTTCCAGGATCGAGTAGACCACCGACGCGGTCACTCCGAGGGTTTCACCGAGGTCCTTGGTACGCAACCAGTGCGCGAGGAACATGGCAGCGGTGAGATCACCCGATCCAGTGAAGTTGCGATCCAGCATCGGAGTTTCTACTAGCCAGGCCTGATTCGCGTCCACGGCCAGCATTCGCAGCAAGCCATCAGGAACATCGGAGGCCACGACGGAGGTCACAACCACGATCTGGGGGCCACGCTCCCGGAGCTCGCGGGCTGCTTCGACGACTTGGGACAGCGTACCTGTTTCGTGCCCCACTAGGTACTGCAGCTCGAAGAGGTTTGGGGTCATGATGTCAGCAGCCGTCACGACGTGGTCACGGAAGAATTCCGGGATGCCAGGCCGGGCGTAGAACCCCCGCCCGACATCACCCATGACTGGGTCGGCGAGGAAAATCGCCTCCAGGTTCCGCGACTTCACCAGAGCCGCGGCCTCCAGGACGACCTGCCCCATATCGGCCGAACCGAGGTAGCCGGCGAGCACAGCATCTACTCCGGCGAGAGCTCCTCGCTCGTCTATTCCTGTGATCACATCCGCCACGTCGGAGGCGGCGATCATGGGGCCACGCCAGCTCCCGTACCCAGTGTGGTTGGAGAAGGTGACGGTATAGACGGGGTACACATTCACACCGGCCCGCTGTAGCGGAAAGGTTGCGGACGAGTTTCCCGCGTGACCGTAGGCGACGGCCGACTGGATCGATAGGACATTGTGCATGTGGGCAAGTCTCTCACTTCACTGACACAAGCACGTCCTCAGTAGGCATAATGGTTCCCATGTGTGCGGGTTTCCTCGAACCGGAGTTCATCGCGATGGCACATCGCGGTGGCGCCCTGCTCACTGCCAACCTCGGTATCGAGAACACCTTGGCAGCCTTCGCCAACTCGGTCGCGCTGGGATTTGACTACCTGGAAACCGATGTTCACGCCACCGCAGATGGCCATCTGGTGGCCTTTCACGACTCGGACCTTGCGCGTGTCACTGACGTGGAGGGGCACATCGCGCAGCTGCCTTTCAGTGCCGTACGCGAGGTTCATGTCGGTGGACGTGAGCCAATCCCAACTGTGGAGGAACTGTTCGAGGCCTTTCCCGGGGCTCGTTTCAACTTCGACCTCAAAGCGCCTGGTGCCGTTGAGCTTCTCGCGGGAATCATCCGTCGCTTCCACGCCGAACAGCGGGTATGCGTCGGCTCCTTCTCACAGCATCGAATCAACAGATTCCGGAAGTTGATGCCCGAGGTGACAACAGCAGTTGGTCCACTAGGCGTGGCCGCGATGGCCATGGGAAGCATTCGCACCTACCGTCCAGGAGGCCCGGGCGTGTTTCAGATCCCCGTCTCCCATGAGGTGGCCGGACTGAAGGTCAAGTTGCTGACCAAGGCGCGCGTCGGGGCAATTCATCGCGCTGGCTACAGGGTGCACGTTTGGACCATCAATGTGCGCGATGACATGCATACACTCATTGACTGGGGGGTGGACGGCATAGTCACGGATCGGCCAGATCTTCTCCGGGAGGTGCTGCAGGCTCGGGGTATGTGGGCCAGCACGCTTGGAACATGAGAAGCATCTGAGACGTTTAACTCCAAGTAGGGAGGTAGAAAAACATGGCAGATCGAGCGCTTCGTGGTGTCGGGCTGGGCGCCAAGAGCTTCGAGGATGAACAGGGAATCGAGTTCGCTGAACGCAGCCAAGTGGGGTTCGACTGCCCCAAGGGCCATCACTTCGAGGTCACCTTCGCCGTTGAGGCTGAGCTGCCTTTCGAGTGGGAGTGCAAACGCTGCGGTCAGCTGGCGAAACGCTCCGACGGTGCAACGGGAGAAGCGAAGGAGACGAAACCCCCCCGAACCCATTGGGATATGCTGCGCGAGCGACGCAGCATCCCTGAGCTCGAGGACATCCTGGCTGAGCAGCTGGAGAAGCTCAGGGGCTCGGTGGGCTGATCCTCGGGATCATCGTGTCGGTGGTCGAGGTTTCCTGAACGACTTCCCCCTCGATCACCACAGGCTGTTCGGAGGAGTAACCAATGGCTTTGCCAAACAGTTTCCCCAGCGTGCTGCGAACCAAATGGCGACTTGGTGGGATGAGCAGCAGCAGCCCGATGATGTCAGAGATGAAGCCGGGCATGATGAGCAAAAGACCGCCAGCCATCACAAGCACCGCGTCAGCGGTTCGCCCCGGCGGTAGGGATCCCCTGCCCAAAGACTCGAGTAGTGCACCCCACGTACGACGTCCCTCTCTTTGAAGGAGCCAACAGCCAAGCAGTGTGGAGGCAATCAGCAGGGCGATGGTCCACCAGCCGAAGGCATCGGTCACCATGACCAGGATGATGACTTCGGTTGCCACGTAGATGAGGAAGGGAATGAGCACCAGCCACAGCCCTACTCTCCGGAACCGGACACGTCGTTCAGCCATGGCACCTCCCAAAGAGTCTTCTCAGTTGTTGCCAGCGGTGTCTGAGCCCTATCTTTGTGGTTGAGATTATTGCTTCCCTGACCACTGTGCCGCCCATCTTAGAATCGCCGAATTCACGCTCCACGAACTCGATGGGGACTTCGACGATGCGCAACCCGGCCTGATGGGCATGCCAGGTGAGATCGCGTTGGATTCCGTAGCCGCGACGGTCAATGGGCAGGTCGATGATCTTGGCGAGGGCATCGGCACGGAAGGCGTTGAACCCGCCCGTAATGTCGCGGTAGGGCATCCCCAGCATCAGTCGGATATACAAAGAACCTCCGCGAGAGAGAAATTCACGTGTCCAAGGCCAGTTCACCACCGATCCCCCTTTGACCCAGCGAGAACCCTTGACCATGTCGGCGTGTTCCAGGGCGGCCAGCAGGCTGGGCAGCTGTTCCGGCTGGTGGGAACCGTCGGCGTCGTGTTCCACCAGCACGCCGTATCCTCGTTCAAGACCCCAGTGAAATCCCGCCAGGTAGGCCGCTCCCAAACCTTCCTTGCCCCTGCGGTGCAGCACATGCACGTGATCGTCCCGCGCCACCATTGCATCGACGAGCTCGCCCGTGCCATCCGGTGAGTTGTCATCCACGACGAGCACATGGGTCCCCGAGACGCTGCGCCGCAGCCGGGAGACGATGCTCTCTATATTCTGGGCCTCGTTGAACGTTGGAATGATGACGAGCACCTTGCCAGTGTGTGAGGCCTCGGTCATTGTTTCTCCTGTTCATCCGAGTTCGTGGACGTTCGCTCAAGACTACCGGCCCGATGGGCGATGCGGGCCGCACGGACCCCGAATCCGGCGGCTAACAAACAACCGAGGACCTGGGTCGGACCCAGTATCGGCGCCAGGTATACCGCCAGGGTGACGTTGTTCCGTTTGGGGACGGTGTAGATACGGTGTGCTGCGGTGTATTCCCGAGTGGGTTCGTGCAGCCCACCCCGAGTGTCGATGAGGCCCGAGTACCCGTTGAGAGTACTGGCGATGAACTCCCGCCCAAGCTCGGCTGCCCGCACCCGGTTCATGTTCATCTGTTGCTGGGGTTCGATGGTGCCCGAGAAATTGTGGGTCGTGCTCTGCGCCACCAAGATCTCGGCACCGTTCGTGATGGTGTCGTAGACGGTCTGATCGTAGGCCAGCTCGTAACAGATCACGGTACCCGCTCTCAGGTCCGGATCGGTAGGTGTCGGTACTGTCACAACACCCGGATCGGTGCCTGGTATTGACTGGTACCCGGCCCGTTTCACGTCTGGAAATATGGGTTCCAGGACGTCTCGGTAAGGCACGAACTCCCCGAAGGGAGCGAGATTGCGTTTGTGGTAGCGATCCACGATTCCTTGCTCTTGAACCCAGATCAGTGTGGTGGTTTGCCGGGTTTGGGGTTCGGGGCCAGCGGTGATTGCTCCCAGGTCGAGAGGAACCTTGGCCAGTTCAACGGCGGCACTCACCTGCTTTTGCGTGGTTGGGCTGCGCATCGGGTCAGTGTCGGTGGAGTTCTCCGCCCAGACGATCATGTCCAGGTTTCGGCCATGGGCTCGTGCATCTGCCAGCAGGAAAATGCTCTCGCTGAGGTGAAGGGGGGTTGCCCCAGTCGCTGAGATGTAACCACCGTGCAGGCCCAACTGCGCATTGCCCTGGACCATACCTACCGAAATGCCCTCACCACCGCGCTCCGCTGGTAGTAGGAGCACCCCACCACCGATGATGAAAACACCGATGATGGAGAGCAACGGAACCAGCCGGTGCCGCTGAACGATGACAGCCAGACAGCAGCATCCCGCCATTGCCACCAACCAGGTGGTCCCCGGGGTTCCTACCAGCGGTAACCAACCGGCCAGGGGCTGGTCGATGGTCGTGTGACCTAGCCTCAGCCAGGGAAATCCCCCGAACGGGATCTGTCCGGCACCGTATTCGATGGCCCCCCAGGACAGCGGGACCAGGAAACACCAGCCAGGAAGCCGTGTGATGAGCGAGGACATGGCTCCGAGAAGCCCGACCCAGACAGCCATCACCACGACCAGCACCCAGACCATCGGTCCCGCCTGTGCGCCCACCCACCAGATGGTGGTGCCATACAGGGCACAACCCGCCAGCATGCCGACAGCGAATCCGGCCCGGGGGGTGCTGTCCGCGACCAGCCACGTCAGCAGCCCCACCCCGGTGATCGTCAACGCCCAGAGCCCCCAAGGGGCGAATCCCGCGGCCAGGCCCAGCCCGGCAAGCAGGGCGAGAAGAGCGGTCAGCGACCTAGGAATCCGGGTACGATGCAGAGCCTGCATCGAGATCACCGCACACCCTGGAGCAGGTAGACCGCGGAACTCGCAAGTAGGTTGGCGCCCCACTCCCCCGTCCTCAAGGGGTGACCGCTCTCGGTGAGGGGAATGCAACGCTCCACCTCGAGACCGAGCCGAGCAAACAACGGGGATAGGTCCTTCAGCGAGGTGAAGTGCAGGTTGGGGCTGTCGTACCAGCTGTAGGGAAGGTCCTTGGTCACGGGCATGCGCCCGATCAACAACCGAAGCCGATTGCGCCAGTGTACGAAGTTCGGCATCGAGACCACCCCGCGTCCCGCAATCCTCGCCATCTCTCTCAACACCTCGGCCGGTTGTCGTAGATTTTGAAGGGTTCGGGACAGCACGACGACGTCATAGGAGCAGTCCTCGAACTGGCCCAGCTGACTGTTGATATCCAGGTCGATGACATTGACGCCATGTCGGAGGGCAGCTAGGAAGGGCTCCGGTTCGATTTCGACCCCGGTCCCATGGCAGCCACGTTTCTCAAGCAATCGCAGGAGTTCTCCGTCACCACATCCGAGGTCAAGCACGCGTGAACGTTCCGGTATGAGCCTCGCAATCAGCCGGAGGTCGGCGCGTGTCATCGGATCCCCTCCCCTGAGGCCCGGTCCAGGAAGGCCCGTAGGAGGGCATGGTAGTCCGGCAGATCCAGCAGGAAAGAGTCATGCCCCCACGGGGAGTGAATCTCTCGAAACGAGGTGGGCAAACCGGCTCCTTCCAGGTGCCGGACAATCCTTCGGGAATGGCCGGTATCAAATCGCCAGTCGCTGTCGAAACTCACCAGAAGGAACGTCACGGGATCGGCTATGAGCCGTGTCAAGGCGTCATCAGAGGCAAAAGGGTCGAAGTAGTCCATGACCCGAGTCAGGTACAGGTAACTGAGAGCGTCGAAGCGTTCCAGAAAGGCCTCCCCCTGGTGTTCCAGGTAGCTTTCGACTGCGAAGTCGATTCCGAACCCCGGATCCAGCGTGCCGGCTTGGGCCGACCGACCGAATTTCGCACTGAACGCATCCTCCGACAGGTAGGTGATGTGTGCCAGCATCCGGGCCACCGACAACCCCTTTGCGGGCATCGTGCCCTCGCTGAGGAAACGTCCTCCCCGGAAGGCAGAATCCCGCATGATGGCTTGCCGACCCACTGCGGAAAAGGCAATGTTCTGCGCGGTCAGCCGTGATGACGCGGCGATGATGATCGCATTGTCGCAGTCCTGCGGGTAAGACAACGTCCATTGGAGGACCTGCATGCCTCCCAACGAGCCCCCGAGCAGGACAGCCCAGTGGTCGATGCCCAGGTATTGGCCCAGGCGGCGGTGCACCGTCACGAAATCTGACATCGCCAACAGCGGGAAGTCCAGTCCGTATGGTTCATCCGTTGTGGGGTTGATCGATGACGGTCCCGTGGTGCCGCGGCAACCACCGAGGATGTTCGCGCACACCACGAACCAGCGGTTCGTGTCAACCGCCTTCCCGGGGCCGATGAGGTTGTCCCACCAACCAGGTTTCCGGTCACCAGGCCTGAGGCCTGCCGCATGTGCGTCACCGGTCAGGGCGTGACACACGAAGATGGCGTTCGAACCCTGTGGGTTCAGTTCCCCATAGGTTTCGTAGGCGACATCCACAGGCCCCAGCTCGGCGCCGCTGGCGAGCACCAATGGTGCATCGGGGGTGAACAGCCGGACGGTGGCAGAGACTGTGTTCAGGTTTTCGGTCACGTTCAGGAGCGGGTCCGGACGCATCGGGTGATGAGGTTTCCTGTGCGCATCATGTCTCGCTTTGCAGGTCGTTGGGTTCGGTTCTCGGGTCAAGTCTGGCATCTGTCCGGACGGTGGCACGGGCAAGCACGTTTGATGCCACCGAACTCACGATCAGCAGGGCCGCCACTGTGACAGCCGTCTTCGCCCACAGCATCAGGTCAAAGCCGTTGGTGGATGTCCAGCCGAGGGCAGCCGCCACCAGGATTAGAGGCAACCCCAGCGCAGTCGCCGGTCCGAGCGCATTGATACGTGAGACGGCGTCCCTGGCCCTGAACTGCGCGACTGCAACAGACAGCACGAGCAAGGCTCCCAACACTGCCAACATGGAAGCCAAGATTTCGAGCATCGTCATCTTCTCCCCCTGGTCATGATCCGTGCCAGCGCGATGGTTGCCAGGATCCCAAGTATCGCAGCCAGCAGAGCGGCATCCACCGAAACGCTGGAACGGTGCAGCATCCCGAACATGGCGAGAATCCCGATGCAGGAGAAGAAGACCAGGTCACCCACCACCGCCCGCGTTGCTGAGTCGGGAGCGGTCATCACCCTCACCAGTCCCAAGAGGACGGAGACGGCGAGCAGCCCGATTGCTACCCAGATGGCGAGGCTCATCTCTCCCCCTTCGGCATTCCGTGACGCCGCAACGCGTGCAGCAGGTGCCATTCCAACTCTGCCAGGCCATTGATGACAGAAGTACGCTCCGAGTCGAACAGTGAATGAACGAACACCGAGGGTCCCCGGTTCTCATCACCAGGACAGATGCCGAGCACCAGGGTGCCAGGCGTGATCGTGATGGCGGATGCGAACATCGCGATCTCGAAGTCGGTGGTGGCACGCATCGGGTACTCCACGATGGCGGGGGCAGTCATCGGTCTGGGCCGCCACGCCGCTACCGCGACATTCCACGACCCGATGATGATCTGGGCGGTCAGGTACCACCACCACGAAAGCAGCCTGAAAACCAGCATCACTCACTCACCGCATCCACAGAGGCCACGTAAGCGGAGACGTCGATCAAACCGTGGCCAGCCGATTCGAACAGCGGCCACAGCCAACCGACACCAAGGAACAGCAGCACGGAGATCCCGATGAGCAGGGTTGAAGGCCACAACATCCGCCAAGACACCTTCGCGTCATCGGCGATCGGGGTCGGTGCTCCACGCGAGGTGGTGGGGTCGTCAGGCAGGTAGTTCTTCATAGGTGCTCCCCAGAACGCCTCGCGCCACAGGCGCTGCAGAGCCATCAGGGATGCGACGGAGGCCAGTGCCACGCAGCCCATGAGAAGCCAACTCGTAACCGGATCCGCCTGAGCGGAGGCCCCCAGCAATCCGACCTTCCCCCACAGCCCTGAAGTCGGTGGCAACCCGACCAACGAGGCCAGCCCGATGGCAAAAATAGCCGCAAGCCACGGATCGCGGCGCATCAACCCGGAGAGTCGGTCGAACCGTCCTGAACCGTAGACGTTCTCGACGGCACCCGAGGCCAGCACCAGGCCCGCCATGGTGATCATGTGATGGACCATGTAAAACAGGCCTGCCGCCACAGAGAACTCGGTCAGCACCACTAGGCCGATCAGGATCTGACCGACTCCCGTGACCATCTGAAAGGCGAGCGCTCCGCGGATCCGGGATTCACCAAAAGTCGAGAAAGCACCAACGACGATCGTCATCACCACCACGGCCGTCAGCACCGGAAGCCATGGGGCAGGCCCACCGAAGATGGTGGCATAGATCCGGTAGGCAGCGTAGATGCCGACCTTTGTGTGAATCCCTGCGAACAAGGACATGATCCCGGCGGAGGTCGCGGGATAGGCGCGTGGCAGCCAACCGTGGACGGGAACCACGCCCCCCTTGACCAGGAGCGCGAACAGGATGATCGAGGTGGCCAGCGAGACCTGGGGATCTCCGCCCTTACCCGCCAGAGCCGCCAGGTTCACCGATCCGATGGCCCCGTAGAGCAGACCGACTCCCATCACGAGAATGGTGGATGTGACTATGTTCACGATCACGAACATCCGTCCGATGCCGAGCCTTCGCCAGGAGCCGGTCACCGCGATCAACGCGTAAGAGGGAAGGAGCATCACTTCCACCCACACGAAGAGGTTGAACAGGTCGCCGGTCAGAAGAGCCCCGTTGACCCCCGTGTTGAGCAGCAGAATCAAGGGGACCACGAAACGGTAGCGGTCTTCCTTGGTGAGCATCAGGAAAATGCCGGAGATCATGGTCAGGAATGCGGTGACCACAAGAAGCAGTGCGCTCAGGGTATCGGAGACGAAGACGATGCCCATCTTCTGTTTGTAGGACCCGATGGAATGCGCCAAGGCCGGGGTGTGCTGGTGGAACACCAGGAGTGCCACTCCCCCAATGAGGGTCGCCGACGACACCAGCAACAACGCAATGCGCTGCACGATGGGCCCCCGCAACAAAACGGTGGCCCCCGCCGACACGAGTGGAACGGCGACGAACAGAGGCAGAATGGCGGAGTTCATACGCGGTGGGTCTCCCCCGTCTCGGGATGGCGCAGCATGTTGTCGTTGCGCCCGATGACGGCCATGGCGAGCATCAGGATGCTCGTGGCCAGGGTGATCACGATCGCGGTCAGAACGAAGGCCTGCGGGAGCGGATCCGCCACCGTGCCCGTACTGGTTCCGTCGGTGATGGGTTCCGTCCGCCAGCCCGGCACTCCGGTGGTGAGCAGGACGAAGTTGACGGCGTGACTCAGGAGTCCGAGCCCGAACACTGCGCGCACCATGGAACGCTGGAGCAGGAGGTACACCCCGCCGGTGACCAGAACGAAGATCGTGGCTATCAAGATCATTTCTTGGTTTCCTTCGGACGGGTGCCCTCAGCGATGAAGCGAGTCCGGATCGCGGGACGCCGGGGACGTTCCCCCCGAACGGTCTCCAGCGGCCCTGGAAGCTCACCCTCCAGCAGCTCGTCAATGCGTTCGCGGGTTCCCTCACCTCCGGCTTGGGTACCCCGAGTGGCGCCCAGCACATTGAAGGAGACGAGTATCAGCCCCACGACCGCCAGGTACACGCCGGCGTCGAAGATCATCGACGTGGTCAGGTGATTCCCCAGAATCTCCCCGTGGATCGGTTGCAGGAAAGAACCGGTCAGGAACAGGTCGAGAAAACCGGTGGCAACCGCCAGCATGACTCCTCCTCCGACCAGGAAGAGGGGTAGCCGGGGCGGGCCCACTGAACGGTCCTTGGAGGTCGACAGGTAGATCAGTCCCACCAGGGAAGCGGCCACCAGGGCCGCATTGAAGCCTCCGCCCGGGCTGTTGTGTCCACGCCAGAACAGGACGGCGGAGATCACCACGAGAAGTGGGGTCATGAAGCGAAGCATCACCTGCAGGCTGACCGCGTTGGGCCATGCATCCATGATCGCGCGGTGTGCGCGCGAGCGTGGGTCCTGGTTTATCTGCAGTGCCGTCACCGCAACCACGTAGGGGTCCTCGCCAGGTGGATCGATGTAGCGGTCCCTCACCGTTGAGAGCAGGGCCAAGATGGCGACCGCCGTCATGGCGAGTACGCTCAATTCGCCCAGGGTGTCGAATCCGCGGAACTCCACGAGAATCACGTTCACGACGTTGTCGCCCGAGGCAAGTTCCTTCGTTCGTTCGAGGAACTCCTTGGCCAGATCCGACTTGTCGCGCCGTGCCGTCAGGGCCCAGGTGAGGGCCGCGACCCCTCCACCCACCAGCGCGGAGGCGGCCAGGGTCAGCAGGTTCCGGCCCCGGCGGCGCACCGGGAACTGGACCGGGAGCCGCTGAAGAACGAGCATGATCACGATGATGTTCAGGCTCTCCACCAGAAGCTGGGTGAGGGCTACGTCGGGGGCTCCCAGGGCCAGGATCTGAACTGTCGCGAGGATCCCGACCGCCGACAACGACAGCACCGCCGCGATGCGCACCCGGGAGATACAGACCCCGACGGTGGCCGCGGTGATGAGGACGAACACGATGACGTCGATTGACTTGGTCAGTCCCGGTTGTTGATCCTGCAAGCCGGCGACGTGGGCTGCCCAGCTGCCCGCCAGACCGAGCACCCCCAGCAAACCCAGGATCGGGACGATGTGCCGGGTGGCGGTGTCCGAGGCGACGGCACGGGCCTGCAATGCGCCGAAACGACGGGTCCACTCCGAGATGTGCCACATGGCCTTGGAACCGTTGAGCGGGAACCGATGCCGCAACACCCAGCCGGCCAAAGGCTTGCGCCGCCACGCGATGATGGACCCGAGGAGCAGGATGCCCATCGTCGCGTACAGCTCCGGGCTGAGGCCGTGCCACAGGGCCAGATGGGTCCCGGGGACAGCCCCACCGAGAGCCGCCCCGGCGGCCAACCCCACCGGGCCCGACAGCCCCCCGAGCCATGCGACCAGAGGTACGGAAACCAGGATCGGCAACGCCGCGCTTCCCGCGAGCAACGGATCGTGCATGTGTACTGAACGGTCCTCGTCCGTACCGTCGAAGAAAATTCCGAGCAGGACCCGAGCGCAGTAGGCGAAGGTGAGCACGGAACCCACGACGGCCACCAGGAAAGCCGCCCAACCGGTCCACGACGCCCCGGGAGCCCCCAGCAGCGAGGCCAGGATCGCTTCTTTCGAGACAAACCCCAGCATCGGTGGGATGCCGGCCATCGACGCGCATCCCAGCGCCATCACCGCGAAGCTAAAAGGCATCCGCCTGTACAGTCCGGGTGGGAAACGGCGAAGATCGCGGGTGTCGGTGGCGTGATCGACCACACCCACCATCATGAACAACCCGGACTTGAACAGGGCGTGCGCGATGGTGTGCAACACCGCTGCCGCGATACCGGCCTCGGTGCCCAACCCGATACTCGCGGTCAACAGACCCAGCTGGCTGACAGTGGAGTAGGCCATCAGCTTCTTGGCGTCGGTTTGTTCCAGGGCGAAGTACCCGCCGACGCAGGTGGTGATCAACCCAACCGTCACCAGAAGACCGTTCCAGACCGCGTTTGCGTGTAGAACGGGACTGAAACGCAGCAACAGGAAGATGCCGGCCTTGACGACCGCCGCGGCGTGAAGATAAGCACTGACCGGGGTGATCGCGGCCATGGCATCAGGGAGCCACACATGGAACGGGAACTGGGCGGCCTTCGTGAACCCGGCCAGGGCCACCAGAACAGCTATCAACGTCGTGAAGCCAGGGTCGGAGACCCAAACCTCGTGGGCGAAAGCCCCTGAATCCCCTGACAGCGAGGTGGTGCCCGTGCGCCACCAGATGGCAGCGATCGCGAGCAGAAGCAGGACACCACCGACGAATGTGATCAGGAGAGTGCGCATTGAGGCGCCTTCGCCCGCGTTCCCAGCGGATGCGATCAACAGGAAGGACGCCAAGGACGTCAGTTCCCAGCAGATGAACAGCACCACCAGGTCATCAGCGAGCACCAGTGCTTGCATCGAGAGGGTGAACGCCGTCATCACCTGGTAAAAGGCATAGTTCCTGCCGACCGCGAGGTAGCGCGTCGAATAGACAAAAACGACTGCACCGATCAGCAGCGCAATAAAACTGAAGACGAGGCCCAGACCGTCCGCCGTGAAGGCCAGCCGAATGCTGAGGGCGGGCAGCCAGTCCAGGGTCCAAGCCGACCGCTGCCCCGCCGCCACGGCGCCTGCAGCAGGAGCCTCGAATGCAGCAGCAGCCACATAGAGCGCCGACAAGGGCCACCCTGCGTTTCGTCCCAGGAAACGGACGAACAACGGGGTGGTCACGAAAGCCAGTGCGAGAAGGACGACAGGAACGATGACAGGCATGAGCATCGTCATACTAGCAATCCGGCCCGGGAGTGCCCCCGGTCAACTCATGAACCGGAGGCTGAAAGTGCTTTCCACTCATCCCACGAATAGAGCCACACCCCCATTCCCTCGGAGGGCTCCATCTTCCTCTCAGACCCGGTGAATTCCACGACATCACCAACGCTGGTGCCCTCGTAGAGCCATCCGGCGTTCTCCCTGCTGAGTCCGACACAGCCATGACTGACATTCGCCTTCCCCTGGGAATCGACCGACCACGGAGCAGCATGAATGAACTCACCCGTCCAAGTGACCCGCATGGCGTACTCTGCGTTCAGGTTGTAGGACTCGGAACTGCCCGAAGGAATCGAGATGGTTTCGGAGTCCATCTTCAGGCTGTCGTATTTTTCCAGGATCAGTTTGGTGCCGGAGCGAGTGACGAACCCTTCCTTCCCGGTGGTCGAAGGCAGGGTCTTGACCACTTCCCCGTTCTCGACCACGGTGGTGGTGTAGTTCGCAATGTCCACCTTGATGACGCGTGACACATCCTTGATGGAGAAACTTCCGGGGAGGTCCTTCTTCAGCCATGTTTTCTCGGTTGCCTGCACCCCCAGCCACTTCAGCTCGAAGGAAATCTTCGTTCCCGGCTTCCAGTACTCCTTTGGGCGGTAAGCCAGTTCGGTGTCACCGATCCATCCCCACGACCCCTCCTGCTCAGGGGTGACGGTGACCTTGGCGTGCTTCTCGATGGAGGCGCGGTATTCCTCCGGGATAGCGCGGTTGAATTTCACGTGCACGGGCATGCCCACACCCATGTTGTCATCCAGGTAGGCCAGGCTGAAAGTGGTCTCAGCTGAGCCCGGTGAGACCGTCTTGAAGGTGGCCTCTTTCGCCGTGCCGTCGCTGGCGGTGGCGGTGAGCTTGTACTCGGTGTTCAGTTCAAGGGCTTTCGAGGGGGTCCAGGCATCCTTTTCGAAGGTGCCGTCCACCGCGCCTCCTGGCCCTGTGACCGTGGCGTTTGTGATGGTGCCGTTCTCAACGCTCAGGGTGACGGGGTCACTGGGTAGGGCGGCGTCCGTCGATGAGGTGATAGTCATGGCCCCGACCGGCGCCACCGGGGTGGGTGAGGCTTCTTGAGTGGAGGTCTCGGTCCCGGAAGGAACCGATGCGGCGTCTACGGGGGTGTCCTGGGTTCCGGGATTCGCCGGAGAACAGGCTGGAAGCAAGAGCGTCAACCCCGCCAGAGTGGCGAGCAGGGAGCGGAGGCGCAGTTTCATGGTGATAAGGGTACGACCACAGGTTGTCACAACAGGACTCAGCATCGTCCTCCCGAACTCGATTGGCCTCCTTGGCCACTCACCCGCTAAGCTACCCGAGCCGTGCATTGAGCGGTTTCGGGCTGTGGCGCAGTTTGGTAGCGCACTTGACTGGGGGTCAAGGGGTCGCAGGTTCAAATCCTGTCAGCCCGACTTTGTGATGTCTCGGGACATTGGCATGGCCTGAACCTTCGTTTTGGAGGTTCAGGCTTCTTTGTTTGGGCCGATGGGGTTGGTAGTCGCGGGTGGGGTCGATGGTGAGTTCTCGGATGATCTGGCCGGTGTGGGTGTTGATGATGGTGACGTCGTGGTCGTGGACGAGCATGGTGATGCAGGTTCCCTTGGAAGGTCGACCGATGCCGGTTCCCGGTCCCCCGACCATGTGCAAGGACTCGGCGAGCCGGGATATCAGCCCCGGCCCGCCGAACACGATGGCACGGTCTCCCCTCGAAGCAGGGCTCAGACGAGGGCCTCTGCCGCATGCTGGGCCAGTTTAGGGACTGGCACGTAGCGCGTGAGTTGGGTGATGTGCCGGGGTTCGAGCTCGGCGATGCTGGAGACGCCCAGCAGTTTCATGGTGCGAACCAGTTCCTCCCGCAGGATTTCGATGGCGCGGTCGACGCCTGCACGTCCTCCAGCCATGAGACCGTACAGGTAGGCGCGGCCGATGAGGGTGAAGTCAGCGCCCAGCGCCATGCAGGCCGCGATATCGGCGCCGTTCATGATGCCGGTATCCACCATCACTGTGGCGTCCTTGCCGATTTCCCGGACCACGTGCGGCAGCAGGTGGAACGGCACCGGAGCACGGTCGAGCTGGCGGCCGCCGTGGTTGGACAGCAGAATGCCGTCGACGCCCGCGTCAACGAGTTTCTTGGCGTCGGTGACGGTCTGCACACCCTTGATGATGATCTTCCCGTCCCACATGCCACGGATGACATCGAGGTCCTGGTGGCTGATGGTGGGATCCATCGCGGAGTCGAGCAACTCCCCCACCGTTCCTCCCGTGGAACTGAGGGAGGCAAACTCCAGCTTCGGAGTGGTCAGGAAATCGAACCACCACCAAGGACGGGGCAGGGCGTCGAGCACGGTTCCCAGGGAGATCTGCGGCGGGATCGAGAAACCGTTGCGCTTGTCGCGCAGACGAGCGCCTGCAACGGGAGTGTCGACGGTGAACATCAAGGTGTCGAATCCCGCCTGCTTGGCCCGGTCCACCAGGCCGTAGGAGATTTCCCGCTTACGCATCACGTAGAGCTGGAACCAGTTCCGGCCCAGCGGATTGGTGGCTTTGACTTCCTCGATGGAGGTGGTGCCGAGAGTGGACAGCGTGAATGGGATGCCCGCGGCTCCGGCGGCTCCTGCGCCCGCGATCTCGCCCTCAGTCTGCATCAGGCGAGTGAATCCAGTGGGTGCGATCCCGAATGGCATGGCCGACGGTCCGCCGAGGATCTCGCAGGAAGTGTCGACATCCTCCGCGGGATGGAGGATGTCGGGATGCAGTTCGATGTCCTCGAAGGCATGACGAGCCCGCGCGAGGGAGAGCTCTCCCTCTGCCGCGCCGTCGGTGTAGTCGAAGGCAGCCCTCGGGGTGCGGCGCTTGGCTATCTTCCTCAGGTCCCAGATCGTCAGGGAGTCCTGGAGACGCCGCTTCTTGGCGTTCAGGGTTGGTTTCTTGAAGTGCAGCAGGTCAAATATCTCACTGGGCTTCGGGAACTGGCGCTTGACCATGAAGACCTCTTCCTCGGGGCTGGTTGCTCTATCGCTTGCGGCAACGCCCACTCGACGTCACCGCCAGTATTTATGGTACCTAAATATAACCTAATTGAGTTAGGGATACCTGATTCGTCTCCCCGTGTGCCGCGACACCCCGGTGGAGACCCTGCCACGGAGAGACGGACGTGGCAGGACCTTGGGGGAATTCCGCGTGGAGGTGGGATCGACATCAGGACGTTCCAGTCTGCTGGGACGCTGTGTGGAGCGAACCGCCACAGGTCACGGGGAGAGCAGTGGTAGGCCGGTGAGAAGCTCCTGTGCAACGAGCGCGGTCCTCGGGATGAACTCGGCCACGGTCATGCCGACCACATCGGCTGCGGCCGCCAGATCCGTCACGACCCGTCGGACATCCGTGGATGTCAACCCACCCGGAACCTGTCCGAGGCCGAGAACGACCTCGTGGCTGTCGACGGTGTCGACGTCGAGGTGGATCGCGACCTTGGACGCCCCCGTTGAAGCCAGCCAAGTGAGCAGACCCTCGGTCGAGACTCTCAGATCGTCTGGAGGGAACGTGGCCAATCCCCACGCGGCGACGTTCGCGTATGCATCCTCCTCCCAGGAGTGCAGGCCTGCAAGAGCGACCCGGGAAGGATCAAGAGTGGCGGGGAGCATGTCGACGATCTCCGGGGCGCCGTGCCCGAGCAGTGTGCTGACCGCCATAGCGTGATATCCGGGGTAGCCGGTTTCGGGCGTGTCCATGTCGGGGTGTGAATCGATCCAGACGACCGCGAGGTCATTCCCGTATCTTTCGGCCAGGGTGGAGAACGGCGCGACGCTCACCGAACAATCGCCTCCCAAGGTGAGCACGCGTTCGGCGTCGCGGCGGGACAGCGCGTCGAGCGCATTCCTGAGTGATTCGAGGATGGCTTCCCGGGACTCGATCCCATTCACGACGTCTTCCTCGTCACCGGTTGGGACGTCGACGAATTCCGTCGGCCCAGAATGGGCGGGCAGGATCTCCTGCAGCACCTGCGCCCCCACCGCGTACCCGCGCCTGGCGGCTCCGAGTGGCACCTCCGGCAGCAAGGAAGCGACCACGTCACGACCGGCACCCTGCCACTGCGGCCAGACCAGCCGGAGGACGCGGGCGTTTTCATCCGTGGATGTGATGCTCATGCAATCATGGTCTCAGGAAACCCCGGAATCAACGATCGTGAAAACTAGGAAGGAGCGGGCAGTGACAGTGACACGCCCCGTAACCATCGCTCTCACGGGAGTCACAGGGAAGCTCGGCGGGGCCGTGGCGAGTGGACTGCAGGACTTGGCTCCGCGGCTGAGGTTGCTGGTGCGCGACGCCGGCCGGGTGCCCCGGCTCGAGGGGGACGTGGCCGTGATGGAATACGGCGACGCGGAGGCTTCCCGCAAGGCACTGACCGGGGTTGACGTGCTCTTCATGGTTTCCGCCGGGGAAAGCTCGGACCGGGTGCGGCAGCATCAGGTCTTCGTAGACGCCGCAGCCACCGCAGGGGTCGGACACATCGTCTACACGTCCTTCCTGGCGGCCGCCCCGGATGCCACCTTCACCCTGGCCCGCGACCACTGGCACACCGAGCAGCACATCCGCGAATCGGGAATGGCATGGACCTTCCTGCGTGACTCGTTCTACCTGGATTTCTTCCCCGAGATCGTGGACGAGCAGGGGGTGATGCGCGGCCCGGCAGGCAGCGGCCGGGTGGGCGCAGTCGCCAGGCAGGACGTAGCACGATCAGCTGTTGCGGTCCTGCGCGACCCGTCATCCCACGCGGAGCGCACCTACGACATGACGGGCCCGGAGACGCTCTCGCTCACGGACATGGCCCGGATCATCGGTCAGACCCAGGGACGGAAGGTCACCTATCGGGAGGAAACCGTGGAAGAGGCCTACGCCTCGCGCGCCCACTACGGCGCCCCAGCCTGGCAGGTCGACGCCTGGGTGTCCACCTACACCGCGATCGCCTCCGGGGAGCTGAACGTGGTCTCCGACAGCGTCCAGATCCTGACCGGGCGGTCTCCCATGAGCATGGCGGATCTTCTCGGGCAGGGCTGACCCGATGAGGCCCGGCTCCCGTGAGACGAAACCGGGGGCTGTGAAACAGTGGGGCCATGCAGAACCCACTGATCACTGTTTCTCAACTGGCCGCCCTGCGCCAGCAACAAGACATCACCCTTCTCGACGTGCGGTTCGGAGGACCGGGAAGCTCGGGTGGCCAAGAGCACTACCTCGAGGGACACATCCCCGGGGCTGTTCTGGTGGACATGGACACGGCGCTGGCTTCCCCGAGCATTGGTCCTGGCGGACGGCATCCGCTCCCTCACCCCGAGGCCTTCGAGGCGGCGATGCGGGCCGCGGGGGTCAGCAACGACCGGCCCGTCGTGGTCTACGACAACTGGAGGTCCATTGCCGCTGCTCGGGCATGGTGGCTTCTGCAGCACCACGGGCACGGTGACACGTTCGTCCTCGACGGCGGTCTCGGGGCCTGGCAGTCCGCCGGTCTTCCGGTGGAACAGGGGAACATTTCTCCGGCACCGGGGGATTTCCGACTGGGAAACAATCCTTCCTCCGCAGTGCTGGATGCCGATGAGGCGGCTGGGCTGGCCTCTACCGGAATGCTCCTGGACGCCCGCCCAGGAGACCGCTTCCGAGGTGTTGGCGAAACCGTCGATCCCGTGGCAGGGCACATCCCCGGGGCCCGCTCGCTGCCAGCGTTCGAACTCGCCGACGAGCACGGATTCCTGCTGCCGGCCAGCGAATTGCGGGAGAAGTTCGAGGCCGTGGGAGCCGGCGAGGGCATAGTCGGGGTCTACTGCGGATCCGGTATCCAGGCGGCGCACGTCGCCCTGGCTTCGGTGGTCGCAGGATTGCCTCTCCCAGCCCTTTATCCGGGCTCGTGGAGCGACTGGATCACCGATCCGACGCGTCCCGTCGCCACCGGGCAGTGACCCCCGGGACGCGTTCCGCGGCAATGGGCGGCAGGACCACGACCTGACGGCGAAGGATTCCGGTTCTGCCCGCCCCGATGACCACAGCGTGACTTCGAAACGGCGATCGAACGGATCACTGCCGGTTCCTGTGTTTCTCTCTGGCCCGGATCTCCAGGTGGATGGGTGAGCCGACAAAGCCGAATTCCTCACGGAGACGGCGTTCGATGAAGCGTATATATGTGGCGTCCAACTGGCCGCTGGTAAACAACACGAAGGTGGGCGGGCAGTTGTGGGCCTGCGTGCCGAAAAGAATCCGCGGTTGTTTGCCGCCGCGCACCGGGTGTGGATGGGAGGCGGCCAGACGCCCCAGGAAGGAGTTCAGCTTGCCGGTGGAGACACGCGTCTGCCACCCTTCTAGCGCCGCCTCGATGGCCCTGCTCAACTTGTCGACGTTGCGTCCGGTCAGCGCCGAGATGTTGACCGTGGGTGCCCACCGGAAGGCGACTAGGTCGCGTTCGATTTCCCTTTCTAGGTAGCAGCGGCGCTCCTCGTCGGTGAGATCCCACTTGTTGAAGGCGATCACCAGGGCCCGGCCCGTTTCCTCGACGTTGGTGAGGATGCGCAGATCCTGGTCGGTGACCGGGGTCGAGGCGTCGATCACCACCACGCAGACCTCAGCGCGTTCGATTGCGGTCTGGGTGCGCAGGCTGGCGTAGAACTCGTGCCCCGAGGCTTCCCTGACACGCTTGCGGATACCCGCGGTGTCAATGAGCCGGTACACCGTCCCGCCGACCTCGACGATCTCGTCGACGGGATCGACGGTGGTTCCGGAGACATCGGAGACCACCGCCCGCTGCTGCTGGGCCAGCTTGTTCAGCAGCGAGGACTTGCCCACGTTCGGTTTCCCGACGATCGCGACCCGGCGCGGCCCGCCGATCTCTTCGAAACTCTCCCGGGGAGCTTCCGGCAGGACCGCGAGCACCGCGTCCAGGAGATCACCGGAGCCCCTGCCGTGCATGGCGGAGACGGGGTACGGCTCCCCCAGCCCCAGGTTCCACATGGTGGCCGCCATGGCCTCGTGGCGCTGGTCGTCCACCTTGTTCGCGGCCAGCACCACGGGTTTCCTGGAACGTCTGAGTACCTTGACCACGGCCTCGTCCTCGTCGAGGGTGCCCACGGTGGCGTCGACGACGAACAGCACCGCATCGGCCATCGAGATCGCGAGCTCCGCCTGCTCCGCTATCTGCTGCGCCATGCCCTTGGCGTCCGAGACCCAGCCGCCGGTGTCGACCAGCACGAACTCGCGACCATTCCAGTTCGCGTCGTACGAGACACGGTCACGGGTGACGCCCGGAACATCCTGCACCACGGCCTCCCTGCGGCCCAGGATGCGGTTGACCAGCGTGGATTTGCCGACGTTCGGACGACCCACCACCGCCACCACGGGCTTGATCGTGGATTCCTCGCTCATGTTGCGCCTCCTATCGCGAACCGACGCATCATCGTAACCGCCCACCCCCAACTTCCAACGCTCCGCTACACTGGCGGCGTCTTGTTTCCGACGAAAGGCCACGTGATGACAGGCTCTGCGCACTGCTGACCCCGCGCTGCACCGTAGAGCCAGTTCCGCGCTCCGGTCCGGCGCATCCAGCCGTTCCCAGGAGCCTTCATGCCTTCATCCATAATTTTTTCGAACGTTTCCTACGCCTTCGAGCACTCTGCCACGCCTCTGGTGCGTGACCTCGACTTGACCATTCCGACGACCAGAGTCGGTGTCGTCGGACGCAACGGTTCCGGCAAATCGACCTTGCTGCGGCTGATCGCGGGAGAGTTACAACCGACCGCGGGGGTCGTCTCAGTTCCCGAACGGCTCGCATGGTTGCCGCAGGACCTCCTACAACGCGGCGAACACACCGTCGCCCAGCTCCTCGGGATCGACGCCAAGCTCCGCGCCCTGCGTGCCATCGAGGCCGGGAGCATCGCAGAATCCGACTTCGAGATCGTGGGAAATGACTGGGATGTCGAGGCCCGTTCGCTAGCTCTGCTGGCGGCCCGTGTTCCCAGCTTGCGTGGTGAGGATCTGCTTACCCGCACGGCCGAAACCCTCTCGGGAGGGGAACTCGTATTGGTCGCCCTGGCCGGACTGGAATTGGACGGGGCGCATGTCCTGCTTCTCGATGAGCCGACGAACAATGTGGACGCCACCGCCCGGGCAAGGCTGTGCGACTGGATCCGTGATTGGCGCGGCGGGCTGGTGGTGGTCAGCCACGACGTCTCCCTGCTCCGCCTGATGGAGATGATCGTGGAGATCCACGACGGCACCGCTACCGTTCACGGCGGCAATTTTGATGCCTACCGGGATCAGCTGCGAACCCAACAGGAGGCCACCGAGCGGGCCGTCAGAACCGCCGAGCAGAAGCTGCGGGTCGAGCAGCGGGAACGAATGCGGGTGCAAGTGGCTACCTCCCGCCAAGACCGCAAAGACCGGCAACGGTTCACCACCATCCGGCAGGGTCCGCGGCTGTCCGATCCCGAGTACAAATCGAGTGCCGAGGGACGCAGAGGCCGGGCGAACAAGCTGGCGGCCCGGAAGGTCGACGAGGCCCGGGACGCGCTTCGAACCGCGGAGAAAACCGTTCGCCGCGAGCAACGGATCAGCGTCGATCTCCCAGAGCTGAGATCGACACGGGGCAGAGGGCTAGCGGAACTCGTCGGCTCCAACCAGAGCATCCATGTCACCGGCGGGATGCGTCTGGGGCTGGTCGGTGACAACGGCGTGGGAAAGTCAACCCTGCTCGCCCGGTTGGTGCGGGAAGCGGTCTCTGGCCGGATTGGTTTCCTGGACCAACGCCTTGAACTAGACGATGACCTCCCGGTACTCGAATGCATCACACGGGGCTGCCCGTCGGCCCCACCCCACGAGATCCGCGCCCGGTTGGCCCGGTTCCTGCTGCGCGGAGATGTGACGGAACGTCTCGTCGGCGCCCTGTCCGGGGGCGAACGGTTCCGGGTGGCACTGGCTCGGGTACTGCTCGCCGATCCTCCGGTGGAGTTGCTGGTGCTGGACGAACCCACCAACAATCTGGACCTCGAGAGCGTCGATGCCCTGGTGGATGGCCTCACCACTTATACAGGAGCGCTGGTGGTTGTGAGTCATGACGCCGATCTGCTGGAGCGTCTCCACCTGGACCGGGTGGTGGAGTTGTCTCGGGATGGTGAACTGCACGACCGGAGTGATGTGGCGCCATGACCATGATCGCACTCAAGTTCACACCGTGGTGGGTCAGTGCGCGATTGATCTGCGATGACGTCGTTGAGTGCGCGGGACATGGCGACACCGACATGGCCCTGCGATTGCTCATCGACGGCGTCAACCGCATCCCGGAAGAAGCCGACGAATCCCGCTCACCAGCGTCCCCGGAGCAGGCCGCCGCGATTCACGACCGGCTGTTCGACGAGAGCGCCATCGGATACCTGTCCGAGAACGAGCTGCTGTACGTGGCGGAATTGGTACTGGCCCGGATTCAACAGTCCTGAGCCGCGTTCTCCACCACGTGAAACGCAGGTTCCTCGTAGGGATGTGCCCGCCGAAGGGCAGCGACAACGGCGGCGCGCAGGCTTCTTGGGAAGGTGACCTCCACTCGGTTCTCCGTCACCATTTCCAGGTCACCGACCTTGCCGATGGTGGGATCTGCTCCCTCCAGAGGCCGGAACCGACCCATCCCCGAGGCCACGAAGGCGCAAGAGTCGTAGTTTCCGATGTGTCCAGCCCCGACCCTGAAGAGTTCCTCCAACACGTGGTCGGTGTCCGGGATGGGCACGTAGAACACGAGAACATCAAGGGGATCACGCATCGGGCACCAACTTCAGGATCTCCGCAACGACCTCGTCGAGGTCCAAGTGCGTGGAATCGATGACGTTCACCCCGCAGGCGGCTTCGGTAAAGTTGGAGACCGTGGAGTCGTCGCGGTCCCGCCTGAGGATCGAGTCCGTCACCGTAACCTGATCGGCCCGTTCCCCCAGCTCTGCGGCCCGCCTCCCAATGCGTGCCTGCGCGTCAGCGGTGAGCAGCACACGCACCTCGGCGTCAGGAGCCACCACCGTGGTGATGTCGCGTCCCTCCACGACGATGCGACGATCGTGCTCCGTGATAATCCGGCGCATGCGCTCGATCAGTACGCGACGCACCTCCGGGACAACGGCCACCGCCGAGACAATCGCGGAGATCTCCGGTTTCCTGATCTCCTCGGTGACATCTCGACCATTGATGTACACGCGAGGCGCATCCGGATTTGTGCTGATCCGTAGGTCAGCCGTTCTCGCCAGGTCCCCGATCCCGGTTTCATCGGTGCGATCCAGCCCCTGCCGAACAAACTCACAGGCCACAGCCCGGTACATGGCACCCGTGTCAAGGTAGGCGAGCCGGAGCTTTCGCGCCACCCGTTTCGCTGTCGAGGATTTCCCGACCCCGCTCGGCCCGTCCATTGCGATCACCAGATCATCCATCAGCTTCCCTCCCGGTCCAGCCAGGCCCGCCAGCCGCGCGATTCCAGGTCTTCCCGGAACCGTTCGGCCTGGGGGCGTTCCACGGAGATGGATAGGTAACCCACCTCGCGCACGGCGTCGTGGGTCAGCTCAAAATCTTCCACATTGAACCCGAAATCGCCGACGTCACCAAACAACCGGGTCAGTGCGCGTGGCTCATCCGGGATTTCGACGGTGACCACGGCAAGTTCCTTCGGTTCCTGCCCGTGTTTTCCACGCAAGGCCATGGCGCCGTGCTGCCCGAGAGCCAGAAACGCCTCGAGAGGCTCATCCTGGTCGAGCACTCCGATCAGGTAGTCGAGGTCCGCAGCCACCTCGCTCAATTCTTTCCGGATGGCCACGGAATTGGTCGTGATGATCTGTCGCCACAGTCCGGGATCAGAACCGGCGATGCGTGTCACATCACGGATTCCTTGTCCCGCCAGGATCAGGTTCTCCCCCGGCACTCCGCGCAGGTGCGAGGCGGTGAGGATGCTCATCAAGTGCGGTACGTGACTGACCTGGGCGACAGCCTCGTCATGGAGATCCGCATCGAGCTCCACGACGCGCGCCCCGCAGAGGCGAGCCAGCCGATGAACCAGGTCGACATCCTCGGGGCTGTTGCCGGCCTGGGGGGTGATCACCCAGGTGCGGTCCGTGAACAGGTCGGCGGAGGCGGTCAGAGGCCCGGTGAGCTGGGAACCGGCCATCGGGTGGCCGGGCACGTACCGTTCGGGGCGGTTGCTGGCAGCGGTCACCGCCCGGATGATGGAGGATTTCACCGAGCCGACGTCGGTGACTACAGCTTCCGGGTGGCGTTCCAGCATCCGCGTCACGACTCCCGCGATCGTCGTCGGAGGTGAAGCCACCACGACGACGTCGACAGGTTCGTCGTCCCTGGTGACCCGCCCCGCCCCCAGGCCTGCGGCGACCCTGGCATGTGAGGGGCTCAGGTCCTCCAGCAGAACATCAATTCCTGCCCTCCTCAGAGCCATCCCGAGTGAGGAACCGACCAATCCGGTTCCGATGATCCTCACTCTCATCAGTTCGACTCCGGCATATTGAGCGGGCGTGGCCCCTGGTAATCGGGCCCGTAGGCCCCCGGTGCGGGGCGTCGTTTGCGGATGGGTGCGCTGACCCCGGGAGCGAGGCGGCGGGAGAACACCAGGAAACCGGTGTGGGCGGAGGTGCCGTGGCCAGGACGGATCGCCAGACCTTCGGCGTGCCAGTCGCGCACCGTCGTCTCGGTCGCGCTCGGTTCGGTGAAACCACCATGGGCGCGGAAGGTGTCCATTACCCGACCGAGTTGCGTGGTCGTTGCGACATAGCAGCAGAGCACCCCGCCCGGGATGAGCCGCTCACCTACCGCGTCCACACACTCCCAAGGGGCCAGCATGTCCAGGATGGCACGATCGATGGGTTCGTCCGCTATCACCTCCACCAGGTCACCCACGGTCAGTTTCCACGCGGGGTGTTCCCCGTCAATGAAGTTCTCCACATTCCTACGGGCGACATCAGCGAACTGCTGTCGGCGTTCATAGGAGTACAGCTTCCCGAGCGGGCCAATGGCTCGCAGCAAGGCCAGCGACAAGGCCCCCGAACCGACCCCCGCCTCCAACACCCTGGCCCCGGGAAAAATATCTGCCCACATCACGATCTGGGCAGCGTCCTTCGGGTAGACGACCGCCGCTTCCCGGGGCATCGCAACCATGAACTCGTTCAGCAGAGGGCGCAGCGCCAAGTATTCGGTGCCGCCTGCGGAGCGTACCGTCACACCATCAGGGCCACCGATCAGGTCGTCGTGCTTGACCGCCCCCTTCGTGGTGTGCCAAACGGCCCCCTCCCTCAAGACCACTGATTTCCTGCGTCCCTTGGGGTCGGTCAGCGTCACTCGCTCCCCCACCACGAGCGGTCCGGTCCGGACCCCCGACAGATTCACCACTGGCTCCTCCAGGTCTTCTCCAGGCATTCGACATCCAGGCCTTCCAGGCTGCCTTCGCGCAGCAGCCTCCGAGGTCTCGCTCCGGGGCAGTCCCGCAATGGTACGGCCAGGACAGCCGTCCCCATGGCGGAGACAGCTTCGGTTCCCGGCACCGAGTCCTCATAAGCCTGGGCGAGGGTGATCGCGCCCGAGCAGGACTCGGAGATTCGCTGTGCTGTGACGATCGCGGGCTCCCCGATCCGGTCCTTGAGCTGCTCGTCGGACCACGACGCGCCGTGCCGGGCGAGCTCGTCTTTCTCGTATTCGATCCACATCAGTTCCGAATCGACTACGGCACCATCGAAATCCCACAGCACCGCACGCAGTCGTCGCTGATCCATGATTCCTCAGTTGGCGTTGAAGTACTTGGCCTGCGGATGGTGCACCACCATCGCATCGGTGGACTGTTCGGGATGTAGCTGCAGCTCCTCGGAGAGCTCCACCCCGATGCGTTCGGGTCTCAGCAGGGTCACGAGCTTTCTCCGATCCTCCATGTTCGGGCATGCCGGATAGCCAAACGAGTACCGCGACCCGCGATAGGCCTGGTCGCGAATGGCCGCGTCTACCGTGGATTCCTCGGCGGCGAAACCCAGTTCCACGCGCACCCGGTGGTGCCAGAACTCGGCGAGGGCCTCGGTCAGCTGCACGGAAAGACCATGCAGCTCCAGGTATTCACGGTAACGATTAGACTCGAACAGCTGCTGGGTGCCTCTGGCCACCTCAGCTCCCATTGTCACGAGCTGCATCTCCAGCACGTCGGGACCGAGCTCCCGGGCCTCATCCGCGTCGCGGAAGAAATCGGCCAGGCAGAGCCGAGAGTCGCGACGCTGCCTGGGAAAGTCGAGACGGGTCAGCTCCTGGGACGGATCGTCGGGGTCACCGACGATGAGGGTGTTTCCCTCGCTGTGGACGGGGAAATAGCCATAGACCACGGAGAAGTTCGCTAGTTGCTCAGTGGTGATCCGGTCCAGCCACATCCGCAGACGCGGCAAGCCCTCCGTCGCCACGAGTTCCTCGTAGCCTGGGCCGCCCTTGACAGGTTTGAGTCCCCACCTGCCCAGGAAGGTGGCGCGGTGATCGAGCCACTGAGCCACATCCGCGACGGGCAGTCCCTTGACCAACCGGGTGCCCCAGAACGGTGGGGTCGGTACGTCGATGCGGCGTTCCACATCGTCGGAGCGGCGGGTGTCGATCTCCTGCTGCTCCACCACCTCGGCCTTCTTGTAGCGGCGTTTCTTGGGTTCCGGGAGTTTCGCGCCCGGCACTCCCTGTTTCACCGCCATCACGGCGTCCATCAGGGCAAGCCCCTCGAAGGCATCCTTCGCGTAGCGAACCTCCCCGTCGAACATGTCGTTGAGGTCATGCTCCACGAAGGCCCGGGTTAGCGCCGCCCCACCCAGCAGTACCGGGTACTTCTCCGCCAGACCGAGGCGGTTCAGTTCGGCGAGGTTGTCCTTCATCACAAGCGTGGACTTCACCAGCAGACCCGACATGCCGATGGCATCTGCCCCGCTGGTTTCGGCGGCGTCGATGATGGCCTGGATCGGTTGTTTGATGCCGATGTTGATGACGGTGTAGCCGTTGTTGCTGACGATGATGTCGACGAGATTCTTGCCGATGTCGTGGACGTCCCCCCGCACCGTGGCGAGCACCAGGGTGCCCTTTCCGCTGCTGCCCTCCACCTTGTCGATGTGCGGCTCCAAATGGGAGACGGCGGTTTTCATGACCTCGGCGGACTGGAGCACGAACGGAAGCTGCATCTGTCCGGACCCAAAGAGTTCACCGACCACCTTCATGCCGGCCAACAGGTCCTCGTTGATGATCTCGAGGGCAGCCTTGCCGGTCAGGGCCTCGTCCAGGTCAGCCTCGAGCCCCTTTGCTTCCCCGTCGATGATGCGGCGCTGCAGCCGCTCTGCCAAAGGTAGGGCGGCCAGTTCAGCGGCCCGGGAAGCCCGCACAGAAGCGGCCGTGACCCCCTCGAACAGTTCCAGGAAGCGGGTCAGCGGGTCGTAGCCTTCGCGGCGGCGATCCCAGACCAGGTCGAGGGCCACCTTACGCTGCTCCTCGGGGATGCGGTCCATCGGGATGATCTTCGCCGAGTGCACGATGGCCGAGTCCAGTCCGGCGGCAACGCATTCGTGCAGGAACACCGAATTCAGCACCATCCGGGCCGCGGGATTGAGCCCGAAAGAAACATTCGAGACCCCGAGCGTGGTCCGCACCCCCGGGTAGCGGCGCTTCAGCTCGCGGATCGCCTCAATGGTCTCGATGCCGTCACGGCGGGTTTCCTCCTGCCCGGTGGCGATCGGGAAGGTCAGGCAGTCGACAAGGATGTCGCCGATGTCCATGCCCCAAGTCCCGGTCAGCTCGTCAATCAGGCGCGAGGCAACCCGCAGTTTCCACTCGGCGGTGCGGGCCTGTCCCTCCTCGTCGATGGTCAGGGCAACCACGGCGGCACCGTGTTCCGCCACCAGCGGCATGACGCGGGCGAAACGGGATGTGGGGCCGTCGCCGTCCTCGTAGTTGACGGAGTTGATCACGCAGCGTCCGGCGAGCTTCTCCAAACCTGCCTGGAGGACCTGCGGTTCGGTGGAATCCAGCACGATCGGCAGGGTCACTGCCGTGGACAGTCTCCCGGCCAATTCCTCCATGTCGCTGATGCCGTCACGGCCGACGTAGTCGACGCACAGGTCCAGCACGTGTGCGCCGTCGCGCGCCTGGCCCTTTGCGATCTCCACGCAGTCGTCGATATTGCCGGCCAGCATCGCTTCCCGAAAGGCTTTGGAGCCGTTCGCGTTGGTGCGTTCCCCGATGTTGAGATAGCTGAGGTCCTGGTGAAACGGCACTTCCACGTACAGCGACGAGCAGGTTCGCTCCGTCGTGATCTCGCGGGGGCGCACCTCGCGGCCCCCGAAGCGTTCCGCAAGCAGCCGGATGTGGTCGGGAGTGGTTCCGCAGCAGCCACCGATCACGCACAACCTGTAGTCATCCAGGAAACCGGCCAGGGCATCCGCCAGCGCATCGGGGCCGAGCGGGTAGACCGCGCCTTCTGGGGTCAGTTCGGGCAGGCCCGCGTTGGGCATGGCGCCGATGCCGCAGGACGCGTTGCGCGACAGATACCTGAGGTGTTCGCTCATCTCGGCCGGCCCTGTGGCGCAGTTCAATCCGATCACGTCGACGCCGAGGGCCTCCAGGGTGGAGCGGGCCGCTCCGATCTCGGAACCGAGCAGCATGGTGCCGGTGGTTTCGACGGTGACGTTGACGAGAATCGGTAGATCCACCCCGAGTCTGGTCCGGGCGCGTTTCGTGGCGATCACCGCTGCCTTGGCCTGCAGGAGATCCTGGCAGGTTTCGATCTGCACGGCGTCAATGCCGCCCGCAATCATGGCCTCCACCTGGGCCTGGTAGGCGTCTCGGATCTCGGCGAAGGCGACGTGCCCTAGGCTGGGGAGTTTCGTTCCGGGACCAACCGAGCCGAGTACGAAGCGTGGTTTGTCGCTGAATTCGTCGGCTGTCGCCCGGGCAATGCGTGCCCCAGCGCTGGCCAGTTCCGCCAAACGATCCACGATGCCGTACTCGGCGAGCGCGGCAAGGTTGGTGCCGAAGGTGTTGGTTTCCACGCAGTCGGAACCTGCCTCTAGGTAGGCGCGGTGCACTGCCGAAACTACGTCTGGCCGGGTGATATTCAGGACCTCGTTGCACCCTTCGAGGCCCTGAAAGTCGCGTTGGAGATCGAGATCACCCTGGGCCTGCAGCATGGTGCCCATGGCTCCGTCAGCTACGAGGACACGGGAGTTCAGCAGGTCGCGAAGTTTGGTCACGGCGGGCCATCCTACCTGCCGCGCGCCAACCAGAACTCGATCAACTGGCGCGCCAAAGAGATGGAGCCGGGAAGGGCGAGTTCTTCTTCCTTCACGGCCCTCCGCAGACCTTTCCTGGTGTAGAAGGAACCCCAAGCGAGTTCTTCTCCATCGAGGCATGGTTCCGTGCCATCGGTTCTCGTCTCGAAACCCAACATCAGGGAACGTGGGAATGGCCAGGGTTGGGTTCCAACGAACCTGAGTTCCCGGATGGTCAGGCCAGTTTCCTCTCGTATCTCCCTGTGGCAGGCCTGTTCCGCCGATTCCCCTGCCTCGATGAATCCGGCCTGTACGGAGACGCGGTTACCCGGCCATCCCCGGGCGTGAGTGAGCAACAGGCGGTCGGCAGGATCTGTCACGGCGAGTATGACCGCAGGGTCGGTACGTGGGAAGAGCTCGTGGCCGCATTGCGGACAGCGGCGTGCAGTTCCCGCCCGGTCCGGTGTGGTCGCCGCCCCGCATCGGGCACAGACGGGGTTGCTGCGATGCCATTCGTAGAGGGCCGTTGCCATCATGGCCAGTTGTGTCTGGCCTGGGGGAAGGTCGAGGGATCGCAGATCGGCTCCGCCTTTGCCGTCGCTGCGCGCCCACCAGATGTGGCCATCCAACCTGCCCAGCAACAGGTCGTCCGGTCTTCGCTCACCGTCGAAGGCCTCGGAAATCAACTCGCCGTTTGCCACGGGGATCTCCAGCCCGGGACCAAGCCTGAGACACCGGGACAACGGGTCACGGACCAGTTCCGTCAATGCTCGTTCATGGCTGCGCGATTTCTCGAGCCGGTCTAGGGCCGCTTGAGCGTTCCAGTGGTTCACCCGTCGAGGTTATCCGCTTTCCCGGTTGATTCCCCATCGTCTTGATCGTCCATGGGTTCCTCATATTGTGAGGGGGTTTCCTGATCGCCGACGTTCGTTTCTTCGTGTTCCACAGCAAGGCATTCATCCCCGGGCGTGTCGGTGATTTCCGGGTCAGCGGTTTCCTCCGCCCTTTCTGTCCCTGCTGAGACCGTGACCTGGTGGAGCCGGGCATCCCGGCGGCCAGCGAGCCAAAGATAGCCGACAACGGCGACGCCACCGCCTCCGGACAGGAAGAGCCACCACGGGAAGCGTGGAAGATCGGAATCCTGCAGCGCCCTGTCAACTTCCTCCTGCGGGGTCGGGATCACCCGCTCCCCGGTGACGAGGATCCGGTGGGTGTTGACTCCGAGCGGGGTGCAGGTGACCAGGGTCAACAGGTCGCGGCCCTCCTGCGGGTACAGGGCCTCCTGCTCCTCGGGCGCTACCACCTGCGTCTGACGCACCTCGTAGACCAGTACCTCACCCATCACCTCGATGGTGAAGATGTCCCCGGAGCGCATCCTGTCCAGGTTGGTGAACATGGTGGCCTCGGCGAGGCCGCGGTGGGCCGTGATGACGGAATGGGTGGATTCACCACCCACCGGGAGGGATGTGCCTTGTAGATGTCCGGCGCCGCGAAGCAGCGTCAGATCAGAGGTGCCGTGGTAGACGGGAAGATCGACGTCAATACTCGGGATCCGGATCCGGGCCATGATGTCTGCAGGACCGTTGAGAAGTTTGTGGTACTCATTTCCGCTGGTTTCCGCTGCGCTCCGGGGCACGTTGGCATTCGGGGCGACAATCGCTCCAGCCCTGAGTTCTTCGTTGTACGCCCTGGCCGCCGTCAGGGCCTCTCCGGCCGCTGCATGCCCCGTTTCGTTCCCTGTTGCCTGTTCCTCTTTGCGCAGTGAGTCGTTGTAGGTGTCTATCAACCGTGACTGCTGATACTGGGAAAGCCATGAGGCAGCCGGGGTGTAGCTGAGAAGCACGATTCCCGTCAGCGCGCACGCCGCGGCCAGCCATGTCATGAGGCCAGGTCTCCACCGTCGTGTGCGCTGACGGGAACGTGATGTCACGGTTCGTCAGTCCTACTCAGCTCTGCTTACGTTTGACGGCAGTCCGGCTGAGGATCATCACCGCGCCACCGATCACCAGCAGTCCGATGCCACCGGCTGCCAGGGCGACCTGGCCGATGCCACCGGTCAGGGGCAACTGCGGAACGGTCTGCTTGACGTTCGCGACCGGCTTGTAGTTCTTGCCGGGATAGGTGGGCTGCGCCGGGGCCTCGGTCACACCGGCCTCGACGATGACCTGTTGGGCTCCAACCTTGACGTAGCCCGCGGGGGCCTCCTCCTCGACCAGGTAGTAGGTGTCCGGCCTCACCACGGGGAAGAGGACCTTGCCGTCGGGCCCGGTGGTCAGTCCTGCGAGGAGAACATCCTGGTTCGGACAGGCCTCAGTCTTGCAAAGCTTGAACTTGGCCCCGCTCAGGAAACCCTCATTGCTTCCGTCGTACTTGTAGACGGCGAGCTGACCCCACGTGGTGGTGGCGCTTTTCTCGGTGGAATCGATCCCGTTGATGGTCATCTTGGCCTTGTTGGTGAAAACACCGTTGGTGGCCTGCGCCACATCCGTGACGTCGGTCACCAGGGTCAAGACCACTTTTTTTCCACCGTTGGCTTTCAGCTTTGCGATGCCGTCCGAGGTGAAGGTACAGGTCAGGTTACCCGTGCACGAGTAGTCGACATTGTTCGCGAAAACAGTGCCGTCATTGAGACGAAGGTCGGTCTTGTCGTTGTCGAGGGTGAGGCCCGCCGGCAGGGTGTCGGTGATGACGTAGCTCGTGATCTCGGTGCCCTGTCCACTGCGCGGGATGTCGGTGGTGATGGTCCATTTCACGTCGTTGCCGTTGTACCCCGCCTGCTCGACCGATGCGTCGACGGTTTTCTCAATGCCCGCCACCGAGTTCTTCGGGTACACGTGGACGTCGTAGTTCCACTGGTTGTCATCGGTGTGGTAGGGCAGGGTGACCAGGAACGGTTTGCTACCGAGCACGACTTTGGTGTCGGGGGAACCGGTGTCGGTCTCGACCACCAGGTAGAGCCCGAGATCGAGGTTCTGCCAGCGTGCGAGTCCCCCACTGGACGTGGTCATCTCCGAGATCTCGGTGGAGGTGTGGCTGCCGACAGTGGTTCCCGACTCCGGGGCCGTCAGGCCCTTAGTCGCTTCCCAGCCGCCCGGGGTGGTCAGGTCGATGCCGTCCACCTTGTAGAGCGTGAATTTGACCCCATCGATTGGGTTACATCCGGTTCCCGCCTGTTCCTTGCCGTTCGCCGGCGCCCCCGCGTTCTCGGGCTGGACACACTTGTGCAGCGTCAGAGTTGCCTTCTGTGCCGGATTGATGTCGGCGCTGTCAGCGTGCGCCGGAGCGGTGAGCCCCAGCAGGCCGACGGTCAGAGCCGCGGCCAGCGACAACAGTCGCCTGCCGGGTTTCTTCCGAGTGGTCATGTGATTCCCTCCATCTGTTTTGTCGAATGCCCTTCGACGGTTTCGCGTGTGATCTCGTGCGGATCGCGAGATCACCGACGTTCTTTTCGGTGGCGATTTCTGAGGAACGCCATCACTGCCGCGACGAGCAGCAGGCCACCCCCCGAGTAGTGGTAGATGTCGCTCGGTGTTCCTCCGGTCAGCGGCAACACTGGAACCGGGGCACGGGTGTTCTCGAATGGGTCCTCCACCGTCTGATGCAAAGCCTGTGAGCCGATCTGGAGGGTTTCCTCCCGTGTGGTCAACAGGTAACCCAGTGGCGCGCTGGTCTCCGTGAGTGTCCAGGCACCCCACGACAACCTCTCAACCCGGAACGCCCCAGGTGCAGGATCCCGGTCGGGTCCCGAGCAGCTGCCCGGAGCAACGCAGTCCTTGATGTCAGCGATGGTCTTTCCCGAGGCATTCGTCAGTCGCCAGACGGAACCGGCAAGCGGGCTCATCGTTCCCGCTTCCGTCTTCCGCCAGGAAATGGATCCCGGCAGGCGATCGTTGGAGATCGTGCCGATCGCAAAAGGTTCGGAGCCGGTGTCGGTGCTGCTGAGTCGGACGATCTGTTCAGGAAGATCTGACAGCACGTACCCGGGCGGTGGTGTGACCTCGGTCAGTGTGTGTTCTCCCCATTTCATTTCCTCTAGTAGGAAGGAACCGGCCCCGGGATCCTTGTCCAGTCCCGTGCACAGGCTGCGATCTGCGGCGATGCAGTCTGTGATCACCGATCCACCGGGGGCAGTGGGACCTTTCAGTATCCACTCGGATTCCCCTATCAGCTCGCCGGTCTCGCTGTCAGTCTTGGTCCATGTGGCGGATGCAGGTTTGTCCTTATTCACGAGTTCCACCTGGCTCCCACCCACCGCAGTCACTCCGGAATTCAGGAGTTCGTAGCCCTTCATGACCTCCGGAGCAGCCCTTTCCTTGAACTGGAAAGACTCCCCTACCGGCACCACGAAGGTGTTCGCGTTGGTGACGGCGGTGTTCCCCGGGACGATACGTTCGGTGTCACCGGATTCGCCACCGAAGTTTCCGGTAGCAGTCAGTGTCCAATCCGCGGCATTCGGGGCCGGGTCGTAGCTGTTCTGGAAAGTCTTCAGCAGCGACATCAACTGGTACCGCTCGGCGGCACAGGGGTGGTTCGTCACTCCGTCACGTCCCCCGGCTGTACGGTTCTCGCAGGTCACATTCGTCGCCGGGGTGGCGACACCCGCCTGTCCCCAGGCGACGTTGCGCAGGTCACGGTCTCCCCCGACCTTGAGGCGCACCCGATAGGTCAGGGAAAGGGCCTCTTCGGGGGCCAACGTGCCCTGCCAGGTGATCCTGCTCGTGCTCGAGTCGAAGACCACGTCACCGCGTCTGCTGTTCCCGACGGTTGCCTGCAGGGAATTCGTGATCACTGTGGCGTCGTCAACCACCCCGCTTAGGTTGTCGAAGACGTAGGCCGGACTGGTGTTGGTGAAAGGGGTTCTGCTCGGGTTCTTCGCGGTGACGGTGTAGGTCACCTCGTCGCCCGCGAATTTTTTCCCGGCCAGGGCATCGGAGGTTTTGGAGATCTCGAGATCGTAGGTGCTGATCTCCACCTTGTGGTCCTCGACCTCCCCGGTGAAGGTCAAACCCGTGGGACTCGTCAGGGAATCAGCTGTGGCTGCGGCACGCAGCCGCAGGTAGCTGTTCCCGGTAACCGCATCCCCCGGGATTGACCAGGTGAGGGTGGCGCTGCCCCCGGTGCACTGCACCGTGTCGGATGCCTCTGCCTCGTCGAAGACCCCGTTGCGATTCCAGTCCACCCAGCCGCGGTTGTGGCCTCGGCCCGTGCAGGCGATCTCCTGGGTGGCGGTTCCCCCGCCCCGCATCACGTGGTAAAGCGGTGTTCCCGATATCGCGTCCTCGTCATTCGGACTGGCAGGGTTCTTGTCGTCCTGGGTGCCGTCACCGTTCACAGGGTTGACTGGTTCGGGGTCAATACGTCTGCCCAGCATCACGTCGGGGTTCCTGGGTGGCCACGCCAGCCTGGTGCTGAAGGCATCGGTGGTGCCGTCGGGCAGTGACGAATTATTCCAGCCCGTCAGGTATTGCGCGGCTGCGGCTCCGTAGCTGATGGGGGCATCGCCGTAGTCCAGGTTGATGACGGCACCCACAGCTGCTGCGGCTTGTCCCTGGCCGAACATTGTGATGGTTGCTTCTGAGACATTGCTGGCGACCATGGCGACGGTGGGGCCGGTGTTGGAACAGGTCACGCCGCCCGGGAGCAACGTCATGGATCGTGATCCTCCTGATGTGCTCTGTTGGGCCAGCGTCGTCGATGTGCAACCGGTGTCACGAAACCGATCCAGAACCCGCCACTGGGCATTGCTGCCGGTTTCCACCTTGATGTATTCGTCGGGATTTGGATCGCTGGACTCGGCATCGGCCACGACCATTCCATCCACCGGAACACGCTGCCCTCCCGCGGGAAAACCCGGACCGGAAACAATGGCCGAGCAGGAAACCTTAAAACTGACCGTGGTCTTGCTGTATTTGGTGTGAATGGCGTTGGTCATTTGGTTGCTGGTGCCCGTGCCACCACGGTTGTAGAGATCGTCCAAACCGTCCTTCCGCCAGCTTCCCGCGGTCCAGACATCCAGCGTGGTGCTTCGATCATATCCGTAGCCATTGCCAGAATCCGGCTGTGACAGAGTGCATTCGAGAGCGAGCTTCGTGCTGCCGATCTGCATGTACTGGGTTTTCGTGATCCCCGAGGCAGGGATGATGTCACCCTTGTTTCCCCACTCGGCCCAGACCACGGACTTGACGAAGTAACCCCGGCCGCCGGTGGCGTAATCGGCCTGCGCCGGTTGCGGGGCCAGAACAATGCCGCTTGCGGTCGCGATAAGGCTGGCGAGCATGCCGAACACGATGCGTTTCAGCAATTTCATGGGCGCCTTTCCGGCTCGACATCGAACATTGTTCGGAAATTGACGGAATACCCATGTAACAGAGTTGATCCCCCCAAACTCCTTGGCGAGCATAAATCCCTGTTAACGTCTCTGTCAATCATTGCCGACACGACCGCTTTGAGGGCATCGAAGAGCCCCATAGACTGGGGGGATGCAGCACCCCCGGCCCGAGGACCTCAAAGACCCGGCCGTCGTGATCGCCTTCAGCGGCTGGAACGACGCGGCCAACGCGGCCAGCGACGCGTTACTACACCTAATGGAGCACTACCCGTCGTCCGAGCTTGAGACCATTGATGACGAACGCTATTTCGACTTCCAGGTGACCCGCCCGATCCTGCGCCGCTCCCCCGATGGCCCCTGGATCCAGTGGCCCCACATCAGCCTTCAGCAGGTGCGTCTTCCAGAGCGGGATCTGATCATCGTGGTCGGCCCTGAGCCCAACCAACTGTGGCGAACCTTCTCCCGCGAATTGGTCCAGCGACTGAAACGTTACAACCCTTCGATGGTGCTGCTGCTGGGAGCGATGCTCAGCGACACCCCGCACTCACGACCCCTCCCCGTTGCCATGTACACCTACGACTCACAGCTGCGGGGCAGCCTGGCCATCGAGGAACTCACCTACGAGGGCCCGACCGGGATCACGGGGGTGGTCAACCAGATGCTGATCGCCGAAGGATTCCCCAGCGCATCCATGTGGGTCTCCATTCCCCACTACGTCGCCACTCCCCCGAACCCGAAAGGCCAACACGCCCTGCTCAGCCGCATGGAACAGGTTCTGGGCACCAGTCTTGGAGCCGGTGACCTGCTCAGTGAGGCTGGTAAGTGGGCGCAGGCCGTTGACGAACTGAGCGCGGAGGATCCTGACGTGGCCGAGTACATCGAGCAACTGGAGGAGGCACGCGACGCCTCCGATGTAGAGGGTGCCACCGGAGATTCCATTGCTGCGGAGTTCGAACGCTATCTCCGCAACCGGGGTGGTGACCCGGGCTGAATCAGCAGCGGCACGCGGCACCGGCCAGCTCGCGCAATGTCCGCACCATGGCGTCTGGGTCAGGGGCGTTGTAGACCGCGGAGCCAGCCACAAAGGTGTCAGCGCCCGCCTCGGCACAGCGTCCGATCGTTTCCACCGAGACCCCGCCGTCGACCTGCAACCAGAGCGGGCGATCCCCCATCAGTTCCCTGGTTCGACGGATTTTCGGCAGCACGAGGTCGAGGAATTTCTGCCCACCAAAACCGGGTTCGACGGTCATGAGGAGCACCATGTCCAGTTCGTCGAGCATCTCGGCATAGGGCTCGATCGGGGTGGCGGGTTTGAGAGCCATTGACGCCCTCGCCCCCCGGGCGCGCAGCTCCCGAGCCAACCGGATCGGGGCGTGGGCCGCCTCGATGTGAAAGGTCACCGACTCCGCCCCTGCCTCGGCGTAGGCCGGGGCCCAGCGGTCCGGATCCTCGATCATCAGGTGAATGTCCAGGAATTGATCAGTCACTTTGCGCAGACACTCGACCACGGGAAGCCCGATCGTTAGGTTCGGCACGAAATGGTTGTCCATGACATCCACGTGCACCCCATCCGCCCCAGATATCCGTTCGATCTCGTGGGAGAGATGTGCGAAGTCAGCGTTCAAGATGCTCGGGGTGATGCGCATGTCCGAAGCCTAGCGATGTTCAGGACATGCCCCGTAGCAGCGCCAAGAACATGGCATCGGTTCCGTGGCGGTGGGGCCACAGCTGCACGCACCCACGTCGAGTGGTATTGGGCACCTCAGGCAGCAAGGACGATGCATCCAGGAGCTTCAGGTCCGGACAATCTGCCATAACCGCCTCGACAACGCCGGTGGTCTCGTCCGCGTGGGGTGAGCAGGTTACGTAGGCGACCACTCCCCCGGGAACGAGTAGACCGATGGCTGTTTCCAATAGAGCGCGTTGCAACAAGACAAGTTCCGCCACGTCGTCCGGTGTCCGGCGCCACCGGGCCTCGGGGCGGCGCCGCAACGCTCCCAGGCCGCTACAAGGAGCGTCCACCATGATCCTCGAGAAGGGGCGACGCGCCCTGACCGGTTCCGAGTCACGCCCGTCAGAGCAGATGACGTTCACTGTTCCAGGCGGGTAGACCGCCAAGGCCTTTTCAACGAGTTCTGCGCGATGTACCGCTACTTCGTTGGCGACGAGGTACTCCCCCCGTCGCCTGGCCAGTCCAGCCAGGAGAGCGGACTTCCCACCGGGCCCGGCGCACAGATCCAGCCACGGTCCATCTGGGGTATTCACTCGGTCCAGGGCCAGACACACCAGTTGTGATCCCTCGTCCTGCACGCCGGCCCGGCCCTCCCTGACCGCCGTCAGATCACCCGGAACCCCGTCGAGAACCGCCCCAAACGGCGAGTACATGGTGGCAACGGCGGGAGCGAGTTCTTCCACCTGTGCGAGTCCGGGACGCACCACAAGGGTCGGTTTCGGCGCAAGGTTGTTGGCCTCCAGAGCCTGGGCGAGCTCGTTTTCTGGAAGCACTTTCTCGTAGGCCGCCACAATCCAGCGGGGATGATGGGTAGCCACCGCCAGCCTGCCGTTCTCATCAAGGCCCGCGCTCAGCAGCTCCACCCATTCCCGGAGGGCATGGGCGGTGATCCGACGCCCGACAGCATTGATCAGGCCGGTGACCCGCTGCCCGACGGTCTCACGGGCCAGTTTCACTGTGGTGTCGACGGCAGCCCGCGCGGGCACGGCCATGTTCAGCGCCTGATGCGCGAGCAGCCGCAGCAGGTCCACCACTGCGGGTTGCATGGTTTTCAAACCTCGTCCCGAGGCGGATTCGATGATCGCGTCATAGGTTCCCCGCAGGCGGCAGGTACCGGCCACGAGTTCCGTGACGAAGGCTGCATCCCTGGTCTCCAGGTCCGCCCGAGCCAAGTTTTTGGCAAGCGCCAGATTCGCGTAGGCGCCTTCACCGCTCACCTGCCTCAGCACGTCGAACGCGACCCTCCGGGGAGACATACCCCCGCTCACGCGAGTCTCCCTGACGCGGCACCGGCACGAGCCCAGTCAATGGCCGCCATTCGCCGTTTGCCCGGGGCCTGGACTTCCAGCAGCTCGAGAGCACCGTCACCCGCCCCGACAAAAACCTGGCGTTTGGTCACATACAGTTCTCCGGGTGCCGGAGTGAACTGGGCATCGGTGATTCGCGCCCGGTACAGCTTGAGTCGTTTTCCGTTCAGTTCGCACCAGGCGCCCGGCTCCGGGGAACAACCGAGAATGTGATTGCGGACCTCGATCGCCGGTCGGGTGAAATCCGCGCGCGCCTCCTCCACCGTGATCTTTGCGGCCCGGGTCACCCCGTCGGTTTCCTGGGGCACAGGGGTTTCGCCCGCCTCAATGGCGTCGATGGTCTCGACCAGTTGGGCCGCCCCTGAGATCGCGAGCAGCTCGAGAAGCTCTCCCGCGGTGGCGTCCGGCATGGGGCGAGCAGCGATCCGGTAGACATCCCCCGCGTCGAGTTCCCGGACAATACGGAAACAGGAAGTCCCGATTTCAGAATCACCCGCCATCACGGCCCGCTGCACCGGGGCCGCTCCACGCCATCTGGGCAGCAGGGAGAAATGCAGGTTGATCCAGCCGTGAGTCGGGATCTCGAGGACCGAGGTGGGCAGCAGGGCACCGTATGCGACCACCGCACACACATCCGGGTTCAACTCCCTCAGCCGGGACCGGAACTCCGGGTCCCGGGGATGGCCGGGTTTGAGGACCTCGAGCCCCAGTTCCGCCGCCCGGATCGCCACCGGCGACGAAGTGAGCCGGCGTCCCCGGCCCGCCGTAGCGTCCGGCCGGGTGACCACCGCCACCACCTCGTGTCTCGAACCCACCAGGGCCTCGAGACTTGGCACGGCAATTCCAGGGGTGCCCGCGAACACCAGTTTCATGGTTTCCTCCTCACGTGAGGGTCATCGGATCGACCTGCAGGAACAACCGGCCGCCCTCCTTGCGGGCCGACCGGATGGCGGCCGCATGTTTTACCGCGCTCACAAGTTCACGGCCCTTCTCCAAAGGACAGCGCAGCAAGGACATGGCCTCCGGGTCGGGTTCCTCCCGCACCAGTGTGGGTCCCAAAACCTCGGCACCGGTGAACGGATCGTTGTCCAAGAAGGCCGCCACCGCCTCCGGATCGCCACCAACCTGAACCGCCTTAACGGCAGGGGGCAGGCCGGCGGCGGCGCGATCGGCAAGTTCCCGGGCGGCGAATCCCCCGGGGTCGGCCCGGAGCAGCGCCTGGACCGCAGATTCCTCCGGTGGCCCGACGATGAGAAGTCCTCCCCCGTCAACCGCGGGTCGCACGAGACAAGCCACCTGGCACCAGCGGCGCAGAGTCTCCTCGCTGACGCGCAGATCCGCACGCGACAGGGCCAGCTCCGCATCGAGGATCAGGGCGCCCGCATAGCCGCCTGGTGCCATGGGCTCCCCCCCAGGGGTCGCGACAACGATCGCTGGTTCCTCCGATACCCCAGAGCGGATCCGCTCCGCTGAGGAGTTCATCACCCGCACCCCGGGGAAAGCCTTCCCCAGTTCTTCCGCCGTGCGTTCCGACCCCGCGATCGGGGCACGCAACCCGGTGGCATGGCATCGGGTGCACTCGAACCTGACCGGAGTGTGCCCGCACAGGCGGCAGAGCAGCCGCTCTCGCGCCAGTCGGACCAGTGGACCACCACACCTGGGGCAGGTCACCCTCCCACGGCAACGCTGACAGCGAAGCCCCGTGGAATGCCCGGCCCGAGCCACGGAGACCAACACCGGCCCGGAGGCCAACCGGATCCGCAGGTGTTCGAAGGCCTGGCGAGGAAGCCGCATCCGGATCCCACCAGGATTGCTTTCCTGGGTCCCGGGCACCGACCGGAGAGCCGGGCCAATGCGGCGCATCTCCCGTGGCGGCAGGGACAGTTCTCGGAGCCATTGACGCTCGATCAGCCCCTGTGCCTCGCAGGAGCGGGCATGTGAGGCGAGCAGCAGTGCACAGCCTTCCTGAACGGCCCGAATCATCGCTACCGAACGCACGTGCGGACGGGGGAACCGTTCAAAACAGTGCCCCTCGTTGCCATCGTCAATCACCACTATCAAGCCCGGGTCCGACAGGGGGGCGAAAACCGCCGACTGGGTTCCCACCACGACCCTGGCCCGGCCGCGCGAACACGCCAGGTAGTTCTCGTAACGCAGCCCTCTGCTGAGTTCCCAGCTGAGCCGCGCCACACACCCCTGTCCCAGGAGCCGCTCCAGCCGGGCGACGCCGGCCTCCATGCCCCGAATCGTTGGGAATAGGACCAGTGCCCCGCGTCCCGAGGCCAGGGTTGCCGAAACAGCCTCCAGCACCCCTCCGGTGAGATCCCCCTGCGGGCCGGCGACGCACGGAACCTGCCAGAAGGCACGCGGAGCGCCACCTTCCGACAGTGCCGTAAGCAGTTCGGAACCTCCCGGGAAACCCGGCAGGATTTCTGCTGCTCCTCCGGGCCTGGGGACCGGCCAGGCACGTTGTTCCTGCTTCTCGATTTTCGAGTGGCGGGGCGGGATCGCCAGGCGTGCAACATCCCACCAGGTTCCCGCGTAATGGTCAGCGACCGCCCGAATCAAGTCAAAAAGCCTCGGAGTCAAGATCTGTTCTGGGGAGATAACCGAACGCAGATCGGCGAGTTTCCCGCTGGTTTCCGGGACGCCGATGGATACCAGCCACCCATCCACCACCTGCCCGGCGAAGGGCACGCTGACTCGAACCCCTGGGCGGGCATCCTCAAGGAGTTTCCCGGGAATGCGGTAGTCGAAGAGGCGATCCAGATGCGCGAGCGGGACGTCGACCGCCACCTTGGCGACCTGTTCGGCGGTCGGAACCTCGAACAGCGTGGCCGACACGCTCAGCCCTTCACCGCCCTCGCCAGCGCTTCCGCACGATCGGTGCGCTCCCACGTAGCGTCCACCTCGGTGCGTCCGAAATGCCCGAGGGTGGAGAACTGCCGGTAAATGGGGCGCAACAGGTCGAGGTCGGCGATGATGCTGGCGGGCCGTAGGTCGAAGGTAGTGTTCACCGCGTCCACGATCTGCTCGTTGGGTACTTTCCCAGTTCCGAAGGTATCCAGGTAGAAGCCGACCGGATGCGCCCGACCGATGGCGTAGGCGACCTGTACCTCGCAGCGTTCGGCCAACCCGGAGGCCACCACGTTCTTGGCCACCCAGCGGGTGGCGTAGGCAGCGGAACGGTCCACCTTGGAGGGGTCCTTGCCAGAGAACGCGCCTCCGCCGTGACGGGCCATGCCTCCATAGGTGTCAACGATGATCTTTCGCCCCGTGACACCCGCATCTCCCATCGGGCCGCCGACCACGAATTTGCCCGAGGGATTCACGAAGATCCGGGCAGCTGCTCCGTCGTACCCGTACTCACCCAGCACGGGAAGGATGACCTCGCGGTTGATTTCCGGAGTCATCACGTCCGGCAGGGAGATGCCGTCATCGTGTTGCGTGGAGACCACGACGGTCTCGATGCCGACGGGTTTCCCGTCCTCGTAGCGGACAGTGACCTGGGTCTTGCCGTCGGGACGCAAGTAGCCGAGCAAGCCCTGCTTGCGAACCTCAGTCAAGCGGAACGCAAGTCTGTGTGCCAGGTGGATGGGCAAGGGCATCAGCTGTTCGGTCTCGTCGCAGGCGTACCCGAACATCAGGCCTTGGTCGCCAGCTCCTTGGCGACTGGCGGCATCTCCATCCTCGTGGTTGCGAACCTCAAGGGAATCGTTGACGCCGCCGGCGATGTCAGGCGACTGCGAACCGATGGCCACGGTAACGCCACACGAGGCTCCATCAAAACCTACCCTGGAACTGTTGTACCCGATCTCCAGGATGCGTTGCCGCACCAGAGTCGCCACATCAGCCCACGCGGTGGTGGACACCTCACCTGCAACCACCACCAGGCCGGTCGTGATCAGTGTCTCAACCGCCACCCGTGCCATGGGGTCCTCCGCAAGAAGGGCATCCAGAACGGCGTCGGAAATGGAGTCGGCTATCTTGTCGGGGTGTCCCTCGGTGACCGATTCGGACGTGAACAAGCGACTCAAGGCTGCTCCTTCTCGAAAAGTTTGTGTGGATCAGGAGGGGGAATTGGCGTCAAGCTCTGCGAACGGATCCACGAAGGCGAAAGCCGGGTCGGACTCGGCGGCGGCACGCTCTGCGGCCTCGGCCTCCGGATCAACCTGGCTGTACTGGAGCAGATCACCCTGCAGCTCGCGCAAAGCGACAGACAACGGTTTCTCCTGGGGGGCGACGCCAACCAGCGGGCCGACGTTCTCCAGGAGTCCCTCACCGAGCTGGGAGTAGTAGGCGTTGATCTGCCGTGCCCGCTTGGCTGCAAAGATCACCAGTCGGTACTTGGAATCCACCTTGTCCAGCAGATCGTCGATCGGAGGGTTGGTGATGCCTTCAGGATTGGTGCTCAAGATCTACCTCTGCAGGGTCGAGTAATGGCTTGCGGTCACAAGCCCATCAAGACTATCAAAGCTTGGGCGGTGTCCTCGATTCGGTCGTTCACAATCACGAAATCTGCTTCTTCCCGGGCCTCCAACTCCACCCGTGCGGTGGCGAGCCTGTGTTCCACCTGGGATGCGTTCTCCGTGCCTCGGCCCGTGAGGCGCCTGACGAGTTCTTCCCAGGAGGGTGGTGCGATGAACACGAGTTGTGCCTCGGGGAGGTTTCGCTTCACCTGGCGTGCCCCCTGGAGATCAATCTCCAGAAGCACGTCCCTGCCCGATGCGATCGCATCAGCAACTTCCCCGCGGGGTGTGCCGTAGCTATGCGTACCGTGAACAATCGCGTGTTCCAGCAGTTCCCCGGATTCCACCTTCTCCTGGAATCGTTGCTCAGAAACGAAGTGGTAGCTGACCCCGTCGACTTCCCCCGGTCGTGGCTCTCGGGTAGTGAGGGAGACGGGAATGTAGATGCCTGGACGCAACGTGCGCAACCTTGCACACACGGTGCCTTTGCCGACGCCACTGGGACCGGAAATGATCCAAACCGAAGGTTTTCTGGGTGAACGCACTCAACGATCCTAGATGCTCCGTGAAAGGAAGATGGCACAGTACGGATCCCCTCATCGGCATCTCACACGCCACCCCCTCCTGACGAGAACTCCCAAAGGCCCGGAAACCCTCTAGGAGAAGAGCTCCTTCAACCGGTCGATTTGATGCCGACCGAGGCCACGGATACGACGATTCGGGGCGATGTCGAGGCTCTCCATAATTTCCTGGGACCGCGTCACCCCGACGCGAGGTAGGGCGCGTAGCAGATCCACCACCTTCACGCGGGAAAGGACCTCGTCCTTCGCCGCCCGGTCAAGGGCTTGGGGAAGTGTGAGGGCACCAGACTTGACCTGATCCTTGAGCTGGGCTCGAGCTCTCCGTGCTTCCGTTGCAGCGGCGCGTGCCGACTTGAGCTGTTCGGTGCTCAGATGCGGAATGGCCATCGGTCCTCCTTCGTGGATTAGTGACCGGCCTCGCAGGGACACATGCCCCTGCTTGACAAATCTACTCTTCCCGTGTCTTGGAAGTAGGAGAATCAGGATTTCAATGACCGTGAAATCGTCAAGAAGCGATCAAGGCCATCTTCTCTAACAGCCTCGTGGCCCGACCCTGAAGTTCGTCGCGGCCCCCACCGATCACTTCACGGCTAGCGGTTGGCAGCACGTGACGCAGAGCTGATCCGAAAGTTGTCCCCAAACCCTCAACGGTGCCACCCTGGGCGCCGATTCCGGGTGCCAAGATCGAGGCGTTAAAACCGGTGAGGTCGCAGCCCAGGTCACTGTGGGTGGCGCCCACCACCAGTCCGATCGCATGATCCCGTTCAGGGTTCAGCCCGGTGATCTCGTCGATCACGACCTGGGCAGCATGATGCTGGATCCTCGCTCCCTCCGGGTTGGATGTGCGCGCCAGAACGTAGACCCCTCTTCCCTGCATGACGGCCAGGTCGATCGCAGGCAGCAACGCCCTCACCCCGAGGTAGGGGCTGAGCGTGACGGCGTCCGCAGCCAGCGGTGACCCATCCTCCAGGTAGGCGGTTGCGTACCCGGTCATGGAAGAGCCGATGTCGCCCCGTTTGACGTCCAGCAGGCTGATGGCCCCGGTCTCGCGGATGTCCGCCAGCACCCGTTCCAGCACTGCGATGCCGGGGGAACCGAAGGCCTCGAAGAAGGCCGACTGCGGCTTGAACACCGCAATCAACTCCCCCAGTTCCTCCACGATTCCCCGAGCACAAGCCTCGAGCCCTTTCACATCCGTCAGCAATTCCCAAGCGGCCAGCACCGATGGCATCGGGTCGATACCGACGCAGAGGTTCCCGCGTTGCCTGACTGTTTCCGAGAGTCTTCTCGCGTAGCTCATGCGCACCTCAGGAGGTCGTTGAGGCCCCGCACCAGGGCAGGACCCGCGTAAATGAATCCCGTGTAGATCTGGAGCAGCACGGCCCCGGCCTCGAACATCCGCACCCCATCACGCGGCGACATGATGCCCCCGACTCCGATTACTGGGAGGTCAGTTTCAGACACCACTCGTTCGACGAACGCCAGGGCCTTGCTGGTCAGGGGAGCGCCGCTGAGTCCTCCTTCCTCACCGGCCAGGTGTGCGTCGGCCACATCCAGGCCCTCCCTGCTCAGGATGGTATTGGTGGCTATGATTCCCGCCGCGCCGCAGTCGCGGATCACAGCAAGGGTCTCGGTCAACCGACTGGGTTCCAGGTCGGGAGCGAGTTTCACGAAAACCGGAACAGGATCAGTTCCCTGTGACGCCGACTCGATGATGCATCCCAGGAGCTGTTCCAATTCCTTCGCGGCCTGGAGGGAACGCAACCCGGGGGTGTTCGGGCTGGAGACGTTCACGGCGAAGTAATCGGCGTGGTCCCGCAGCGCATCCAGGGAGGCCAGATAGTCCGAGGCGGCGTCCACCAGCGCGATGGCCTTGGTCTTGCCGATCGAGACGCCGAGCGGAATGCCGAGTCTGCGGTTGCCACGCTGTACCCCGAGCTTCAGGAGCCGATCAGCCAGGGCATCTGCACCGCGATTGTTGAATCCCATCCGGTTGATGACTCCCCGCGAGGCCTTAGCCCTGAACATCCGAGGCCTGGGGTTGCCGGGCTGTGCCTGCCCCGTCACGGTTCCCAACTCCGCATGGCCGAAACCGAATCGCGCCCAGGCCGCGGCGGCCACCCCGTCCTTGTCCAGTCCCGCGGCCACCCCGATCCTGTTCGGAAACTCGATTCCTGCGACAGTCACGGGGTTGGCAACCTGGGCGGAGCGGGTGGCGGGCACGTGGCCGAGCCAGGAGATCATGGCCTCGTGGATCGCCTCCGGATCGCCCCCGGCCCAGCGGAACAGGATCGGGCGCAGCAGCTTCTGGTAGGCGGCCAGCTCGGCACGGGTGAACAGACTCGTCACGACCAGGCCGCCCAGTCCTGGAGAGAACGGATCTCGAGATGTCCGGCCCGTTTCGATTCGATGCTCTGCACGATCGCCGCCATCGTCGGGACCGTGGTGATGCACGGGACATCGGCCAAGATCGAGGCCGCGCGTATCAGGTAGCCATCCTTCCGTGGGTTCGTGTTGACACTGGCACCCTGCGGGGTGTTGAAGATCAGGTCGATCCCGCCGTTCTTGATCAGATCGACAATGGAGGGCGCAGCGTCACCTTCCGCGCGTTGGCTGAGTTTGGTCACCTCCTGTACGGCGACGCCGTTGCGGCGCAGCACCGAAGCGGTTCCGGAGGTTGCAAGAATCCGAAATCCCAGGTCCGCCAAGCGTTTGATGGGCCAGATAGCGTGGCGCTTGTCCCGGTTCGCGATGGAGACGAACACAGTTCCCTCGCTGGGAACCGGGAACCCTCCAGCGCTTTGGGTTTTGGCATAGGCGGTGCCGAAGCTGAGGTCAAGGCCCATCACCTCACCCGTGGAACGCATCTCGGGACCGAGAAGAGTATCGACAAAAGCACCCGAGGCCGTGCGGAACCGGTTGAACGGCATCACTGCCTCCTTGACGGCCACAGGAGAACCGGGGGAAACGTTGGTACCGTCACCGACAGGTCTTAGCAGGCCCTCGTCACGAAGTTCTCGAATCGAGGCTCCCAACATGATCCGCGCCGCGGCCTTGGCCAGCGAGGTGTTGGTTGCTTTGGAGACGAAGGGAACCGTCCTGGACGCCCGTGGGTTCGCCTCCAGCACGTAGAGGATGTCGGACTGGAGGGCGTACTGGATGTTCAACAGGCCACGCACTCCGACGCCCTCGGCGATCAAACGAGTGGAACTCCGGATGCGTTCGATCATCTCGTCGCCCAGCGTGATCGGTGGCAACGAACAGGCGGAGTCGCCAGAGTGGATTCCAGCCTCCTCGATGTGCTCCATCACCCCGCCCATATACAGTTCCTCGCCGTCGTACAGGGCATCCACGTCGATTTCGACGGCGTCATCGAGGAACCGGTCAACCAGTACAGGGGCGCCGTCGCTTACCTCCGTGGCTCCGGCGATGTAGCGGTCCAGGGCGGCGTCGTCATAGACGATCTCCATTCCACGCCCACCCAGCACGAAACTGGGCCGCACCAGTACCGGATACCCAATCTCCGAGGCGACTTGTTTGGCCTCTGCAGCCGATGCGGCCATTCCATGTTTCGGGGCGGGCAACCCGGCATCCGCCAGCACTTTCCCGAAAGCACCCCGGTCCTCGGCGAGGTTGATGGCCTCCGGCGGGGTGCCGACGACCGGCACCCCGGCGTTCTTCAGGGTCTGCGCGAGCTTCAGGGGAGTTTGACCACCGAGCTGACAGATGACCCCGGCCACGGGACCGGCCAGAGTCTCGGCGTGGTAGACCTCGAGGACGTCCTCAGCGGTGAGCGGTTCGAAGTAGAGCCGGTCCGAGGTGTCGTAGTCGGTGGAGACGGTCTCCGGGTTGCAGTTGACCATGATCGCCTCGTACCCGGCGTCGCGCAGCGCCATGGTCGCGTGCACGCAGGAGTAGTCGAACTCGATTCCCTGACCGATCCGGTTCGGCCCGGAGCCCAGGATCAGGACCGCCTGTTTGGTGCGCGCCGGCACCTCCGATTCCTCCTCGTAGGTGGAGTACAGGTAGGGGGTGAGGGCCTCGAATTCGGCGGCGCAGGTGTCGACTGCTTTGTAGACCGGGCGGATGTCTAGGGCCCACCTGAGCTGCCGGATGACGCTCTCATCGAGTCCTCTGAGACGGCCTATCTGAACATCCGACAGGCCGTGGCGTTTCGCGTGGCGCAGCAGTTCCGGGGACAGGTGGTCCGCTTCCCGCACTTCGGCACCGGCTTGTTGGATCAGGGCGATCTGGTCGAGGAACCAAGGATCGATCCGGGTGGCCTCGTGGAGCTGTTCCACGGTGGCACCCGCATCGAGGGCGCTCATCAGTTTCAACACCCGCCCGTCGTGGGGGCGGCTCAGTTCCGTCAGCAGGGTTTCCAGGTCTCCAGTGGTCTGCCCGAGCCAGAAGCCGGTGCCGGTTTCGGTGGAGCGCATGGCTTTGCCTAGAGCCTCGGTGAAGTTGCGACCGATGGACATCACCTCCCCGACCGATTGCATGTGGGTGGTGAGAGTGGAATCCGCGGATGGGAACTTCTCGAAGGCGAAGCGAGGAACCTTGACCACCACGTAGTCGAGAGCAGGTTCGAAGGAGGCAGGGGTGACCCGGGTGATGTCGTTGGGGATCTCATCAAGGGTGTATCCAACCGCAACCTTGGCGGCGATCTTCGCGATCGGAAAACCGGTGGCCTTGGATGCCAGCGCGGAACTTCGTGAGACGCGAGGATTCATCTCGATCACGATCATGCGACCGTTGTCAGGATTGATGGCGAACTGGATGTTGCATCCACCTGTGTCCACCCCAACCGCGCGGATGATTGCGATTCCGACGTCGCGCATCCGCTGGTACTCACGATCCGTCAGGGTCATGGCCGGGGCCACCGTCACGGAGTCACCAGTGTGCACCCCCATCGGGTCGAAGTTCTCGATGGAACAGACAATGACGACGTTGTCGGCCTTGTCCCTCATGACCTCCAGTTCGTATTCCTTCCACCCGAGGATCGACTCCTCGATCAGCACCTCGGTGACGGGGCTGGCCGCCAGGCCCGTTCCTGCGATCTGTCGCAGCTCCTCCGGATCGTGGGCGAACCCGGAGCCGACCCCTCCCATGGTGAAGGAGGGACGCACCACCACCGGATAACCGAGTTCGTCGGCCGCGTTCATCACCTCCTCCAAGCTGTGGCAAATCCGGGAACGGGCAACCTCGGGGGCGCCACCGGGAATGTCGGTCAGGGATTCGACAATGGCCTTGAACTGTTCTCGATCCTCACCACGCTGGATTGCCTCGAAGGAAGCGCCGATCAGTTCGCAACCGTACTTCTCCAGGACACCTTTCTCGTGCAGCGCGACGGCGGTGTTGAGCGCAGTCTGACCACCCAGGGTCGCCAGGAGAGCATCGGGGCGTTCCTGGGCGATGACGCGTTCCACGAATTCCGGGGTGATCGGTTCTATGTATGTGGCGTCCGCGAAATCGGGATCGGTCATGATCGTGGCCGGGTTCGAGTTGACCAGGACCACCCGGAATCCTTCGGCCTTCAGGACTCGGCAGGCCTGGGTACCGGAGTAGTCGAACTCGCAGGCCTGACCGATGATGATGGGGCCGGAGCCGATGACAAGGATCGACGAGATGTCAGTTCGACGGGGCATGACTCTCCTGGGATGAATTGATCAGGAACCGAACTCCGTCACGGAGCCGGCAGAAACTGTTCGACGTGTTGTTTTCAATATCCATGTGCGGAGTCGCATCCAAAACGAGGTCCACTTTTTTCAGTCCGGCCTGATGCTTCGAAACATTTGTCAGTATGCTTTCCAAACGACGAGCCGGATCTTGAATTCTATCCGGTTGACGACAACCTCTTCTGTTATGGAGATTCATAAACTTTTTTCCATATGCTTCTCCTATCGCCCTGGCGTCACCAAAGAACCAAGCCTCCAACATCTCAATCGCTATGCAGAGAAGAACCTGACCCTGACATGATGACCCCAAACTTGTCACAGTCAAACCAGATTTCTCAATCTCGGTGATCATCATAGCTCTGAGTTCGCTACAATCATCCCGGTCGGCATCCACCACAAGAACGACGCGATAGTCATCCGGCATCCACAAAGAATAGCCGGCGAGGCGTTTGGGAAATTTCTTCAAGAACTGACTTTTACTGCCAAGATCAAACACCTCGAACACGAGATCATCCGGCAGGATCTTGGGGAGAATAGTCTCGAGAAATATTTTCATCGAGTATCCCTCTACCAAGAAATCGACATGCGCAACGGATACCGTCATGTGATCACGCCATCTTGGGGTCGGCAGAATGCAGGTAACCCTCAGCCCATAGCTCAGGCAACGAGGCTCCCTTGCGCAGCATGGCCATGACCCTTTCATCCTCGCTCACTCTGTGCAACCTCGCATATCCGTCATCACGACGGAATATGATCCACAACTCCTTTGGATCCACCAGCGACAGAAATTCACGAGAGTGTGTGGTGACGAAAACCTGGGACCGCCCCGAGAGTTCACGAATATCTTCGGCCAACGGCGGCACCAACCTTGGATGCAGCTGGTTCTCCGGCTCCTCGATACCAATCACCGTCGGAGGGGTCGGATCGTGAAGCATGGTCAGGTAGGCAAGAAGTTTCAGCGTACCGTCGCTGATGAAACGGTCGAGAACGGGATCGTCAAACGGGCGATCTTTCAGGCGTAGCAGGAGCCTACCATCCTCGAGCAACTTGGGGAGAATGCTCTCAAGCTGAGGAATTCGCCGACCAAGTACATCGAAAACCGCCTCCAAGGTCCTCGGGTGGTTTTCCTGAAGATGTTGAATCACATTGGCCAGATTGTCCCCAGTCTGACTCAACCTCGGTTCCGGCCGACTCGTGGGTGTGGTACGGGTGTTGTCCGCGGTCAGATACGACAGATACCATCCCTGAATAAAGTTGCGCAGCGCCTTGACCCTGAAATGACGTTGCATCTGCCCCAAGGCGGAGACCGCCAGCAGATCAGGGGAATCCAAGGCTTCATCCTCATATTTACTTGTCTGCTCGTTGTAGATCTTTCCGTTTCCACGTTCGAATCTCAAAATGTCTCGAGGACGCCCTGACCCTTGCGCGGTGGTCCATCGGAGAACTTCGCGCTGTACAACCGGCTGCCCATTCTCCTCGTCGATGGCGATTTCATATGTTGTCTGCCTTTTCTGCCCGTCCACGTCAACGCGATACTTCAACTCAAACTCGACGGGCCCTTCAGAACCCCGGCTACGAATGGCATCGATTCGATTCCGTTTGTCCCAAGCTCCTCTAAGACCCACCGTGAAAGCTTCATGAAGAAAGGCAAAAACATCGAAAACAGTGGATTTTCCGCTGCCGTTGGATCCGATCACGACGGTGAAGGGCTTCAAGTCTTTGAATGTGATGTCCCGAAGTACCCTGTAGTTCCTGACCCTCATGTGTTCAATGCGCACGATCACGCTCCATGAGGTCGGCGAAGCGGTCGAAGAGGTGGTTGGCGTCATGCGGCCCAGCCGCGGCCTCCGGGTGGTATTGGACGGAAAATGCCACCAGTTTCCCATCCCTATGCAGTTCGAGACCTTCGACAACGTCGTCGTTGAGACCCGTGTGGGAGACACTCGCCTGCCCGAACTCGGTGTCCACTACCCGGTCCAGGGGGGCGTCAACGGCAAACCCGTGGTTCTGCGAGGTGATCTCAACCCTCCCAGTAGTGCGGTCAAGCACTGGTTGGTTGATGCCCCTGTGCCCGAATTTCAGTTTATACGTGCCGAACCCGAGAGCCCGTCCAAACAGCTGGTTGCCGAAGCAGATCCCGAAGTACGGGATACCCGCGGCGAGCACCTGCCGCAGCACAGTCACCGGCCCGTCGGCGGTGGCCGGGTCGCCAGGACCGTTGGAGAAGAAAACCCCATCGGGTTCCAGCGCGGCGATCTCCTCGAAACTCGTCGACGCGGGCAGGACGTGCACATCCATGCCACGGCCTGCCATCTGCGTAGGTGTCATGTCCTTAATACCGAGGTCCACGGCCGCCACCGTGAAGCGCCGCTCCCCCACCGCGGGAACGATTCGGGCCTTGGGCGTGGATACTTCACCGCACAGGTCTGCGCCCGCCATCACAGGCCGCTCCAGCACCCTGGCGCGCAGCCTGTCCGGGTCCAGCTCGCGGGTCGAGATCCCTACCCGCATCGCCCCCAGGGAGCGGATGTGGCGGGTCAGAGCCCGGGTGTCGATGTCGCAGATTCCGACGATTCCCTGGTCCGCGAGTTCCGCGTCAAGACTTCTGCGGCTTCGCCAGTTCGACGGACGGGGCGCTGGGTCGCGCACCACGTATCCTGCCACCTGGATTCGGGCCGACTCGTCATCTTCATCGTTCCAGCCCGTGTTCCCGATGTGCGGGGCGGTGGCCAGTACCACTTGGCCCCGGTAGGAGGGGTCGGTCAAGGTTTCCTGGTAGCCGGACATGCCGGTGGTGAAGACCAGTTCCCCGAAGGCCTCCCCCTGTGCTCCGAAGGATCTCCCGAGGAATGAACGCCCATCCTCCAGAACCAACAACGCGGGAAGGGAATTCATGATCGCTCCAAATCAGGGGTCAGGAGTTTGCTTCTTTGGTTGACAAGGCCTTGCTCAGCAGACCGTTGAGGAAACCGGGTGAACCGTCAGTTGACAGCTCTTGCGCCAGCCGCACCGCCTCGGCGATGACGACGGGCCCGGGGGTGTCTGTGTGATCCATCTCAAAGACCGCGATTCTCGCCAAGTTGCGATCAACGGCCGGCATACGCTCCAGGGTCCAGGACTTGTCGAGTGCGGCCGAGACGCGCGCGTCGATCTCCTCTTGGTGTTCGGCCACGCCGTGGACAATTCTCGTGGTGAGCTCGCGCACGGTGATCGCGGTCAGGTCCCTGGCCTCGATGAAGGTTTCGACGATGCTCCGGCCCCGCAGCTCGGCGGCGTACAGGATGTCGAGGGCAACTCGCCGAGCCTTCGTCTGGGTGCCGTAGCGAACGGTCTCAGCCATTCACCCGGGAGATGTAGGATCCGTCGCGGGTGTCGACCTTGATCTTCTCGCCCGTGGTGATGAACAGCGGGACCTGGATCTCCTTGCCGGTTTCCAGGGTGGCGGGCTTGGTTCCACCGGTGGAACGGTCCCCCTGCAGGCCGGGTTCGGTGTAGGTGACTTCCAGTTCCACACTGGCGGGAAGCTCGATGAACAGAGGTGTTCCCTCGTGCAGCGCAACAGTCGCAGTCTGGTTATCCAACAGGTAGAAACGAGCATCCCCCACAACATCAGCGGTGATGTGGATCTGGTCGTAGGTGGTGTTGTCCATGAACACGTAGTCCTCACCATCGAGGTAGAGGTACTGCATGTCTCGGCGGTCAATGGTGGCAGTGTCCACCTTGGTGTCGGAGTTGAATGTCTTATCGATGATCTTGCCCGAGAGCACGTGCTTCAGCTTTGACCTGACGACGGTGTTGCCCTTGCCCGGCTTGTGGTGTTGGAACCACTGCACCTGCCACAGCTCACCGTTCAGGTCCAGCACCATTCCGTTCTTAAGATCATTGGTGGATACCACGCCTGTCGCCTTTCCGACTCTAGCTTGCACGGGCCGTCGCGGAATTTTACCCGAGCCCTACCCCCGCTCGGAAACCGCGGCGTAGGAATCGGCGATTTCGCTCTCATCCGGACTGGTCAGGATGACTGGCTGTCCCTGAGCAGCGAGTCCTACCAGACGCAATTCCCGCCCACGCGTTTTCTTGTCGAGCTGCATGAGGCGACGAAGTTCAGGCCACGCCTCCGGGGCGTGAGCGACAGGCAACCCGAGAGCGCTCAGCAATCTGGAATGATCGGCGGCCAGGGCGGCTTCCAATCCCAGCAACCGCCGGCTGACCTCGGCGATCCAGACCATCCCGATGGAGATGGCCTGACCGTGACGCAGCCGGAAACCCGCATGTGCCTCGACGGCATGTCCCAGCGTGTGGCCGTAATTCAAGGCTTCCCGACCCACAGAACCACTGCAGGAAGTACGTTCTTTCAGATCCATGGCCACCACACCGGCTTTCACAGTGACTGCACGACCCACGAGCTCGGTGAAGGTTTCCGAGGTGACGTCGAGGGCGCCATGAAGGTCCGAATCCATCAAACGCAAGATCTCGGCATCCGAGATGAAACCGCACTTGACCACCTCGGCCAGCCCGGAAACAACCTCCTCCTTGGGGAGTTCATACAGCAGCTCTGGATCACAGATCACGCTTCTCGGTTCATGGAAGGCCCCGACCAGGTTCTTGCCCGCCGACAGATTGATGCCGGTCTTCCCCCCGATCGCGGCATCGACCATACCGAGCACTGTGGTTGGGACACTGATGAAATCGATCCCGCGCAGCCAACTGGCGGCCACGAAACCCGCCACATCGGTGGCAGTGCCTCCTCCCAGCCCAACCACCAGATCGCTGCGCGTGAAACCGGCCGTGGCCAGTTCGTCCCAGCATCTCGCCAACACCGCGGGGGTTTTGGCAGCCTCGGCATCAGGAATGGTGATCGTGGTCACCTGCCGGTCCTGACAGTGCTTCCTGGCCCTTTCCGCGAGAGCCATCAGGGGCTCAGGAACAATGACTGCCACCCGCGCGGCATCGCCGAGCACCTCACCGAGCCGATCCAGCGCACCGGGGGCGATGTGTACCTCGTAGGGAGCGCTACTGCTGTTCACCGGAATGATCACGACTGCCTCCTGGCTTCGGCGAGTTCCATGGCGATTTCTCCGGGGGCACGCCGGTCGGTATCGACACGGGTGGTTGAAACCGCCTCATAGACGGGTGTGCGTTCTCGAAGCAGCTTGATGAGCCTCCCCCGGAGGTTGCCGAGCGCCAGCGGAACAGCATGGAGCCCAATGCGACGGGAGGCCTGCTGGATGGAAACCTCCAGCCAGATGACGTCGTGACCCGCCAGGGCTTCGCGAATCCGGGGGTTCATGACTGCTCCCCCGCCCAGGCTCACGACCTGCCCGGTCTCCAGCAGCTCGAGGGCAGTCGATTCCTCCAGAGCACGAAAACGGGCCTCACCGTCATCCGCGAAGATCTCGGCGACAGGTTTACCCACCGTTTCCTCGATCCGGGCATCCACATCGGTGAAGGACTTCCCGAGCAGGCCCGCGAGCTCCGCCCCGACCGTGCTTTTCCCCGAGCCGGGGGCGCCGACGAGCACGATGGTCACCCTCGCACTCCCAGGCCGCGGGCAGCGACATCTGCCAGGTAGGTATCCCGGTTGCGGCGGGTCTCCGCGAGGGAATCGCCACCGAATTTCTCAAGGGCGACCTCCGCCAGCACCAGCGCAGTCACAGCCTCAGCCACCACTCCAGCCGCCGGAACCGCACACACGTCGGAGCGTTGGTGATGGGCCATCGCAGGCTGACCCGTCGAGACATCGAGGGTATGCAGAGCCCGAGGGACGGTGGCTATCGGCTTCATCGCGGCACGTACCCGGAGCACCTCCCCGGTAGACATACCGCCCTCCACACCTCCCGAGTTGTGGGTAGTGCGGGTGATGCCCTCATCGGTGGGGAAGATTTCGTCGTGGGCGGCGGAACCGCGGCGCCTGGCCAGTTCGAAGCCATCACCGAACTCCACCCCCTTGATGGCTTGGATCCCCATCAGGGCCCCGGCGAGCCGGGAATCGAGTCGACGATCCCCCTGGATGTGGGAACCGAGACCGGGGGGCAAACCCCACACGACCACCTCGACCACCCCGCCGAGGGTGTCGCCCGCCTTGCGGCACTCCTCGACCTCCGCTGCCATGGCCGCTGCTGCCTCTGCATCGAAGCAGCGGGTGGGGTCGGCGTCGATTGCCGTGCGGTCCGCGACACGGGGCAGATCGGTACGGGTTGCTCGAACCCCGCCAAGTTCTACGACGTGGCTGACGATGCCGATTTCCAGTGCTTGGTCGAGAAAAGCCGCAGCCACGGCACCAAGTGCCACACGCGCCGCGGTTTCACGGGCCGAGGCGCGTTCCAGGATGGGGCGGGCCTCGGGGAAATCGTATTTCTGCATCCCGGCCAGGTCGGCGTGACCGGGCCTGGGCCGGGTGAGCGGGGTGTTACGTGCCTGGGTGGCGAGCTGTTCGGCATCCACCTCACCGGGGGCCATCACGGTCTCCCACTTGGGCCATTCCGTGTTTCCAATCATGATGGCGATCGGCGAGCCAAGGGTTTCGCCGTGCCGGAAACCGCCCAGCAGGGTCAGCGTGTCTGCCTCGAATTTCATGCGCGCCCCTCGCCCGACCCCGAGACGTCTTCTGGACAGGGCAGCAGAGATCTCCGCTTCTCCCACGCGGACATGGGCCGGGATGCCTTCCATGGTGGCGATCAGAGCCTGGCCGTGTGACTCCCCGGCCGTGAGGTAACGCAGCATGGTGGCAATTGTGTCAGCTGCACCGACGGGCTTCGAGTTCGACCGTGGCGGCGGACAGAGCTTCCTGGAAGCTCAGCTCGCATCCCGTCAGGAGCCGGAACTGGTCCACGGCCTGCCCGGCCAGCAGCTCCAGCCCCGTGACCACCGGCTGATCAGGATCGGCGGCACTGGCCAGGGGGGTCGGCCAGGGATCGTAGACGGCGTCGAACATCACCGCAGCCCGTTCGGCCCAGGCACCGGCCCATTTCTCCGTCGCCGAGGTCGGAACGGTGCTGGCCAGCAGATCGACGTCCCGGAACGAAGCATCCATCGGCTGCGCGGTGATGTCGATCCCGAGGGCGATTCCCAGCTCACACAGCGCCGCAGCCCGGGATGGCACACGGGCCAGCACCGTCACTTCCCGAACCGACAGGCCCGACAGCGCGACCAGCAGGGAACGTGCGGTGGCGCCGTTGCCGACGATAACCGCCGTGGAAATGCCTTCCAGGCCACGATTCCGCCAGGCCTTGAGGAACCCTGGCACGTCGGTGTTGTACACGCGGGGTTCCTCACCCAGGAGAATCGTGTTGCCCCCTTGGACCATGAGGGAGATCGAATCCGGCTCGCCCAGCCCGAGCAGATCCTTCTTATGGGGTGCCGTGACGCTCAGTCCGACCCATCCGGGATCGGTCAGGGAATCGATGAACTTCGGCAGCGTTCCGGGGGCAACTCGAATCGCCTCATAGCTCCAGTCGAGACCATTGATACGATAGCCCGCGCGATGGATCGCTGGGGACAACGAATGCTCGACAGGATCTCCGATGACGGCGCAGCGCATCAGACGCAGCGGCCTTGATGTGACTGGCACCACTGCTGAAACAGTTCCACGTTCTCCGCGTGACCCGCCTCGTCCTTCGAGTATCTGGTTTCACCAGTGTCGAGGTCGACAGTGGTGAAATACAGGAAATCGTCACCACTCGGATTCAGAGCGGCTTCGATGGCGGCTTGTCCCGGGTTCGATATCGGTGTGGGTGGCAGGCCCTTGACCTTGTACGTGTTGTAGGGCGAGTCCGTAGCCCGGTCTTCCGGGGTTGTCGTGACATGGCTGAACTCCCCGATCGCGTAGTGCACCGTCGAGTCGAACTGCAGCGGCATGTCCTTCCCCAAACGGTTGTAGAGGACCTGGGCGATTTTCGGTCTGTCCTCCGGACGTGCAGCTTCTTTCTCCACGATGGATGCGGCGATCAGGACCTCGTACGGGGTTTTTTCGAGTTTCTTGGCCCCTTCTTCCAACTTGATGGTGCTTGCAACCTTGTTGAACTGGTTCACCTGCTGTTTCAGGACCCCAGAGGCATTCACGGGTTCTTCCACCTCATAGGTCTCGGGGAAGAGGAAACCTTCCAGATTGCCGTCACCACCTGCCCACTCCGGCAGACCCATTTCCTTGTGATCCGAAGCAGCCGCGGTCAGTTGTTCCTCCGTGAGCCCGAGCTCCTTGGCCAAAATCTCCCACTGTTGCGTCCGGACCCGTCCCTCGGGAATCGTCACCTTCAGCGCAACCCTGTTGGTCGGCTCAACCAGCATCGCCAGTGCGGTCTCGGCCGGAAGCTCTGTACGCAACCGGAAACGTCCCGCCTGAAGCTTGGATCCCATCCCGGGCTGGCGTCCCACCACCGACTGGAAAGTGCGGGTGGATTTGATAACGCCATTCTCTACGAGCACATCACCGATCTGCGTGACGGTGGCGTCTTTCGGGATCACCACGACCACCTCGTCCTTGCCCTCACCGATGTAGTCGCTCTCGGTGCGCCACGCGATCCAGGCCTCATGAACCTTGTGAACGACGAACCAGCCGCCGCCGAACAACACCACGACTGAGAGCAGAACCGCGAAAGCACTGCGGGCGTGATAGCCGATTTTGCGCCAGTCCGGTTGGCCGTCGTTGTCGACGAAGGTGGGGCTCACAGATCCTCCTGTTCCAGTGGCTCTCCGGCCAGTCGGCCGGAGGCCATCTCCAGATCCAACGCGCGCTGCAGGATCTCGACCGCGGCGGCCTGGTCTATGATCCGCCTTTGCTGCCGGGAACTGCGGCCCGCTCCCCCAAGACTACGTGACGCCCCGGCCGTGCTCATCCGCTCATCAACAAGCCTGATCGACACGCCTGGTACCGCCGCGGCAAGCAGGGAGGCCTTCTCCACCACGAATTGGGCGGCGAAGGAACGCTGCCCCGACAGAGTCAGGGGAAGCCCCACGTAGATCAGCTCGGGTTCGTACTCCCCAACCAGCTCTTTGAGCCGTTTCACTTCCGAACCGTTTGCGCGAACCGTTTCCACTGGATAGGCGAACGAGGTGCGCGGATTGCTGGCCGCAACGCCTATCCTCGCCTTGCCCCAATCGATCCCGAGACGCCCCAGCTCAGCCACGATCAGCCAGCATCTCCTCAACCGCGGCGATCGCTTTCGGAGCCGCCGCCGGATCAGAACCGCCTCCTTGGGCGAGGTCGTCCTTGCCACCGCCCTTGCCGCCCATGGCGCGGCAGGCAGCAGAAATCAGCTGGCCAGCGTGAACGCCCACGTCACGGGCTGCTGCATTGGTGGCCACCACACCGACCGCTTTTGCTCCCCCACCGCCGAACAAAGCCACGACTGCGGGTTCCGCACCCAGTCGTTCCCGGATGTCCAGGGCGAGGGTCCGCAAATCACCGCCGGCGATACCGGGGAGAGACTCAGCCACCAACCTGACCTCGCCGACCGTTCGGGCTGCTCCTGCGAGCTCCCCGGAGCGGGCCAGCAGTTTCTCCGCCTGGAGGGAAGCGATCTGTTTCTCCGCTGCCTTCAACTGGCCGAGCAGTTTGTCGACCCGTTCCACGAGCTTCTCCGGTTGGACCCGGAGGTTGTCTGTGAGGGTTGCCACGAGGGCCCGTTCCGCTGCGAACCGTTCGAACGCATCCTGCGCGACGAGGGCCTCGACGCGGCGCACCCCGGAACCGATGGAGGATTCACTGAGCAGGTTCAGCACCCCGATCTGGGCGGTGTTGGCGACGTGCGTTCCGCCGCACAGTTCCCGCGACCACGGGCCTGCGAACTCCACCACGCGCACAACCGATGGATATTTCTCGCCGAACATAGCCATTGCCCCCAGAGCCTTGGCCTCCTCCAGTTTCATCTGGCTGGCGGTCACGTCGAAGGAATCCCGGATGGCCTGGTTGGCGCGCTGCTCGACTTCCAACCGCAGGGCCTCGCTCATGGCGTGGGTCGCCGAATAGTCGAAGCGCAGGTAGCCCGGCTTGTTGTAGGAACCGGCCTGGGTTGCGGTCTGTCCCACCAGTTCCCGCAGCGCGGCGTGAACGATGTGGGTGGCGGTGTGTGCCTGCGACGCGGCGTGCCTGGCCGCCGGGTCCACGGCGGCGTGCGCCACCGCCCCCTCACCGAGATCACCGAACAACTGGACCCGATGCACAACCAGGCCCGGAACAGGACGCTGAACATCAAGCACCTCAGCAGACCAGCCGTCACCGGCGATCCGTCCCGCGTCAGAGTCCTGGCCGCCGGACTCGGCGTAGAAGGGGGTTTCAGCCAGTACGAGTTCGACGACCTGCCCGTCGCCAGCGGAAGTGACCACCTGGCCTCCGGAGACGATGCCGATCACCTTCGTCTCGTGTTCGAGTTCCCGGTATCCGACGAAGGGGGTTTCGTGTCCCTCACGAATCTTCTTGTAGGCCTCAAGGCTGGTGGCCCCACCCTTTTTGGCCTTCGCGTCAGCACGGGCCCGTTCCTTCTGCTCACGCATCAGCTCGCTGAAACGGGCACGATCCACCCCGAGTCCTGCCTCGGCAGCCATCTCGAGGGTCAGGTCGATCGGGAAACCGTAGGTGTCGTGCAGTTGGAACGCCTCATCGCCGGGAAGTTCTTTCGCGCCGGCCTGCTTGACGCGTCCCACCGCGAGATCGAAGATCTGTGTCCCGGCGGACAGCGTGCGCCGGAACGAGGCCTCCTCATGTTCGCTGATCTCGGAGATCCTCGCCCAGGAGTCGTTGATCTCCGGGTAGGAGACACTCATCACGTCTCGACTGACGGGCAGCAACTCACCGAGCACCGGAGCGTCGACACCCAACAGCCGCATGGCCCGAATGGAGCGGCGCAGCAGACGACGCAGGACGTAGCCGCGGGCCTCGTTGCCGGGGGTGACGCCGTCGGTCATCAGCATCAACGAGGAACGTATGTGGTCCGCCACCACACGGAACCGCACGTCATCATCCGGGTCTGCCCCGTAGGTGCGCCCCGAGAGTTCCGCCACCTTCGCGATGACTGGGTAGACCTCATCCGTCTCGTACATGTTCGCCACGCCTTGGAGCAGGTAGGCGATGCGTTCCAGGCCGCTGCCGGTATCGATGTTCTGCGTGACCAAGGGCTTGACCACATCAAATTTGTCCTTGGCGGTGACGTTGGTGATCTCCTCCTGCTGGAAAACCAGGTTCCAGATCTCCAGGAAACGGTCCTCGTCTGCTTCTGGTCCGCCGTCAGGACCAAATTCGGGTCCGCGGTCGATGTAGATCTCGGAGCAGGGACCACCCGGACCAGGCACCCCCATGTGCCAGTAGTTGTCCTTGAAACCACGCTCCTGAATGCGATCACGCGGAATTCCGGCCCTCCGCCACAGGGCGATGGTCTCCTCATCGCCCTGCAGGGCGGTCACCCAGATCTGGTCGGGATGGAATCCGAGACCGCCGTTGGGAACTTCGGTGGTGATCAGTTCCCAGGCGTAGTTGATGGCTCCTTCCTTGAAGTAGTCACCGAATGCGAAATTCCCCATCATCTGGAAGAACGTGCCGTGCCGGGTGGTCTTGCCCACCTCGTCTATGTCCAGGGTACGCACACACTTCTGAACAGAGGCTGCTCGGCTGTAGGGAGTGGGTTCCTCCCCCATGAAATAGGGTTTGAAGGGAACCATCCCGGCATTGATGAACAACAAGGTGGGGTCGTTGTAAAGGAGCGACGCGCTCGGCACGACAGTGTGGTCGTGGCGCGCGAAGAAATCGATGAATCGGCTCCGGATTTCGGAGGTTTTCATTGGAGGTTTTTCCTTGAGGTCGATGTTTCTCAGGGCTTCTGGGGCATGTCGAGCTCCGCGCGAAGCTCTGCTTCCTTCTCCCGCATGGCTGCTGTGAAGGTGGCGCGGAAATCGCTGAACCTGTTGACGGCCTGCTGTCCGGATGCCTCGACGCGTTCGGCCACTCCCTTTGGAGTGAACTGATACAGCCACTTGCGGCCTCGGAGCACAAGCACAACGGCCACGGTGGCGCCAACCAGGATCCAGAACAGACGCCTCACTTCTTTCGTCCCTTCAAAGCAGTTCGCAGACCGTGGGCGACCGCAGCGCCACGAATCAGGGGGCCGCCCAGGGTGGCTGCGAAAAGCTGAGACATGTTGGCGGCATGTTCGCTGACCACGCTGGCGTGACCAGAGACACGCGCCACGTCATCGGTGACCACGGACAGCTTCGCCAGCTCGTCGTTGGTGCTCTCGACGGTGCTCTTCAGCTCGACCAGGACGGGAACTGAATGGTGGCCCAGGTCACGCACCGCGATGCGGACCTCATCGAGAGCTCGACCGGCCTTGATCAGGGGAACGGCTGCTAGGGCCACGAGAACGCAGAGGGCAATGGCAGCAAGCAGACCTGCCAGCTCACCGACGGACATGTGAGGTCGCCTCCTTGAATCGAAGTATCGCCGTAACTCTAGCCGACCTACGTCCTCAATGACCCAGCAACTTCCGAACCGCCGTCATGCGTTCAGAAATGGCCGCCTCCGCTCCGTGACCGGTCGGCTGGTAGTAGCTGGCTCCCACGAGATCATCAGGAAGGTACTGCTGGGCCGCCACGCCGGTGGACAGATCATGGGGATAGATATATCCCTCGCCGTGCCCAAGAACCGCGGCACCGGCGTAGTGGGCGTCCCTGAGGTGCGCCGGAACCGCCCCTCCTCTGCCCGCACGCACATCAGCGACTGCCTTCTCCAAAGCCATGTAGGCGGCGTTGGACTTAGGAGCGGTGGCCGCTGCCACCGTGGCGTGGGAAAGGGTGATGCGGGCCTCTGGCATCCCCAACAGCTGTACTGCCTGGGCTGCCGCGACACAGGTGCCGAGCACACCGGACGCGGCCATTCCGATGTCCTCACTGGCCAAGATCATCAACCGGCGTGCAATGAACCGCGGGTCCTCCCCCGCCTCCAGCATTCGGGCCAAGTAGTGCAGGGCCGCATCGACATCGGATCCCCGCACGGATTTGATGAAAGCTGATATCACATCGTAGTGCTGGTCACCATCTCTGTCGTAGCGCACAGCAGCCCGATCCACCGCCTGGGCGAGCACCTCGGGGGTGATCTCCACAAGCCCGAGTGCCTCGGCGGAAGCAGCAGCCTCCTCGAGGTAGGTCAGCGCACGGCGAGCATCCCCGCCGGCCAGACGCACCAGGTCGTCCCGGGCCGCATCGGTCAGGGCCACGACGCCTGCCAGGCCCTTTTCATCGACCAGCGCACGGGAGACCAGGGCTGCGATGTCAGTGTCGGTCAGGGGTTTGAGGCGCAGCAGCAGCGAACGCGACAGCAGTGGGGAGATCACGGAAAAACTAGGGTTCTCCGTGGTTGCGGCAATCAGTGTGACGATCCGGTTCTCCACCGCGGGCAGCAGCGCGTCCTGCTGGGTCTTGGAAAAACGGTGCACCTCGTCGATGAACAGCACCGTCGAGACGCCCCGCTCCAGTTCCCGCTTGGCCGCGTCGAGTTCGACACGCAGTTCCCTGACTCCCGCGGTCACCGCCGAGAGTTCGACGAACCGGGCCCCGGATGCGTTGGAAACGATGGACGCCAAAGTGGTCTTGCCGACTCCCGGTGGCCCCCACAGGAAGACACTCATCGGTTGCCCTGCGACCAACCGGCGCAGCGGCGCGCCCGGGCCGAGCAGGTGCTGCTGTCCGACGAGCTCCTCCAGGTTTTCGGGACGCATCCTGACCGCCAGTGGTGCCCCCTCGCCGCGGGCATTCCCCAAGGAACCACCCGTCCCGGCGGGAATCGGATCGGGATTGCCGAAAAGGTCAGGACTCACGCGAATTACAGTAGCGGGAGATTCAGGGTGTCTGCCGTATCATTTGTTTGCTCTTGACGTCCCTGCATCCGCGGAGTTCGAATGCCACAACCACTGGGGGACCAGTTCAGCACGCGCCGGAGGGTGGTGACCATCGTCACCCTCGGTCTGTTGACCGGTCTCGGTCCATTCACCATAGACCTGTACCTGCCCACTTTTCCTGCGCTCAAGGCCGACCTGGGAATCACTGACTCCCAGGTCCAGGTGACCCTCTCGGCCACCACCTTGGGATTCGCTGTTGGGCAGCTCGTCGTGGGTCCTCTGAGCGATCGTCTGGGACGCAGGATTCCGCTAGTGGCAGCTGCTTTCCTGCACATCATCTCCTCGGTTCTCGTGGCGATTGCCCCCAATGCCGTTTTCCTCACCACCATGCGTGTCCTCCAAGGCATCGGAGCTGCGGGCGGGGCCGTGGTGTCGATGGCAATGGCCCGGGACCTGTTCTCTGGGAGGCGATTGGTCGTGATGCTTTCCCGGCTGGCGCTCATCAACGGCTTGGCGCCCATCATCGCTCCTCTGGTGGGTTCGTGGATGGTCACGGTCATGAACTGGCGTGGGGTTTTCTGGGCGCTGGCCAGCTATGGTGCGATCCTGTTGTTGCTGATCCTGCTCCTGATCGTGGAGACTCGCCCGCCCGGCGAACGCACTGCGGGTGGCCTTGCTCCGCTGCTGGCGGCCTACCGCCGGGTGATGGGCGACAGGGTGTTTGTCGGTATCTGGCTGACCGCTTCCTGCTGCTTCGCAGGTTTGTTCTCCTACATCTCCACCTCGTCACTGCTGTTGCAGGAAACTTTCGGGCTGCGCGAAACCGAGTTTGGTGTCGTGTTCGCCATCTGTTCTGTAGGCGTCTTCGTCGGAGTTCAGCTGGGAAGCCGTCTGTCTGCGCATCTCGGGCCGCAGAGGGTGCTCATCGTTGGTACCGCGGGAATGATCGTGGCGGCCTCATTGCTGTTGGGAGTCGACGCGATGCGTAGCGGTCACATCCCTTTGATCCCCGCGATGTTTGCCTACACCCTGGCCTTCGGGGCATGCAATCCTGCCGCCCAGGTGCTGGCGTTGCAGAACCATCGGAAAGATTCGGGAGTGGCCGCTTCCTTGATGGGGGCCCTCAACATGACACTCGCCGCCGTGGTGGGGCCCGTCATCGGTCAGTTCGAACTGGCTTCGGCTGCCCCGATGGCAATCTCGATGCTCTGCTGCGCCGCCGCAGCTGCGCTGTTTCTGTGGCTGATCGCCCGTCCGAGACGGATCGAGTTCACGCTGTGAGGCGGGGAATTCCGCCGGTTCTGCTGGTGTTGATGGCAACCACCTCGGTACAGATCGGTTCCTCTCTGGCTAAAGGATTGTTCGTCGCGACCCCACCACAGGTGGCGGCCTGGTTGCGTATTCTGTTCGCTGCTTTGTTCCTGAGCGCCGTGTTCCGTCCCACCCTACGCGGTCGCAGCCGGGGACAGTGGCTCTCGGCTGTGGGATACGGGGTTGCGCTCACGGGCATGAGCGCAATCTTTTATCTGTCGATCCAGCGCATTCCTGTCGGCATGGCGGTGACCTTCGAGTTCCTGGGCCCGTTGACCGTCGCCGCGTTCGGTTCCAAACGCAGGCGTGATCTGATCTGGGTGGCCCTCGCCGCTCTGGGGGTGGTTCTTCTTGGGATCAGCCCGGCCCCGCTGGAACCCGTGGGCGTGGTCTTGGCTCTGCTGGCCGGGGCCTGCTGGGGCGCCTATATCCTGCTCACCCCCACCCTCGGTGCCCGTTGGGAGGGCTTCTCCGGATTGACCGTGGGTTTCTGGATCGCAGCCATCCTGCTGCTTCCTGTGACCTTGATCACAGCCATCTCGGGCGAGTATTCCTGGGCCCTGGACCCGGGTGTTTGGGGCATGGGGCTGGCCCTCGGCCTGCTCAGCTCCGCCGTCCCCTTCCCTCTCGAGATGCGGGCTCTGCAACGCATGTCTCGAGCCACGTTTGGCGTCCTGACGAGCCTTGAACCAGCGGCTGCCGCACTCGTCGCCTTCCTGCTTCTGGGCGAACAGCTCGGAGCCCTGGAACTGACCGCCATGGCGCTGGTGATCCTCGCAAGCGTCGGATCTATCCGAAGCTCCTCGAATGGCGAAAACCCTGACAAATCCTGAGTCGGCTGATCGGTGTCCATGCCACCCCGCGCCGGTCGGCATGGACACTGCGAATCACGACCTCGCGTTCTTTTCGCTCGGCTTGGAATCGACCCCAGCTTCCCTGCGCTGTTGGGCGGTGATCGGGGCCGGTGCCGCGGTCAGCGGATCGTAGCCCCCTCCCGACTTCGGGAAGGCGATGACCTCGCGGATCGACTCTGCACCGCTGAGCAGGGCGACGATCCGGTCCCACCCAAAGGCGATGCCGCCGTGCGGCGGGGCGCCGAAGGCGAACGCATCCAACAGGAAACCGAATTTCTCCTGCGCCTGTTCCTGCGTGATGCCCATCACTTTGAACACTCGCTCTTGCACGTCACGGCGGTGGATACGGATGGACCCACCGCCGATCTCGTTTCCATTGCAGACCATGTCGTAGGCGTAGGCGGTGGCCTCTCCCGGGTGTTCGTCGAAGCTTTCGAGCCACTCAGGTTTGGGCGAGGTGAAGGCGTGGTGCACGGCGGTCCAGGCCCCTTCACCAACAGCGACATCTCCCTCTGCCTTCGCCTCGGATGCGGGTTTGAACAGGGGCGCGTCAACCACCCACACGAAACTCCAGGAGTTTTCGTCAATCAGCCCGCAGCGACGGGCGATCTCGTCGCGGGCCGCACCCAGGAGGTTCTGGGATGCGGTACGTTCCCCGGCGGCGAAGAAGATACAGTCGCCGGGTTTCGCCCCGGTGCGTTCCGGCAGCGCGGCCAGTTCTGTATCGGAGAGGTTCTTAGCGACCGGTCCACCCAGTTCCCCGGCATCGGAGACGGTGACGTACGCCAGGCCTTTCGCACCGCGCTGTTTCGCCCACTCCTGCCAGGCATCGAACTGGCGTCGCGGTTGCGACGCACCGCCGGGCATGACCACAGCCCCCACGTACGAAGCCTGGAACACGCGGAACCCGGTCTCGGAGAAGACATCGGTCAGTTCCGTCAGCTCCACGTCAAAACGCAGGTCCGGTTTGTCCGAACCGTAGCGGTTCATGGCGTCGGCGAAGCTCAGGCGCGGGAAGGGGATCGACAGTTCGATCCCCTTGATGGCCCAGATCTCCTTGACAATGGCCTCCCCCAGCTCGATCACGTCTTCCTGATCAACGAAACTCATCTCAATGTCGAGCTGGGTGAATTCCGGTTGCCGATCGGCGCGGAAGTCCTCGTCGCGATAGCAGCGGGCAATCTGGTAGTAGCGTTCCATTCCCGCCACCATCAGAAGCTGCTTGAACAGCTGTGGGCTCTGTGGCAGCGCGTACCAGGAACCAGGATTGAGCCGTGCCGGCACCAGGAAATCGCGGGCCCCCTCCGGTGTGGAGCGGGTCAAAGTAGGGGTCTCGATCTCGACGAAATCACGTTCCCCCAGCACCTTCCGGGCTGCCTGGTTCACCTTGGAACGCAGCCGGAGCGCAGCGGCAGGTGCTGGTCGCCTCAGATCCAGATAGCGGTGTTTCAGACGCGCCTCCTCGCCGACGGTGACGCGTTCGTCGATCTGGAAGGGCAACGGAGCCGACGGGTTAAGCACCTCCAGCTCGGAGATCGCGACCTCGATATCCCCGGTCGGCAGATCCGGGTTGGCGTTACCCTCGGGGCGGGTCTCGACCACGCCGGTGACCTTGATGCAGAACTCGTTGCGCAGATCGTGCGCGCCGGAGGAGGCCAGTACCTCGTCCCGGACCACCACCTGGGCGACACCGGAGGCGTCCCTCAGGTCGATGAACGCCACGCCGCCGTGGTCACGTCGCTTCGCCACCCAGCCGGCGAGCACCACCTCTTGACCCACGTTCGCAGCCCTCAGCTCACCCGCGTGGTGTGTGCGCAACATGCAGTTTCCTCTCTTCTCCGGCCGCGTGGACGGTACAGCCAGCCAGCGACGAATCCTACCCGGGCATGTCGTCTTGATGTGATTGCCTTTCCAGCATGAAATGTTCAGCCTCGGACGACCCGCGGGGCAGTGTCCTCAATCGGTGGCAACCAGGCATCCGGATCTGCCGGTAGCTGCTCCCCCGAGCGGATGTCCTTGACCGAATCCTCAAGACCGGCTCCGAACCAGACGAACGGAATTCCTCTGCGTTCGGCGAACCGGATCTGGCGCCCGAACTTGTCGGCCCTAGGGGCGACCTCACACGCGATGCCGCGTTGTCTCAGTCTGCGTGCCACGGATATCGCCCGATCTCGGGTCTCTTCCGCATCGACCGCCACCAGGACCGCCGACGGGACGCTGCGGGTGGCACTCAAGACGCCCTTGCCGATCAAGGGGGCAAGTATCCGGGTGACGCCGAAGGAATACCCGACTCCGGGGAAGGTCGTTCTCCCATCGCTAGCCAAGGAATCGTACCGACCACCCGATGCCACGGAACCGAGTTTCTCCGAGCCCAGCAGCAAAGTTTCGTAGACGGTACCCGTGTAGTAGTCGAGTCCCCGCGCGATCCTGAGATCCGCCACCACCCGACCCGCTTCGGCACCGCGTGCGATCCTGATGAGCGAGGCAAGATCCGTCAGGCCCTCCTCCAGCATCTCGTGGGTGACGCCCAGGGCCTGCACTTGATCGACGAAGGACTCGTCCTCGGAGCTGATACCCGCCAGAGCGACGCAGGCACGGGCCTGGGTTTGCCCCAGTCCCACCTGCTCGGTCAACAGTTCGACCACAACATCCGGCCCCACTTTGTCGTACTTGTCGACGCGCTGAAGCACGGCTGCAGTGTCTTCGATCCCGAGTCCCCGGTAGAACCCCTCCGAGAGTTTCCGGTTGTTGACCCTGATACTCACCGGCGGCAGCCCCATGTCCCGGTGCAGTTTCCCGAAGACGTCCAAGGCCACTAGGGGGATCTCGACGTCGTGGTGGTCGGCCAGCTGGTCGCGTCCTACGATGTCGATGTCGGCCTGGGTGAATTCCCGATAGCGTCCTTCCTGCGGACGTTCACCACGCCAGACCTTCTGCACCTGGTAGCGGCGGAAGGGAAAGTTCAGGTGCCCTGAATGCTCCAGCACATAGCGGGCGAAAGGCACCGTCAGGTCGAAGTGGAGGCCGAGTTCATCCGCTTCCCCTTCCTGTGCATGCAGGCGCCTGACGACGTAGATCTCCTTGTCAATCTCCCCCTTGCGGGCCAGTTGCTCGAGGGGTTCGACGGCCCGGGTCTCAATGGGAGCAAAGCCATGGAGTTCGAAGGTGGATGTGATGGCTGCGAGCACCTGGTTCTCCACCAGGCGCCCGGTTGGAAGGAACTCGGGGAAACCGGAGATCGGTGTAGGGCGTGCCATGGCTCAATCCTTCAAGAAATCAGCTTGCAGGTAGGGATTGTGAAGTTTTTCGGTCCCGACGGTGGTGGGTTCCCCATGTCCGGGCAACAGTACGGTCTCGTCGGGGAAGGTCTCGACGATTCGGCGCAGGGTGATACGCATCTGTTCCAGATCCCCTCCGGGAAGATCGGTACGCCCAATGGTGCCTCGGAAGATCACGTCTCCAGTCAACAACACCTTCCCGGTGTCGTCCCCGACTTCCAGGAGTGTCGATCCGGGGGTATGGCCCGGAGCGATGTGAGGTCTGATTTCAAGCCCGCAGGGGACCTGGAAGACCTCATGGTCCCGCAAGTCGGCAGGACGCTCCAGCAGATCCTCGCCGAGGAGCTGCCGTATCAGGGGCACCAACCGGGTTCCCAATCCTGCGGAAGGCCGGGTGAGCATCTCCTGGTCGGCTTTCGCGCATCGAACAGGAACGTCCCATACGGCCGCCAGGGTCGCAGCATCACCGACGTGATCGAGATGTCCGTGTGTGCACAGGATGACCTCCGGATGCCAACCGAGACGATTCAGGGCGGCAGAGACCAGCTCGGATCCCTTCACGCCCGGATCGACGACAAGACAGCCGTTCTCATCCGGATCAGCCGCGATGAGGTAGCAGTTCGCGGTCCACGGGGAAACGGGAATGGTCTCAATGCGCACGCGCCCAACTGTATGGCAGCGATCCGGGGGTGTGCACAAAAAGGTTTCGCGGAACCTTCGCACCCGCCCTGTCCCCTGAAGGATTTGCCCGCTAGATTGTGTGCATGAGTCAACAGCAAGCGCCCGCGGACTTTGGTCGTGTCGATCCGGACGGCACCGTCTATGTTCGCGTCGGTGACACAGAGAGAAGTGTCGGGCAGATCCCCGATTCCACCGCTGAGGAGGCTTTGACGTTCTACACACGACGCTATGAGAACCTAGCCGCTGAGGTGACTCTGCTCGTCTCCCGCGTGGAGGCCCAGGCTATGTCCCCCGAGGATGCGCACAAGGCCATTGCCACCACTCGCGCCACCGTCACAGAGGCGAATGCCGTTGGTGATCTTGCGGCCCTCGCAGCCCGATTGGACGCTCTCGAGGAGCTGCTCCCGGCTCAGATCGAGACGCGCAAGGCTGCCCGCGCAGAGCAGAACGCGTCCACTATCGCCGCCAAACAGGCGATGGTGGACGAGGCCGAGTCCCTGGCAGGTGGCAACGACTGGCGCCACGGAGTGGATCGATTCCGGGAGCTTCTGGAGGAGTGGAAGGCGCTGCCCCGCGTCGACCGCACCACCGACAACGACCTATGGCACCGGTTCAGCTCGGCACGCACCCAATACACACGCCGACGCAAGGCTCATTTCTCCGAGCTGAACGCACGCCGCGACGAGGCGAAACGCCTCAAGGAAGAAATCATCGAGGAGGCCACTCCCTTGGCCGAATCCACTGATTGGGGGCCAACCTCGGGCGCTTTCCGCGATCTGATGGCTCGTTGGAAGGCAGCCGGATCCGCCCGGAGGGCAGACGACGAATCCCTGTGGGCCAGGTTCCACGCCCTACAGGACACATTCTTCAACGCCCGCTCAGCTGCCCAGCACGCCGCGGATGATGCGCAGGCGGAGAACCTCAGGACAAAAACCGCACTTCTGGAACAGGCAGAACGAGACCTCGAGGGGGTGACGGATGTCGACGCCGCCAAGAGCACTCTTCGTGGATTCTTGTCCAAGTTCTCCGAAATCGGTCACGTACCTCGGGCAGCCATGCGTGACCTTGATTCTCGGGTCAGGAAACTTTCCGACCGGGTCAGCGAATTGGAGGCCGAGCGCTGGCGCCGCACCGATCCCGAAGCCCGTAAACGTGCAGAGGACACCGTTGCCTTGTTCCAGTCGCAGGTGGACAAGCTCACCAAGGATCTTGAGGCGGCGGAGGCCGCAGGTGATGCGCGCAAAGCGAAGGATGTGCGCACATCGCTGGAGACCTACACATCCTGGTTGGACCAGGCCCGGCAAACCCTTCAGGATTTCCAGGACATGTAAGCAAACACGATCGGGTCCTCTCCCTCACGTGCTAAGGGAGAGGACCCGATCTCTGGGGTCTGCCGGGTGGCCGTTCGTATCCGCCCTACGCGTGCGAAGCCGAGGATCGTGGCCTCTGGAGGAGAAGAACTGGCCCTCCTGGTGTCAGGAATTCGTGCGGAAGGCGTCATAGACCCCGGGAACCCGCCGTACCTGCTTCAGGACGTGGTTCAGGTGTCTTGGGTCCGGTGACTCGAAGGTGAGCCTTCCGGAGAATTTCTTGTTGCGCCCCGAGGTCAACGTGGCCTCGAGAATATCGACGTGCAGGTCTGAGATCACTCGGCTGACATCCGCCAACAGTCCCGCCCGGTCAATGCCTTCGACCTGGATCGTGACGGGGAATTGCCCGCCTTCTGTCTTGTCCCAGGCGACCTTCACCAGCCTCTCCGGGGTTTCTTGCAGGGCGGGAACGTTCGTGCAGTCGGCACGGTGCACTGACACCCCATCGGTCCGGGTGACGAAGCCCGTGATCACATCCCCAGGGATCGGGTGGCAACAACGTGCCAGTTTGACGACCATTGTCGGGTCGTCATCCACCAGCACGCGGGGTTCCGTGGCGCGGGGACGTCTCCGGGAATTTCGCATCCCCTCGTCCTCGGTGATGGTCTCCACGGCCTCGTCCTCGCCCCCGACGAGTTCTATCAGGTGGGTGACCACGGCCTGGGCGCCGATCTGTCCCTCTCCTATCGCTTTGTAGAGACCGGAGACATCCGCGTGGCGCAGTTCGTTGGCGACAGCGGTGAGGTTCTCCAGGGTGAGGAGACGCTGCATCGGCAAACCAGTACGCCGAAGCCGCCTCGCCAACATCTCCTTACCGTCCTCGATCGCCTCGTCACGACGTTCTCGAGAAAAGTACTGCTTGATCTTCTGACGGGCACGGCTGGTGGCGACAAACCCAAGCCAATCGCGACTCGGCCCGGCATTCGGGGATTTCGAGGTGAGAATCTCCACTTTGTCGCCCTGGGCAAGTTTCGTCGACAGTGCCACCAGGCGACCGTTCACCCGGGCACCGATACAGCGATACCCGACCTCTGTGTGCACCGAGAAGGCGAAATCTACAGGAGTCGCGCCCACCGGCAGGGCGTTCACCTCACCTTTCGGGGTGAACACGTAGATTTCATCGGAGTTGATCTCGAACAGCACCGAGTCGAGGAATTCCGTCGGGTCCTCGGTTTCCTTGCTCATCACCCCGAGCTGGTGCATGGCGCGCAACCCCGCCTCTTCGGGGGTGACCCCATTGCGCAAATTCTCCTTGTACTTCCAGTGCGCCGCGACGCCGTACTCGGCACGACGGTGCATCTCGTGGGTGCGAATCTGCAGCTCAACAGGTTCGCCTCGATCTCCAAGCACTGTGGTGTGCAGGGACTGGTACATATTGAATTTCGGGTTCGCGATGTAATCCTTGAACCTGCCCGGGATCGGTTTCCACTTGGAATGAGCAACCCCGAGCACGCCGTAGCAGTCCCGCACGTTGTCGACCAGCACCCGCAACCCGATGAGATCGTAGATATCGGCGAAATCACGACCCCGGACCATCATCTTCTGATAGATCGAGTAGAAGTGTTTGGGTCGACCGTAGATGGTCGCCTTGATCTTGTTGTCCGCCATTAGCTGTTTGAACTGCGCAATCAAATCCCGCAGATAGCGTTCCCGTCCCGGTGCCTGCTGGGCCACAAGGTCCGCGATCTCTGAGTACACCTTGGGCTCGATGGCTTGGAAGGATAGATCCTCCAACTCCCATTTGACGGTGTTCATGCCCAGCCGGTGGGCCAGCGGGGCGAAAATATTGAGGGTTTCCGTGGCGATCCTGACTTGTTTGTCGGGGCGGAGAAAACCGATGGTTCGCATGTTGTGGAGACGATCAGCAAGTTTGATCACAAGGACCCGCACCTCTTCGGAGGTGGCCATGATCATCTTCCGGATTGTTTCGGCTTTGGCAGTTTCGCCATAGGTCACCTTGTCCAGTTTCGTGACCCCGTCCACCATCCGGGCAACCTCGTCGGTGAACTCTTCGCGCAACTGATCGAGCGTGTACTCGGTGTCCTCGACCGTGTCGTGCAGCAGAGCAGCGACCAGCACGGGTTCAGTCATGCCCAGCTCAGCGAGGATGGTGGCCACTGCCAGCGGATGGGTGATGTAGGGATCCCCGGACTTGCGTTTCTGCCCCCGGTGAAGCTGTTCCGCAGTGCGATAAGCATGCTCGATCAGCGACAGATCAGCCTTGGGATGGCTCGCCTTGATGATCTTGAAAAGAGGATCGAGCACGGCGGAACGAGGTCTGACGGCCCCCAGCCTGGCCAAACGGTGCCGCATTCGAAGCCGCGGCTGTTCCGGTCCGCTGGTCAGGCGTCGCAATGCTCCTTGGTGCGTCACCTGCTCAGCCATAGTGAAAGTTTAGTGCGATCGACGCAGATGTCTGGCTCAGTCATCGGTGTCTCGCAGGTTGGGTCGTTCCGCACGACGCACGACGATCAGTTGATCACCGGTCTGGATACTAGACGCCGTGGAATCGTAGAAACGCCGCAGAGTTCCGTTGCGGATAATTCCGATGACCTGCTCCCCCTTGACATCGTTCGGGGACCGTCCTACCTCACTAGGTATCGCCTGTCGTTGCTGAACCTCCAGGCCTGTTCCTGCAGTCAGCAAATCCTGGATGATGGCTCCGAGCTCCGGGCCAACCGCCGACAGGCCGAGCAGCCGTCCAACCGTGTCCGAGGAGGTCACCACAGACGTGGCACCCGACTGGCGGACCAAGGCAACGTTGTCCTTCTCACGAACGCTGACGATGATGCTGGCCCCGGGGTTGAGCTGCCTGGCGGTGAGCGTGGTGAGAATAGCGGCATCGTCGCGGGACAAACAAATGATGATCTTCCGGGCTTTGGACACCTCGGCCCGCCGCAACAGATCACGGCGTGTCGCATCCCCCAGAAAGGAGGCCAACCCGTCGAGGTTGGCTTCATTCACCGCGACGTCACTGCTGTCAATGACGACGATCCGGTCGTCCGGTTCCCCGTGACGACGAAGAGTGTTGATTGCGCTGCGGCCCTTCGTGCCGTAGCCGATCACGACAACGTGATTGCGCATTTTCTGCCTCCACTGCAGGTCACGGATGGCGCGGCTGCCCTCATCGGCCAGCACAGCGATGGTGGTACCGACCAACAGCACCAGGAAGCCGACACGCATCGGGGTGATGAGGATCGCATTCAGGAGCCGGGCGTGCGGGGCAAGAGGGGTGATGTCGCCGTAACCCGTGGTGGTCATTGTGACCGTTGAGTAGTACAGAGCATCGATGAAACTAACCCCGTCGTGGCGGCTGTTGTCGATGTAAGAATCGCGGTCCAGCCACACAACAAAGGTGCTGATCATCAACAGCAGGAGCGCCAGCACACCTCGTTTGCCGAGCTCACGCAGCGGCTGGACCTGCGGACGAGGCATGCTCACCATTGAGGTGGCATACCCCTTGGGAACCCGCTTCCTCAGTCTGCCCACGGCCCTAGCTCGTCAGAACCGCCGAACAACTACTGATTCCCTGCTCAGCAAGCTTTTCCCTGCCACCGAGGGCTGTGAGCTCGAGGAGCACGCTCACGTGCACAAGCTCTGCTCCGAGTCGTTTCAGCAATGCTGCCGTGGCGGCGATGGTGCCTCCGGTGGCGAGCACGTCATCCACGATGAGCACACGTGCCCCCGCGACGAGGGCATCCGCGTGCATGGTGAGGGTCGCCGTGCCGTATTCGAGATCGAAGGATTCGCTTAACACAGGACGTGGCAACTTCCCTGGTTTCCGGACCGGCACGAACCCGGCTCCGAGGGCCAGGGCAACGGGGGTGGCAAAGATGAATCCCCGAGCTTCCATACCAACCACCACGTCAATGGCCTCGGGAGCTGACGCCACAATTGCGTCAACCGCTTGCCGGAGACCCTCGGGGGAGGCCAGCAATGGGGTGATGTCTTTGAAGACCACCCCGGGTTTGGGCCAGTCCGGTACGTCCGCGATCAGGGAGGAAATCAAGCTCATCGCTTCTGACGCTTCCTCTGCTCGCGCGACAGGTTGCTGCGCTGTTGTCTGCGTGTTCCCGAGGCGACGACGGCCTCGCTGCCCGAGACGTCCTCCTTGTCGTCGGTTGTCTCCCTGGACAGTTTGCGTTCGGCCTTGGCGGTCGCACGTTCGGCCTTGCGCGCCAGTGATGCGCGGTGGGCGATCTGGTCAGGTTCCCGTTCTTTCATCTGCACCAGCAGCGGGGTGGCGATGAAGATAGAGGAGTAGGCACCAGCGATCATGCCGATGAACAGCGCTAGGCCGAGATCGGCGAGAGGACCACTGCGCAACATGGCACCACCGATCAGCAGGGCGGTGACCGGCAGGATCCCGATCAGGGTGGTGTTCAGGGACCGGATCAGCACCTGGTTGATCGCCAGGTTGGCTGATTCCCCGTATGTCCTCCCGCTGTCCTTCAGGTTCCTCGTGTTCTCCGTCACCCGGTCGAAGACCACCACGGTGTCGTAGAGGGAGTATCCGAGAATGGTCAGCACACCGATGACGGTCGCAGGAGTGACAGTGAAACCGATCAGGGCATAGATGCCAATGGTAACCACCAGGTCGTGAGCCAGAGCTATAACGGCTGCCAGGGACATCTTCCAGTTTCGGAACCAGAAACCGATCAGCACCATCACGAGCGCTATGAAAACCGTCAGGGCTATCAGCGCCTGCCGAGAGATCTGCTCACCCCACGAGGCACCAATCGCCGTGTAGGTGACGTCAGCGGGTTTCACGTTTGCCAGCGCGGCGATGGCGGTACGAACCGAGACGGTCTCCTCGGGATCGAGAGCGCGCGTCTGGATCCGCACGGCACTCTCCCCGAGGGAGAAGACCTGGGCGCCAAGGTCCTTGACCTCGAAACCGGCCACCTTGGCACGTACCTCGTCGACGGTGGTCTCGGTGACGGGCAGCGCCACCTGAAAGTCGGTTCCGCCCCGGAAGTCGATGCCAAGAACCAGCCCCTTGAAACCTACCGCCAAGAAGCAGACAGCGAGGATCACGGCTGAGAACGTGTACCAGAACTTCTTGTGCCCGACGAAGTCGTAGGAGATCTGGCCCGTATAGAAGCGGTGGGCCAGCCCGTGTTTGGTAGACATCAGGCCTCCTTGGCGCGGTGGGTGCGGCGACTGCGACGGCCCAGCAGGGAATCTCGGCTGACACCCATGTGGCTGGCGTCAAGACCCGAGAGCCGATGGCCTTCACCAAAGAACTTGGTGTGTCCCAGCAGCTGCACGAGCGGTTTGGTGAAGAAGAAGCAGACCGCCAAGTCAAGCAGGGTGGTCAGGCCGAGGGAGAATGCGAAACCCTTCACCCCGCCAACAGCGAGGATGAACAGGACGATGGCAGACAGGATGGACACCATGTCCGCGACCAGGATCGTGGGTCTGGCCTTGGTCCACCCCGTCATGAGTGCGGATCTGAGACTTCGTCCGTCACGTATCTCGTCACGAATGCGTTCGAAGTAGATGACGAAGGAGTCGGCCGTCACACCGATTGCCACAATCGCACCGGCGATGGCCGGGAGGTTCAGGGTGAATCCCATCGCCTCGCCGAGAACCACCATGGAGGCATAGGTCGCGAGTGCCGCAACACCGAGGGAACCGATCACCACAAGTCCCAAACCGCGGTAGTAGACGAGACAGTACAGGATCACGAGCGCGAGGCCGATACCGCCTGCGAGCAGGCCGACACGGAGCTGTTCACCGCCGAGTGTGGGAGAGACCGTCTCCACCTGGGATGGCTCGAAGTTGAGGGGCAGCGCGCCGAATTTCAGGATGTTGGCGAGTTCGGCCGCAGACTCTGCGGTAAAGCTGCCGGTGATCTGGGCCTGGCCGTTGGTGATGGCGCTCTGAACGCGCGGTGCGGACTGCACCACGCCATCGAGCACCACCGCGAACTGGTTGGCCGGCGCCTGCTTGGAGACCATTGCTGTGGTCATCTGACTGAAGGTGCTCGTGCCCGCCTCATCGAACTCGAGGGTCACCACATGGGCAATCTGCCCCTGCGGAACCCCGGAGTTGGCCCTGACGACACGTTCGCCGACGATGGCCGCGGGTCCGAGGAGGTATTTCATCTGCCCCGTCGGATCGCAACCAACCGTGGCCCTGTCCAGTGGGGACTCGACCTTGTCGCTGCATTTGAACTCTTTGAATGCCTGGTTGTCCTGCTCCGTTGCGGTGTACGCCAACACCTCATCGACGCTGAGAACGCTCCCCACCTCGCCTGGCTCCGGAGTAGGTGTGGGAAGCCCGGGGAGGTTGGGATCGGTGTTCTCCTGCGCTGCTTGGCCGACGTGAAGCACGGGGCGGAAGGTCAGTTGGGCGGTACTGCCGATCAGTTTCACCATGTCATCGCGCTGAACGTTGGGAGCGGAGACGACGATGTGTCTGTCACCAGACGTGGTCACCGATGCCTCACCGATTCCCAAGCCATCGACACGTTTCTGAATGATGTTCTTGGCCAGCTCGAGCGAGTCCTTGTCGACCGTTGAATTCGTGGCGGTCAAGGTGATGGTCATGCCCCCCTGAAGGTCGAGACCAAGCTTGGGGGACCAAGCACCGGCCGATGCCATGATCCCGAACATCGCGCCGATGGCGACCATGAAGATGAACAGCGTCAAAGCGGGTCGGGGTTTGCGGGATACCGTTGCCATATGGGCTCGATTCAGTGTTTCTCGGAAACGGGCTCTTCGCTCGCGGCGGCGTCCTTCGGCTCGGAGGCGTCAGTACCGTCCACGTTCTCCTCGCCCTCGATGGTCTCCTCCACCTCGTCGGTGAATTCGAACTCTTCCTCATCGTTCTTGGCGACGCGTGCAATGGCCTGTTTGAGGATGGTCACCTCGACACCGGGAGCCAGCTCCACGATCGCCTGTGTGTCGGCGATGTGAGAAAGAGTGGCGAAAATACCGGAGGTAAGGATGACCCGCTCACCAGGCTGCAGCGCGTCAATCTGGGACTGGTGTTCACGCATGCGCTTCTGCTGGGGCCGAATCATCAAGAAATATACGGCGCCCGCAAAGAGGACGAGCATCAAAAGCAGATCGAGACCTGGCATCTGTTCATTCCTAACGAGGCGGTTGGCGGGTTTGCCGTGGGTCAGAATAGCTCACTCGAACAATGAAGGCTCACCGACCGGAGGGCGCAGACCGAGATGTCGCCAACCAGCCGCGGTGGCGATCCGGCCACGCGGGGTGCGCATCATCAGGCCCTCACGGATCAGGAAGGGCTCCGCCACCTCGGAGACGGTCTCGGTTTCCTCCCCCACGCTGAGCGCCAAAGTGGATAGGCCGACGGGACCTCCGTCGAACAGGGTGCACAAGTTGCGCAGCACTCCCCTGTCGAGTCGGTCCAGGCCGCGTTCATCCACCTCATACAGTTCAAGGGCAGCCCGGGCATGCTCACGTTCCACCTCCCGGTGTCCCCCCACCTGGGCATAGTCACGAACCCGTCGCAGCAGGCGGTTCGCGATCCGGGGAGTACCGCGCGACCGGCCCGCGATCTCTTTGGCGGCCACATCCTTCAGCTGCACCCCCAACTTCACAGCCGATACCGCGACGATGCCCGCCAGATCTGCGGCATCGTAGAATTCCAGCTGCGCGGTAAAACCGAACCGATCCCGCAACGGCCCCGGCAGCAGACCCGCCCGGGTTGTTGCTCCAACCAGAGTGAAGGCGGGCAGATCTATCGGTATGGCAGTCGCCCCTGGTCCTTTGCCGACCACAACATCGACCCGGAAGTCCTCCATGGCGAGGTAGAGCATCTCCTCGGCGGGGCGGGCGAGTCGGTGGATCTCGTCGAGGAACAGCACATCACCCTCGTCGAGGCCCGAGAGGATCGCTGCCAGATCCCCTGCGTGTTGGATGGCGGGACCTGACGAGATGCGCAGATTCACCCCGAGCTCCGCCGCGATGATCATCGCCAGAGTGGTTTTTCCCAAACCTGGAGGCCCTGAAAGCAGCACGTGATCCGGGCTGCTGCCCCGATGCCTGGCCGCGGCCAGGACCAGACCAAGTTGGTCGCGAACCCGGGGTTGCCCCTCGAACTCGCTCAGACGCTTGGGCCGCAGAGCTGCCTCAAAGTCCTTCTCCTCAGAACGACCGACAGGATCCACCTCAGAGAAATCCATGATTTCCTCCTCAGCGTTTGGCCAATGCCCCGAGGGCAGCCCTCATCAGTTGAGCCACACCTGCGCCCTCGGCTGCCAGATCTGCAACGGCATCACACGCGGTTCCGGCCTCCTTTGTGGACCAGCCGAGCCCCTGAAGGCCCTCCAGGACCTGATCACGCCACGATTCGTTCACCACACCGGGGCTCACAGCCTCCGGCTCCGCTTCTTCCAGGGCGAGCAGACCTGCCTTGTCCTTGAGTTCCAGCACCAGCTTCTGAGCGCTTTTGTTGCCGATCCCGGGCACTCGGCACAGAGCACGCAGGTCGCCTGCGAGAATCGCTCGTTTCAAGTCGCCCGGTGACAGCACGGAGCAGATGGCTAAAGCGAGTCTGGGACCCACTCCCGATGCGCTCTGCACCAGCTCGAATGCCTCCCGCTCGGATTCGCCGCCAAAGCCGAACAACGTCAGCGAGTCCTCACGCACGACAAGGGAAGTGTGGATGGTTCTCGTCTCCCCCGGGCGCAGCGCGGCTGCCGTGGCCGGTGTGCAGTGTCCACGGAAACCCACCCCGCCGACATCAATCACGAACCAGGCGGCTCCCGCAGCTGTCACGGTACCCGTCAACTGGGAGATCATCGTTCTCCTCTCGCGGCCGCGACCAGCGCCGCATATCGATTGGTATGACCGCCTCGCCAGGCGTGACAGACGGCCAGAGCCAAGGCATCAGCTGCGTCCGCCGGTCGGGGCGGCAAATTGAGCCTCAGGATCGCGGTGACCATGGAAGTCACCTGGGACTTGTCAGCTCGTCCCGAGCCGGTGACGGCCGCCTTGACCTCGCTCGGGGTGTGGAAGGTGACAGGAAGCCCGCGCCGGGCCGCAACCAGAGCGGCGACCCCCGCAGCCTGCGCCGTGTCGATCACGGATGCCGTGTTATGCTGGGCGAACACGCGTTCGATTGCAACCACGTCGGGGGTGTGTTCGGTGAACCATTGTTCGAGTCCAGCCTCCACCTGGAGCAACCGATGAGCCACATCCAGGCCCGGGCTGGTGCGTACGACCCCGACCGCGACGAAGACGGGGGGCCGCCCCACAGTGCCATCAACCACGCCGATACCGCAACGGGTGAGGCCAGGGTCTATACCCAGAATGCGCTTTCTCTCGAACATCAGTTCGGATTATAGACGATCAATCCCCGGAATCGAGGGCAGCCGCCACCTCCGGCGTGAGGTCTAGGTTGGTGAAGACGTTCTGTACGTCATCGGAGTCCTCGAGGGCATCGATGATACGGAAGATTTTCTGGGCGAGTTCCACGGTGTCGATCTCCTGGTCGAAGGAGGCAACGAACTGCACCTCCGAGGAGTCGTAGTCAAATCCCGCCGCCTCGATGGCCTTGCGGACCTCCACCGTGTCGCCAGGATCGCAGACCACCTCCCAGGCCTCGTCCTCGTCGTTGACCTCTTCAAGACCAGCCTCGATGGCCGCTTCGAGCAGGTCATCCTCCGTGACCTCTTTGCTCTCCTGCCGTTTGGGAACCACGACCACTCCCTTGCGGGCGAACAGGCGTTGCACCGATCCGACATCCGCCATGGTGCCGCCATTGCGGGTGACCGCGACACGCACGTCCGAGGCGGAGCGGTTACGGTTGTCGGTCAGGCATTCGATCAGGATCGCGATCCCAGAGGGCCCGTAGGCCTCGTACATGATCGTCTCGTAGTCGGCGCCGCCGGATATGGCGCCGGAGCCACGTTTCACAGCGCGGTCGATGTTGTCGTTGGGGACGCTGGACTTCTTGGCCTTCTGAATGGCGTCGTAGAGCGTCGGGTTGCCACTTGGGTCCCCACCGCCCAGCCGGGCCGCCACCTCAACGTTCTTGATCAGTTTGGCGAACAGCTTGCCGCGTTTGGCGTCAATGACCGCCTTCTTGTGTTTGGTCGTAGCCCATTTGGAGTGTCCGCTCATGCATCCCGCCCTTCGGGTAGAGGTCAATTTTGCTTGAGCGAGCTTATCTCAAGCAGCCGGGATGCTCTTTCCGAACAGAGTCACGCTGTCGCGCTCCTCATACCCCAGCACCCGGTGCAGCCAGTCCGCGACCGCACGGTTGCGGGTGTCAACCCCGATTCCCGCAGCAGGACAACCGGATGCAGCCATCGAATGAAGGGACCTGCACAGCAGGGCCTGAGCCACTCCGTGATGTCGATGGGCCCTAGCTACACCCAACCGGTCGCACCACCCCTCCATCACACCGTCCAGTCCCGCGGCGTCGTCGGTCCCCGACAGACAGTATCCGACGACTTCGTCCCCGCTGATCGCGATCCATGACCAGTCGCTGCGGAAGGTCTCCTCTTTCAGTGACTCCGCCCATGCATCATCGTCTATCTGGGCGCTGAAGCACGAATTGTGCAGTTGCAGCACCTGGTGGCTGCGTTCTGGACTGAAGTTCTCAAAGACCAGCCCGGGAATGTCGTGTGGCCTGGGAAGGTCAAACAATTCTCTGTGCATGTCGAAGAAGTAGCGTTCCGCCAAGAATCCTCGCTCCAGAAGAAGATGTCGCAGGCAGACCTGATCCGCTTCCACGTAGGAGCCGAGCCAGATCGGCTCCCCTGGATGATGCTCGTCCCGCCAGGTGAGCGCCCTCTCCTCCTGCCAGGCCAACAATGCACGCCCAATTCCCTGATATCTGTGGGTTGGGTGGACCCCGCCAAGCAGAAAAAGTTTCGCAGGATGGCTTCCCGGTTCCGGGATGTTCCACCCGAATGCCGACAGATTTCCGTAGGAGTCCCAACCGCCGATGGCATCTCCCGGAGTCACGGTTTGCACACTTTCTCCGATCACCCGGTCGGTAGCGGGTAACACGAGGTCGTCCAGCGCTTCCAGCTGGGCTCTCAAGGAGAGAAGATCCTCCCAGTCATCTTGGGTGAGAATGCGCCATGCGAGATTGTTCTCGATGTAGGGATCCACGACTCCTCCTCACCCATCACTCTTCCAGATGCGCCGCTGCCAATCGGGACGCGGTGCCGTCTGTTGCCAGAGCCTACGCCAGCGGGGCATAGGCTCGCCGCTAGCCATGGGAGCATGCCTTCGGACCGCCCACCATGAGAGCTCCTCGCTGTGAAAAAGCGCACCTATCGCCCCCTGGAGTACGTCGGTTGTTTCCGTGACCGACCTGCCCCGGACATAGATCGGTGAGCCGAACCGCACGGAGATCCGGGGCCTTCGCCTCAGAGCCAGCTTCAGCACCTCGTTCAGTTTGAAGGTCCCGACGATCGCCACAGGAATTATCGGCACATTGTGCTCGGTTGCCAGTTCCGCCAGCAGCGTGGTGAATTCCCCCACCCCGCCGTCGATGAGTGAGGGTTCAGAGAAGACGACGATGCTTCGGCCCTTCGCCAGCGCACGATTGACGCTCCGGGTGGTCGTGCGCAGCCGGGCGGGCAGCACAGCTTTCAGAACCTGCCAGTCAAGGACTCCTTGTCCATTGACTGCGAAGACAACCGGCCCCTCCACTCCTGTCAACGAATCGAGACCGGCCACCTGGTAGTCCAAGCGCCAGGTCAAAGGGTTGAACGGGTTTGGGGTTTCGGTCAGGTCTGAGCGTGCCAAACGGTTGCGTTTGTGCCCCACAGGGTGTGGTGCGTCTGTCGGACGTCGCTGCACGAGCCCGAATCCCGTCCGGGCGAACCCCAGCATGTCAGAGAACCAGGTGATCACCGAGGCTCCCCGAGGATCCGTCCGGGCCCGTGCAGGTAGGTGGCGGGCTCTCGGTCACCGGTGATCTGCCAGGCCAGCTCGAGTGCGTCATCCAACGTGGTCGCTGCCCGCTGACCGAGGATACGGGTGGTTTCACGGTCCGCTCCCACCCAGATGACATCAGCCAGTCGGCTGGCTGCACGGCGAATCTCGTACCAGGTGTGGAAAACGGCCAACGGATGCCATGCATTGTGGTTGCGGTAGAGCTTCACATACCAGCCGTCGTCGAGGACCTGGGGTTCACATCTTTCATGAATCTCGGTCGGTTCCTTCGTGACAGGAAGCACCTTGGTGAAGAAATCGGCAGCCGGGGTGAGAACCCGGTTCGGGAAGATTCGGCCGAGCGGATGAAACGCGATGAGCACCCCGTCGTTCCGCAGAAAGGAATGCTCCGCATCAGTTCCCGCATCGCACAGGGCTTGGTGCGCAGCATTGACAGGTGATCCCACAGGATCCCCCGGATCGAAACTGCTACCCCACACAGAGGTCAGGAGGATTCCGGTTTGCGGCGCCGCTACGGTATTGGCGGCCCGCCACACCTCTGCGGCGCGGGCAGCTGCCTGCGTGGGAGCGCCTCCGATCACATCACAGAGTTCATAATCCGCTCGCGGCGCCGCATAAAGTTTCTGAGTACCCTGCCGAGGCATCAGAGAGACGAACTGACGAGCTGTTGCATAGGCGACCTGTTCGGGAAACCGCCACTCCCACTCGCAGTGGTTCATGAAACTCAGCTGACGCCCAAGGTAGGGCTGTCCGAGCACCGCGACCACTGAAAAAATGGGAATGGCACCGTGAATCGCCGTGACGATCTCCCGACGTGCTGAATCACTACCAGCGAATCCGCAGACACGGTTGATGGTGGCCACATCGGTTGCCCCAACCGCCAACGACATCGGTTCTCTCGGACCATGGCAGATGTCCACAGACACCACCAGGTCCGACTCCGCGATTCGCGAATTCACCCTGACAGGTTCCCCAGACAAGGTGACAACAGTAACCAAATCCTCCGCAGTCACGTCATGGCTGATGATTCTTCCCTCGGGAAGAAAAGACGTAGCGACACGATCCCCGAGGGCCTCAACGATCTCCTGACCGCCCCAACGGGGCCCCAGACCACCTGCCACCACGATGGCAACATCGTCTACCTGTGCTCTGGCGGCATGCTCGAGAACGCGCTCAAGGATGGTGCGTCTGATGTCGAAACGCATCCTCGGCTGCACCGGGTCGACATTGCCCACCACGAGTGTCAGCTTCATGTCGGGCCGCAGCAACTTTTCCAAAGATGCGCTGTCGACGGGATTCGCGAGAGCCCCCTCAACCAGAGCGACGGGGTCCGAGGAGGCAACGGGCTGTGGAGGGTAGATCACCTCGGTTCCGATAGGAAAACGCTGCAGACGAACTCTGTCCCCCGCAAGGGTGAGCAGCTGTGGGGTGTGCTCGTCGACCTTCAGCGCAAAGCCGGGACGACTCATGACGGTAGCTTCCATCTGGGGTGCATCGCATGAGAAGGCCACTCGATGATGGACCAACCGGACTCCTTTGCGGCACGCATCAAGCCGATATCGGGGCTGACCGCAACGGGATTGCCGACAGAACGCAACATCGGCAGGTCAACGTGGCTGTCCGCGTATGCGAAGGATGCTGACAGATCAACGCCGTGGAGGCCAGCGTAATGGGTGAGCCAGGCTGCCCGGGAATCCCCCACCATGGGAGGTCCGGTCAGGAAACCGGTGCACACCCCATCCTCATCCGTCGCCAGATCGGCGGCGACGATGTGGTCGAAAAGCCCCTCGAACGGTCTGGTCAAGGGGCGGATGACACCAGTGAGCAGGATCGTGGTGTGTCCCGCCTCCCGATGCTCCCGGATACGCCGGACCGCTTCGGGCGAGGTTCGGTCCAATACGAAAGACGTCAAACGTTCATCGACGAAGTGTTCCAGCTCATCCAACCGTGCACCCTCATAGCGGCGATAGACCTGCCGCAGGAAGACGCCACGATCCTTGCGTTCGGCGCCCAGGTAGTTGGGGAGCTGAGCGACAACCCTCATCAATTCCCCCGCACGCTGCGTCAGGGAAAGCTCAGGCAGCTTCAACCACAGGTAGGTTTCGATGACATTGGTGGTCATCACGGTGCCATCTAGATCGAAGGCTGCCAGCACCGTTCCAGGTTTGGCGGGTTTAAGGTCCCGGTAGGTGGCGGAGCGGGCTTTGCGACGACGCCGGGCAGCCTCGAGACGGCGTACGGGATCGGTGATGGCCGGGGCATGAACGTCTTCCAGGTAGTGAGTCCAGTCGAGATTTCCCGAATCGAACCCAAAGACCTCGCGGTCCTTCTCATGAAGGCTGTTGTGCAGTGCAAGGGTGCAGTCATCGACGAAGTGCAGTTCGGATTGGAGATACTCACCGTAGAGACCCAGGTACCTGTTGAGAAAGTCCAGCTGCTTCGCGGTCTTGTCGAGAGCCCGGGCAGCCGCGCGGGTCCTCTTCCCGCGTGGAGCGAATCCCAGCAGACAATTGCCTATCGCGACCCCTTTTTCCGCAAACCAAAGCTTGCGTTCCACCGGTTCCGGTCCCGGAAAGTTCCACGTCGCCAATTGGTGGGTGCCCTGCCCATCGCGGTATGGGTGACGCGAGAAGTAGGAGCGGATGTGTTCGTAGATACCACGGAAGGTCAGGGGGTTTCTGGCCCCCGAGGAACAGTGGTAGAACTCCGGTTCCCCCACCTTCGGTTGGGTAGCGCAGACCGCAACGATGGTGTTGACCACGTAGTCACAGGGAATGATGTCGATCACGGCATCCGGGGAGGCCGGGAACTCCGGCAACTGTCCTCGCCCATAGGCCAGGATGATCGGATCAGCCATCTTGAAGCCCTCGATCCATCCCGGGTAGGGGTATTTCAGCGACGACTCCACGATGGCAGGGCGGACAATCGAGACCTGCATGTCATGGCACAGGTCCGCAACGACCACCTCACCCATCGCTTTGGCGAAGGTGTAGACATCGGTCCACCCCAGCGAACGGGCCCGTTCCGTGCCCGCAGCCACCAATTCCTTCTTCACCCACTCGAGGCGTCGCCTTTCGGTGTCCTCGCTGGTGGTGAGGTACCCGGCGCGGCGGTGCAGTTTCTCGGCCTCCTTACGCAGCGCCGTCAATCGCTCGGAGGTACGGGACCGGGCCTCGACGAGGTCCGTCATCGCCAAAGCAGCCCGGGTCTCGGCCTCGTAGTCCACTTCGTGGGGGTGGGCGGCCTCCGGGATAGGTCCCCTGCGACGCCCCGCGGTGTAGGCCGTCGAAATGTGGACGTAGTGCGGGACGCGCACCAGGTTGCCGTTCTCGTCGGAACAAGATTCACGAAATCGTTTCAGCAACGCCTTGACGCCGAGCACGTTGGTCTTGAACGCAGCGTCGATGGGCGGGTCGAAGGAGACGTCTCCTGCGCAGTGAACCATTACATCGATGTCACGTGGTAGCTCCGGTGCGTCCGGGAGATCCCCTTCGATCACATCGATGCGATCAGCCATCAGCTTCTCCACGGAACCTGCTTCGGCGACGAGATCCTTGAAGATCTTCTTTTTCAGCAGCGATGCGACACGTTGTGTGGCGGACAGGGAGCCCTTGCGGCGTACCAGCACCGCCGTGGTCGTGTCCGGGCACTCGGTGAGGAACTTCCAGAGCATCTGCTCACCGATGAAACCGGTGACGCCTGTCATGGCAATCTTCTTGCCCGCGAGCAATTCAGCGATCCGCCCGGTCAGCAGCGGCGGGGTGTGCAGGCGTGTCGACTCTGAGGCTCCGAAACTGGTGCGTGGTGCGGGACTCATGCCGCCCCTCCAATCTGCTGCGGGCCAGCGACTTCGATGGCCTCGGCCAGAGTGAACCTGCCGAGGTAGAGGGCGGTGCCGACTATGGCCCCCTCCACGCCGTCACGGACGAGCCCTCGCAGGGCGCGCAGATCGTCCAGGGTGGAGATACCACCGGACGCGATCACGGCGGCGTCGGTGCGGGCACAGACATCACCCAACAGGTCGAGGTTCGGACCGGTCAACATGCCGTCAGAGTTGACGTCGGTGACCACAAAACGCCGACACCCGGCTGCGGCCAACCGGTCGAGGGTCTCGACCCACGGCCCCCCCTCTGTGATCCAGCCGCGAGCAGCGAGCTTCTCTCCGCGCACGTCCAGTCCGATGGCGACGCGGTCGCCGTGGGTATCGATGATCTGTTCGCACCATTCCGGTCGTTCCAGGGCGGCGGTACCGATGTTCACCCGTCGACACCCGGTGCGGAGGGCCAGCTCCAAGGATGCGTCATCCCGAATTCCCCCGGAGAGTTCAACGTCTACGTCCAGTGCGCCAATGATCTCGGCGAGCAGAGCGGCGTTGGAGCCACACCCGAAGGCGGCGTCGAGATCAACCAGATGAATCCAGGACGCGCCTTCTTCCTGCCACCTGAGTGCCGCTGCCAGCGGATCCCCGAATTCCTTCTGGGTACCTGCAACGCCTTGGACGAGTTGAACGGCCCGACCATCCTGCACATCGACTGCGGGCAACAACTGCAATGCTTCCACGACGCGCAACCCTACCGCGAAGCTGGTCTGCATGGCAGAGAGCCGCCAGCCGGGGTTAAAAGCACGAAGAGGTTCTAACAGAGCTCGCCGTCCGCGAAATGAATCTCAGAAACGTCGAGGTGCGCCATGGCTGCTCTGAGGCCTCGTTCCTGGGAATCGAGGTCGACAGCGTCCTCCAAGGGAACGTGGATGAATCCACATCTCGGTCGAATGTCCCGGGGGAAGGCGGCAGCCGCGTGCAGCACGTGATAAAGCAGAGCGTTGCAGACATAGCTTCCGGCGCTGAGAGAGAGTTCTCCTGGAATCCCGGTGGCCTGCACGGCACGCAGCATGGCTTTCACGGGCAGGGTGGAGAACCGGGCCGCTGGAGCACCGGGAATCACCGGTCGGTCCACGGGTTGGTCCCCAGCGTTGTCAGGAATACGGGCGTCGATCAGGTTGATGGCGACCCGCTCCAGGGTCAGTCCCGTTGCGCAGCCGGACAAGCCCAGACACACCACATGGGTGGGGCGATGCTCGGCCAGCAGATCCGGAACCACTTTTCTCACCGCTTCAAACTCCACCGGAAGCACCACGGTGATGGCTTCACCCTCGAGCCGGGTGATCAGTTCCGCGGAAGGATTGCGGTCGGAACCGCCAAAGGGTTCGAATCCGGTCACCAAGGTCTTCACCAAGTCAGAATATTCCCACCCGGAGTGGGTGACTCACCAGATATAGGTCGGCAGGCCGGCCCTGCACCCAGCTTCCGCAGACCGTCCCCATCCCTGCGCACGGGGTCCATGCGCGGTGGCGCTGTGCAAGAGTAGGGACATGAACCGCCAGAAACTGGAACCGCTTCCCCCCGAGTTGCTGGAACGAGCGCGCTCAGCTCGCAGAATCCTGGTGCTGACCGGGGCTGGTATGTCGGCGGAGTCGGGAGTCCCCACTTTCCGTGATGAATCAGCTGGCCTGTGGTCCCGGTATTCCCCCGAGGCGATGGCCACCGAGGAGGGGTGGCGTGCAGATCCCGAGCTGGTGTGGGCCTGGTACCTGTGGCGCATCGGGATCGTGAACTCCACATCCCCGAACGCAGGACACGAGGCGCTTGCCCGCTGGGCGGGTTTAGAGGGCCAAAGATTTTCTCAGCAGCACATGGATATCGTCACTCAGAACATTGATGACCTCCATGAGCGAGCAGGCTCGGCGGTGCTCTCCCATCTCCACGGCAGGCTCGACCGTTTCCACTGCATCGACTGCGGTCTTCCCGGCCAGCCGGACCTGTCAATGGCCTCCAGAGAACCGGTCCTGCGCGTCCAGCCATCCCCGTGCGAATCCTGTGGGGGCGACCTCAGGCCGAGCATCGTGTTCTTCGGCGAACCCCTGGACGCGACCGACATCGACGCGGCCGTGGAGGCCGCCCAGCTAGCCGACCTGGCCCTGGTGGTGGGGACCTCCTCGATCGTTTATCCGGCAGCCGCCCTCCCTGGGTTGGCGGCACGTGCCGGGGCGTTCGTGGTGGAGGTCAACCCGAATCCCACCAACCTGGACTGCGACCTGCACTGGTGCACCACTGCGGCCATCGGGTTACCTCAACTGGTGGATCAGCTGGCCTCCTGAAGGGCCTACAGTCCCAGCCAGTTGCGCAGCAGCCGCGCGCCGGCTTCCCCGGATTTCTCAGGATGAAACTGGGTGGAACAGACGTTCCCACGTTCCACTGCGGCCACAAAGGGAACCTCGTGAGTGGCGGTGGTCACCAGGACGCCGTCATTTCCCGACATCTGGGTCACCGCGTAGCTGTGAACGAAATAGAACCGTTCGTCCTCGATGCCGGAAAACAGACGACTGCCGGGGGGAACCTCGACGCGGTTCCAGCCCATGTGCGGAAGCCGGCGGGCCGTCAGGGGGCGCACGGTTCCTGGCCAGAGGCCGAGACCGGCGGTGCAGATGCCGTGCTCGGTGCCCTCCTCGAAGAGAATCTGGTGTCCCACGCAGATGCCCAGCAGCGGTTTCCCGGTGGGCAGCCACCCCTCCAGCAGCTCCGATCCCCCGGCAGCCTGCAGCCCCGCCATGCAGGCGGCGTAGGCCCCGACGCCGGGCACCACCAGCGCATCGCATCCCGCCAGTTCCTGGATGTCCGCGGTCAGCACAACCTTGCCCCCGGCCGCCGCCAAGGCACGTGCTGCAGAATGCAGGTTGCCCGATCCGTAGTCGAACAATCCCACCCGGGGTTTCAGAGCGCCCCCTTCGTGGAGGGCACGTCCACAACGCGCGGGTCGAGGGCGACGGCATCACGCAAAGCGCGGGCCAGGGCCTTGTACTCGGCCTCGACGATGTGATGGGGGTCACGACCTGCGAGGAGCCGCAGGTGGATGCACAAGCCAGCGTTCACACCAAGGGACTCGAAAACGTGGTAGGTCATGGAACCCGCGTAGGTGACACCCGATCCGCCGATGCGGGCGTAGGCCTGTCCCTCGGGTTCGCCCGAGCACACCACGTAGGGGCGTCCCGCCACGTCGACCACGCAGTGCGCCAGGGCCTCGTCGAGGGGCACGGTGGCGTCCGCGTAGCGCCGGATGCCGCGTTTGTCCCCGAGGGCTTCGCCCAGCGCCTGACCGAGCACGATCGCGGTGTCCTCGACGACATGATGCCCATCGATGTGCACGTCTCCGCTGGCTTGGATGTCAAGGTCAATCAAGGAGTGCCTGGACAGTGCGGTGAGCATGTGATCGTAGAAACCAACCCCGGTCGAGATCCGGCTCAGGCCGGTTCCGTCCAGGTCGAGGGTGACGGTGATCTCTGACTCGCTGGTGGTCCGGGACCTGGTTGCGGTGCGGCTCATGAATGACGTCCTTCCGGATTGTTCTCGGTGATGGCCCGTTTCAGGGCCGCCATTTCCCGGGGGGTGCCCACGGAGGCCCGCAGAAATCCCTCGGGTCCGGTTTCGCGAATCAGTACCCCTCGATCCAGCAGCCCCTGCCACACGGCGTGGCGGTCCGTGAAGCGCCCGAACAGTACGAAATTCGCATCCGAGGGCACCACCTCGTAGCCGTGGCCCCGCAGCCAGCCCTGGAAGGCCCGACATTCCTCGGTCAGTTCCTCCACCTGGGCCAGCAGTTCGTCCCGGTGTGCAAGGGCCACCCGGGCCAGGACCTGGGTCTGGAGGCTCAGATGGTAGGGCAGCCGCACAATCCGGCAGGCGTTCACGACCTCCGGGGCGGCTGCCAGGTATCCGACGCGTCCACCGGCCATGGCGAAGGCCTTCGACATGGTGCGGGTGATCACGAGCCTGGGATGTCTGGCCAGCAGCGACAATGCCCCGGGGCGGCGGGAGAACTCCTGGTAGGCCTCGTCGACCACGACGATCGCGTCCGTGGCGGAGCAGATCTCATCGATCACCTCCGGAGCGGTGCACGTGCCGGTCGGATTGTTTGGGGTGGTGATGACGACCACTGCCGGGGTGTGGCGTTCCATCGCGGAGAGCATCAGGTCGGCATCCAGCGTGAAGTCCGGATTGCGGGATTCGGTCACGTAGGTGGTGCAGGTGTTGCGTGCGTACTCGGGATACATGGAGTAGGTGGGAGTGAAGGTCAGCATCTTGCGACCTGGCCCTCCGAAAGCGGTCAGCAGCTGCCCCATGATCTCATTGGATCCGTTTCCCACCCAGACGTTGCGAGCAGTCAGACCATTGCCAAGGTAGGCCGCCAGGTCCTCACGAAGTGCTACCGCTTCCCGGTCCGGGTAGCGGTTCATCGTCGCCGCGGCTTCCTGGATGGCCTCTCCCATGGCCCGCCTCAATTCTCTGGAGGGCGGATAGGGGTTCTCGTTGACGTTGAGGACCACGGGTACGTCAATCTGCGGTGCGCCGTAGGGCTCCTCCCCCACCAGGTCTTCCCGGAGCGGCAGGCTGGAGAAGCCGCTCATCGTCTCGTCCTGACCGTGATCGCCGCGGCGTGCCCGGGTAGGTCCTCGGCCAGCGCGAACCGTTCGATCCCATCGGCGATGTCATTCAGGGCCTGCACCGAGTAGTCGATGACGTGCACGGTGCGCATGAAGGAGCGCACGGTCAGACCCGATCCGTGGCACGCGCAGCCCGCGGTCGGCAGGACATGGGTAGAGCCAGCCGAGTAGTCGCCGAGGCTGACGGGCGAGGAATCGCCGACGAAGATGGCACCAGCATTGTTGATCCGGGCAGCTACCTTTCCGGCGTCGCGGGTTTGGATCTCCAGGTGCTCGGCGGCGTAGGCGTCAGCCACATCAACCGCCTGGTCGAGGTCACGCACCAGTAGTACAGCCGACTGTTGCCCCGTCAGAGCGGTGCGGATCCGCTCCCGGTGTTTCGTGACAGCAACCTGAGAGCCCAGCTCGACCGCCACCGAGTCAGAGAGCTCAGGGGAGTCCGTGATCAGGACGGATGCGGCCATCGGGTCGTGTTCGGCCTGGGAGATCAGGTCGGCGGCCACGTAGGCGGGATTCGCGGAGGAGTCCGCGATAATGGCGATCTCGGTGGGTCCGGCCTCGGAGTCGATGCCCACAATTCCCCGCACCAACCGTTTCGCAGCCACCACGTAAATGTTCCCGGGACCGGTGACCATGGCGACAGGTGCGCAGAGGCCAGCCACCCCATGGGCGAACATCGCGATTGCCTGGGCCCCGCCGACGGCGTAGACCTCCTCAACGCCGAGCATGTGACACAACGCGAGGATGTTCGGGTGCGGCCAGCCGCCGAAACCGGCCTGCGGCGGGGATGCGACAGCTATTTCCCGGACACCGGCCACCTGGGCAGGGACGACGTTCATGATCACGCTGGAGGCCAGCGGAGCGAGCCCGCCCGGCACGTAGAGACCGACCCGTTCGACAGGAATATTACGCAACCCCACCCAGGCGCCCTCGGCTAGGACCACGGGGGCGGGGTCGGGATCACATTCCAGAGTTTCGGCGACCACGCGGCGACGCCTGATGGATTCCTCGAAGGCTTCCCGGAGCTTTGGGTCGAGTTGTTCGGCGGCCTTCGCCAGAACCCGCTCCGGCACCCGAAAGGTCACGGGAACCACACCGTCGAAGCGATGCGAGTACTCGGCAAGTGCCTCAGTTCCTCGCTCACGGACTGCGTCGCACACCTCCCGTACCGCATCCATGGCTCCCGCGACGTCCAAAGCCGCTCGGGGAATATGGGCGCGATAGTCACCCACGAGGTCGGTCAGGTCAACCGTTCTAAGCACAGTCGGTCAGTCTACCGCCGCGATCCTCCGAGGTTCCGATGGCGGTACCTGATGTGGTGGCGATTCAGGCCAGAACGCTGCGAGCAGCATCACAGGGGTGATGGCGCAGAACGGCCCCACCAGCAGAGCGGACATCGAATGTAGGGTCAGGTCGATTGGGATGATGTCCCCAGCAGAAGCCGCAGCCAGGCGGGCGTCGAAGGTCGGCGGCAGGATCCACATCCCGCCCAGCCATGTGAGCAGACAGACCGCCAGCGCTCCACCGACAGCCGCCACACACACCCACCAGCCGCGGTCCCTGAACCACCACCAGGAGATCAACCCGATTGCGATACCACTGAGAGCGGCGAGCAGCGCGAACAGCGCATCCGTCGAAAAGACCTCAGCGAGCCCTCGTTCCGGCAGGCTCGCTCCGAGTTCCTGGGACACGAGATACCCGGGCCTACGCGCGAGCCATGCCCAGATGAGGGCACACAGAACTCCCAGCCCCAGCAGCACCCCGAGGAACTGAAGCACACGCCACAGCAGGCGTGGCATGGCCCGGGAAGGGCGGGCCTCAGCCATGAGTAGCTCCCCTCCCGAAGGACACCGCATTCGGTCCCAGGAGTGCCTTCAGATCGGCGAACAGCGGCGAGCTCGGGGCAACATGGAAACCATTGCCGAGCCGGAAGGTGGTGAGCCGGTCACCGTTGCGGAGCTGGAGATGTACCTCCGCCGACCCGGGATGGCCCGACAGCACCTGCTTGAGGTTGCCGACAACCCCTGGAGTGCAACGCATCGTCGGCAAGGTCAGCACCACCGGCCCCAGGCCGCCGTCAGCGCTCACCTGCGGGGCGTGCACGTCCTGAGCTCGCATCCGTGCCCGATCCTCCGAATCCTCGACCACTCCCTTGACCGCGACGATGGTGTCCGGCGCCAAATACTGGGCCACCGCATCATAGACCTTCGGGAAGACCGTGACCTCGATGCTGGCCTCCAGGTCCTCCAGCATGAGGACCGCGTAGAAGGCCCCTTTCTTGTTGACCCGTCTGGTCACCGAGGTGATGAGCCCGCACACGGTGGTCTCGCCTCGGAATCCGCCTTCCGCAGCGAGACTCGAAACCGAATGTTTGCCGTGCTGAAGCAGCACATGTTCCAAGCCGTTGAGCGGGTGGTCAGAGACATAGAGTCCGAGCATCTCCCGCTCGAAGGCCAGTTTCGTGCGCTTGTCCCATTCGTCCAGGTCGGGGACGGGTTGCCTGTCGAGACCACCTTCCTCGCCATCACCGCCGAATTCTCCGAAGAGGTCAAACTGCCCGTGTTCCTCGTTCTTCTTGAGTTCGATGACCGAGTCGACGGCATCCTCGTGGACGGTCATCAGCGACCTCCTGCTGTGTCCCAGCTCGTCGAACCCACCTGCCTTGATCAGCGACTCGATCACCCGCTTGTTGCACATCAGCAGGGGCGCCTTGTCGAGGAAGTCGTAGAAGTCCTTGGCCTTTCCAGCCCGGGCCCGTTCCGTGGTCCACGCGGAAACCACCTTGTCGCCGACGTTGCGGACGGCCCCCAGGCCGAAACGGATGTCCTTTCCGACCGGGGTGAAGGCGATCTCGGAGGAATTGACGTCGGGCGGCAGGACGTGAATTCCCATGCGACGACACTCCGCCAGGTAGCCGGCGGACTTGTCTTTGTCATCGCGGACCGACTGCAGCAAGGCCGCCATGTACTCGGTCGGATAGTTCGCCTTCAGGTAAGCAGTCCAGTAGGAAACCACCCCGTAGGCGGCTGAGTGAGCCTTGTTGAAGGCGTAATCCGAGAAAGGCAGCAGGATGTTCCAGAGCACGTCGATGGGTTCCTGACTGAACCCTCGTTCCTGCATGCCCTTGCTGAAGCGTTCGTAGTGGGCGTCCAGCTCCGCCTTCTTCTTCTTGCCCATGGCGCGGCGAAGCATGTCGGCGGCGCCCAGCGTATATCCGGCAAGTTGCTGGGCGATCGCCATCACCTGTTCCTGATAGACGATCAGGCCATAGGTTTCCCCCAGAATCGGTTCGAGGGCTTCGGCGAGCTCCGGGTGGATCGGTTCCACCGTCTCGCGTCCAGTCTTGCGTCGCGCGTATTTGTTGTGCGAGTCGGCCCCCATGGGACCGGGGCGATAGAGCGCGCCGACGGCGGAGATGTCTTCAAAGCAGTCGGGCTGCATGGAACGCAGGAGCTGTCGCATCGGGCCACCATCGAGCTGGAAGACCCCCAGGGTATCGCCGCGTTGCAGCAGATCATAGGTGGCCGAATCGGTCAGGGGAAGATCCTCCAGCACGATATCGATGTCGCGGTTGATCTTGATGTTGTTCACCGCATCGGCGATCACCGTGAGGTTCCGCAACCCCAGGAAGTCCATCTTGATCAACCCGAGGGATTCGCATCCCGGGTAGTCAAACTGGGTGATGATGGCACCGTCGGATTCCCGTTTCATCACCGGGATGACGTCCTGCAGGGGGGCATTCGACATGATCACCCCTGCGGCGTGCACACCCCACTGGCGTTTCAGGCCCTCGATTCCCTTGGCCGCCTCGACCACGGTCTTGACGTCCGGGTCCGAGTCGTAGAGGTCCCGGAACTCCTGACCCTCGGCGTAGCGTTTGTGTTCCGGGTTGAACAGGTCCGGCAGCGGAACCCCCTTGCCCATGACGTCGGCAGGCATGGCCTTGGTGATCCGCTCCCCGACGGCGAACGGCATGTCCAGCACCCGGGATGCATCCTTGACAGCGGCCTTCGCTTTGATGGAGCCGTAGGTGATGATCTGGGCAACCTTGTCGGAGCCGTACTTGTGGGTGACGTACTGGATCACCTCACCGCGGCGGCGATCGTCGAAGTCGATGTCGAAGTCCGGCATGGAGATGCGTTCGGGGTTGAGGAACCTCTCGAACAGCAGGCCGTGCTCGAGAGGATCGAGGTCGGTGATGCGCATGGCATAGGCGCACATGGATCCAGCCCCCGATCCCCGTCCGGGACCCACTCGGATGCCGTTGTTCTTAGCCCAGTTGATGAAGTCCGCAACCACCAGAAAATAGCCGGTGAAGCCCATCTTGGAGATGATTCCGGATTCGAACTCGGCACGTTCGATGACCGCGTCGGGAATGCCGTCGGGGTAACGCTGGTGGAGTCCCTTCTCCACCTCCTTGTGGAACCAGGAGTCCTCGGTTTCGCCCTCTGGACAGTCGAAACGTGGCATGTACGTGCCAATACCCTCATCGAAGACGGTTTCGATGCGTTCAGCGATGGCCAAGGTGTTATCACAGGCCTCGGGGATGTCCTTGAACAAGGCTCGCATCTCCTCAGAGCTCTTAAGGTAGTAGCCGGAACCATCGAATTTGAACCGGTCGGTCTGGGCCTTGCGGGAACCGGCCGAAACGCACAGCAGGGTGTCGTGGGCATCGGCGTCCTCGGCATGCACGTAGTGGAGGTCATTGGTGGCCACCAAAGGTAGGTTCAGGTCCTTGGCGATGCGGAGCAGGTCACGTCGCACCTTGTTCTCGATCGACAAGCCATGATCCATCAATTCGACGTAAAAATTACCCTCCCCGAAGATGTCGCGGAACTCCGCCGCCGCGGCCCGTGCGTTGTCGTACTGGCCGAGTCGAAGGAAGGTCTGGACCTCACCCGAGGGGCAGCCCGTGGTGGCGATCAGCCCTTTGCCGTATTCGTTCAGGAGTTCTCGGTCGGCTCGGGGTTTGTAGAAGAATCCTTCCAGGGAGCTTCGAGAGCTGAGCTTGAACAGGTTGTGCATGGCCTGCTTGTCGGAGGCCCACATCGTCATGTGGGTGTATGCGCCCTTCGATGCGACGTCGTCTCCGGTGCCGTCACCGAATTGCACGCGTTTGCGTTCGGTGCGATGGGTACGGGGGGTGAGGTAGGCCTCCAGACCGATGATGGGTTTGACGTCGTAGTTTTTGGATGCCTTGTAGAACTCGTAGGCCCCGTAGAGGTTCCCGTGATCCGTGATCGCCAGCGCCGGCATGCCCATGCGTTCCGCGCCCTTGAACAGATCGTGGACGCGCGCGGCGCCGTCGAGCATCGAGAACTCCGTGTGGCAGTGCAGGTGTACGAACGTATCCCCCACGACCGCTCCTTCCATCCGACCCGAACGGGCACCAACCCTACCCCGGGAAGCGGATCGGGCCTGCATGGGCCACTTGGGAACCGCGTAAGCTGACCCCCATGCCCCAACCGGACCACCTACGCTGCTCGGATGCGGACCGTACGGCCATCGAACAGCTGTTGACCGATGCCTACTCCGATGGTCGCCTGACGCGCGAAGAACACGACGAACGCCTCAACAGGACCTGGGAAGCAAAAACTTTCGGGGATCTGCGGGAGATCACCACCGACCTGGTATCCACCACTCCCAAGCCCGCCTCGTATCTGGTGGAGAGCACCCGGGACGACCAGTCGCGCGTGCTGGTCGATCCTGCGGGGGCAGGACCGGAAAGCGAGAACATCGTCGCGATCTTCGGGGATGCAAAACGGGGCGAGGGCTGGCGGGTGCGTGCCAACACCCACGTGAACACGGTCTTCGGCGACGTGAAACTGGACCTGACCAAAGCCGTGTTCGATTCCGCGTCCCCCCAGTTGAACGTCATGGTGGCCATGGGCGATGTGGTCCTGCGGGTTCCCACCGGGGTTAGGGTCCGCAACGAGGCCGCCTGCATTTTCGGGGACGTGGGGGTGGCCGGTCTGGAACCGGATGAGAGCGGTCCGGAGCTGGTGCTGACCGGTGTCTGTATCTTCGGAAACGTCAAGGTGTACGGCCCGAAACACAAATCTTTCTTCAAGAAGTTCAAGGAGCTGCTCTGAAACTGTCGGGCCAGCCCCACCCCGGGCCTCGTGCCAGCAGGATGGGAACACGGCCCGCTGAGGTGAAGAGTGAAACCATGAACACGAACCGCACTTTTCAGCCTCCCCTCGGAGGAACTATCGCCTACCTCCTGCTCGGCTGGCCCGTTATGTTGTTCGCCTTCATCATGGTCGTGACCTTCACGGCGCTCGGAATCGGTACAACCGTCATCTGGGTTGGCCTCCCCATCCTGGCCTTCGCCCTGCTGATGGCCCGTGGGTTCGCCACCATGGAACGGCATGTCCAGGCGGGACTCTTCGGACGCGAAACAGCAGCATTGCACTATCGACAGCGCCAAGAAGGGGATTCCTGGTTCAAGGCGATGCTCAACGTCATCGCAGATCCCCAATCATGGCTCGATGTCCTGTGGGTGTTCGTGGGCTTCATCACTTCCACCTTCACATGGGCGCTCGCCGTGGCCTGGGCAGGTCTGTGCACAGGGCCGGTGATAGGCCCCATTTCCGCCCTGCTCAACGAGATTTTCCACTCGAATGGCGGCGGTCTTGCCTACCTCTACTGGTGGGGCACAGGTTTCACTCCCATGTTGAACCCGACCCTCGTGAGAATCCTCGATGCACTCATCTACATAGTGGTGGGATTGCTCGCCATCAAGCTGGCACCACCCGTGTTCCGCGGACTGGCATGGCTGCGCAGCTCAGTAAGCGATGCCCTGCTGAACCTGAGGGCCCGCAACAATGCCCAGATCACTCAGCTCCGTGACTCTCGGGCTGCGGTGCAACGCGCCGAGACCGGAGCCCTGCGGAAGCTGGAACGCGACATTCACGACGGTCCACAGCAACGACTCGTGCGACTCAATATGGATCTGGCCCGCACCCGCAAGCAGATGGAACAGAACCCGGAGCGGGCCCGCGAGATGCTGGGAGAGGCCATGGCCCAGACTCAGGAAACCCTTGCCGAGCTGAGGCAGCTGTCTCGCGGTATCGCACCGCCAGTACTGGTCGATCGTGGGCTCGAGGCCGCCATCGACGAGACCGCAGCGCGCTCCGCCATCCCGGTGACCGTCTACTCCAGCATCCCCGGGAAACTGCCCGACCACGTCGAGCAGGCGGCCTATTTCGTGATCTCGGAGTCCCTTGTCAACGCCAACAAACACTCCCGGGCCACCACAATCGACCTGATCACCGCGGTCCAGGACGGTTGGCTGTACGTCACCATCACCGACGACGGCATGGGAGGTGCCTCAACGGCCAAAGGACACGGTCTGGCAGGTTTGGAGGAACGCCTCCAGGGAGTCGACGGGAGGTTGTCCGTGACTTCCCCGACCGGGGGGCCAACCACGATCGAGGCGGTGATCCCTTGCGAATCCTGATAGCCGACGACTCGGTCCTGCTGCGGGAGGGCCTAGCATTGCTCCTGGGCGACGGCGGTCACGAGGTGATCGCCGCCGTCGGGAGTGGAACCGAACTGGTGCCCCGTGCACTCGAGCTGCGTCCCGAGCTGATCATCACCGACATCCGCATGCCCCCGTCGAACACCGACGAGGGCCTGCGGGCCGCCGTCGAGATTCGCAGCCGTTGGCGTGAGGCCCCCATCCTGTTGCTGAGCCAGTACGTCGTGGCTGCCTACGTGCAGGAACTGCTCGCCGACGGCGGCACCCACCTCGGTTATCTCCTCAAGGACCGGGTCGCCGACATCGACACCTTCCTGGAAGCTGCGGATCGAGTCGCGGAGGGCGGGCTGGTTCTCGACCCCGAGGTGGTGGCGCAGGTTCTGGGGCGTGGCCGCAAGGCGGACCCCGTTGCCCAGCTGAGTCCCAGGGAAAGAGAAGTCCTGGGGCTGATGGCCGAGGGGCATACCAACGCCGGCATAGCGAAGCGCCTGGTAGTGACGGAAGGGGCGATCGAGAAACACACCCAGCGCATCTTCTCCAAACTCGGCCTCCACCCGGACCCGGGCGTTCACCGCCGGGTGAAGGCCGTGCTCACTATGCTCTCCAGCTGATGTCCCACGCACCCCGCGGAAGGCTTGGCCTCAGGAAGAGAAGAAGGTCTTCAGGCTGGTCTCAGGGGCATCCGTCAGATCAGCAGGAACGCTGAGGGTGACCTCTTTGCTTTCGTCGGAGGTCACGTTCACCTTCATGTCCATCTTTGCCTTCTGCCCCTGAGAAGTCACATCGGCTTCGAGTTCCAGGGCAAAGCTTTTCATATGATAGGTGTTCTTATCCACTACCATAGTGAGTAGGCAGCGACTATTCGACAAATTTTCGATGCTGTTGCCGGAGCCAGTTTTTTTGGCGATATTCATCAGAGCTTCATGCGAGGGAATCAGCTGAACAATATAGTTTCCACCCTCTTCCTTTGCACCCACCTTTTCAGGATTTTTCGCATACATCTCCACTGAGGCCATGGAGGACTGTTGCATGTGATCAAGCAGACTCCGCGCTCCTTCCTCAGACAGTTTCTCCTGTCCCTTCTTGTCAGCACCGGCCCCCTGCCCCAATCGCGCATAGGCGTGATAGCCCTCCTCCTCCTGTTGAAAGAGCATATAGAGCTTCACATCACTGGTTTTCCCGGAGCCGGCTGAAACTTTCATATCGACCCGACCTCACTCATACGTTGATCACCGGATTCCTTGGAGTCCAGATTCATGTCCATCTTCATCGTCATGTTGTCCATCGATACCGTGAGCGCGGCATCCATAGCCACAGTCTTGTCATGATCTGAGATGAGTTGCTGTGACGCACCACGATTCATGGCCTTGCTCAAGATATCGCTGGCATCAAGGTTTGGGTCGGAATCGATTTGTGGCGCACTTCGCCCACAAGCAGCAAGAGCGAGAACCGCACAAACGATGACCACAAGAAAACGACTTCGAACCACGGCGAACTCCTTTATCACATCGCTTGAAATCCATTGTAGGATTCGAGTGGTTCAGGCCAGCGCGTCACTTTAAGGATCGACGCACCCCGTCCGCCAATTCGGCACTCAGAGTGCCCAGCTTTTCCAGATCCCCCGGCATATCCGTCCCATCGCTTGCCAGACAACGCACCAGGGCGGAGCCGACAATGACCGCATCCGCATAGGCGCCGACCTCTGCGGCTTGCTCTCCGTTGCCGACTCCCAGGCCGACACCGACCGGCAGGCCCGGATCGATCTCCCGGGCGCGTGCGACAATCACCGGGGCGGCTTGCGAGGTGCCCTGGCGCACACCGGTCACCCCCATGACACTGGTGGCGTACACCCACCCCCGGCAGGCTGCCATGGTCATGGCAATGCGTTCCGGAGTGCTGGAGGGGGCGATCAGGAAGATCCTGTCGAGGCCGTGGGCGTCGGTGGCGGCAATCCATTCGTCGGCCTCGTCCGGGGTGAGGTCGGGGGTGATGACGCCCGCTCCCCCAGCGGCGGCCAGGTCTCGAGCAAACATGTCGGGGCCGTACTGTTCGATCAGGTTCCAGTAGGTCATCACCACCGGGGTCCTGCCACACGAGGCGACGGTCTCGGCGGCGGTGAAAGCATCACGGGTGCGCACCCCCCGGGCAAGGGCCCTGGTGGTGGCGTGCTGTATGACAGGGCCGTCGAGGAAAGGATCGGAGTAGGGCATCCCAATCTCCACGATGTCGGCCCCCGTACACAGAACGCGGTAAGCCTCGCAGCTTTTCGCAACGTCCGGGTAGCCGACCGGCAGGTAACCGACAAAGGCGGCACGCCCCTGGGTGCGACAGGCGTCCAGAACCTTGCCGGAGATCCCCAGGCGGGTGGGGTCCGTGAAGTTGTTCATTTCATCTCTCCCACGACTCGGTCGGGTTCGCCAGACATTCCGAACCACTCGAAGGCGGTGGAGACGTCCTTGTCACCTCGCCCAGACAGACAGACTAGGATGCGGGGGCGCGCCTCGGGTTTCTCACCGGTCAGTTTCAGGGCCAGGCGTCTGGCACCTGCAATGGCGTGCGCGGACTCGATCGCGGGAATGATCCCTTCGGTTCGGGTCAGCAGTTGGAAAGCATCCATTGCTTCAACGTCGGTGACGGGTTCGTAACCTGCCCTGCCGGTCTCGGCCAGCCAGGCGTGTTCGGGACCAACCCCCGGGTAGTCGAGTCCGGCAGAGATCGAGTGCGAGTCCATGGTCTGCCCATCCTCGGTCTGGAGCACGAAGGTGCGGGCACCGTGCAGCACACCGGGGCGGCCCGCACCGATCGTCGCCGCGTGATTCCCGGTTTCAATGCCCTCACCCGCGGCCTCGATACCGAGCAGGTGCACAGATTCATCGGGGATGAACTCGGCGAACGCTCCGATGGCGTTGGAGCCACCTCCGACGGCAGCCACCACGCAGTCTGGAAGGCCGCCGTGTTCTTCGAGCATCTGAGCGCGGGCCTCAGTGGAGATCACCCGCTGAAGTTCCCGGACCAGGTAGGGGAAGGGATGCGGCCCGCCGACCGTTCCAATCAGGTAGTGGGTGTTCTCGACGCTCGACACCCAGTCCCGCATCGCCTCGTTCATCGCGTCCTTCAAGGTGCGGGAACCAGAGGCGACGGCGTGAACCTCGGCGCCCAACAGTTGCATCCGGGCCACGTTAAGGGCTTGGCGTTCGGTATCCAGCTGTCCCATGTAGATGCGGCACTCCAGGCCAAGCAGGGCGGCCGCCGTGGCGGTGGCGACGCCGTGCTGTCCGGCGCCGGTCTCCGCGATCACCCGCGTTTTCTCCATTCGCTTGGTGAGCAGCGCCTGGCCGAGCACGTTGTTGATCTTGTGTGCGCCGGTGTGGTTTAGGTCCTCGCGCTTGAGAAAGATCGTGGCATTGCCACAGTGCCTGGAAAAGTTCTCAGCGACTGTTACAGGGGTCGGTCGTCCCGCATAGTTTCGTTGCAGGCATGCGAGTTCACGCTGGAAGACCGGATCGGCCCGGGCGGCCCGGAACTCGGTGTCCAGCTCCGCCAGGGCGGCGTGCAACGCCTCCGGCACGAACGTTCCGCCGAATCGACCGAAATGGCCTCGGGCATCGGGAAATGCGGTCATGTGCAGCAGCCTACTGGGTCGCGCAGGTGCGAACGTCGCTTTCCCACATCGCCGATGCTCTTCGACGCCATCCTGGTTCTGATTGCCACCACGTGGTCCTTGTGCTTCTGCGACAGATCGCTGGACCCAGGCCGTCCATCGGTTTGCCGGGGAAGGAGAACCCACCGGTAGGCACGGTCAGTCGATCGCTGCGAACTCCTCCACAGCGGCGCGGGGGTCACCATTTAGGACCAATGCCTCCCCAACGAGGATGGCGTCGGCTCCCTCCTGGCGAACCCTTCGAGCATCATCGAGGCTGAGGATCCCGGACTCGGCGACCTTGACCCGGTCATCGGGAATGAGAGAGGCGAGTTTCCCGAACTGGTCGAGATCCACCTCGAGTGTCTTCAAGTCCCGGTTGTTGATCCCGATCACCTCAACCCCTGCGCTGACGGCCCTTTCCACCTCTTCCTCGGTGTGGGTCTCCACCAACGCGGTCATCCCCAGCGCGTCGGTCAGGTCCAGGAAAGCCCGCAGCTCCACATCGCTGAGGGCGGCAGCTATGAGCAACACCAGGTCGGCACCGTGAACCCGTGCCTCGTAGAACTGGTAAGGATGCACCATGAAGTCCTTGCGGAGCAGCGGGGTCTCCACTGCTTCGCGGACCGCATCGAAATCCGTCAGCGAACCGTTGAATCGCCGTTGCTCGGTTAGCACGGAGATCGCGGCAGCTCCCCCTGCTGCGTAGTCGACGGCAAGCGCCGCGGGATCCGTGATTTCGGCCAGGTCCCCCTTGGAGGGTGAACGACGTTTCACCTCGGCCATGACGGCCAACCCGGGGGCTCGCAGAGCGGGGAGCACAGGGCGCGCCGGTTGTACCTCCCGCGCCAACTCCAGCAGTGTCTCAAAGGGCTGATCGGCTTGGCGAACGGCCAGGTCCTCCCTGACCCCGGTGATGATCTCGTCGAGCACGGTCATGTGGTTTCTCCCAACTTTGCGGCGCGGCGGAGCGCGGTGATGACGGCGGCAGCCTTGTGCGAACACTCGGCGTCCTCTCTCCCAGGAACGGAGTCGGCGACGATTCCCGCGCCCGCTTGGACGTGGGCGATGCCGTTCTTGAGCACGGCGGTACGGATCGCGATGGCCACGTCCGAATTGCCTGCGAAATCGAAATAGCCGACCACGCCGCCGTAGAGTCCGCGGCGGCTGACCTCCAGGTGATCGATGATCTCCATTGCCCGCACCTTCGGCGCCCCGGAGAGGGTGCCAGCTGGGAAGCAGGACAAGGTGGCATCCAGCGCGGTGCGCCCCTCGGCCAGTCGTCCGCTGACTGCAGCTTCCAGGTGCATGATGTGGCTGTAGCGGTGGATCTGCATGAACTCGTGGACGGTGACACTGCCGGGTTCACAGATACGCCCCAGGTCGTTGCGTCCGAGATCCACCAGCATCAGATGCTCAGCACGCTCCTTCGGATCCGCCAGCAGTTCGGCGGCCAGCTCCCTGTCCTCTACCTCGGTGCTGCCCCGTGGTCGCGAACCGGCGATGGGCCGGGTGGTGGCCACGCCGTTCTGGACCGTCACGAGAGCCTCGGGGCTGGAGCCGATGACTGCGAACCCGGGCAGCCGCAGCAGGTAGAGGTAGGGACTGGGGTTGGTCAATCTGAGGGCTCGGTATACTTCCAGCGCATCGGAGTCGGTGGGCACGTCGAAGCGCTGTGCGACCACCACCTGGAAGGCTTCCCCAGACTCGATCTCAGCGATGGTGGCCCGAACCGCCTGCTCATACTCAGCCGAAGTGCGTTGCCGCCTGATCTCGAGGTCGACCAGGCCGTCGCGTGCCGGTTCCACCAGGGAGGGGACCGGCTCGGCGAGCCGCTCGGCCATTTCCTCGATGCCGACCAGCGCTTCGTGATAGGCCCGTTCCACACCCTCGTCGGTGCCGTCGTAGTTGATGGCGTTGACGATCAAGTACACCTCATGCGTCTTGTGGTCCAGCACCGCGACCTGGGATGCGAGCATCATCACCAGCTCGGGAAGCCTGAGGTCGTCGGTGCAGGTATCCGGCAGCGTCTCCAGCCGCCGCACCACGTCGTAGCCGAGATAACCGACCATCCCGGCATGGAACGGTGGTAGTCCCTCGGTGGCTGGTGTAGCGAGTTCGGCGAGGGTCTGGCGCAGAACATCGAGTGGATCGCCGTCACCGATGCCGGTCAGTTCCCGCCCCAGCCAGATCGCTTTCCCGCCGCGCTCCGTGAGGGTGGCAGCGGAACGCACCCCGACGAAGGAGTAGCGGGACCACACACCTTCCGAGGCCGATTCCAACAAGAAGGTTCCCTCGCGTGCCCCGCACAGGGTGGCGTACAGCCCAATCGCCGTGAGGTGATCGGCCAGCAGGCGGGCATGGACGGTGATCACGCGACGGGTCTTCGCCAGCTCGGTGAATTCGGCGAAGGAAGGAGAGATGTTCAGCATTCGACGTCGCTTCCGGTCAGCTCGGCGAAGAAACAGGTGGCGTTGCCCGTGTGACAGGCGGCCCCGGCCTGCTCGACGCGTAGCAGTACCGTATCGCCGTCGCAGTCCACATGAACGGAGAGCACGCGCTGGTGGTTACCGGAGGTTTCTCCCTTGACCCAGTAGATCTGACGGCTGCGGGACCAGTAGGTGGCCCGACCACTCGTCAAGGTGCGGGCCAGGGCCTCCTCATCCATCCAGGCCAGCATCAGCACCTGCCCGGATGCGACGTCCTGGGCGACTGCCGGAACGAGCCCGTCGGCGTTGAACCGCACCCGGGCGGCCACGTCCTCACGCAATCTCATGGAGCCATTCTTCCCGTAAGCTCGTGGCCTGGCCAACCCGAAAGGCCGTGGAAGGGCTACAGAAATTCCAAGATCCTCATGCAGAATTCCGACCACACGGACCTCACCAGTGGTGCGAGAGCCGAGGTCGGCAGGTCGTGGCCAGATTCACAAGATCAAGAATCAACGAAGGGCGCCCGGAGGGATCGACAGGGTTGGGTGACGGGGCAACCGGACCATAACTACCCGGGTGATTCCCGCCGACGAGTTGCATTTCGCCAGCGAATTTGCCATGCTTCTCCGCGGCATCAAGGTAAGGTGCCGGGCCCGGTTCACCGGGTGAGCGAGAGGTTGAAACATGCAAGAAAAGCAGTTCGGTCGCGGCACCGCGGCGCGTTTGCTGCGTCTTGCCGTCTCAACCCGTCCCACGAACTCCGCACAGTCCCGCTGAGTTCCGGGGGCACGGAGCCCTCTCGCCCGATTTTTCTCACATGCCTCGTTTCCGAGAGGTCTCTGGTTGCCCCTGTCAACATTTTGAGGCCCTGCGGATGGGTGCTGCCCACCGCGGATCCTCCCGATTCAGGAGAACCATCATGTCCATCTACCCGGTGCCGCTGAGCGGCACCGTGAACACCCTCATGTGGGCCGACGAGACCGACATTGAGGAGCCTGCGATCAGGCAACTCCGCAATGTCTCCGCCCTTCCGTGGACCCACGGGCTGCGCGTCATGCCTGACGTCCATTACGGGAAGGGTGCCACCGTCGGATCCGTGATCGCCATGCACCAGGCAGTGGCTCCCGCCGCGGTCGGTGTCGACATCGGTTGTGGCATGACCGCGGTACGCACCAACCTGAGTCCCGACCGGCTTCCTGACAATCTCGGTCGGCTCCGCCACGCCATTGAGCGGGGCGTTCCGGTCGGGAATGGGGCACACAGGGATCACTCCCCCACCATCGACCGGCACGGCAGGCTGAAGCGCAGGTTCACGCAGATGCGGGAGGGCTTCGAATCGTTGCAGGCCCGCAGGCTCGCGCGTTCCTTCGGAAGACTCGAGACCAAGGCGGTGAGCCAGATCGGCACGCTGGGTGGCGGCAACCACTTCATCGAGCTGTGCGCCGGGGACGATGACCGCATCTGGGTGACCCTGCACTCCGGTTCCCGTGGCATCGGCAATCGGTTGGCTCAGGAACACATGGAGGTCGCCCAGTCCCTCACCCACAACAAGGGCCTGGTGGACCGGGACCTGGCCGTGTTCCTGAGCCACACCCCGCAGATGGAGGCCTACCTCCACGACCTGTGGTGGGCGCAGTCCTACGCGCTGCTCAACCGTGACGTGATGCTCGCCAGCATCTGCGACGACCTCTCACGGCACATCCCCCAGATCGCCTTCGAGGATCCGATCCGTTGCCACCACAACTACGTGGCCGTGGAGACTTACGACGACCTGGAGCTGATCGTCACTCGGAAGGGGGCGATCCGGGCCGGAAAGAATGATCTGGGTGTGATTCCCGGCTCCATGGGAACCGGCTCGTACATCGTTCGGGGACTCGGCAACCCGGTCTCCTACGAGTCGGCCTCGCATGGTGCGGGCCGGAGGATGTCGCGGAGTCAGGCCAAGCGGCGGTTCACCACCAAGGACCTGGCCGAGCAGACCAGAGGAATTGAGTGCCGCAAGGATCCCGGCGTAATCGACGAAATCCCAGCCGCCTATAAGGACATCGATGATGTGATTCGGGCGCAGTCTGATCTGGTCGAGGTCGTGGCACGGCTCCGGACCCTGCTGTGCATCAAGGGGTGAACCTGGGTCGCCTTGGAGCCGTTCTCCGAGGCGACCCGTGCCCCGAGCCCGTAGGCTTGGGGCATGAGCCTTGCTTCCCGGCAGCGCGAGTCGCTGTGCGATCTGATGTCCGAACTCGGGCCGTTGGCCCCCACCAGGTGCGACGGCTGGAACGTTGGCGACCTGGCCGCGCACCTGTGGATCCGAGAGCACAAACCGGCATCGCTGCCCGGGATCGGTTCGCAACGCTTCGCCGAGCTCACCAGACGAATCCAGACCGAAGCCCTGCATCTGAAAGGATTTCCGGCCCTGGTCAGGGAGCTACGCCGCCCGGGCTGGGTGATGCGCCCGCTCGATGGCATCGTCAACGCTGTGGAGTTCTTCGTCCACCACGAGGACGTGCTGCGTGCGAATGGCCTGACCCAGCACCTCAGCGACGACAAGGATCAGGCGGAACTGCTGCGCACCGTCCGGGTGCTGGCCTTCCGTGCGCAGCGTGCCTGGGGTGGGCAGCTCATCCTGGTTCCCACACTCGGTGGGGTCATCCGTCACGGCAGGGGAAATCGACCGCTGCGCCTCGCAGGCCTCCCCTCGGAGCTGCTGCTGTTCCTGACGGACCGGGACGCCGACATCGAGATCACGGCCGAACCCGAAACCGTGGAGGAGTTCCGGAGAGCCGTCGGCGGCCTGTAGCGGCCCGGGCCCGCCCGGTCAGGTCAGTTTCCCCATCAGCAGCTCCCGGACCCGGGCGGCATCCGCCTGGCCCTTCATGGCCTTCATGACCTGCCCAATGAGCGCCCCCACCGCCTGGTGTTTTCCACTGCGGATCTTCTGGACCACATCTGGGTTCGTGGAAATCACATCCTCAATGGCCGCTTTCAGCGCTCCATCATCGGAAACCACCTTCAGGCCACGCGTGGCGACCACGTCGCCGGGCCTGCCCTCGCCCGCGATGACACCGTCAAACACTGCGCGCGCCAGTTTGTCGGTCAGCTCGCCCGCATCCACCATCGCCTGGGTTTCCGCTACATCGGCCGGGGTGACGCCGAGCGCATCCATTTCGACGCCGGCCTCGTTGGCCCGGCGGGCCAGCTCACTCAGCCACCATTTCCGGGCCGACTGCGGGGAAGCCCCCGCGGCCACCGTCGCCTCGATCAGGTCCAGGGCCCCGGCGGCCACGACAGCTGCCATGGTCTTGGCATCGATGTCCCATTCCTCGGCCAGGCGCCTGCGACGCTCGGCGGGGGGTTCGGGAAGCGTGGCGCGCAGTTCCTCGATCCACTCCGCGCTGGGCGCCACGGGCACGAGGTCCGGTTCGGCGAAATAGCGGTAGTCCTGCGCCTCCTCCTTGGAGCGGCCAGGGCTGGTTGAGCCGTCGCCCTCGTGGAAGTGCCGGGTTTCCTGCGTGACCCGTCCCCCGCCCGCGAGGATCGCAGCCTGGCGTCGCATCTCGAAGGTGACGGCCCGTTCAATGGAGCGCAGCGAGTTCACGTTCTTGGTTTCGGTGCGGGTTCCCAACTCTGCTGATCCCTTGGGAGCCAGCGACACGTTCGCGTCGCAGCGCAGTGAGCCCTGTTCCATGCGCACGTCCGAGACGTCGAGGGCGCGCATCAGGTCACGCAGGTGGGCGACGTAGGCACGCGCCACCTGCGGGGCCTTCGCCCCTGCGCCGAGGATGGGCCGGGTGACAATCTCGATCAGCGGCATGCCGGCCCGGTTGTAGTCGATGACGGAGTGGTCGGCCCCGTGGATGCGTCCCGTCGCCCCGATGTGGGTCAGTTTACCGGCATCCTCCTCCATGTGAGCGCGTTCGATCTCGACCACGAAACTCTCTCCGTCGACCTCCAGTTCGACCCGGCCGTCGAAGGCGATCGGTTCGTCGTACTGGGAGGTCTGGAAGTTTTTGGTCATGTCCGGATAGAAGTAGTTCTTCCGCGCGAATCTGCCCCACGGTGCGATCCGGCATCCGAGCGCCAGACCAATACGAATCGCGGATTCGACGGCTTTCGCGTTGACCACGGGAAGTGCCCCCGGAAGACCGAGGCACACGGGACAGGTCTGGGTGTTCGGTTCCGCCCCGAACTCGGTAGAGCAGCCGCAGAACATCTTCGATTTCGTGTTGAGTTCGACGTGCACCTCCAACCCGAGCGCCGGATCGTAGTTTTCGATGACCTCGTCGAAGTCCATCAGGTCCGTCATCGCCACACCGCCCTTGTTCCGTCGAGAGGTTTCGCCCGTTTGAGCAGCGGCCCTTCCAGCCTGTCCTCCAGGGTTGCCTCGATGAAACCACCCACCCGGTAGAGCCGGTCATCGGCCAGCGGGGGTGCGATCACCTGCAACCCGACGGGCAACCCCTCATCGCTCAGACCGACAGGGAAACTCGCCGACGCGTTGCCGGCAAGGTTCGACGGGATGGTGCACAGGTCCGCCTTGTACATCGCCATCGGGTCGCTGGTGCGCTCCCCCAGTCTGAACGCGACGGTGGGTGTGGTGGGCGAGACCAGCACGTCGCACTCGGCGAAGGCCGCCTCGAAGTCGCGGGCCACAAGAGTGCGAACCTTCTGGGCGGATCCGTAGTACTGGTCGTGGTAGCCGCTGGAAAGGGCGTAGGTGCCTATGATGAGCCGGCGTTTGGCCTCGCGTCCGAAGCCCTGTCCTCTGGTGAATGAGGTGACTGCCTCCATGTCGCGGGATCCGTCGTCGCCGAGCCGCAGCCCGTAACGCACCGCGTCGAAGCGCGCGAGGTTGCTGGACAGTTCCGCCGGCATGATCAGGTAGTAGGCGGCCAGGGCGTATTCGAAGTATGGGCAGGACACCTCGACCACCTCGGCTCCGCCGTCGCGCAGCCACTGGACGGCCTCGGTGAATCGGGTTTCAACGGCGGCGTCGTAGCCCTCACCGCCGAGCTCCTTGACCACGCCGATCCTCAACCCCCGGACCTCGCGGCGGCGTGCCGCTTCCACCAGAGGGGGCAGCGGCTGTGCGATGGACGTGGAGTCCATGGGGTCGTGACCGCCCATGGCTGCGTGCAGTAGCGCAGCATCCAGGACGTTGCGGGTGACGGGACCGGGCTGGTCCAAGCTGGATGCCATCGCCACCACCCCGTAGCGCGATACCCCGCCGTAGGTGGGTTTCACCCCAACGGTGCCGGTCACCGCCCCGGGCTGGCGGATGGAGCCCCCGGTGTCGGAGCCCAGAGCGAGCGGGGCGAGGCAGCCCGCCACCGCGGCGGAGGATCCTCCCCCCGAGCCGCCGGGAATCCGATCGAGGTCCCACGGGTTGCGGGAGGGCCCGAAGGCGGAGGTCTCGGTGGAGGATCCCATCGCGAACTCGTCCATGTTGGTCTTGCCGAGGATGATCAGCCCGGCCTGTTTGAGGCGCGCGACGACCGTCGCGTCGTAGGGAGGGATCCAGCCCTCCAGGATGCGGGAACCGCAGGTGGTGGGCAGTCCCGTGGTGCAGAAGTTGTCCTTCACCGCGATGGGGATTCCCGCCAGCGGGCCGAGTTCCTCACCTTTGGCCCGGCGGGCGTCGATCGCGGCCGCGGCGGCCAGGGCGCCTTCGGCGTTGACGTGCAGGAATGCGTTGAGGGCCGGGTCAATCGCCTCGATCTGGTCGAGATGGGCGCGGGTCAGTTCGACGGAGCTCACCTCGCCCGCCGCGAGCAGGTCGGCTTGTTCATGGGCCGTCCTGGTGATGATCTCGGTCACGGTTCAGTCCTCGCTCAGGATCCGGGGAACGCGGAAACGCTCGTCCTCGACGTCGGGGGCTCCTGCCAGCACCTCCTGCTGAGGCAGGGATTCATGCACCTGGTCGGCGCGCATCACGTTGGTCAAAGGAAGTGCATGGGTCATGAGGGGGACGTCGTCTCCCGCCACTTCGCCCACCCGGGCCACCGAGCCCAAGATCACTTCCAGTTCGGGGGCCAGCTCGGCACATTCCGACTCGGTCAGTTCGAGCCGGGCCAGTGCTGCCAGCCGCGCCACATCCTGAGGGGTCAGGGCCACAGTTTCTCCTAGTTGATCTGCAATCCCGCTGCCACGGGCGTGGCCAATCCTAGCGCCGGAAACTCGCGAGAAGAGGCTCATAGTGTGTGCACACCGCTCGCCGGTAGTCGTTCACGTCCCCGGCCTCGGCTGCTTTGAGGATCTCTGTATGTGCACTGGGCAGGTCCGTCACGGTGCTCGGTGGGAGCTTGGCCATTGTCACGGCCTGAACCTCCCAGAAGGCCGCGACCAGGTCCGCGATGATCCTTCTGCCTGCGCGATGCATGAGGGTGATGTGAAAGCTACGGTCCAGCTCTGCGAAGGATTCCCCCTGTCTCCTCATCTCGGCAATCTGGTCGACCAACCGGTGGAGCTCCTCGTCGTTGGTTCCCCGGAGAATGGAACAGACCTGATCAGCCTCACCCAGGTCGATTCCCCGCCGCGCTTCGACCACCTCGCAAAGCGCTTGCTGGTGTTCCCCGTGAAGCATGCCCATGCGGAAGGTCAGCGTCTCCACCAAGGGACGGAGGGTGGCGTTCCCGACGAAGGTTCCCCGACCGTGTTGGACCTCGACGATATCCAGGGTGCTGAGGGTTCGCACAGCTTCCCGGACCGAACTCCGGGAAACACCGAGGCTGTCGCACAGATCAGATTCGCTGGGCAGGCAGTCACCAGGCTGAAGCCCGCTGGTTGTTATGAACTGCTTGATCCGTTCGACGGTCTCCGTTGCTCTGGTCATCCCTGTGCGCGGGCGACTCCGCCCATCTCCCGACCTCCGCATTCAATTTCCTGTCTTCGGCCCCCAGAACCAACCAGAGAAGTGGGCAAGATCGTAACGGAATCGGTTTCGATTCTTCGAGGCAGTCCCCTCCAAGTCGTTGTGCGCCCCTCAGGAGGACGGCTGCCGCAGGAGCTGTGCGAACAGAATCAGCTCCGGCATTCCTGCTAGGCCAGATGGCGCTCGTTGGGCACGAAGGGATGCCACCGGGGATCGCCGCCAGGGTTGCGGGACGAGGGGCATCGAGTTCACTCTCGCTTGTGGCGTAGGGGTTCACACCTTGTCGATCAGACGTCGGCACCGGGTGCAGCTGGTGATAATCCTGCGCGTAGCGCAATCATCCCACTGATACCACTCTAAAGTTGTGATCATGAACCCAGCTCTGATTACGGATGGCCTGTTCAAACGATTCGGCCCCAAGGTTGCCGTAGACAACTTGAGCCTCCAGATCCCCCAAAGGCATCTGTTCGGTCTGGTTGGTCCGAACGGCGCGGGCAAAACCACTGCGATGTCCATGATCTGTGGCCTGCTCCGGCCCGACTCCGGAACAGCTCGGGTTCTCGGCAACGATGTCTGGGCCGATCCGGTGACAGCCAAGAAACACATCGGGGTGCTGCCCGACGGGGTGCTGCTGTTCGACCGCCTAACCGGCGTCGAACTGCTCCGCTACAACGGTCGGCTGCGCAACCTCGCCCCCAAGGTCGTCGAGGAACGTTCGCGGGAGTTGCTCGGTGTGCTGGACCTGGCAGATGCCGCCGACAAGCTGGTCGCCGACTATTCGGCCGGTATGACCAAGAAAATCTCGCTGGCCAGCGCCCTGATCCACGCTCCCAAGTTGTTGATTCTCGATGAACCTCTCGAGGCCGTGGATCCGGTGTCCGGTCAGGTCATTCGCGATCTGCTGCGTGACTACGTAGATGGCGGCGGCACGGTGTTGCTTTCCAGTCACGTCATGGAGTTGGTGGAGAACATCTGCGACGGGGTCGGAATCATGGCTGCTGGGCGTATCTTGGTAGCGGGAACCGTGGACCAGGTCCGGGGCGACGGGACTCTTCAGCAAAAATTCGTGGAACTGGTCGGTCAGGGACAGATGGCCGGGGAGGAGACGCTGCAATGGTTGCGCCACTCATCGCTGTGAGGCTTCGTTCCCAGCTCTCCGCTCTCAGGAGCAGCCCGTGGGCGATGGTCGGATACATACTGCTCGCCTTGATGCTGCTGCCGCTTTTCGTCGGCCTGACCGTGGGGTTGTCCTACTTGAGGTTCCTACCCGATGTGCGCTCCCCCTTGATGCTCACGGCGGGCGCCGTCCTGGTGCTGGTGTGGACCTTCGGGTCGGTGTTGTTCTTCGCCATGGACGATTCCGTGTCCCCGCAGCGCCTGGTGTTGTTTCCACTCCGGTCCCGCGATCTGCTGGTTCCCCTGCTGGTCTCGGACCTGCTCACCTTGCCGGGGGTCTTCACCCTCCTGGTCTGCTGCGGTTTCGTGATTGGCTGGGCCACCGATCCACTTCTGACAATCGCCGGGATCGCTTCCACGGCCCTCGGAGCGGTGACAGGAATGCTCGCTGGCCGGATACTGGTGACCTCCCTGTCGCGCTGGCTGGCCGCCCGCAGAAGTCGGGATCTCCTGTACGTGGTGCTCCTGCTCGGCCTGATAGCGATCAGCTGGAGTGGTCCGCTACTGAGCCGCGGAATGTTCAATCTCGACCTGAACCGAGAAGCCATCGAGCTGGTAGGCGGTGCAGCCGGTTGGAGTCCGATGGGATGGGCCTGGGCCCTACCCACCGACCTGGCAGCCGGGCGCTCCGGGGTGGCTGCGTTGCGTCTCGCCTTGGCTCTGGTGCTACTCGCAGCGATGATCTGGTTGTGGTCCCGGCAGCTGGACCGGGCCCTGACCAGCCCCCTACCAAGCGCCGGAGGTGGCGCTCCGACCGTGTCCTCACCTTGGCTTGATCGTTTGTTTCCCCCGAATCCCGCCGGGGCCATCGCAGCCCGGAACCTGCGGTATCTACGACGCGATCCTCGCAGGTTCGCCTCGGTGCTGATGATCATGGCCGCTCCCTTCTTCGTGGTTTTCATGAACATGGTCCGAGACGAGAAGCTGATCCCCGAGTTCCTGTGGCTGGTGGCTGCCCTGGCCACCTGGATGGGAGGCATCAGCGCACTGCAGGACACACCCATGGACGGTTCGGCGTTGTGGCTGCACGCGGTCTCCGGGATCCGCGGTTTCGAGGACCGGCTGGGCCGTCTCATGGCGAACTCCCTGATCTACGGTGGCACGTTCGCGATGACGATGGTGTTGGCCTCGACGCTGCTGGGGGCATGGGGAGTCTTTCCGTTCGCCTTCGGGCTGGGCCTAGGAACCTTGATCGCCAACCAGGGGATGAGCCTTTTGATTAGTTCTTTCCTGAACGGCACCGCTCCCCCTCCGGGCACCAATCCATTCGCCAGCACGTCGAAGGGCCAGGGAGCGGCTTTCCTCGCCAGCGTGCTCCAGATGATCGGCTCCGTGATCCTGCTGTTGCCAGCGGCGGGGATGGTCTTCGCCTCCTACCGTTTCCCGCTACTCGGCTGGTTGTTCCTGCCGGTGGGGCCGGTCCTGGGTCTCCTGGCCGCCCTGGGGTTGATCTCCTTGGGTGGGCGACAGCTGGACCGAACCTGGCCGGAGGTGTTGAAGGCCGTCACCTACGAGAAATAGGCCCCGGCCTCATCCCCAGTGAGCATCAGGTAGAAAGTCCGAGCCAGGAAGAAAACCCCGACGGCCAAGCCGACAGCGATCAGCGGTACGAGCACCCGGGTCCATTTTTTCCAACGGGTGGAGGGCACCATCACCGGTCCCCACTCCCCAACCCGGGGTTGCGCGCGAAGCGGGGTGGAGCCGTTCAGGTTGAGGTCGGAGAAAAAGCGCACGAAGGCAAGTTTATTGCAGTTCCTCAGCAACGAGCGTGGCTGCTCGCCGGAGCGCTGCCAACTGACCGGGCACCTCTGCCAGTTTCCAGGAGGCCAGGCCACAGGCTGTGGTGAGCAGCACTCCAGAGTCAATGCTCGGAGCAGGAAGTTCCAGGGGACGTAGCACCCGCAAGGTTTCTCGGGCTAGTTCATCGACGCCCTGGACGCGCCCGGTCGCGCTGTCGACGATCCCCAGAGCCAGCCCTCGTCCCGCCTGGGCCCACTCCGCCAGAGCGTCGATCCCCGCAGATTCTAGGAATAACCGGGTGTCGACAGCCACCGCCGCAAATCCCGCGCGTTGCGCCACCGGCAGCCACTTTCCGGGGGCGCAGCAGTGCAGCCAGGCGCCCTCCGACAGAGGCTTCAGGGCGCCGGCTAGTTCCGGCACCTCGACCCGACGGTGCCTGCTGAAACCGGAGGCCGTGGGAATGGTGCCATCACCGACCGCCGTCAGCGCAGGTTCGTCGAGCTGCAGCAACAGCCTCGCCCCCGGGATACGGCGCCTCAGATCCTCCCGGAGCTGCAGCCAGCCCTCGGTCAGCGCCTGCGCCACTTCCCTGCGGGCTCCGTGATCGGCCAGCAACCGGTCTCCCCGGGGACGTTCAACCGTGGCGGCGAGGGTCCACGGCCCGGCCAGCCCAATCTTCAGCACACCCTCGAACCCCTGGAGCAGTTCCTCCGCGTCGTCCAGGTCGTGACGCCACCGGGCCCTTGCCCTGCGATGATCACTCCCGGACGCGGCGGTCAGGCGCCACCCGGAGGGTTGAATATCGAAACCGAGACCGTCAATGATCCCCAGCGCCCTGCCGATCATCCCGGATCCCACACCCCGCGCAGGCAGTTCTGGGAGGGGCAACACCTCCGGAAGGACCTCGGTCATTGCTGTCAAGGCCCCGCGGAAGTCGTCACCAGGCAGGGAACCGGCAGCGGTGACGCGCATCATGAGGTCCCACTGATCGTCGCGGAACCAACAACCCGGGTGACATCGAAGAAAACCATGGACTGTCCTGGCGCCACCCCACGGATTGGTTCGTCGAGTTCCACCCGCACCTGGTCGTCCCCGGTGGTGGTGATAGTGGCGGGCAGTGCGGCGCCGTGGGCCCGGTACTGCACCTGTCCCCGCCAGCTTCCGGATACCCTGTGCTGCGTCCAGGTGGGACGGATACCTTCGAGGTGGCTGACCAGCAGTGATTCCCTAGGGCCGACGACCACGCGATTACCGACCGGTTCGATCCGCAACACGTAGCGGGGATTGCCATCCGAAGCGGGGACGCGCAGGTCGAGTCCTTTGCGCTGCCCAATGGTGAAACCGTGGTGCCCCCTGTGCCGTCCGAGCTCGGTTCCGGAACAGTCCACGATCGGCCCCGGGGTCTCACCAAGGTGGGCCCTCAGGTAGCCCTGGGTATCGCCATCGGGGATGAAGCAGATGTCGTAGGAGTCGGGTTTGTCTGCGACCTTGAGGCCCAGCGAATGGGCCTCCGCCCGCACCTGCGGTTTCGGCGTGTCTGCGAGCGGAAACAGGGAGCGGCGCAGCTGGTCCTGGTCCAGCACGCCGAGCACGTAGGACTGGTCCTTGTCCGGGTCGGCGGCGCGATGCAGTTCAAGTTCCGACCCGTTGTCCACAACCCGGGCGTAATGTCCCGTCGCGACGGCGTCGAAACCGAGCGCGAGACCGCGTTCCAGTACGGCTGCGAATTTGATCTTCTCATTGCACCTGAGGCACGGATTCGGAGTGTGACCCGCACGGTACTCGGCTACGAAATCGTCGACCACATCCCTCTGGAACTGCTCCGAGAAATCCCACACATAGAAGGGAATGTCCAGCAGGTCGGCGACACGCCTGGCGTCGTGGGCATCCTCCAGGGAGCAACAGCCGCGTGATCCTTCGCGATAAGGCTGCGGGTTACGGTTCAGCGCCAGGTGCACCCCGGTCACGTCGTGTCCGGCGGCGACGAGGCGCGCCGCAGCGACGGCGGAGTCAACCCCGCCCGACATGGCTGCCAGTACCTTCATCTCCCCTCCCTTCTCCGGATTCGCGGCCGAAGAATTCTACATGGCTACCCGGGCCCGTTCCACGGCCACCGGCAGCACCTCACGAAGCCGATCGACGTCCCCCTGGCCGCTCGTGTGGCCGAGGGAGAAACGGACCGTGGACATGGCCTCATCCTCGGAGGATCCCATTGCCAGCATGACCTCGCTGGGCCGGTAGACCCCGGCGCGGCACGCGGAACCCGCCGAGGCATGGATGTCCTCAGCGTCGAGCAGAAACAACAAGTCCTGGGCTCTTATTCCGGAAAAGGTGGCGCTGACGACGTGCGGGGCGCAGTTGGTGCCATTGATGCTCCCACCGCAAGCCACAACGGTCTCGCGGATCCCGTCCCGGAGCGCGACGAGCCGCATAGTCTCGGCCTCAAGACTCACCACGGCCGCCGTCGCGGCGGCGGCGAAAGAGGCAGCGAGGGCCACCGGGAGCGTACCGGAGCGGATACGACCCTCCTGCCCACCACCGAGCCCGATCGGCGCTGGAGTGACGCCACGTTTCATGGCAAGGGCCCCGATCCCAACAGGACCACCGATCTTGTGGGCTGAGACGCTCATCAGGTCCAGACCCGTGTCATGGAAGTCCAGGGGTACATGCCCGAGGGCCTGCACCGCATCGCTGTGACTCCATGCGCCCGTCCGTGAGCTTGCGGCGATCAATCCGTCGAGGGGATGAATCACCCCGGTTTCGTTGTTCACCCTCACCACCGAGATCACGGCCACTTGTTCATCCGCGGTCTCCCATGCGGTGTCTTCGACGAGTCCGTGGGGGCTCACTGCGAGCACCTCGGCTCCCTTGCCGCGGGCCTCCTGCACAGCCGGATGCTCAACCGCCGATATCAGACTCCGTGGTCTTTCAGGCCGGGCTGCCAAAGAGCCCAGAATGGCGATCGAATCGGCCTCTGAGCCACCCGATGTGAAGATCACCTCCCCGGGGTGGGCACCGAGCGCTGCCGCCAGTTCCTCCCTCGCATCCTCGAGGCGGCGTCTGGCCCGCTGTCCCGCGCGATGCTGGGACGAGGGGTTGCCGACCCGTCCGAGCTCGCTCAGCAACACCTCTTGCGCCTCGGAGCGCATCGGCGAAGTGGCGGCGTGATCCAGGTAGGTGCTCACCGTTTCACTCTCCTTCTCTCAACCATCCATCATGACTGATCGACCGGGCTTATCTGCGAGATCAGATGACTTATGGCAAAATGGTTCGGCCCTCGGGGCGGATGCCCGCCGAGGGCCGGAAGGCGAAACATGTTCATTGAGCCGCTCGACACCAGCCGCCTGGGAGCGAAGGTCGAGAAGGACGGCGTCAGCTTCGGCCTGTGGGCCCCTCATGCCACCCGAGTGGAGCTGTCGCTCGTGGACCTGATGAAGAATCAACGCAACGTGGAGATGAAAGCGGACAGCCAAGGAATCTGGCACGTCTTCGTTCCTGGTATCGGTGAGGGGCAGGAATACGGCTACCGCGTCCACGGAGATTGGGCTCCGAGCCGCGGTCGCCGCTTCAACCCGGCCCGGCTGCTGCTCGACCCCTACGCCCGAGCCGTGACCGGCGGCATCGACTACCGGGGCCCGATCCATGACCACCTGGCCCACGACGATTTCCGCCCCGACGCCACCGACTCCATCGGAGCAGTGCCTCTCAGCGTCGTCGTCGCCGACACCCCCCCGCCCCCTCCAGTGGCGGGGGGCAGGCGCCCGATGGCCGAGTCGGTCATCTACGAGATGCACGTGCGCGGTTTCACAAAAATGCACCCGCTGGTGCCCGAACACCTGCGCGGCTCATACGCGGCCCTGGCCTATCCCGAAGTGATCTCCTACCTGCTGGACACCGGCATCACAGCGATCGAGCTGCTGCCCATCCACCACTACGCATCCGAGCCCTTCATCGCCCACAAGGGACTGAGCAACTACTGGGGATACAACACCCTCAGCTATTTCGCTCCGCACGCCTACTACGCGACTCGGGGCACTCTCGGGAATCAGGTGACGGAATTCAAAGCCATGGTGGCTGCCCTCCACGATGCCGGTATCGAGGTGATCCTCGACGTCGTCTACAACCACACCGCAGAGTGTGGGCACGAGGGCCCGACGCTCTCCATGCGCGGCATCGACCACGCGGGCTACTATCGCCTCACCGATGACCTGCGGGACGACTACGACGTGACTGGTTGCGGAAACTCGGTGAACTCCTCCACTCCCATGGTTCGGCAGTTGATCGTCGATTCTCTCCGTTACTGGGTGGAGCACATGGGCGTTGACGGATTCCGTTTCGACCTTGCCACCACGCTGTTCCGTGACAGCCAACACCACTTCGTCCATGACCATCCCTTGAAGCAACAGATCAACTCCGACCCTGTTCTCTCTCATGTGAAATTGATCGCCGAACCCTGGGACATCGGTCCCTACGGCTATCAGCTCGGCAGTTTCGGCCCCGGCTGGTCAGAATGGAACGACCGGTTCCGCGATCACGTGCGTGACTACTGGAAGAGCACGGTTCACGGAGTCCAGGAACTCGCGACTCGGCTTTCTGGCTCCTCGGACGTGTTCCAGCACAGCGGTCGCCCTCCACAGGCCTCGATCAATTTCGTGACCGTCCACGACGGGTTCACGATGCGCGACCTGGTCAGCTACGACGTGAAACACAACTCCGCCAATGGCGAAGGCAATCGCGATGGCAGCGACAACAACCGTTCCTGGAACCATGGTTTCGAGGGCGAGAGTGATGATCCGGCCATCAACGATCTGAGAGCCCGGCAGGTGCTTAACATGCACGCCACCCAGGTTCTCGCGGCCGGAACCCCCATGATCCTCGCCGGCGATGAGTTCGGGCGCACTCAGAAGGGCAACAACAACGCCTACTGCCAGGATTCGCCGCTGAGCTGGGTGGACTGGACCCCCGATGCCCGATGGCAGGGAGTCCGGGCTCGCTTGGTCGATCTTCTGCGATTGAGGGCGAAACATCCCTTGTTGCGCCCCGACCACTATCTGCACCACACCGACGTCTTCAACAGTCACGGAGAGAACCTGGGTCGCGTGGACCTCACCTGGTTCAACGACCACGGCGCCCAGATGACCGAGCAGGACTGGTACGACGGTTCCCGCCGCCTGTTGGGCATGTACGTCTCCGACGACGTGAATGCTTTCCTGACGTGGTTCCACTCGGGGGCCGAGCCCATCGAGGTGATCCTTCCCGGCCTACCCTGGGCCGCCCAGCTGAAGATCATTTGGCACTCGGCGGGAACCGATGAGCTGCTATCCGATGAACTGTCTCCCGGTTCCGTGCTGAGGGTCCCGGGGCGTTGCGTGGTGCTGATGCGCTGCGACGTGCCGACCACCGCGGCCGAACTGCTGGGCATGTCCCCGGTGCTCATTCCCTGAGCCCCGGGACACCACCGGGCAACAGGCACTGAAAAGCCCCCGCGGGTTCTTTCTCCCGCGGAGGCTTTCCGATTCCGGGGGGCGTGCCGGTGGAGCATAAACTGGTCCTCACCGGCACGGCCCGGCTCACCTGATGACGGCGGACAGCCCCATCTCGGAGTCGCTGGCCAGCAGCGGATGCGAGGGCACCATGCGGGCCAGGCAACCGATCTGTCCCGCGTAGCGGGTGGGGATCTCGGCAACAAATCGGGTCACCCCGTCGGCCTCCCCGACGGGAACCGTCGGGTACTTGCGGATGTCGTGGAGCCTGTCCTCGTTGTCGACATCGCCGAAGATCAACTGCACCGCGACGTCCTCGGCCCTCAGGGCACCGAGCCGGACATCGACGGTCGGACGCAGGACCGTTCCGGTCTCGAGCTGCCCGATGACACCGACGTCGAGGCCGACGACCTGGGCGGTGTGCCAGTCGCGGCGGACCCGTTCCTTCCACTTCGCCAGGTCGGCGGCGACGTCGTCATCTTTCCGAGCGGCGAGGGACTGCGCGGCCGGGGTGTAATAGTCAGTGACGTAGTCACGAACCATGCGGGAGGCGAGGATCTCCGGTCCGAGCTCGGAGATGCAATCGCGCATCATCTGCAGCCATTCGGCGGGGTTGCCGTTCGCATCAAGGGTGTAGAAGCGGGGGATGATCTCATTCTCGATGATTGAGTAGAGGAACTCGGCCTCTGCAGCATCACGTTCGGCCTGGTCCGCGATTCCCTCCGCAGAGGGAATTTCCCAGCCGAACCTCGGCGAGTACAGTTCATCCCACCAGCCATCGCGGATGGACAGATTCGCGGCGCCGTTGAGGGCTGCCTTCATGCCGGATGTGCCACAGGCCTCGTAGGGCCGCAGCGGGTTGTTGACCCACACGTCGCAGCCCGGGTAAAGAGGACGAGCCAGGGACATGTCGTAGTCGGGCAGGAAGACCAGTTTCCCGCGCACGTCGTCCTGATCGGAGAACTGCACCATCTGCTGGATCAGCGACTTGCCGATGTTGTCAGCGGGGTGAGCCTTGCCCGCGATCACGATCTGGATGGGAGTGGTGGGATGGTTGAGAAGAGCCTTCAGACGCTCCGGGTCCGACAACATCAGTGTCAGACGCTTGTAGGAGGCACCGCGGCGCGCAAAACCGAGGGTCAGGACCCGCGGGTTCAGCGCCTCAGAAGTCCAGTCGGCGGGGATGCCCCTGGCCTTGCAGGACTCCGCCAAACGCTTACGTGCCATCTGGATCATGGAAGAGCGCAACTGCCGTTTCAGACCCCAGAGGGTATCGTCATCCACCTCCTGGATGGCGGCCCAGTCGTAGCCATCGACGACCGTGCTGGCATCATCGGTGTGGGCCTTCAGGATCTCCAGGAGCTCCGGATGAATCCAGGTGCGGTGGTGGACGCCGTTGGTGACGGAGCCGATGGGCACCTCGGTGTCGTCGAAATCCGGCCACAGACCGTTGAACATCTCCCGTGAAACCTCGCCGTGAAGTTTTGAGACGCCGTTGGCACGCTGACCGAGCCTCAGCCCAAGCACAGCCATGTTGTAGCGCGACGGGTCGCCGCCGGGATAGGTCTCGGTCCCGAAGGACATGATGTCCTCCAGCGGCAACCCGGGATCGAAGTTCGCGAACTGATGCTCGACGAGGCTCTTGTCGAACCGATCGATTCCCGCCGGCACGGGGGTGTGGGTGGTGAAAACGGTTCCTGCGCGGGTCAACTCGATGGCGGTGGGCAGGTCGCGCCCGTCGGCCAGGTACTCCCGAATGCGTTCGAAACCGAGGAACCCCGCATGACCCTCATTGCAGTGGTAGACGTCGGGCCGAGGATGACCGGTGATCTCGCAGTAGCGGCGCAGTGCCCGGACACCACCGATGCCGAGGACGACCTCCTGCGCAAGACGATGCTCAGTGCCACCACCATAGAGCCGGTCGGTGATGTTGCGGGCCTCGGGGTCGTTGTCGTCGCGATCGGTGTCGAGCATCAGCAGCGGAATACGGCCGACCGAGGCCACCCAAATGGAGGCGTAAACCTCCCTGCCAAAGACCTCGACACTGATTTCCTGCGGGTTCCCGGCGGAGTCCAGCAGGCGGGCCACGGGCATTTCGTTGGAGGGCAACACCGGGTAGCGCTCCTGCTGCCAGCCGGAAGCGTTCAGCCACTGCCGGAAGTACCCGAACCTGTAGAGAAGACCGACTCCGATGAGGGGCAGACCGAGGTCGGAGGCCGCCTTCAAGTGGTCGCCGGCCAGGATCCCCAGGCCCCCCGAATACTGGGGAAGAACCTGGCTGACGCCGAACTCGGCGGAGAAATAACCGATTCCCGCCGGCGCTCCCTCGTTCTCGGCAGCGTAGCGTTGGAACCACAGGTCATCGGAGAGGTAGGTGACCAAATCGTCGTGGAGGAGTCCCACATTGCGAGCGAAGACCTGGTCAGCCGCGAGCTGCTGGACCCGTTCGGGACGAACCGCGGACAGCAGTTTGACGGGGTCCTCGCCCACTTCCTCCCAGAGTCTTGGGTCAATTGCCCGGAAAAGGTCTCGGGTTTCCTGATGCCACGACCAGCGAAGGTTCTTCGCCAGCGCATCAAGCTTTGCGATACGTTCGGGCAGCACAGGATGAACGGTGAATCGTCGGAATGCACGCACGAGGATAAATTACATTGCCTCACCCCGGCACACGAAACCCTGAGGAAGCTAGGCTGGTCCCTGTGAACCACCCCACACCAGCCCGAGCACACCTGCGACGCACCGAGGGCGGTTTCGGCCGCATCCCGGTAACGGGGGTTTCCCCCGTGATAGCCGACGGCGCCTACCCGGCAAAAGCCGTGGCCCATGAACGAATCCTGATCAGCGCGAACGTTTTCCGCGAAGGCCATGATGCCGTGAACGCGTCGGTGATCCTCACGGCGCCGCACGGCACCCAACGCCGGATCGACATGACCCAGGTCGAACCCAAGGGACTCGACATCTGGCAGGCACATGTCCGCATGGCAACGGAGGGAGACTGGACCTTCCGCATCGAGGGCTGGTCCGATCCCTGGGGCACCTGGCGTCACAACGCGTTGGCAAAGCTGCCACTCGGCATGGATGTCGAACTGCTCTGCTTGGAGGGCCGGGAGCTCTTCAAGGAGGCGGCCGAGACCGCCGAACAGTCGCGCGTGATGCCGGCCTCCCATCTGCTGCGCGCCGCCGCGGAGGCATTGAACCCCAACACCCCCGTCAGCGAGATCGAGGATCTGATCAAATCGCGGCCCATTGATCGCGCCATGGCACGGTTCGGCCCCCGGGAGGCTATCTCCGCCACCCAGGAATACCCGATCCGCGTCGAACGTCGCCGCGCCCTCTACTCGTCGTGGTACGAGTTCTTCCCGCGTTCCCAGGGAGCCATGCGTGATGAGGAGGGCCACTGGATCTCGGGTGGTTTCGATTCCTCGCACTCGCGTCTCGAAGCGATCGCGGCGATGGGTTTCCACGTGGTCTATCTGCCCCCAATCCATCCCATCGGCTCATCCTTCCGGAAGGGGAAGAACAACAGCCTCGACCCGACCCCCGAGGACCCGGGCTCCCCGTGGGCCATTGGATCGGCCGAGGGCGGGCATGACGCCATCCACCCGGACCTGGGCGATCTCGAATCCTTCGAGCGGTTTGTCGCGAAAGCAAAGTCGCTCGGGCTGGAGCTGGCCCTCGACCTCGCCCTCCAAGCCTCTCCCGACCACCCGTGGGTACAGGAGCATCCTGAGTGGTTCACGACTCGCTTGGACGGAACCATTGCCTATGCGGAGAACCCGCCCAAGAAATACCAGGACATCTACCCCCTGAACTTCGACAACGATCCCGAGGGCATTTATCAGGAAGTACTGAGGATTGTTCGGCTGTGGATCGACCGCGGCGTGACCATCTTCCGGGTCGACAATCCCCACACCAAACCCGTGGAATTCTGGGACTGGCTGTTGGAGCGGGTTCACGAAACCAACCCGGAGGTCATCTTCCTGGCAGAGGCGTTCACTAAACCACAGATGATGGCCGCCCTCGGGAAGGTCGGTTTCCAGCAGTCATACACCTACTTCACGTGGCGTGTGGCGAAGTGGGAACTCACGGAGTACCTGACGGAGCTGAGCCGGGACATGGCTTCTTACTACCGACCCAATTTCTTCGTGAACACCCCGGACATCCTCCCCTTCCATCTACAGTCCGGAAATCCCGCAATTTTCGCAATCCGCGCGATTCTGGCAGCCACTCTTTCCCCGTCCTGGGGAGTCTATTCAGGATTCGAACTGTTCGAGCACACTGCTCTAGTCCAAGGGCGGGAAGAATACCTGAACTCAGAGAAATATGAGTACCGTCCGCGCGACTTCGCCGCAGAACCGAATCTAAACATGCTCCTGGGGAGCCTGAACGGAATCCGCGAGAAACATCCAGCCCTGCAACAGCTGCGTGATATCCATTTCCACCATGCCCCACACGACTCGGTGATGGCCTATTCGAAGCACGATAGAGAAGACGTCGTGCTGGTTGTCTGTTCACTGGATCCGGACAACACCGTGGAATCCGATGTCTACCTGAATCTTTCGGCGTTGGGGCTTCCTCCGGGTTCCACAGTAGAAGTTCGTGATGAGTTGTCGGGCGAAACCTACAACTGGAGCGAGAGAAACTGGGTTCGTCTGTATCCAAGCAAGCCTGCTCACATTTTCCACGTCACCTCGCATTGAGCCATGGCTGGTAACCACGATTCACTGCTCCAGGCGCTCTGGGCCTTGGCACAGGACGCCCGGTGGTTCTCCGGGCGCTCCCGTGGCGGAGTCCCGCGCCAGGTCGAACTGACCGACTGGTTTCGGCCACCCGGGAATGACGGCCCCGGGCTGCGAAGCGCTCTGCTGGAAGTGGAATACCCAGCGGGAGGAACGGAAAAATACCACGTGCCGCTGGCTTTTCACACTGCCGGGGACTGCCCGACGAGGCCTTTGGCGCAAGTCAACCTGGAAGGCACCAACTTCGACGTTGCGGAGGTCGCAGACGAGCCTGCCGCGATGACCGCCCTGCTCGACTGCCTAGCCTCTGGAGCACCGGGTTTCATCGCATCCCGGGAGGTTCCATCCGGACTTCCGGGCCACCGCTACCGTGGGGAACAGTCGAACACCTCTATGTTCTTCGGTGACCTGATCGTCGGGAAGATCTTTCGTCGCATCGAGAACGGACCAAACACCGATGTCGAGATGCACCAGGCCTTGTCCGGCTCAGGGGCGGTGGCAGAACTCTTCGGTTGGTGGGAGTGGCAGGGGGCACACCTCGGGGTGTTCCTGGAGGCGCTGCCCGACCCACATGACGGGTTCGTCGAGGCCTGCCGGGCTGCCGAAACCAGAACCAGCTTTGACGGACAGGCTCGGGACCTGGGCCGCCAGCTGACCTTGGTACACGGCCTGTTGGCCAGCCGTTTCCCCACCGGGAGATTGCTCGGGCAGAAGCTGGCGGCTCAGTTTCGAGCACGACTGGAAGCTGCTGTCCTCGAAGTTCCGCTACTCGAGAGATTCCGCAGCCCTGCACTGCGCACCTATCGCACCATCGAGGAACTCGAGTTGCCGACCCAACGCATCCATGGGGACTGCCATCTCGGCCAGGCTCTGTCAACCCGAAATGGCTGGCGCTACGTCGATTTCGAGGGAGAACCCATCAAATCATTGCAGGAGAGGCGCGAGCCCGATTCCCCACTGCGGGACGTGGCCGGTATGTTGCGCTCCTTCGACTACGCCGCAGCCAGCGGGGACGCCCCCGAAGGCTGGCGGGATGAGGCCCGGGCGGCCTTCCTGGATGGCTACAGTGCTTCCGCCGAAATCCCGGTGGATGTCCTGCTCGCCTACGAGGTGGACAAAGCTATCTACGAGGTGGTCTATGAAACCCGGAACCGTCCCACTTTCACCCATATCCCGGTAGATTATCTGGCAGGCATCGAGTCTTGAGGAGCTGACAATGGCGCATGATCCGTTTGGCGGGCTGACCGGTTGGGACCTGGAAGGATTCCACAACGGCGGTGATACCGAAATCTGGAAGCGTCTCGGCGCCTTTCAGTGCACAATCGAGGATGATGAGAGAGGTCCTGTTGAAGGGGTCAGGTTCGCTGTGTGGGCCCCCAATGCACGTGCGGTGCAGGTGATCGGTGACTTCAACTGGTGGACCGGTGACCCGATGCAGCTGATTCCCGGATCCGGTGTGTGGGGAACCTTCATCGAGGGCCTCACAGAAGGAACCCTCTACAAGTTCCGCGTCCAGGGTCCCGACGGTGTCTGGCGGGAGAAGGTGGATCCACTGGCCCGTTTCTCGGAGCAGGCCCCGGCCAACGCATCGATCGTCTACGAGTCGAAATACGTCTGGTCCGATGACGAATGGATCGCGAAGCGTGAAAAATCGCAGCCCCACAAGGAGCCGATGAGCATCTACGAGGTGCACCTCGGTGGGTGGCGGCGCGGCAAGAGTTACCTGGACCTGGCGGAGGAACTCGTCTCCTACGTCAAGTGGCAGGGCTACACCCATGTCGAGTTCATGCCTGTGGCGGAGCACCCGTTCGAGCCGAGCTGGGGCTACCAGGTGACTGGCTACTACTCACCCACGAGTCGTTTCGGTAAACCCGACGACCTGCGGTTCCTAATCGACAAGCTCCACCAGGCCGGGATCGGAGTGATCCTCGACTGGGTGCCGGGACACTTCCCCAAGGATGACTGGGCGCTGGGTCGTTTCGATGGCACTGCGCTGTACGAGCATGCCGACCCTCGCCAGGGCGAACACATGGACTGGGGAACCTACATCTTCAACTATGGCCGTAACGAGGTGAAGAGTTTCCTGGTCTCCAACGCCTTGTACTGGCTGTCCGAGTTCCACATTGACGGACTGCGTGTCGATGCGGTGGCCTCCATGCTGTACCTCGACTATTCACGCGCCGAAGGCCAGTGGGTACCGAACAAGTACGGGGGCCGCGAGAACCTGGAGGCCATCGACTTCCTGCGCTACGTCAACCGACACATGTACGAGCGCCATCCCGGAACAATGATGATCGCCGAGGAATCTACGAGTTTCCCTGGAGTCACCAAACCCGTCGACAAGGATGGGCTCGGTTTCGGTTTCAAGTGGAACATGGGCTGGATGAATGACACCCTGCGTTATCTGGCACTGGACCCGGTCTACCGCCAGTACGAACACAATTTGTTGACGTTTGCGATGGTCTACCAGTACTCGGAGAACTTCATCCTGCCGATCAGCCACGACGAAGTCGTACACGGCAAGGGGTCGATGATCAACAAGGTCCCTCAGGACGACTGGCGCAAATTCGCCACACTTCGTGCCTTCTACTCGTTCATGTGGAGTTTCCCCGGCAAACAGCTGATCTTCATGGGTTCCGAATTCGCCCAGCGCCCAGAGTTCAACGAAGCCACCAGCCTGGAGTGGTGGGTCACGGAACTCTGGGGTCATGGAGGGCTACAACGGCTGTTCCGCGACCTCAACATGATTTACCGTGACAATCCCCCGCTGTTCGAGCTAGACAACGCCCCGGAGGGTTTCACCTGGATCAACGCCGACGACAAGGGACACAACACACTGAGCTGGGTACGCAACGACTCCCAGGGAAACCACGTGGCCTGCTTCACCAATTTCTCCCCGGAACCGCTGCGCGATTACCTCGTCGGATTGCCCGGAGACGGTGAGTGGGAGGAGATTCTGAACACTGATTCAGAGACCTACGATGGCTCTGGCCAGTTCGGCAACCTGGGCGTAGTGACAGCACACGATGAACCGTGGGGGCACTTCCCGGCCAGCGCCGAGGTGACCATTCCCCCGCTAGGGTCGATCTGGCTGCGCAGCAAAACCAGGTGAGCGACTTCAAGGTCCAGGTGGACATCGTTGACGGTATCGGCCAGCTCCGTTGGGAGGAGCAGGTGGTGGACGCCTCGACCCTCGAGCGAGCGGTTTCCCTCGCCGCCGACGATGCCATCTTGGCCCACAACCTTCGTCGGTTGCAGTGCGACATCCCAGCCACGGACCGGGTCGCCATGGTTGCACTGCACCGTTGCGGTTTTCGGCGGGAGGGCAGATTGCGTTCAGCTTTGCTCACCCCGTCGGGGCACTTGGTGGACGTGCTGGTCTACGCCCGGCTGGCCGTGGATCCGGTCTACGGTCCGCACGGTTTCTCAGGGGTGATGAACTCGGTGCTGCCGACGAAACGCGTCATCGCCCACGTCGTTTTCCGAGACGAGGCCGGTCGGGTATTGCTGACAGAAACGACCTACAAGGAGGATTGGGAACTTCCCGGCGGGGTGGTGGATCCGAATGAGTCGCCCCGCGCGGGAGGCCGCCGCGAACTGCTCGAGGAAATCGGCCTCGACATCGATCCCGGTGAGCCCGCCATCACCGACTGGATGACGCCCCACCTCGGCTGGAGCGACGCCATCGAGTTCATCTACGACGGCGGCATCCTGCCCAATACAATCGCCCGTTCCCTCGCGCCCTGTGATCGTGAGCTCAGGGCAATCCATTGGGTCCCACGCGAGGAGCTCCCGGACAGGGTCAGCGAGTTGTCAGCCCGGAGAATCAACCTGCTTCTCGACGGTTACCGGGGTGCCACGGAGAACGGAATGCGGATTCCCTGATCGGGCGGCCGACACACCACCCCTTACCTTTTCGCAAAAGATAGGGTTGACTTACCTTACCCGCATCCGGCAACCGCATAGGAGAAGCGTGAGTATCTCGAAGACCCGTCTGCTACCCGCCTTGGTCGCCCTCGTGAGCGTGAGCATCGGCCTCACCGCTTGTGGCGGCGCGAACTCGCAGCCGAGCGACCCTGCCAACGCCTCGCAGTCCGCCGGGGCGACCACCGTGACCATCCAGGACAACCGTGGCTCCGTGACCGTTCCGGTGCCCGCCAAGAGTGTCATCGTCACCGACAACCGCCTGTTCCAACCCCTCCAGGAGTGGGGGGTGAAGCTTTCTGCCGCCCCGCAGGAGATCATCGCGAAGGGATCCCCGTACAAGACCGACAGTTCCATCGTGAATCTCGGGGATCACCGGGAACCCAACATGGAGGCCGCAGTCGGGGTCCAGCCCGACCTGATCATCAACGGACAGCGTTTCAAGGACAAATACGACCAGTTCAAGCAGCTGACCCCCGAAGCCGCCCTCGTGGACATCGACATCCGCGACGAGAAGGACGAAAACGGGAAGCTCAAATACAAGTTCGACGAGGAGTTGAAACGCCAGGTCACCGTGGCCGGGGAGATCTTCGGCAAGAAGGACGAGGCCGCCAAGCTGGTGAGCGATTTCGACGCCTCGATCGCCCGGGTGAAGGCCGCGTACAAGCCGGGCTCCAAGGTGATGGCCGTCATCGTCTCGAAGGGCAAGGTCAACTACGCGGCTCCCGGTTCCGGGCGCACGCTCGGGCCCATCTTCGAGATCCTCGGTCTCACCCCCGCCCTGGAGAGCCAGGGCAGCAGCGACCACCAGGGCGACGAGATCTCCGTCGAGGCCATCGCCCAGTCCAACCCGGACTGGATCCTCGCGATGGACCGCGACGGCGCCATCACCGCCGAGGGGGAAACCGTCACCCCGGCCTCCGAGGTGATCGCGGGTTCAGCTCCCCTACAGAACGTGACGGCAGTCACCAAGAAACAGATCGTCTACATGCCCGCCGACACCTACCTCAATGAGGGCATCCAGACCTACACCACATTCTTCAACGACATGGCCGACGCCATGGAGAAGTCTGCTTGACCGAGCCGAAAACCGCCGGGGACGAAACCAGCAGCCGAGTCCCCGGCGGTGTCACATTCCGGCAACGACTGTTCACCGCTCCCCTGCTGCTGGGTCTTCTTGGGCTCCTGGCGCTGACCGTGCTGTCCCTGCTGGTCGGGGTCTATGACGTGTTCGGTTCCCCGGACGGCGCCTACATCTTCGCCCTAACCCGCATTCCCCGCACCGTTTCCCTGCTGCTGGCAGGCTCCGCCATGGCCATATCGGGCCTGGTGATGCAGCAGATCTCCCAGAACCGTTTCGTCGAACCCACCACCACCGGAACCACCGAGTGGGCGGGTCTTGGACTGCTCTGCGTACTGATCCTCTACCCGGAGGCACCTTTGATGGTGAAGATGGTGGCCGCCATCGCCGCCGCCTTCGGGGGCACGATGGTGTTCTTCCTGGTTCTGAGGCGCATCCAGTTGCGTTCCGCGATGATCGTCCCGATCGTCGGCATCATGCTGGGCGCGGTGGTCGGCGCCGTTTCCTCCTACCTGGCGCAGGCCACCAGCATGCTCCAGACCCTGGGGGTGTGGTTCCAGGGCTCGTTCTCCGCAACGATCCAAGGACAATACGAACCGGTGTGGGCCGTGGTGATCGTGGTCATCGGGGTCTTCCTGGTGGCGGACCAGTTCACGATCGCTGGTCTCGGAAAGGACGTCGCGACAAATGTCGGGCTCGATCACCGGAAGGTCGTGCTGCTCGGCACCGGAATGATCGCGGCGGTCACTGGCATCATCACCGTGGTGATCGGCAACCTTCCCTTCCTGGGATTGGTCGTCCCGAACATCGTCTCCCTGCTGCGGGGCGACAATCTGCGTTCCAACCTGCCGTGGGTCTGCCTGACCGGGGCCGCGATGGTCACGGCCTGCGACATCGTGGGGAGACTCGTGATCATGCCCTTCGAGATTCCCGTCGGCACCATCCTGTCGGTGGTCGGGGCGTTCGTGTTCGCCTTCCTCCTGTTGAGGAGGCGGAGAAATGCCTGAGACGATGACACGTGTAGGCCACGGCGCCTTCGCGGATTCCCGGGCAGCGGGGCGCTACTGGATGATCCTCGCGGTCCTGGTCCTCCTGGCCCCGGCCGTCTGCTACGGCATCCTCGCCTGGGGCAATCCCATGCCCGTGGGCTCGCCCGGTTTCTGGCGGATTGCCCAGGTGCGAGCCGCATCCGTGGCCGTGATCCTGGTGGTCGCCTGGTGTCAGGCACTGGCGACGGTCGCCTTCCAGACCATCACCAACAACCGGATCATCACACCCTCGATCATGGGTTTCGAGTCGCTGTACCGCCTGCTCCAGACCAGCATCGTGTTCTTCTTCGGCATCACGGGGCTGACCAGCATGGACAGCACAGGACAGTACCTCATGCAGGTTGGGCTCATGGTAGCCCTGGCGGCGCTGCTCTACGGCTGGATGCTTCGAAACGAGCGCGCCAACATCCATCAGACGCTTCTGCTAGGCATCGTCATCGGGACGGGACTCGGTGCCCTGTCCACCTACATGCAGAACCTCCTGAACCCGTCGGCGTTCGACATCCTGAGTGCCAGGCTCATCGGCAACATCTCAAATGCCGATGTGTCCCAGCTGCGGGTCGCGATTCCCCTGGCCCTGGTCGCTGGTGGATTGCTGCTGGCGATGTCACGGACCCTCGACGTGCTGGGGCTGGGACGCGACACAGCCATCGGCCTGGGCGTGGATCACCGCCGCAATTCGCTGGTGATCCTGATGTTGACGGCGGTGTTGATGGCCGTCAGCACCTCGCTGGTCGGCCCCATGTCGTTCCTCGGTTTCCTGGTGGCGATGACCGCCCATCAGCTGTCCGACACCCACGAGCACCGGTTCGTCCTCCCGATGGCGTGGCTGGTCGGTGTGGTGATCCTCGGTGGCGCCTATTTCACCCTGCGGCATATCTTCTATGCCACCGGCTCCGTGGGCATCATCATCGAGGCGGTGGGTGGCACCTTCTTCCTCATCCATCTACTGAGAAAGGGACGGCTGTGATCCTCGTAGACTCGGCCCTGAAAACATACGGCTCCACGACGACCATCGGTCCCTTGGAACTCAAAATCCCCGAAGGCGGCATCACCGCCCTGGTGGGCCCCAACGGGGCAGGCAAATCCACGCTGCTGACCATGATCGGGCGCCTGCTGGGAATGGACGCCGGAGCCATCGAGGTGGCAGGCATGAACGTGGCGACGGCCAAGTCCAAGGACCTCGCCAAGGTGCTGTCCGTGCTTCGTCAGGAGAACCATTTCGTGACCCGGCTGACGGTTCGCCAGCTGGTTGGTTTCGGTCGTTTTCCCCACTCGCGGGGACGCCTGAGCGTCGAGGACATTGAGATCATCGAGCAGGCCATCTCCTTCCTGCGTCTGGAGGAGATCGCAGACCGTTTCATCGATGAGCTCTCGGGGGGTCAGCGGCAACGCGCCTACGTGGCCATGGTGCTGGCCCAGGACACCACATATGTGCTGCTGGATGAGCCCTTGAACAACTTGGACATGGCCCATTCCGTGCAGATGATGCAGCACCTGCGCCGGGCAGCGAAGGAACTGGGACGCACGATCGTGATCGTGCTGCACGACATCAACTTCGCCGCCACCTACGCCGACACGATCATCGCCATGAAGAACGGGAAGGTGGCGGCTTCCGGAAGCCCTGAAGAACTCTTTCGCGAAGAGATTCTGACGGACATCTTCGAGACATCCGTCACAATCATCCCGGGGCCACGGGGTCCTGTAGCCGTGTATTTCTGATCATCGACCAGGCATGTGGGCGCCTGAATACTCGTCAACAGGAAAGCCATCGTCGCAGGATGCGTGAATGAGCCCCGGAATCCGGGCTTCTTATTATGCGATCCGCATTCCACAGGAGACAGTTTTGGCTCGGTCGTCCAGTGGCAGAATTTTGTTCCACACGAGCTGCGAGACTTATCCACAGCCGTCACCAAATGCGGTTTTACTAGGGGTCTCGCTGGCCGGAGGACGGCAATGGCATTTTCCAAATCGCCACTCCCAAGGGCGCGAAGGGGGCTCAGAACAGCACGGTCGTCAGGCGACGACGGGCCTTCAGCACATCCGAGGAGGTCCGTCCGGCAACCTCGAAGAGCTCCAACAGCCGGACCCGAATCGTCTCCCGTTCGTCCGGAGTCACCTCAGCAGCCAGCCCCAGAAGGCGGTCGAAGGCGGATCCGTACTCCCCTTGGATCATCTCCAGATCGGCGGCGTCCAGCTGAGCCGCGACATCGTCCGGGCGTTCGGCAGCAGACTTCACGATGGCTGCACCGTCAAAAGATGCGGAACGCTCCAGGAGCGCCGCCTGGGCACGACCCGCGGTTGCCTCGGGATCCCCGGGGGTGGCAGCGAGAAGAGCATCGAATTCAGCGACGGCCTGAGCGAAATTACCGGCGGCCAAAGCAGCGTCAGCCTTCTCGAATCGCGGATCCGTCGTTGGTTCCGCTGTTTTCTCCGGAGCGGTCGATCCCGTCGCTTGGGCACGACCCGTCATGCCATTGGCGATGGCAAGCTGGGCCACCTGGTCGAGAACGGCCGAGATGTCTGCACGGTCACGGGTTCCTTGGAAGAGCGGCGCCACCTGCCCCCCAATGATCGCCACGACCATTGGCACAGCGGTCACTCCAAGCGCCTGGGTAAGACGCGGCTCGGTATCAACATTGACTCGGGCCAGGAGAAAACGTCCCTCCGCGGCGTTGACGAGCTCCGCCAGGTCGCTGGAGACCGTGGCTCCGGCTGTATCACGGGGTGAGTAGAACTCCACGATCACGGGGTGCTGCATAGAACGACCAACCAGCTCCTGGAAACCCGGCTCGGTGATGTCGGTCACATAACTGTTCCCTCCGGTGGCACCGCTGGCGGACTGTGCTGCGGCGAGGGAGGACAGATCTACGGCACCGGGGCGCGTGAAGTTCGGATTCGTCATGTCATCAATCTTTGCGGGCGAGATCAATTCCTACAACCGGAAGTGGAAAGATGGGTGCATGTCACATGAGCGAGCTGGCCTGGTGGCCCTGGAATCCGATCTCATCGACGTCAACGCCGTCCTTGCGGCCTACTATGACCTGACCCCCGACCCCAGCAACCCCGACCAGAAGGTCGTTTTCGGCACCTCTGGACATCGCGGCTCCAGCCTCGATACCGCTTTCAACGATCTCCACATCGCCGCCACGACACAAGCGATCGTGGAGTATCGGGCAGTGCAGGGAGTGAGCGGCCCCTTGTTCATCGGCAAGGATACCCATGCGTTGTCCCTGCCGGCCTGGCGCACCGCCATCGAGGTGCTGGTGGCCAATGGAGTCGCTGTCTTCGCGGAACGAGAAGACGAGTACACCCCGACCCCCGCAGTCTCCCGCGCCATCATTCGTTACAACCGTGAGCACCCGAAGCAGGTCGCTGACGGCATCGTCGTGACCCCTTCCCACAATCCACCGCGCGACGGCGGGTTCAAGTACAACCCCCCGACGGGTGGCCCGGCCGACACCGATGCCACGAAGTGGATCGCCGACCGCGCCAACGCCCTGATGGCCTCCCCCGCGGAGATTCGCCGGAAACCCTACGAAAAGACTGTTTCTGGGGTAACCCGCTTCGACTACCGCACCCCTTACTGCACCGAGCTTGCAACCGCCCTGGATCTCGATGCCATCGCGGCGGCAGGCGTCCGCATCGGAGCGGACCCGCTTGGAGGGGCCTCTGTTCAATACTGGGAGTATCTGGCCGAGCACAGCTCCCTCGACCTGACCGTGGTGAACCCTGCGGTGGACCCCACCTGGAAGTTCATGACCCTGGACACCGACGGCAAGATCCGCATGGACTGCTCGTCACCGAACTCGATGGCCTCCTTGGTGGCCAATCGCGACCGCTACGACATCGCCACGGGCAACGACGCAGACTCGGACCGTCACGGGATCGTCACCCCGGACTCCGGGTTGATGAACCCCAACGCCTTCCTCGCAGTCGCGATCGACTATCTGTTCTCCCACCGTCCCGGCTGGGCGGCAACGACGGGGGTCGGCAAGACCCTGGTGTCCTCCTCCATCATCGACAAAGTCGCGGCGCGACTCGGGCGCAAACTGGTTGAGGTGCCTGTCGGTTTCAAATGGTTCGTCCCCGGGCTGACTAACGGCTCGCTCGGCTTCGGCGGTGAAGAGTCAGCAGGTGCGAGCTTCCTCGATGTCGAGGGCCGTACCTGGACCACCGACAAAGACGGCATCCTCCTGGCTCTGCTCGCCAGCGAGATCCTGGCCGTGACAGGACGCTCGCCCAGCCAACACTATGCCGACATGGAATCAGCCTTCGGCACCTCCTACTACGCCCGCGTCGATGCAGAAGCCAGCCGCGAGCAGAAGGCCCGGCTCGCTGCCCTCTCTCCCGACGATGTCAGGGCTCATGAGCTGGCAGGGCAGCCCATCACCGCAGTTTTGACCAATGCCCCTGGCAACGAGGCACCCATCGGGGGTATCAAGGTGACCACCGATTCCGGCTGGTTCGCTGCCCGCCCCTCCGGGACCGAGGACAAATACAAGATCTACGCCGAGTCGCTGCGCGACGCGGACCACTTGGCCCAGATCCAAGCGGAGGCCCGCGAAGTGGTCGACGCTGCCCTCCGAGGCTGAGCCATTCTCCTGTGAGGCCGGCGGGTCACACCCCGTCGGCTTCGTCTTCTTCTTCCATGACCATCTTCTTGCGGAGACCAGAGCGCTGAATCACCCGCTGGATAGTCAGATCTCTTTCCGCTGGGTGAGCGACGTAGCGAATGTCCCGCAGCCCCTGCGCCTGGGCTGCAGATTCGAACACCAGGTGCCCGTAGTCGAAGATCTTCCCGAGCATCGACTGCTCCAAAGAGATATCCAGGATCCGGGTCATGGGCATCGTCGCCAAGTGCGTGTTGAACACACCATGGATCCTGAACACCCGCATGTTGGTTATGACAAATCGGTCCATGTGCGCGACATGGGCCTTCCAAAACCCAAGGCCCAACAGGTAGAACCCAACAAGCATCGGTACCCAGAAGAAACCACGTGCCACGATCATGAGAAAGAACGCGGGAATACTCAGGGCCATCACGCCTATCCACGGCAGGGAGACCACCCAGTGCTTGCGCACCTCATCGATCACCCGTTCGTCCTCCTCGAGCAACAAATGGCGCTGGATGTCGGGCTCCAGGAGGCGAGCAAGCAAACCCACGACCGGCTATCCGGCCAAGCGGGAGAAAAACCGGACGATCGACTCAAAGGCGCCAAAGAACGTCCTGATGGCCTCCGCTGCCGCCTCTGGGCGAGTGAAAAGGTAGTAGACCACGAAGGCGATGCCGAGCACGAGCAGGACCTTCTTGATCCAGCCAACCATGATGTCTCCAAGTCTCAAGGGGGAAGGGACTCACACGAGCGTTTACCAGTCTGCATCATCCAAGGTGCTGCTTGAACCTGACGCGCCGCTGTTGAACTCAACAGTTTCTCACCTCGACCGCGTTGAAGTGCTCACGCCGCGCCGAGACACCACATCCCCCTTACCTCCGACCCCAGCGCCCGAGTTCATCACCCAGGTGGAAGAATGACGAGCATGGAGAACCAAGATCTTTTCATCTGCATCGATCATGTCGGCCTGGCCGTTCCCGATCTCGACGAGGCCATCAAGTTCCACAGCGAAGTGTTCGGGTGGCGCGAGCTGCACCGCGAGGTCAACGAGGAGCAGGGTGTTGCGGAGGCCATGATTGGCACCGGAACCCAGGGAGAAGAGAACGCCAAGATCCAGCTCCTGGCTCCCCTCAACGAGAAGTCGACCATCGCCAAATGGCTGGATCGCAACGGCGGCCCCGGCATTCAGCAGCTCGCCTATCGCGTGCATGACTTGGATCATGTGAGCGCAGTCCTGCGTGAGCGTGGCCTCAGGCTACTTTTCCCGGAGGCCAAACGGGGAACCGCTGATTCCCGCATCAACTTCGTTCACCCGAAGGATGCCGGTGGCGTCCTCTTGGAGCTGGTGGAACCCGCCAAGGGCGCCTCTCACTGAGGTCGTTCATGAGAAAGCGCCGGTGGACGCGATGGTGCCCACCGGCGCTTTCATCCCTACTCCGAGGTAGGCTCGGTACCGACCGTGCCAAGCCAGGAGACAACAATGACCGATGTTCGTACTGAGATCGAGGAGGAGACCGGCCTCAACCTCTTCGAGGACAAGGCCAGCGCCGTCGGGGGATTCCCCCATGCCATGCTCGGCTATGACAAACAGGCGGTGGATTCCTACATCCAAGATCTCGAGCAACGACTACTCGAGATGAAGGTGCAGTTGCGGGAGCAACGCCGAGAGACAAGCTTCGTGCGAGCGCAGGTCGGAACAACGGATTTCGCCAAACTCGGTGCTCATGCTCGTGGACTGCTGGAAGCCGCTGAAGCGCAGGCAGCCGAACTGGTCCGCCTGGCGGAGGCCGAGTCCGATCGACTCAGGCAGGAAGCGCGTCTGGCGGCGGCGGCTTCCCGCGAAGCCGCCCAGCAGGAAGCAGACGATGTACGTTTGTCCGGGCTCGCCAGCCTCCGCAAGCTCCGGCAGGAACAGGCCGAAGCAGGACAGGCAGTGCTGGAGGCAGCACGACGTGACGCAAATCTGGTTCGCGCTGATGCGGAGGCCCAATCAAAGTCGTTGTTGGAGGAGACCTCGCAGCGGATTAATGCGCAGTTGGAGGCTGCCCGGATCGATGCGGCCCGAATGCGTCAGGAGGCTGAGCGGGATGCCACTGCTGCGCGCTTGGCCACGGAGAAGTCCACCGCCGCAGCTCTATCAAAGCAGGCTGAAGCGGTCAGGAAAACCGAGGAAAACGTCAGCGCCCAGCTTGCGGAGGCCAGGGCTCGTTCTGAGGCCGCGACCAAGCAGATCGAGGAAGCTCGAGCAGAAGCCATCAAGGTCCGCGAATCCGCAGTGGAGGAGGCTGAACAGATCCGGACCACCGCCACACGCGAAGCCGAGGCTACGTTGTCGGCCATGCGGGAGGAAGTGCGCCAGAAACAGGAACAGCTTGAGGAACAGGTCGCCTGGCGCAAGGAGCAGCTGGAACGTGAGGTGGCGGCGCTGATGGCACGCCGGACCTCCATCGTCGCTTCCATGCAGAACCTGCGCGCCATGGCCGAGGAAGCTGTACCTGACATGGAGCTCACCGAAATCATCAGCGGTGGCGAGGTGACGGCCCCGCAACCACGGGAACGCAAGCAGGCGAAGTGACGGCCCTCGTTCCCGGGGCTGCGGACGAGCCTCCAACCTCTGGCGACACAGGGAATGCTCCGGAGGAGTCGGTCTCCCCCACAGCCCAGCCCGACAAGCCAGCGACGGAGCCTACTGTCCCAGTAGAGAATTCCGGACGCAGAAAAATGTCCACCTCGCTCGGGGGCAGAGCATCTCTAGGCAGGTTCCGGCAGTTCCTCGGAGGTTTGTTCGGCAACGCCCGCAAAGGAGCCGAGCAGCTTTTGGCACCCATTCCCGAGGAACCGGTCTCGCCCGTTCCTCCCGTGATGGTGCAGAACGAGACGAAACTGCTGAACCACTCCCCTTTCTCCATAGGCTTTTTCGGCGCATTCGGGGTGCTCGTGGCGATCGGCCTCATGGCCGCCGCCACACAAGTGCAGAACATTCTGACCCTCGTGGTGCTCTCCCTGTTCCTGGCACTAGGACTGAACCCGGCAGTCGAGTTCTTCACACGACGCCGGGTACCCCGCGCGATGGCGGTGTTCTTCGTGACCGTCACCCTGTTGGGAATCATCGTTCTGGGAGTCACTGCACTGGTGCCATTGATGATGAACCAAGTGCAGTCTCTGACATTTAGGGTGCCGTACTGGATAGCGATGCTAGCCACGAACGAGCAGGTGGCACGTTGGGATGCCCAGTACAATCTGCTCGAAACAGCCCAGCGTTATCTCGCCTCGGGCGGGTTAATGCAGAACCTGTTCGGCGGCATCTGGGGAGCAGGCGTATTGGTTGCCAACCTCATTTTCTCCGTGATCATGACGCTGGTGCTCACCATCTACTTCCTCGCTTCACTACCGGCGATCAAAGAGGTTATTTACACGCTTGCTCCGGCCAGCCGACGTGCCCGCTCTCGCTACTTGGCAGATGAGATCTTTCGTGGGGTCTCCGGATACATCACCGGAATGTTCATGATCGTCGCGGTGGCCTCGGGATGCAGCTTCATATTTATGAACATCATCGGGCTCGGCGCCTATTCCTTGGCGTTGTCTTTCATAGTCGCCCTGTTCTGTTTCATCCCTCTGGTGGGTTCCTCGCTGGCCATGCTCGCTGTGGCTCTGGTCGGCTTCGCCACGTCCCCGACAATAGGCGTGGCCACCATCATCTACTTCCTGATCTACCAGCAGTTCGACGCCTACATCCTCTACCCAACCGTCATGAAGCGGACGGTGAAAGTACCCGGGGCACTTGTCGTGCTGTCTGCGCTGATCGGTGGCATCTTGCTGGGAGTGATCGGTGCCCTGATCGCCATCCCAACAACGGCTGCCCTGCTGCTGCTCTACCGCGAGGTGCTCCGACCGCATCTGGACGCCCGTTAGGATCTATCTGTGCGTCTCGTCATTGCTCACTGCCAGGTCGACTACGCGGGTCGATTGACAGCCCACCTTCCCATGGCCAAGCGACTGATCATGCTCAAAGCCGATGGCTCCGTCTCTGTGCATGCAGATGATCGCGCATACAAGCCCCTGAACTGGATGAGCGCCCCCTGTTCCCTCACCATTACAGAACCCGACGATGCGGCTCGGGAGGCTGGTGCGAACGCCCTCTGGCTGGTCCGTTCCACGTCTGGCGACACCCTGCGAATCGCGCTGGGGGAAGTCTTTCTTGACGTGGATCACAGTTTTGGTGTTGACCCGGGGCTCCAGAAGGACGGGGTCGAAGCGCATCTGCAGTCCCTGCTCGCCGAGCACCCCGCAACTTTCGGAGATGGCTGGCAGGTGGTCAAACGAGAGTTTTACACCCCGATCGGCCCGGTCGACCTGCTGTTGCGAGACGCTGATGGATTCCACGTCGCCGTGGAGGTGAAACGGCGAGGCGAGATTGATGGTGTGGAACAACTGACCCGCTATCTCGAGTTGATGAATCGTGACCCGCAGCTGGCACCTGTGAAGGGAATTTTTGCCGCCCAACACATCAAGCCACAGGCCGCCACCCTCGCCGCTGACCGAGGCATTACATGTCAACTGTTGGACTATGACGCGCTGCGTGGAATGGACAATCCCGAGGATCGGCTTTTCTGATGGCGCGACGTCCTTCAAAGCATCTACGCCCACCACGTCCTCTCGATACGTCCCGCCACGTGTCCAGGAGGATGACCTCGGCAGGAGCCTTTCTCGTCAGAGAAGTTCCCACGGATCGTGCGATGAAGCCGTACACCTGTCCAGGGTGCAACAATCCGATCCCTGTGGGAATGGCCCATGTGGTCGTTTGGCCTGAAGAACCCGGTGTTGGTTTCAGCTCCGGGACAGAGCAGCGCCGGCACTGGCATTCACACTGCTGGAGACTGAACCGATGATCCACGACAGCATCATGGGTTCAGGCCCAGCGCAGGTAGTGTTCCTGCACGGCCTATTCGGTCAGGGAAAGAACTTCACCCGGATCGCGACCGCCTTGACTGAGATCGCGACCTGTCACCTGCTCGATCTTCCAAATCATGGGGCATCATCCTGGACGGTCGGCTTCAGCCTGGATGGTCAAGCTGAGCACATTGCCCACTGGCTGCGGGAGAATTTCGACGCTCCTGTCGCCCTGGTGGGACATTCGCTAGGCGGAAAGCTCGCCATGAGGCTGGCCCTCACATATCCCGATCTCGTCGAACGCCTTCTGGTGGTGGACATCTCACCCGTACCAAGCGATGGCCCCACCGCGTTCGCTCCTTTGGTGGCTGCAATGCGCAACCTCGATCTGGAACATCTGGCGAGCCGCACCGATGCCAGCCGACGGCTCTCAGAGGCGATCCCCGACCCGCAGGTCCGCGGCTTCCTACTTCAAAACCTGCGCCGGCTGGGCAGCGACTGGGCGTGGAAGGCCAACCTGGATCTGCTCGGCGATTCCCTCCGGATCATCGGTGGCTGGCCGAGAATGGACGCAGTCTATGACGGCCCTGTGTGGTGGGTGGCAGGTGGGAAATCGCACTATGTCCTACGCGAGCATGCCGAACCAATGCGCAAGTTGTTTCCCCGAGTCGTCACAATAACCCTCAAACAGGCAGGCCACTGGGTTCACGCCGACGAACCGGATGCATTCACATCGATCTGCACGGAGTTCTTGGTTTCTCCCGCCCCCATCAGCTCAACGTCACCGAGCTGATGGCGGCCTCCGCTATGGGTCTCACACCATCAGATTCATCGACTCCTTGCGCCGCAATTCCCTGCACAACAGCCAATCCGCCATCATCGACAGTGCCGAAAACGGCATAATCTGGACTGAGCTGGCTGTCCTCCCAGACGATGAAGAACTGTGACCCAGCCGTGTTGGGTTTTCCGGTGTTCGCCATCGCGACGGTTCCTTTGGGGTATGTGGCGACGGCTCCCTCCTTCTCCAGCCCAGTGGTACGAGGACTCAGTTCGTCTGGGACCGTATATCCGGGCCCTCCCATGCCAGTTCCCGTCGGATCCCCACACTGGAGCACGAAAATCCCGTAATCAGTGAGCCGGTGGCACCTGGTTTCGTTGAACCACCCCTGTTGCGCCAAGGACATGAAGGAATTGATGGTGCACGGCGTGGCCGAGCGATCCATCGTGATTTCCACATCACCTGCTGTCAGGTGAAGGGTCGCCTTGGTCTCTCCGGCATTCAGGACGTCCTCGCCGCTGGGCGGGTCAACAGGTTTGGCGGGTTCTCCCCCAGGCGGATAGGAACAACTGACGGCTCGCCCAGTCTCATTCGCGGGATTCGACTGGTTAGCGTCGCTACACCCGGTGAGAAGAAGGGCGAAAGCGATCAGGGGAGCAAAGGCCTTGAACGACACCTCAGCAATTGTAGATACAGTTGCTCCATGGTGAACCTGACACGCATATACACCCGCACCGGCGACGCAGGAAACACTCGTCTGTCGGACAACGCCGAGGTGCCAAAGACAGATCCACGAGTCGAGGCATATGGGGCGGTCGACGAGACCAACTCAAACCTGGCACTGGCAGTCGCCCACGGTGGGCTGCCGGAACGCGTAGTGGAGATGCTCTCCTTGGTTCGTAATGAGCTCTTCGATGTCGGCGCTGATCTCAGCACACCTGTACACCCCGATCCTCAGTACCCACCTCTGCGGATCGAACAGTCCTCCATCGACCGTCTGGAGGAGTGGTGCGACGAACTCGGCGCCGAGCTTCCCTCCCTACGTTCCTTCATTCTGCCCGGCGGCAGTCCGGCAGTAGCTCAGTTGCACGTCGCACGCACGGTGTGCCGACGTGCCGAACGGGTGGCCTGGCAGGCTGCTCAGGTCCATGGAACCAAGCCTTCGACAGAACGTGGCGAAGGCGGGGTCAGCCTGCTGGCCATCACCTATCTGAACCGGCTGAGCGATCTGTTGTTCAACATGTGCCGGACCGCTGCGGGCCCTGAAGGAGACGTGCTGTGGGTTCCGGGAACGGATCGCAAGCCACCCGAGAAGCGCCACGGACGCACGAAGAAATAACACCCGTTTACAGAGGCGAGTCGGCGCTACCTGGAAGGTAGTGGCTTCCAGGAGGGGCCGACTCCAGCCAGGCCATCAACCCCAACACGTTTTCCAGATCCATAGCCAAATTGTGCTCGTGGTCATTGAAACGATCCTTGATCGTGACGATCCACGAGTTGTCGAACAGGACGACCTCCTCCAAAGCAGTGGCAACACGCCGCCGCTGCCAGCTGGTTCCGGCACGTGAGAAGGAACGATTCGGTCGCAACGCCAGCGAGAAAGCGCGATACCAGTCGAGCCGGTCCCCGCGATAGCGAGCAAAACCCAACACCCATCCAACACCGGGTTCCCCGTCCCGCATCCTGTGGGCACAGTCAAAAAGGCCGCCCTGGCGGGTGAGCCAGCGGCGGCGTGCATAAAGAAGCAGAAAAGGCAGGATACAGAGGCAGGTGACCGCGACGATTATTGCGATCACTGTCAGCCCCATGCACAAAACATAGCGTTGCATCGGTAGAAGCCGGACCGGGACACTCGCAGAAAAACCACGAAATGTCCCGGCCCACCATGGAATGGTTGTCAGCGACTGGCCTGGTACTTCTCACCCGCCCGAATCTGAGCATTCAAAATGTGCAGCCGATGTATCTGATCGTCGGTTGCCCCGCCCTGGCTCCGGATGTGACGCAGTTCGTGCGCCTCCCCGCGAGCTTCTTCCAGAAGGATTTCCTCAGCAAGTTTAACCTCGTGGCTGAGAACTCGGATGTGCCCTTGGGCAACGGCCAGCAACCCGCCGTCGATGGCAAGGATCTCCGTCCTGCCATCAACGACGATGACCTCCACCATACAAGGAACCAGAGCAGCCATGAGTGGCTCATGCCCAGGCAAGATACCGATGTCGCCCTCGCTTGTGCGCGCGATGACGTTGACGACATCACACTGCATCACCATCTTGTCCGCGGAGACGACCTCCAGCTTCAGCGGCTGATACTCCACGCTCACAGGTCCTTCTGCATCTTGTCCCAGCTCGCGAAGACGTCCTCCATGCCACCAACATTGAAGAAAGCCTGCTCAGCAATGTGATCGACGTCACCGCGACAGATCATCGAGAACCCCTCGATGGTGTCCGCCAACGGCACAGTGGAGCCAGGAATGTTCGTGAACTTCTCCGCCATGTAGGTGTTCTGGCTCAGGAACTGCTGGATCCGCCGTGCCCGGTTCACTGTGATCTTGTCCTCCTCGGACAACTCATCGATACCGAGAATGGCGATGATGTCCTGGAGTTCCTTGTTGCGCTGCAGGATCTGCTTGACACGCACAGCAGTCTCGTAGTGCTCCTGGCCGATGTACTGCGGATCGAGGATCCGCGACGAGGACGTCAGCGGATCAACTGCCGGATACAGACCGCGGGACGCGATCTCGCGGCTCAGCTCCGTCGTCGCGTCCAGATGGGCGAAAGTCGTCGCCGGGGCCGGGTCTGTGTAGTCGTCGGCGGGCACGTAGATGGCCTGCATCGAGGTGATGGAGTGCCCCTTGGTGGAGGTGATCCGTTCCTGGAGCTGCCCCATTTCGTCGGCCAGGTTCGGCTGGTACCCGACGGCCGAAGGCATGCGGCCCAGCAGCGTAGAGACCTCGGAACCGGCTTGGGTGAACCGGAAGATGTTGTCGATGAACAACAGCACATCCTGGTTCTGGACATCACGGAAATACTCCGCCATTGTCAGTGCCGTCAGGGCGACACGAAGCCGAGTCCCCGGGGGTTCGTCCATCTGGCCGAACACCAGGGCCGTGTCCTTCAGGACGCCGGCCTCTTCCATCTCATTGATGAGGTCATTGCCCTCACGGGTCCGCTCCCCCACACCCGCGAATACGGAGGTGCCGCCGAAGTTGTGGGCGATGCGGTAAATCATCTCCTGAATGAGCACGGTCTTACCGACACCCGCGCCACCAAACAGGCCAATCTTGCCGCCCTTGACGTACGGGGTGAGCAGGTCAAGGACCTTGATGCCGGTCTCCAGCATCTCGGTACGGGGTTCCAGCGCATCGAACTCGGGGGCCGGGCGGTGAATCGGCCAGCGTTCCGTGATCTGAATCGATGCTGGATCGACGTTCAGCACATCACCGGTCACGTTCCACACGTGCCCTTTGGTGATGTCGCCCACCGGCACCGAAATCGGAGCTCCCGTGTCGCGGACCTCTGCCCCACGACGCATACCGTCAGTGGGTTTCAGAGCGATGGCCCGGATCAGGTTATCTCCGACGTGGAGGGCCGTTTCCATTGTCATGGTTCGCTTCTCACCCATGACCTCGGTCTCGACGAGCAGGGCGTTGCCGATCTCGGGAATCTGATCAGCTGCGAACTCGACATCCACGACCGGACCGATGACCCGGGCGACGCGGCCAATGCCTGCCGCGGTGGTCGAATGTGCAGTGGCAGTCATGTCTTACCTCACTCGCTTCCGGCTGATTCGGCGAGCGCCGCGGCGCCCCCGACGATTTCAGAGATTTCCTGGGTGATCTCCGCTTGACGGGCCTGGTTAGCCTCACGGGTCAAACGTTCGATCAGTTGCTGGGCATTGTCCGTCGCCGACTTCATGGCACGCTGCCTACTGGCCAGTTCCGAAGCACTCGATTGCAGAAGCATCGAGTGAATACGGTTGGTCACGTACATCGGGAGGACCCGGTCCAACATCGCCTCGGGGGTTGGTTCGAAGGCATAGTGTGGCAGGACAGTATCGCCGCCGCTCACGGGCTCATCCGATTCCTCAACGGCGAGAGGAAGCAGTCGCAAGGTGATTGCTTCCTGAGTAAGCATCGTCATGAACCGAGTCGCGACGACGTGCAGCTGGTCAACGCCCCCGTCCTCGTATGGACGCAGAAAACGCTCAATCAGGACATTGGAGATTTCTTTGGCATGCGAGTACTGCGGCGCGATAGAGAAACCGGTCCAGCTCTGCTCCACCGGGCGATGCCGGAAATCGTAGTAGGAGAGGCCTTTGTTCCCGGTCACATAGATCAGGCACTCCTGCCCTTCCTCCAGCAGTTTCGCCCGCAGCTGTTCCGCCACCCGGATCACGTTCGCGGAATAAGCTCCCGCCAGACCTCGGTCACCTGTGATGACGAGTACAGCCGACCGGCGGGGTGGCTCGACGTCACGAAGCAGCGGATGCTCCAGAACATGGGAGTAGGTTGCCAAGGCTGATACCGCATGCACCAAAGCATCAGCATAGGGAAGGGCAGCACGAACCGCCTGCTGAGCCTTGACGATGCGAGAAGCAGCAATCAGTTCCATGGCACGGGTGATCTTCTTGGTGGTGGCGACGGAATTGCGTCGCTGCCTGAGTTCCCGCAGGCTGCTGGCCATTGGGCATCAACCCCGCTTCTTGCGAATGATCGTTTCCTGCGCGATCGCCTCGTCCGAGATCGGCATGTGCTCTTCACGGGCCAAGGGGGTTCCTTCAGAGGTGCGGAACAGCTGCTTGAAATCGGCCAGGGCCTGCATCGTGACCTCCCTGAGGTCATCGCCGAACAGTTTGGTATCTGCGATCGTCTGGAGCACCTGGGTGTTGTGCCGAAGATGCTCGAGGAACTCCTGCTCGAAGCGAAGCACCTCGATCACAGGAACGTCATCGAAATGCCCCTGTACGCCTGCCCACACCGAGACCACCTGTTCCTCCACCGGGTAGGGGGCGTACTGGCCCTGACGCAACAACTCCACGAGCCGTGCACCACGATCCAGCTGCTGGCGAGACGCCGCATCCAGGTCAGAGGCGAACATCGCGAAGGCCTGCATGTCACGGTACTGGGCGAGGTTGATCTTGAGGGACCCTGCCACGGATTTCATCGCCTTGACCTGCGCCGCACCACCGACCCGGGAAACCGAGATCCCAACATCGATTGCTGGACGCTGGTTGGCGTTGAACAGATCCGACTGGAGGAAGATCTGTCCGTCAGTGATGGAAATCACGTTTGTGGGAATGTAGGCCGAGACATCGTTGGCCTTGGTCTCGATGATAGGCAGACCAGTCATCGAGCCACCGCCCAACCTGTCCGACAGTTTGGCGCAACGTTCCAGCAGGCGCGAGTGCAGGTAGAAGACATCACCCGGGTAGGCCTCGCGACCGGGCGGTCGGCGCAGCAGCAGGGACATGGCACGGTAGGCCTCGGCCTGCTTGGTCAGGTCATCGAAGATGATCAGCACGTGCTTGCCCTGGTACATCCAGTGCTGACCGATGGCAGACCCGGCATAGGGTGCAATGTACTTGTAGCCCGCGGGATCGGATGCAGGGGCATGAACGATGGTTGTGTATTCCAATGCTCCAGCTGCTTCGAGGGTGCTGCGCACCTCGGCAACGGTAGATCCCTTCTGGCCGATGGCCACATAGATGCAGCGGACCTGTTGTTTCGGATCGCCGGTTTCCCAGTTGGCCTTCTGATTGATAATCGTGTCAATCGCGATCGCTGTCTTACCGGTCTTGCGGTCACCGATGATCAGCTGCCGTTGTCCCCGCCCGATAGGGGTCATTGCATCGATGGCCTTGATTCCGGTCTGCAAAGGCTCGCGAACTTCCTGTCGATCCATGACGCCTGCCGCCTGGAGTTCGAGAGCCCGCCTGCCCTCGATGTTCTTGATCTCACCAAGCCCATCGATGGGGTCACCCATTGCATCGACGACACGTCCGAGATAGCCGTCACCGACTGGCACGGAGAGCACCTCACCCGTGCCACGCACGGTAGAGCCCTCATCGATACCCTCGGAATCACCGAGTACAACCACACCGATCTCACGTTCATCGAGGTTGAGGGCGATACCCATGGTGCCGTTCTCGAAACGCAGCAGCTCATTCGCCATGGCCGAGGGCAGACCCTCGACGCGCGCGATACCATCGCCAGAGGTCGCGACAACGCCGACCTCCGTCATGCTGGCAGCCGCGGGCTGGTAGGACGAGACGAACTCGTCCAGCGCGCTGCGGATCTCATCGGGACTGATGGTGAGTTCAGCCATTGCGTCCTACTTTCGCTTTCATCGCTTGATGTCAGTTCAGGAGCCGGCGGACCTCGTCGAGCCGCCCGGCCACGGTTGATTCGAATACATGTGTGCCAAGATCGACGCTCATACCACCGATCACGTTCTCGTCCACCTCGATCAGCAGGAGGACCGGACCGCCGACCCGAGCCTCCAAAGCCCTGCGAAGTCGTTGAATGCGGCCTGTGTCGAGAGGACGTGCCACGGTGATCCGCGCCACCTTTTCCCCTGCCAGGTCGGCGGCAAGAGCCACATAATTGGTGAGGGCGAGCGGGACCGTGCGGGCACGGGGCGCCGCTGCACGCAGCGCGAGCACCACCGTGACGGAAGCCACCCGTCCCGTGAGCAGCCGGGTGATCAGGGCACGTCGATCCGCGAGGCTGCGCCCCCGGTTACGCAGGGCGTCGGACAACTCAGGGGAGCTTTCAATCAACAGTGCAAATTGATGCAACTCCTCTTGGACGCGCTTCAGTTCTCCACGCGCGGTGGCAACACGCAGCAGGCCGCGTACGCCCTGCCGTTCGATGGACTCGATCATGGCTCGCCCACTGGACCAAGGGCGCGAAACCGCTTCGACGACCACGGACAATGAAGCGGCCCCCAGCCTGCCCTCGAAAAGCCTACGGGCCAGCGCCTGCCTGTCCTCCGAACTCGCAGAGGGATCTGACAGCGAACGTCTCAGCGGAGGCTGTTCTTCGAGCAGATCGACAACCGCGAACAACTCATCGGCAGCGGCTGCATCAACCTGAATAGCGTCCACCACTGGGTCAAAGGCGCTGAGGGCGACGTCGCGAGACTTCATCGGGATGTGCCCGCCGTTTCTAGCTCATGCATGAAACGGTCAATGGTTCGATTGGCACGCTCATCGTCAGTAAGCGCCTCGCCGACGATCCGGCTGGCAAGGGTAGTGGCCAGACCGCCGATGTCTCCACGAAGCTCGACCAAGAGCTGCGAACGCTCGGCCTCCAGCTGGGCCCTGCCAGCGGCGAGGATGCGATCAGCCTCTTTGCTGGCCCTTTCCCGGGCCTCCGCCAGCATCTGTGCACTGGTGTTCTTGGCCTCCTCGCGGATTTTTGCCGCCTCCTCGCGTGCAGAGTTGAGCTGGTCGTTGTACTCCGCCAACGCAGCCGCCGCTTTCGCTTCGGCCTGCTCAGCCCGCTGAATTCCGCCCTCGATGCGTTGGTAGCGCTCCTCGTACAGTTTCTCGAAGGCCGGTACGACGGCCTTCCACATGACGAGGAACACCAGCAGCATCAAAATGATGCCAACCACGACCTCGGACAGGTGATGGGGCAGAAGCGGTCCGAGATCGATCCCGGACTCGAGCAGCACCCCACTCACGGGGATCACGTCCATCCTCACTTAAGAACGAAGGCCAGGGCGATGGCGATGATGGCGAGCGCCTCGACCACGGCGAAACCGATGAAGGCGGTGCTCATCATGGCGCCACGCGCCTCGGGCTGGCGAGCGGTCCCATTGATGACCGAGGCGAAGATCCAGGCCACACCCAAAGCCGGGGCGATGGTGGCGATCGCATAGCCGAGCATGTTGAGCGAGCCGTTGATTTCCAGGAGGGTCTGCATGGTTTTCCTTTCGGATGGCTCCTCACCGGGATTGGTGATGGAGTCGGATTTTCGATTCAGTGGGCCTCTGAGACTGAGGTTGACACATACTGGGCGGTCAGGACCGTGAAGATGTAGGCCTGCAGTGCGCCGATGAACAGTTCCAGGAACAGGATCGCGAAACTGAATGCCACCGAGACGGCACCGGAGACGTTGTACATGAGGTTGTTCTGGAAGGTCAACAAGAAGGAGCCTCCGACCACGAACACCAGAACCACCAGGTGTCCGGCGAACATGTTGGCGAACAGACGCAAAGCGAGAGTCACGGGCCTGGTGATGAAGGTCGCGAGGAACTCCAGCGGGATGATCAACCACAGGAGATACCACGGAACGCCCTCGGGGATGAGCGCCTTCTTGAGAAACCCGATGCCGAATTTGCGGAATCCTGCACCGACGTAGACACACCAGGACAGAAAAGCCAGGCCGTAAGCGAATCCGACATTGCTGAAGGTTGGGAGCATGAAAACGAAGGTTTCACCAAACCAGTTGCTAACCAGCAGGAAGGAGAAGAGACCGAGCAGATACGGAAGGAAGCGTCTGTAGTCGTGGTGGAGAATGTCGCGGGCGATGCCATTGCGGACGAATTCGTAGAGGTACTCTGCGAAGAACTGCCGTTTGGGGGGCAGGACCTTGAGTCGGCGCGAGGCCAGCCACCAGAGCAGAACCACCAGTAGAGCCGCTATGACGGCCTGCCAGAAGGGCTTGTTCATCCAGGTGGGGGTGCCCGGAATAACGGGAGTGTCGAAAATGAAGTCGTTGACACTCGGCGGGGTGTAACCGCCATCGCCACCGCTGTCCAGCGGAAGAAGCCAAGGGTTCACGCGCCGCTCCCATATCGCTTGATGATCAGATATGTGCTGCAGACCAGGCCTATGATCAGGCCCATTGGCAGCAACCACGATGTCTTCCAGAAATGGTCGCCCAGCCAGCCCAACCCTCCGTAGAAGAGCAGACCCGCCAGGATGTAACTGAGCACGACCATCCCATCCTCGGTGCCCTGCCGCTGCGAGGGCTTCTCCTCGGATCCTGGTCTGGTGCCCATGTCGGGAGTGAGCCTAGCGGAAAACTCCCCCACCTTCATCCCAAGAATCGCACTTTCAGCCTTGGTCGTGCATATCGTAAATGGGGACGCGTTGCCGTGACGCCACCACGACCACGCCTGTCGTCCAGGACAGTACTGTTGCGATGACCGCAATCGCCAGCCAGTTCGTGTCCGTTTCAGGACCAAGCCGCGGATGACTCGTCACGAACCAAATACCAGCTCCAATCCCGACCACGCGAACCGCATAGCTTGCGAGTACCACTCCGAGGCCCTGGACGGGTTCCAGTTCGCAGGCCACGACCTCGACGGCCTGCCCCACAGAGCAGAAGATGACCACCGCAGCGAATCCCAACGCAGCCCCGATGAGCGCCGCTCGGGAACCGGTCGCCAAGGCCAGTCCGCACACCGAGATGCCCACTGCCTGCCCGGCCACCAGCCCACCAAACATCATCTGCCGGGCACGTCGGGTTGCCCCCGTGACCCGGCGTTCAGCCACGTTTCACCGTCCCTGCTCCACGCCTGACAGGCATGACGGTAATCAGCACCAGCAGCACGAGGAAAACCCCGATGGCCCACCACGTGGCGGGGTGGTTCAGGAGCACTGTGCAAACGAGACCCCCTGCTATCACCGCACCCCAGGAGCACATGATGAACACGACCCCGCGCTGCGAGTGCCCTCGGGCGACAAGCCTGTGATGCAGGTGGTATTTGTCGGCCTTGAAAGGATGCTGGCCCCGTGCTGTCCGGCGAATCCAGGCCAGGACCAGGTCGCTGAGTGGTAGGGCCATCGTGGCAAACGGCAGCAGCACCGGGAGCAGGGCGGGCAGAACATCGTCATGATCTCTGCTGAGAGCACTCGGATCCACCTGCCCGGTGAACGAGATGGCGCTCATCGCCATCAGGAACCCCAGCAGCATGGCTCCCGCATCCCCCATGAACATGTGCGCCGGCTGGAAGTTGTGGCCGAGGAACCCGAGACAGATGCCGAGGGTGGCAACAGTCAGCAAACTCGCCGTCGTGGCCCGGGCCAGGTCCTGTTCGTAGGCGAGCACGTACGAGTAGGCGAAGAACGCGCCCGCCCCAACCGCCACCAAACCGGCAGCCAGCCCATCCAGCCCGTCAACGAAGTTGACGGCATTGGCACACACCGCAATGAAGATAACCGTGATCAGAATGCTGCTGGCGTCATCGAGAGCCAACACCGCATTCGGCAAGGGAATCCAGTAGATGCGGACCCCTCCCAGCACAGCAGCCCCCGCGGCCAACACCTGGCCACCGAATTTCACTACCGGGCTCAATTCGACCACGTCATCGACCAGACCAACAGCGCAGATCAGGCCACTTGCCAGGAGCACCATTAAGGCGTCGTGCCCGACGGTGGCGAATCGCGACAGGAAGGGCATGTTCACGGCAAGTATCAGGCAGACGACCAGCCCAACGAACATCGCAAGTCCGCCGAAATAAGGTTTAGGGCTAGTGTGCACGTCACGCGCCCTCACCTTCGCCACCGCGTTCCAGCGCAGGGCAAGCTGACGACACACCGCCGCGAACAAGTAGGTGGCGGCGGTGGCGACCAACAGCACGAGAAGATATTCGCGCATCAGCCAGCCTGCAGCTCCGGTACCACCTGACGGAGCTCCTCGAGGGCGATCGCCCCCTGGCGGAGAACCCGTCCGTGTTCGTCACTGGTGAAGTCGATGATCGTGGAGGCCTCTCCCCCGGGAGCCTTCCCACCGTCCAGGTAAACCGCTACAGCATCGGCCAGCATGTCGCGGGCCTCCCCAGCAGTGGTCGCGGCAGGCTGTCCGGAGACGTTTGCTGAACTCACGGCCATGGGGCCCGTACGGCGCAGCAGGGCACGGGTCTCATCATGGTCGGGAACCCGGACCGCCACTGTTCCCCGGGTTTCTCCCAGGTCCAGGGGAAGCGATCGTTGTGCCTTGACGATGATGGTCAGAGCCCCCGGCCAGAACTGTGCCACCAGCTTTCTGGCCGCCTCTGGCACCTGACCGGCGAGGGCTCGCAGCATCGAGCCCTCCGCTATCAAAACCGGCGGCGGCATGTCGCGTCCCCGCTTCTTGGCATCCAGCAACCCCGTGACCGCGTTGGTGTCAAATGCAGCGCACCCGATCCCGTAGACCGTGTCAGTTGGGAAGACGACGCACTGCCCTGCCGCAACCGCCTCCCGGGCCGCCTCAAGAGCGGCATCGGTTTCAAACTCGAGAGACAACGTCCTGGACCCGGTTTCGTTCACCCGCCAATCCTGCCACGTCTAGCGAGAAGGTGTCGGGGGTGCCCTGCCAGGTCGCGCACCGTCCGGATATCGAAGAAGCCATCAGAGAAGATTTCCCGGACCTGGTCGGCGTGCGACTGGTCGTGTTCCATGGCCACCAGGCCTCCCGGCGCCAGAAGCCTGCGCGCCACCGAGTGGACGACCCGAATGACATCCAGCCCGTCCTCACCACCGAACAGCGCCTCAGCAGGATCATGGCTCACCTCTACCGGGAGCCGGCCACGCAGGCTGGTGGGAACGTAGGGCGGGTTTGCCACCACGACATCGACCCGGGCATCGAGATCATGGAAAGCCTCAGACATATCCTCCTGGCGGCAGTCCACCCCGAGGCCCTCGAGGTTCCGCAGCAACCAAGGCCACGCGTCGGAGGAACGTTCTACTGCGTGCAGCTCCAGGCCACCACACTCCCTCGCAAGGCTCCGCACGATGGCCCCCGAGCCGGCACACAGTTCAACCACGCAGCGTTTCCCGGCGGGCAGGTCTGTCACGTACCCGAGAACTTCGTCCACCAACAATTCCGTCTCGGGACGCGGTATGAAAACCCCAGGCCCGACCGCGAGGGTTTCGTAGCGGAACGGCGCCCACCCCGTGATGTGCTGGACCGGCTCCCCGGTCCTCCGTCGCGCAACGAAACCCGCCACCTTGTCACGATCCCCGGGCGATGCATCTCGGAGGACCAGCGCCGCCGAATCGCACTTCAGCGCGTGGCAGACAAGCCAACGGGCATCAGCCGCTGGAGTGGTGACGCCGGCCTCCGCCAGCTGCTCCGAGACCTCCAGGACCAGGTCCCAGGCCCTCATAGGCCTGGTCCGGACAGCCGTTCAGCCAGGTCGGCCTCGGCCAGTGCATCGAGAACGGGCGCCAAAGCCCCCGCCAGGACCAGGTCCAAGTTGTGAGCCTTGAAACCAATCCTGTGGTCAGCGAATCGGTTCTCCGGGAAGTTGTAGGTGCGGATCCGTTCGGAGCGGTCCACCGTGCGCACCTGCGACCTGCGAGCGGCGGATGCCGCCTCCGCGGCCTTCGCCTCCCGGATGGCGGCCAGCCTGGAACGCAGCAGCCGCATCGCCTGTTCACGATTCTGCAGCTGGGAACGTTCGTTCTGGCAGCTCACCACAACCCCCGTCGGGATGTGGGTGATCCTGACGGCCGAGTCCGTGGTGTTCACTCCTTGACCGCCGGGCCCTGAAGCCCGAAACACATCGATCCTGAGGTCGGATTCGCTGATCTCCAACTCCTCTGGCTCGATGTCAGGTGAAACCAGTACACCAGCGGCGGAAGTGTGGATGCGTCCCTGGGTTTCGGTGACGGGAACGCGTTGGACCCTGTGTACCCCACCCTCAAACTTGAGCCGCCCATAAGGACCGACCCCATCGATGCCGGTTCCCTTCACAGCCACTGTCACAGACTTGAATCCGCCGAGATCCGTTGTCTGGGAGTCCAACACCTCGAGGCGCCAGCCGACCTGTTCTGTATACCGCTGATACATGCGAAGCAGATCAGCCACAAACAGTGCGGACTCCTCACCTCCCTCCCCCGACTTGATCTCGAGGATCGCATCGGTGTCATCGTTCGGGTCCCTTGGCGCCAGCAGCCGGGTGAGCCGCACCGCGGTCTCTTCGAGCCGCGTTCTGATTGCTTCGGCCTCCTCCGCGAAAACGGGATCCTGCTCGGCAAGTTCGAGTGCAGCCTCACGATCAGCGACCAGTCCGCGGTACAGGGCCAGGGCCTCGACCACAGGCCTCAGCGCCGCATAACGACGACCGACCCGGCGCATCAGCGCCGGGTCGGCGTGCGTCGCGGGGTCGGCCAGCTGAGCCTCGAGCCGATCGTGTTCGGCGATCAGGGGATCCGCGTTCTCGAACAATTTCGCAGGCCCCGTGAGCTCACTTCTTCTTGTTCTTGGCGTACATGCGCTCGAAACGAGCGACACGGCCACCGGTGTCAAGAATCTTCTGCTTGCCGGTGTAGAAGGGATGGCACTCGGAGCACACGTCTGCGTTCAAAGCCCCCTTCTTCGAGGTGCTGCGGGTGGTGAAGGTGTTGCCACAGGTGCAGTGAACCTTCGTCTCGATGTACTCGGGGTGGATACCCTGCTTCATGATTTTCTCCTAGGTGTGTTCTTCCCGGGTCGCCACACCGTCGGCGGGCGTGAACCGGCACGGCCTGCAATTGTGCCAGCCAATGCCGCCGAATCAAAACGATCCCGACGGCTCCGGCGCAATCGGCTCAGCCATCCTGAGCCGGAGTGGTCTTCAGGACACTGAGCAAAAACTCATGGTTGTTCTGCGTCTTTCGCATCCTTGCCAGCAGGGTCTCCAGAGCGGCCTGGTCGTCGAGCCCGGAAAGCGCGCGACGCAACTTCCAGATGATGTTCAACTCGTCGCGACCGAGCAGCAGATCCTCACGGCGAGTTCCGGAAGCGTCCACATCGATCGCGGGGAAGATCCGCTTGTCAGCAAGCTGCCTGGCGAGCCTGAGCTCCATATTGCCAGTGCCCTTGAACTCCTCGAAGATGACCTCATCCATGCGGGACCCGGTCTCGATGAGAGCGGTCGCCAGAATCGTCAGGGAGCCGCCGTTTTCTATGTTGCGGGCCGCACCGAAGAACTTCTTAGGTGGATAGAGGGCTGCTGAATCGACACCGCCGGAAAGAATGCGCCCAGAAGCAGGGGCCGCCAGGTTGTACGCCCGACCCAGACGAGTGATCCCGTCGAGCAATACAACCACATCGTGACCAAGTTCGACGAGACGCTTGGCACGTTCGATGGCTAGTTCAGCGACCACTGTGTGGTCCTCAGCGGGACGGTCGAAGGTGGAAGCGATCACTTCACCGGAGACGGTCCGCTGAAAGTCCGTGACCTCTTCGGGACGCTCATCGACGAGAACCACCATGAGGTGAACCTCAGGATTGTTCGCGGCGATTGCGTTCGCGATGGCCTGCATTACCATCGTCTTGCCGGCCTTGGGTGGGGAAACGATGAGGCCACGCTGCCCCTTGCCGATCGGGGCAACCAAGTCGATGACGCGACCTGTCAGCTGCGTATTGACTGTTTCGAGGCGGAGCTTTTCCTGGGGGTAGAGGGGCGTCAGTTTCGCAAACTCGGGACGCTGCTTCGCCCTCTCAGGATCGTCACCGTTGATGGAGTCGATCCGCACCAGCGGGTTGTACTTCTCCTTGCGCTCACCTTCTCGGGGGGTGCGGATAGCACCGACGATCACATCGCCTCTACGCAACCCGAATCTACGCACCATGGCCAACGGCAGGTAGGCGTCGTTGGGCCCGGGGAGGTACCCGGTGGTGCGAACGAAGGCGTAATTGTCGAGAATGTCAACAATCCCGGAAACGGCTGCAAGAACGTCATCCTCGGAAACCGTGGGTTCATTCTCGAAGCGGTCCATGCCCCCAGAACCACGGTTGCGACGGTTCTGGCGATCACGGTTGCGACGGCGCCGTCCGCGACGTCCGCCTTCGTTCTCTTCCTCGAAACGCCCTACCCCTGTGCTTGCCGTGGCAAGGACGGGCGCTGCGGTGGAGGTACCGGTCTGCCCAAGAGCAGCAGCCAAACGCTCTCCGACCTCTTCGTTCGTCGCTTCCTGCGCCGCACGGTCACGTTCTTTGTTACGTTCACGGCGCCGACGGTTGCGACTAACGCCTTCACCATCCACCCGTGACTGGTGCTGCTGAACGGGTGATTCGGATTCTGTTTTCTCCACTTTCGGCCGCTCGGGACCGGCATGTTCCGACGCCTCCGCAGGGAGCTGCGGTTCGACCTCGGCTCGCTTCCTAGGAGGTGAGGTACGGGCTTTGTGATCAGGCCTGGCAGGGACGTTGACCTCGCCGGAAATCGCGGCGATCAGATCACCCTTGCGCATCGCAGAAGTGCCCTTGATACCCATCCCTGCTGCCATCTTCTTGAGCTCAGGGAGCTTCAGGTCTGCCAGGGAGCTGGAACCGGATTCGGTCACGGAATGCCTTCCTTAACTCAGGAAACCGGTGGCACTGAAAATTGCCCAACCGGTGAAGTGTCTAGTCAAAGCGCTCATTTCACGGTGGTAAAAGAAACCGCCACCGACGCCGTTCAGTTGACTACCGAAATAATAACACGAGACCCGACCTTCTCCCCAGCTGGCGTTACGTAAAGAGGGTTCGATGCTGTTCCAGGGCGTTGCAGTGGAGCTCTACTCGCAAGCTCATAGGCACCATAGACCCCTTCACGTCTTCCACCCCCATGGAGCAACACGATCAGGTCTCATGTCGATGCATTCACGGGGACCGGCTTCCATCCACAGGACTTCTTGAAATTGTTGCGTCCACACTCAGAAGCCGTCCACCGTACTCGCGTACGTGGTCGTACGCCGCTCGGATGCTGAGACACCCGCATTGCTCAATCCACGAGCTGCACTCCCTCACCAGGCACGAGGTCGTGGCGTTGGAATCCCTCATGTTCAAGGGAGTCCGCTTTCGCCAGCTGGTCCTCCAGACCGATCGCAAACACAGTCGGGCCCGCCCCGGAAATGGTCGCAGGAATTCCTACCCGCCGCAATCGCCGCAGCAACGACCAGGAGGCCGGCATCAACTCGGCTCTCTGGAACTGATGCAAACGGTCCCTGGTTGCGGACAACAACAGATCGGGACGCTGTTCAAGAGCCAGGGGAAGGGAAGCCGCAGCTACGGCCTGGGCCACAGCATCTTTCCGGGGCACCATGTCGGGTAGGACAGCTCTGGCTCCCTCGGTACGGACCTCCAGATCGGGGACGAATGCAAGGCACCGCAGACCCTCTACGAGCCGCAACCGAATCAGTTCCACCCGCTCACCATCCAGCCAGGCCAGTATCGCACCTCCCCAGACCGCCGCACCCGCGTTGTCGGGATGCCCCTCCAGAAGACTGGCGACCCGGGTCAATTCGACCCGGTCCAGCTCTTCATCTGGAAAGGCAATGCCGTGGGCCAAAGCACAGCCAGCCACTATGGCCGCCGCGGAAGAGCCGAGCCCGCGCGAGTGCGGAATCGTGTTGCGCGTCCTCAGGAGCAATCCGCCCGGCGGGGCCACACCCCACTGGCGCAGGGCGTGCAGCAACGTTGCGATCACGAGATGGGACTCGTCGCGAGGCACCTGATGGGAACCCTCACCAAACACCTCGATCTGGAGGCCCCCAGTCCTCGAGACCTCCAATGTCAGTTCATCGAACCAGTCCACGGCCAACCCCACGCAGTCGAATCCCGACCCCAGGTTGGCGGTGCTTGCCGGGACACGTACGGTGAGTCTCACTTGCCCTCGATGCGCATGTAGTCAATGGCGTTCCCGATGAAGGGAGCCTCCCGCAGCGCCGCGACGACGTCCTGGAGGTCCTGTTCACGTGCATCGTGTGTCATGAAGTTCAACTCCGCGGTGAACCCGTCGGTGCGTCCCAAGCCTTCCAGGTAGGACTGCTGGCAGGTTTGTAGGGATACCCGGTGGGCTCCGAAGATAGTGGCGCACTTGGCGAGCACACCTGGTTTGTCCTCCACCTGGAAACGAATGTAGTAGCGGCTGGTCGCATCCCCGATCGGGGCGACCCCGCGCTTGGTGTATCCGGTCCCGAGGTGACCAGCGGTTCCCCGAACCCGGTTGCGGGCCACAGTCACCACGTCTCCCATGACTGCGGAGGCTGTGGGGGCACCACCCGCTCCCTGTCCGAGGAACATCAGTTGCCCTGCCTCGACCGACTCGACGAAAATTGCGTTGTAAGCGCCAGAAACAGAGGCCAGTGGATGGGTCTTCGGGATCATGGTGGGATGAACCTTGACGATGACTCGATCATCGTCTGCCAGCTTGGCTACGGCGAGCAGTTTCACCACACACCCCATCCGGTCGGCAGCCCGGATGTCAGTTTCCGTCACCGACGTGATGCCCTCGCAGAAAACCTCAGAGCTGTGCACCTCGGTGTGAAACGCCAACCCCGCAAGAATCGCTGCCTTCGCAGCCGCATCCTTGCCCTCGACGTCAGCGGTGGGATCAGCCTCCGCGAAACCGAGCTCCTGGGCTTGGCGCAGCGCCACCTCGAAGCTCAGGTGATTGGTGGTCATCTGGTCGAGAATGTAGTTGGTGGTGCCGTTGACGATCCCCATGACCGCGCGGATCTCGTCGCCGACTAGGGATTCCCTGAGTGGCCGGATGATCGGGATCGCTCCCGCCACCGCTGCTTCATAGTAGAGGTCGACGCCGTTTTTCTTGGCTGTTGCACTCAGTTGTGCCAAGTCCTCGGCCAGCAACGCCTTGTTGGCGGTGACCACCGAGGCACCCGCGTTCATGGCCTCGGTGAGCAGGGTCCGCGCGGGCTCGATGCCACCGATCACCTCGATGACGAGATCCAAGTCACCACGCGTGACGAGGCCATGCACATCCATGGTGAACAGGTCGGGATCGATTCCTGGACGTTGCACGTCCAGCCTGCGCACCCCGATGCCGACGAGTTCCAAGGGTCGACCGATGCGTTGGCGCAAGGAATCCGCTTCCTGGCTCAGGATTCGGGCCACCTGAGAACCAACCACACCGGCACCGAGCAGTGCCACCTTCAACGGCGAAGTCTCCTCAGCCATGTTCACTCCCCTACGTCAAGTCGCATCAGGTCTTCCAGGGTCTCCCGCCTGAGAAGCGTTCGTGTCTCCCCCTGGCACACCGCCAGCAGGGGCGGTTTCGGGACCTGATTGTAGTTACTGGCCATGGATCGGCAATACGCCCCGGCCCCCGGGACTGCGATCAGGTCTCCCGGCTGGATGTCCCGGGGCAGGAAGACATCCCGAATCAAGATGTCACCTCCTTCGCAGTGCTTCCCAACGACCCGCGCGAGCACAGGCTCGGCCTGCGAGGTCCGGTTCGCCAAGGCGCAGGAGTACTCGGCGGCATACAGGGCGGGGCGGATGTTGTCGCTCATGCCCCCATCGACAGAAACGTAGGTGCGTGAACGCCCGTTCTCCAACTCCACGACCTTCACTGTCCCGACCTCGTACAGGGCAACCCCGGCTGGGCCACAGATAGCACGTCCGGGTTCGATGCTGAGCTGGGGGCGTTTCAATCCGAAACCTCGACACTCGTGATCGAGGATGTCCTCGAAGGCTTGAGCGAGGGCGTCGGTTGGCATGGGTGAGTCGGCCTCCGTGTAGGCGATTCCGAAACCACCCCCGAGGTCCAGCTCCGCCAGTTCCACCCCAGTGGCGACACGAAACTGCTCCGCCAGTCGCAGTGTGCGACGAATCGCCACCTCGAAGCCATGGGTCTCAAAGATCTGGGAGCCGATGTGGCTGTGAATACCACGCAGCTCGATGAAGGGCGACGACTGGCACCGCACCAGCGCCGCGAGGGCGTGACCCCCGAGGATGGACAGACCGAACTTCTGGTCCTCGTGAGCCGTGGCGATGTACTCATGCGTGTGGGCTTCCACCCCGGTAGTGACCCGTACCAGCGCATGAGCCCGTTTCCCAAGCTCCTGGCAGGCCGCCTCGATGCGGTCTATCTCATGGAAGGAGTCGACTATGATGCGCCCGACTCCCTGCTCCAGGGCGAAACGGATTTCCTCCACCGATTTGTTGTTGCCATGGAACCCGAGCCGCTCCGCCGGCATCCCCCCGGCCAGGGCGATCCGCATCTCCCCCATGGTCGTCACATCCAGGTGGAGCCCTTCCTCGGTAACCCAGCGCGCCACCGCCCGGGTCAACAATGCCTTTCCCGCGTAATAGACCCGCCACCTGGCAAAATTGTCGCGGAAGGCCCGCGATCTGGTGCGGAAATCCTGTTCGTCGATCACGTAGGCGGGTGTGCCCTGCTCGGCCGCGACCCGCGTCAGAGGGACCCCACCAATCACGATGCGCCCCATTTCGTCCCGTTCGGTCCCTGAAGGCCACAGCTCCGCTCGCAACTGATTCAGGTCCTCGGGCAACGTGAGCCACTGCGGTCCTGCTTTGGCGACGTCGGCGTGAATCGAACCGGCGATGTGAGCATGAGTCATGAGGCCAAAGCTTGCCAGAAGGGGCGTACCGGGACAGATGAAACTCCGACGCATCCCACAAAACGGGTGCAACGAGCAGAGGCCGTTCGTGCTCCACAGCGTGAATACCCGAAATCCTGAGCGAGAACATCTTGGACAGCCGCAGCCAGCTGAGCAGGCCGATGAAGGCCTACAGGGAGAACACGAACAGCCCGAGGAACACGATGATCAGGTAGGGCCTGCAGCCGAACTCATCAGGAATGAACTGGGCATAAGAACCCAACCATGATATGGAGAAAAGTCGTCAGGCAAAATCACAGGATGATCATCACACGCCTGTAGAAGAGGCTGGGGAACGACCAGAAGCACCTCGCGACCCTTCTCCATCAGGAGCTGGGCCTCCCCCAGGGCAGCGCCGGTCCTTTTCGGGAAGCAAACGACCCCACGAACAGAGGTTTCGGCATCAACCATCTCACGGTACCTGCCGAGCCGGGTCACCGACCGCACCCCTGACACAATCACGCAGGTCATTCGCGCACTCGACTGCCCTCCACAGACCATAACCTGGTCACAGCGGAACTAGCAGGATGCCCGGCAACGACGCCAGGAAGCCATGACACAGCACGTTCTTGACAGGCTGGCTGGCGTCCTGGATCACCGCAGGCGCTCTCTAGCTCCGGTGTTGGGTCCACAAAGGGCGACAGCCGTTCCCACGAACTGTCACGAGCACATCGTGGTGGAATCCAACCTCACCAACGACAAGGATTTCAGGCCGTCCCAGAACCTCCAAGTTGTCCCGGACGTCCGGGTTCATGCTAGCCTTTCGCACGTCGAAGCCCCCGTAGCTCAGGGGATAGAGCACCGCCCTCCGGAGGCGGGTGCCGAGGTTCGAATCCTCGCGGGGGCGCTTCAGGGCCGGCGTGGCCGGCGAGCCCAGAATTCCAGGGGGTCCGCGCTTGACCGAGACCACACCACCGTCCATCAAGCGCTCCTACCGCACCAAATGGGCCGTGACACTCATGCTCGTGTTCGTAGCGACCCGCGCATTCAACGTCTTGCTGTGGAAAATCCCTCACGTGTCCTTCGTCCAGAACGACGTCAGCTACTACGGGTACTGGCTCTGGTGCCTGCTCGGGGATGGTAGCCACAATTCGCAGTGCGCCACGGCCATGGCGGGGTCCGGTGTGATGACAGAATACCCGCTTCCCGCTGTCTGGTTCCTTGAGTTTCTCTACACGCTCGGGGGAGGCCACCCCCCGTGGCTACCCTTCCTCCTGCTCGGGGGATTTCTGATCGGCATCATCCCTCTCGCAGTGCTGTGGAGTCACAACCGCAGGAAACCTGCCCTCGTCGGGGGGGGCGCCCTTATCGTCCTACTCTTCGCGGTTTGGTTCACCGCCTCCCTGCCCTATCGCGCCACCGCCTTCAATTCCTGGCTTCCAGTCTTCGCCTCAGCCATGCTCCTGCTCGACGGAATCGTGGCAGCGATGCTCTTCAGATACGGCTCAGTGAGCGCCACCGTTTTCTGGATCCTGTTCATAGGCGCCTGCGGACCCATCGTGTGGTTCCGCTTCGACATGTTGACAGCAGCAGCCGTTGCACTGGCATGCCTGTGGCTGAATCGCCATCCCGCGCTCTCGGGGGCCCTTATCGGCCTCGGCGCGGCGATAAAACTCTGGCCAGCCCTACTGATCGCCCCGATGTCAGCCCCTGCACCTCTGCACAAAGGAACAGGACGATTCCGACTGATTGGTTTTATTGTTGCTGGGTTCTCTCTGGGCCTTGCATCACTCCTGATCGGTGGATGGTCCCGTTCTATTTCCCCCATGACCTGGCAGTCGAGCCGAGGGCTCCAGATGGAGTCGGTACCCGCAACGGCGCTCGTGTTCCTACGAACGTTCACCACCAACCCGGCTTGGCAGGTGGCGCTCAGCAAATACAACGCCATCGAGTTCCAAGGACCGGCTGTCGATGTTCTTCTTGGGGTGTCAACTTTCCTCACAGTGGGCTCGCTCCTGCTCACCGCGGCGCTCACGTGGAGGCTGCTTCGTAATTTCCGCTCACACAACGAAAACCTGCCGCAGGCCATCTTGTTGTCAGTGCTGGCCGTGGTACTCGCCACCGTGATCGCGAACAAAACCCTGTCCACACAGTACGTCCAGTGGCTGGCAGGGCCATTGGCAGCCCTGCTCGCCCTTGGCACCAGTCCTTGGTTACGACTCCCTCGCCGGATACTGGCAACCGGTCTGGTAATCGTGGCGGTGCTCACCCAATACACCTATCCATGGGGAACTCTGGGGATCATGGCGATCCCCAACGGCTCTGGCTTTGAATCCTCCACCCTGGTGATGCGCAACACACTTCTCGTGCTCCTGGCAGGCTTCTCGGCAGGACTCGCGTGGCGCGCCTCCTCCCGTCCCAACCCCAGCCATCCTGAGCGAAGTTCGCTAAGCTGATCACTGGGCGATGAAGCCTGACGCCCAAGCAGTAGTCTCACGTAAGGGGATCGTGGCAACAGCCACTGGCGAAGATGTCGACACCTGAATCACATGATGCATTTGGCGCGAACTCTTGGTTGATTGACGAGATGCGGGAAGCCTGGGAGAAAGATCCCTCGTCCGTGGACGAAACATGGCAGGCCTTCTTCAAGGACAAGGCGACTCCCGCCAACACGAATCCCACCTCCCCGGTACACAGTGACCACCCCTCCTCTCCCCCGCGGGAGCGCACCCCTCGGGGGGAGGGAAACCAGCCAAAGGTGGAATCAGTCAAACCCACCAGGGAATCCCCCTCCACCCCAGGCACCGGAGCCGGCCTGTCGGCAAATGCCCCGAATCCATCACTACGTCCTGAGCCTTCCGCCGTGGCACCCCGCCTGACCGTACTTCGTGGGGCCCCGATGCGCACCGCAAAAAACATGGATGCCTCGCTGAGTGTGCCCACCGCCACCTCCGTACGTTCCGTCCCCATGAAACTCGTGATCGATCAGCGCACCGGGATCAACAACTTCCTGAAAACATCCAAGGGCGGCAAGGTCAGTTTCACCCACCTGATCGCCTACGCAATGATCCAGGCGCTGAAGGCAGTGCCTTCGATGAACAACTCCTACGACGTGATCAATGGCAAACCAACATTGGTTGAGAATCCCACAATCAACTTGGGGATCGCCATCGACCTCAAGAAATCAGATGGCACTCGCCAACTCCTCGTTCCCAACATCAAGGGATGCGAGAAACTCAATTTCGCTCAATTCTGGGCTGCCTACGAAAAGATCATTGCCAAGGCGCGTTCCGGGGAACTCACCGTGGCTGATTTCGCCGGAACCACAGCTACCATCACCAATCCTGGAGGGATCGGCACGAATCATTCCGTACCCCGCCTGATGAACGGGCAGGGAATGATCTTGGGGGTTGGGAGCATCGACTATCCAGCGGAGTTCCAAGGAACTTCCTTGTTCCATGTTGACGACTTCGGAATCTCCAAGGTGACGACTCTCACATCCACCTATGATCATCGAGTTATCCAAGGTGCCCAATCAGGTGAGTTCCTGAAGATCATCCACCAGCTGCTGCTCGGGGAAGAGAACTTCTACGACACAATTTTCGAAGCCCTGCGCATACCGTATGAGCCATTGAGGTGGAGCGTCGACGTTTCCACCTACCGAGAGAACCAGGTCGCGAAACAGGGACGGGTATTGGAACTCATCAACGCCTACCGTTCAGTAGGGCACCTGGTGGCCGACACCGACCCTCTGGAGTACCGGCAACGCTCACACGAAGACCTCCGCCTGGAAGCCCATGGCCTGTCCATCTGGGACCTGGACCGCGAGTTCGCTGTAGGTACCTTCGGCGGACAGGAAAGGGTCTACCGCTCGCTACGGGAGATCCTCGCAATTTTGCAGGACTCCTACTGCCGAACCGTGTCCGTCGAGTACATGCACATCGCGGACCCCCAGCAGCGCAAGTGGTTCCAGGATCGCATCGAAATACCGCGCCAAGCTCTGACGCATCAAGAGCACATGCACGCACTCGACAAGCTGAACGAGGCCGAGGTCTTCGAAACCTTTCTGCAGACCAAATTCGTCGGGCAGAAACGCTTCTCCCTAGAGGGTGGTGAATCCGTCATCGTCCTGCTAGACGAAATCTGCCAGCAAGCAGCAAACGAGCAACTCGATGAGGTGTGCATAGGCATGCCACACCGTGGGCGTCTCAACGTTCTTTCAAACATCGTCGGCAAGGACTACGCTCAGATTTTCCACGAGTTCGCAGGCACCATTGATGTCTCCGGAACCGGCGACGTCAAATATCACCTGGGGTCGGAAGGCAAGTTCGTCGCCAATAACGGAGCCACCATCAAAACCTCCGTCGCAGCCAACCCTTCTCACCTTGAGGCAGTGAATCCCGTTCTCCAGGGAATCGCCCGAGCGAAACAGGACATGATAGGGAAAGACGACTTTCCGGTACTGCCACTTCTCCTGCACGGCGACGCAGCTTTCTGCGGACAGGGGGTCGTCTTCGAGACTTTGCAGATGAGCCAACTGCGTGGCTACAAGACCGGAGGCACCATCCACATCGTGGTCAACAACCAGGTGGGGTTCACAACCGCCCCCATCGAATCACGCACCTCTACCTACTGCACGGATGTCGCCAAGGCCATCTCCGCTCCGGTGCTTCACATCAATGGCGACGATCCCGACTCCTGCATCCGCGCCGCCCGACTGGCCTTCGCCTATCGACAGCGATTCCACAAGGATGTCGTGATCGATCTGGTCTGCTACCGGCGCCGCGGCCACAACGAAGGTGACGATCCAAGTTTCACGCAGCCCAAGATGTACGACCTGATCGAGCAAAAGCGTTCCGTAAGGCGCCTGTATACCGAAGCGCTGATCGGGCGTGGTGACATTTCCGTGTCCGATGCCGAGGACGTGATGGACAAGTTCAGGGCTCGCCTAGAGAACGTGTTCAAGGAAGCGCGCGACGCCAAGAACACCGACGCGGTGATCGAGGAGTACACGAGAGTGCCCTATTACCCGACGAAGCAGGGGCACCAACTCACCGCAATAACACCAGATATGATGCACCGAATCAGTGAGGTGCACACCGCTCTCCCGGAGGGTTTCACCCCGCATCCGAAGGTACTGCCCCAACTGAAACGCCGGGCCGAGCAGATCCTCAACGGCCCCATCGACTGGGCTACCGCCGAGCTACTCGCTATCGGTTCACTGCTGATGGAGGGTCGGCCCGTCCGGCTGGCCGGGCAGGATTCACGCCGTGGGACCTTCTCGCAACGATTCGCAGCAATCGTGGACCGCATCACCAACGAAGCCTGGGTTCCCCTGAAACACCTGAGCGACGACCAAGCCACCTTCGACGTCTACGACTCACTGCTCAGTGAGTACGCGGCCATGGGTTTTGAGTATGGCTACTCCGTGGCCCGACCGGACGCCTTGGTCTTGTGGGAGGCGCAGTTCGGTGACTTCGCCAACGGGGCCCAGATCATTGCCGACGAGTTCGTTGTCTCCGGGCAAGCGAAATGGGACCAGAAGTCCGGTGTGGTGGTGCTGTTGCCCCATGGTTTCGAGGGGCAGGGTCCGGACCACAGCTCTGCACGCATCGAACGCTGGCTGCAGCTGTGCGCCGAGAACGCTCTCGCCGTCAGCCAGCCTTCGACGGCAGCCAGTTACTTCCACCTGCTGCGTCAGCACGCCTACGTCAACTACCACCGCCCGGTCGTGGTGGCCACCCCCAAGTCGATGTTGCGCAGCAAGGCGGCCGCCTCGCTGCCGGAGGAATTCACCTCAGGAGTCTGGCATCCGGTGCTGGACGATCCGACGATCACAGATCCGTCCGAAGTTTCCCGTCTGCTGATCTGCTCCGGCAAGATCCGCTGGGAACTCGTGGCGAACCGGGAGAAGTCTGGTCTCGACGGCAAAGTGGCAATCATCTCCCTGGAACGTCTCTATCCGCTACCCGGAGCCGAGATGGCCAAGGTACTGGAGCGCTACCGCCACGTCACCGACATCCGATTCGTCCAGGACGAGCCCGCCAACCAGGGACCATGGCCGTTCATCTCTGTGCATCTGCCGAATTCTGTGGCGAACCACACAGACATTCCGTTGCGCATGCACCGGGTGGCACGACCGTGGTCTTCTGCACCATCAGTCGGCTCCATGAAGGTTCATCAGCAACAGACAGCAGATCTGATGAACAGTGCATTCGGGGCGTGAGAACGCTACTTCCCGATGGCAGGCAAGCTTCCAACACCGGAAAGTATCTGCCCGACCCACAAGATCCCGGATTTGAGAAAAGGTGAACAATGGAGGCCGTTGAGAAGCTGACCACCTGCTACCGGAAGCTGGCGGGATCCGACCCGGAGGGAATCTGGTTCGCCCCCGGGCGGGTGAACCTGATCGGCGAACACACCGACTACAACGACGGTTTCGTCCTCCCCTTCGCCCTAGAGCAACGCGCTCTCATCGCAGCGGGGCATCGTGATGACGGCCTGATCGTCATGCATGCGGCAGACCTATCGGAAACCATGGAAGTGTCATTGTCCGCTCTTGCTCCCGGGCAAGGTAGCTGGGCCGCCTATCTGGCCGGAGTGCTGTGGGTACTACGCGAGGCAGGGCACCAGGTAGGAGCGGTCACCCTGGCACTCACCTCAGATGTGCCTCTCGGGGCCGGTCTATCCAGTTCTGCAGCAATCGAGTGCGCAGTCATGGCCGCAATGTGTGATCTCTTCAGCCTGAGCATCGCTCCGATGGAACGTGCCCAGCTTGCACAGCGGGCGGAAAACGTCTACGTGGGTGCTCCCACCGGGCTCCTAGATCAAGCAGCCAGTACCCTCTGCCGAAACGGCCACGGGCTCTTCCTCGACTGCCGCACTCTTGAAACCACCGATGTGCCACTGCCGCTGCACGACCAGGGATTTGAAATCCTGGTTCTCGACACCCACAGCCCGCACAGCCACATCGATGGTGAGTACGGGGAACGTCGCGCCACCTGTGAACAGGCTGCCAAGATTCTCGGGGTCAGAGCTCTACGCGATGTCACGGACCTGGATGCCGCCCTGTCGCGACTCCCCGACACACAAATGCGCAGACGGGTTCGACATGTGGTCAGTGAGAATGAGCGGACCCACGCTGCCCTGGACCTGGCCAGGAAAGGACTGCTGTCCGAACTTCCTCGCCTGCTGAATGAATCCCATATCTCCATGCGCGAGGACTACGAGATCACGGTACCCACTGTCGACCTCGCCGTGGAAACAGCCTTGACGCACGGAGCGTTTGGAGCCCGGATGACGGGCGGCGGCTTCGGTGGCTGCATCATCGCGTGGTGCTCCACGGGACAGGCCAATCGCATCGGCTCAGCCATTCACGAAGCGTTCGAGAAGGCCGGTTTTCAGAAACCTTCATGGTTCACGGCGACTCCCTCTGGAGGGGCCGGCCGCTTGAGCTGAACTCCGAATTCCGTCGGCCTCACGGAGTGGCAGGGTTGTTTATTGCTGTAGACCGGAGTAAGTTCTATCCGCTCGAAAGATCACCTAGCCGAAAAAGGAGTGCCATTCATGGACTGGCGCCACAGGGCAGCCTGCCTGACAGAGGACCCGGAGCTGTTCTTCCCTGTCGGCAATACCGGCCCTGCACTCCAGCAGATCGAGGATGCCAAGAAGATCTGCCAAAGTTGCACTGTTAAAGACCAGTGCCTCAACTGGGCGCTGGACGCTGGCCAGGACCACGGTGTCTGGGGTGGTATGAGCGAGGACGAGCGACGAGCCATGAAGCGCCGCGCTGCTCGCTCCCGGGTGCGCGCCAGCTGAGAAGCGCGGGACTCCTCATGGCTTTGAACCCACAAAGACCCTCGGAGGGCGGATCGCGGCGCAGTGACTTTCATCGGAAAGACGCGGAGCGAACCTATCCATCGCCGCAACAGGTCATGATGCTTCCACCAGGCCCGTTTCTCGGCATGAAATCATGACAGTGGAGGCAGCACCAAACGGGCGCAGGCCCCGGGTTCATCTTCCCGGTTCCCGATCTCCAGAGTCCCGCCCAGATCCCCGACAAGTGTCGAGATGATTGCCAAACCAAGGCTGGTCTGATGTCCGAGGACGAACCCTTCGGGTAGACCTGCTCCATCATCGACCACGTCGATGACCAGTTCGTCCTCGGACACCTTGGGCCTCACCTCGATGCGACCCTCCCCACCATCCATGCCGTGTTCGACAGCGTTTTGGCAGAGTTCTGTGATGATCATGGCCAAGGACGTCGCGGTTTCGGCCCTAATCTCCCCGAAACTACCCACGCGAACTGCTTCAACAGCTCCCGAAGTGGCCGCAAGATCGCCGATCATACGAAGAATGCGGTCACACACACCGTCGAAGATCACGTCCTCGTCCAGGTTGTGGCTCAGCATGTCGTGAACGACGGCTATGGATGACACCCTGCGCATCGCATCCTGCAATGCCTCCCGGCCCTCCTCAGACTTGATCCGTCGAGCCTGCATCCTCAGCAGAGCCGCCACTGTCTGGAGGTTGTTCTTGACCCGGTGGTGAATCTCCCGAATGGTGGCGTCCTTGGTCACGAGCATGCGATCGCGGCTCCGCAGATCCGTAGTGTCACGGCATAGGATCAACGAGCCCATCGGCTCGTCCTGTACTACGAGTGGAAGCACCACTACACGCATGGATGCGCGTGGCTGCTCCACGTCGAAAACGACGCTGCGCTGCTCCGCCAGATCAGCCTGCACGGTCTGCCCCATGGATTCAACCCCACGCATGACGCTTCGGATCAAGGCGGTGAAATCTTCATCCGCGATGTCGCCCTGAGCACCGAGCCGCCGGAAGGCGGTGATCGCGTTCGGTGAGGCGTAACTGATCCGCCCGCCGGGCTGAACCCGGAGAACCCCATCACACACCCGGGGGGCAAAGGCCTTGTCGGAAACCGGAGCCAAAGGAAAGTCCCCTTCACGGATCATGCTGGTCAGGATGTCCGCGGCCTTGAGGTAGTTCTCCTCCAGGAGACCGGTGGCACGCATACCCATCTGGTTGGTATGACGCTCCAGCACCGCGATGCAACGGCCTCCTCGGAGAACCGGTATGGCCCATACATCAACGGGTATACCGGCGGACAGCGCGTTGTCGCTGGTTTCGCTGATCTCATGGCTCATGTAGGCCACCACTACCTGGTGGTCAAGTTCATAGGCGATCTGTTCCCCTATTACGTCGTCTTCCAACGCCGTCGGTCCGGTCACCGGACGAATCTGGGCAATGCATGTGAACACCTCACACCCAGGGCTGTCGTCCTCAGGAACCCACAACAAAAGGTCCGAGAACGACAGATCGCTCAAAAGGTGCCACTGCCCCCGGAAGGCCAGAAGCCATTCAGAATCGGATAGTTCGTCGGGGGGATGTTTCCTCACCATGGCCCTACTCTGCCATCGTCTTGACTGGTGACGCCACGAAGCATCTGGCACAATGGCCGTCGCAACTGGAAGAAGGAGACCCCGATGGGCAAGACCGGCCGTAAGCGTCGCGCACGTCGCAAGAGCAAGGCCAATCACGGCAAGCGTCCCAACGCCTGACGCGTGAAGCGATCCGCCCCCGTTCTCGATCACAGGAACGGGGGCATCGTTGTGCGCAGGAGACCTCAGTGGGAGAGGCAGAGAGCCATGAGTTTGTCGCGCAGCGCTGCCGGAGCGGCGGTGGCCGGCTGGCTTCGGCGAATCATCTCGGTGATGACGGATTCAATCTCGAAGCTCTCCATACATCGCTCACAAGCATGTAGATGGTGTCGCACGTGATCGGCATCCGATTCGGGCAGTTCTCCGTGCAGGAAAGCGTGCAACGCATCCAGAGCCTGCAGGCATTCATCCATTCCCTCGTGTTCGTGTCTCGACATGTCAGGATCGGTCATGCCCTGACACCTCCGATACCACGTTCAGCAGCATAAGCTGCAAGGACTTTACGTAGCTGTGCGCGGCCACGGTTCAGGCGTGACATAACAGTGCCTATCGGGGTTCCCATGATGGCGGCTATCTCCTTGTAACTGAATCCCTCAACATCGGAGAGGTACACCGCCAACCGGTAATTCTCGGCAAGCCCGGCCATCGCATCTGCCACGACAGTGTCGGGAGTGTTGTCGAGGGCCTCCATCTCGGCCGACCGCAATCCTTGGGAGTCATGGGAGGCGGCTTTCGCCAGTTGCCAGTCTGTGACCTCCTCGTCCCCGCTCGTCTGCGGTGAGCGGGCGGCCTTCCGGTAGGAGTTGATATAGGTGTTGGTGAGGATCCGGTACAACCAGGCCTTCATGTTTGTACCTGGCCTGAACGAGTCGCGGCCTCTCAGAGCCTTCACATAGGTCTCCTGCACCAGATCTTCGGCATCAGCAGGGTTTCGGGTCATGCGCAGGGCAGCGGAATAGAGGCGGTCGAGATGCGTCAAGGCCTCGTTCTCGAACGCCAACCCGAACTCTGCTGCATCCAGGAGGGTGGTGTCGCTTTCTTCCATCACGAAAGAACATACCGGGGTCCGGCTCCGCATCGAAGGAGGAGCCCCCGACAGGACAGCAGATGTCATGCAGAGTGAACACACCGGAACCGGGGAAATATTCCCGTACCCGTCGATGTCCATGACATCACCCCCCAGTCGTTCCAACCAGACGTTGACATGGGTAAGTTTGACTACATGAGTCTGTTGCGTTTCCTAGCCCGTAGCCTTTTCGCCAGCACCTTCGTCGCTGATGGCGTGCGTAAAGTCACCTCACCGAACGAGTTGGCCCCAGAAGCCGAGGCGTTCACATCCCGCGTCACTCCCATCGTTCAGCGGGTTGTCCCCTCCAGCTATTCCTCGCACGTGCCCGACCGAGCAGAATCCTGGGTGCGCATCTGCGGTGCCGTCGAGGTCGCCGGCGGCGTGATGTTTGCAACCGGAATCGGTCGCCGCATCGGGGCGTGCCTGCTGGCCAAGGCGAGCATTTTGAACATCGCCGTAGCCCTTCCCGAGAAGGGCTCCGATCCCGACGAAAAGCAGGCACGACGCCCCGAAGTACTGAAGAACGTGGCACTCCTCGGCGCATCCCTGCTCGCAACCCAGGATCTTCAAGGTCGTCCCAGTGCCTCGTGGCGCCGCAAGAATGCTTCCCACAAACTTTGCCGCCGGATGAAGGCTCGGGCCGCCAAGAAGGCACGGCAGGCGGTGACCTCCTGACTGCTGACTTCCTCGCGACAGCTGCAACAGCAGTCCGGGGAATTGTCGAGGTGCCCGGTTCCAAATCAGAGACGAACCGGGCACTGGTGTTGTCCGCACTCGCGAGTGGCCCGTCGATACTGACTGGAGCACTGAAGTCACGAGACTGCACCCTCATGCTCAATGCGTTGCGCGCGCTTGGAACAATCATCGAGGAGCTCAGCCCCGGCGAGTTGCACATCACCCCCCCGGAACGGTTTCACGGGGCCCCAGACGGCATCAACTGTGGTCTTGCCGGCACAGTGATGCGTTTCGTCCCCCCCATGGCGGCCTTGGCCGCTACCCCCACCCTTTTCTTCGGCGACCCGCAGGCCACGACCCGCCCGATGTCCGGACTTCTGGATGGTCTGCGTCAGTTGGGCGCAAGAATCGAGACCGATTCACTACCCTTCGTTCTGTCCCCGGGACCGCTTGTGAGTAACCCCGAGGTCACGGTTGATTCGTCTGCATCCAGCCAGTTCCTCTCCGGGCTATTGCTGGTCGGAGCACGTCTACCATCAGGTCTCAGGCTGCGTCACATCGGAGAATCCGTGCCTTCCCGACCCCACATAGAGATGACCTTGGCGATGCTGCGCAGCCGCGGTGTGCTCGTCGATGAAGATGAAACGGATGCATTCTCGTGGCGAGTCCATGCCGGCCCAATCACGCCACTCGATCTGCGTGTTGAACCCGACCTGACCAATGCCGCGGTCTTCCTCGCTGCTGGCGCCACCACAGGCGGCTCCGTCACGGTGTCGGGATGGCCTGAATCCACCCTTCAGCCAGGAGAACAATTCTTGAATGTAGTGAAACGGATGGGCTGCACCACATCCCGTGGCCCGGAAGGCGTGACCGTCACCGGGCCCGATCGATTGCAGGGGATTGACATCGACCTGCACAGCGCCTCAGAGCTGACCCCTGTCGTGGCCGCCCTTGCTGCTCAGGCGGAGGGAACCACCCGGATAATGGGTGTCGCACACATCCGCGGCCATGAGACCGACCGTCTGACCGCGCTCAGGACCGAGCTCCAGAAGATGGATATCGCAGTCATCGAGCATGATGACGGCTTGGAGATCGTGGGCAAGCCGGAGGAACGAACTCCTGTCGCGTTGTCCTCCTATGCCGACCACCGCATGGTGCACTTCGCTGCGATCATCGCATTGACCAGGCCGGGCACCACCGTTGATGACGTATCCTGTGTCTCGAAGACCATGCCGGATTTTCCGAAACTCTGGAACCGCTTGGTGGCCGCCTGATGGCACGCTGGCAGGACGACCATGCGTCCTTCGAACGTCCCCGAAAACGCAGCCGCCCACGCACCAAGGATCGCCCCGATTACTCGAGTGCCCCGGATGCTTTGGTTGTTTCCATCGATCGGGGTCGGTACCGCTGTTTCCTCAACAACGGTACCGCAGTCACTGCGACCAAAGCACGCATCCTGGGACGCAAGGGCGTCATCGTCGGGGACCGGGTCAAGTTGGACGGTGACGTCTCTGGCGCTGCCGGTTCCCTTGCTCGCATCGTCGAGGTCGAAGAGCGTCGCACATGGTTGCGTCGTTCTGCCGATGACCTTGACACATTTGAACGTCCCATCGTCGCCAATGCTGATCAGCTGATGATCGTTACCGCTCTAGCGGATCCGGAACCGAAAACGGGAATGATCGACCGCATCCTGGTCGCCGCCTACGACGCCCAGGTCTCTCCGATTCTGTGCTTGACCAAAGCTGATCTTGCGTCCCCCGATGCGCTCCGTACTGCGTATGCCCCTTTGGAGATCCCCGTCGTCGTGATCCACCCCGGCAGCGATCTTTCTCCTGTCAGAAGTCTCCTCGAGCACCACGTGACGGTACTGATCGGACATTCCGGAGTGGGAAAATCGACGCTGGTCAATGCGCTGGTTCCCGGAACTGGCAGAGCCACTGGAGCGGTCAGCGACGTGACCGGCAAGGGACGCCACACCTCCACATCCGCGGCCGCCATCGCCCTGCCCAGCGGCGGCTGGATCATCGACACCCCCGGTGTACGTTCCTTCGGGATCAGCCATGTTCGTGCCGAGGCCTTCATCGGAGCGTTCCCTGATCTCAAAGACATCGTCACTGCCTGTCCACGTGGCTGCCGGCACGACTCCTCCGCTCCAGAATGCGCTTTGGACGATGCCGTTCGCCATGGCAGGCTCAGCGCAGAAAGATTGCTCTCCTTCCGAAGGATGGAGCGGGCCTTCGCCTGACAGTTGAGGTCTCGGCTACCTTAGGAACATGGTCGCCAGCAAAGAACTCACCGACGATGTCCGCCTGGCTCATGTGATGGCCGACGATGCCGACTCCATCTCCATGAGCCGTTTCAAGGCCCAAGACCTGATGATCAAGACCAAACCGGATTCCACCCCGGTCACGGAGGCCGACACCGCCGTTGAGGAGTCGATCCGACGCACTCTGTCTCGAACCCGGCCCCGTGACGCAGTCCACGGCGAGGAGATGCAGGACACCGGAGAATCCAATCGTCGTTGGATAATCGACCCCATCGACGGAACCGCGAACTACCTGCGTGGGGTTCCGGTATGGGCGACACTCATTGCCCTCGAGCTCGAAGGACAGATCGTCGCCTCCGTGGTTTCCGCTCCCGCGCTCGGACGTCGTTGGTGGGCCAGCATGGGCGGTGGCGCCTACACGGGTCGCTCAATCTTGAACGCCACCCCGATCCACACCAGTAAGGTGTCACAGCTTTCCGACGCGTCTTTGTCCTATGCGAGCATCAATGGCTGGGTGGAGTCGGGACGTGGCCAGGGTTTCGTGGACCTGATGCGCGAATGCTGGCGTTCCCGTGGATATGGTGACTTCTGGAGCTACATGCTGGTGGCCGAGGGAGCCGTGGACATCGCCTGCGAGCCGGAACTCGCACTCTACGATATGGCTGCTCTCGACATCATCGTCCGCGAGGCCGGTGGCCGTTTCACCAGCATCGATGGCGAACCAGGTCCATATCACAGAAACGCTTTGGCGACCAACGGCCTGCTCCACGACGTCGTTCTTGAAAGGTTGCGCCCCTCCGAGGCAGGATGATGCGGGACGTCTCCTAGACCATCCGAACCCGGATGCTCTCCTCGAGGCCTTGGAGTTCGGCCACTAGACCCTCGTAGTGCTCTCCGGAAACGTCTGTGACAACGTAGCCGTACTCTCCAGAGGTAGCCAAGGTCTGGAAACCAATGTTCATGTTGTGGGAGGCGAGCGCGTGATTGAGCCGAGCCAATACCCCCGGAACATTCCGGTGAAGATGCAAGATACGCTCCGCGCTCGCTGCTGAGACGGAGACCTCAGGAAGGTTTACCGCCATAGATGTGTTCCCATAGGCCTCGTAATCCGAAAGTTTGCCGGCCACGTAGCGACCAATGTCGACCTGTGCCTCCTGGGTTGATCCGCCAACATGCGGAGTGAGGATGACATTCGGGATTCCCTGCAGAGGTGACACGAAAGGCTCGTCCTTGCTCGCAGGCTCTCCCGGGAACACATCGACCGCTGCGCCCGCGATGTGCCCTGATCTAAGGGCTGCCGCCAAGGCGTCGACATCCACGACGTTACCTCTGCACAGGTTCAGGAAAAGGGTTCGTGGCCGCATCTGGGAGAACTCCTTCTCCCCGATCATGTGCGCGTTGGAGGCTCTGCCATCTACGTGCAGCGTGATGGTTTCACAACGTTCGAACAACTCTTGCAGAGAGTACACACGCGTAGCGTTTCCCAGCGCCAAGCGGTCCACGATGTCGTAGAAGTAGACCCGCATCCCAAGACCTTCGGCCAGCACCGACAGCTGAGAACCGATGTTGCCGTAGCCAACAATTCCCAGAGTCCTGCCGCGCACCTCATGAGATCCAGTTGCCGATTTGTCCCAGATGCCTGCATGCATGCTGGTGTTCCTGTCCCCCAGGCGCCGCGCCAGGGTAATGATCTCACCGAGGGCCAACTCCACCACGGAGCGCGTATTGGAGTAGGGGGCGTTGAACACGGCAACTCCCGCAGCTGCCGCAGCTGGAAGATCGATCTGATTAGTCCCAATACAGAAGGCGCCGACCGCGAGCAACTGCGGATGAGCTTTCAACACCCGCTCAGTGATGTATGTCCGGGAACGAATGCCGAGAAGCTCGACACCATCAAGGACCTCGATCAGTTCGACTTCATCGAGCGCGCTGGACAGCACCTCGACCTCGTGGCCGCGGCTTTCAAGCGCACGCACGGCCTCGGAATGGATGTTCTCTAGAAGCAGGACCTTCACGGCAGGTCATGTTACAGCCGCACCCCATGGTCACAAGGAGAGAGTGGCCTCCAGTAGCCTCTGCGTGTACTTGTGCCGTGGTTCCTTGAAGACTTTTTCCACAGGACCTTCCTCAACAACTTGCCCAGCATCCATCACCACGACCCGCTCGCACAGATGCCGCACGACGGCCAAATCGTGGCTGACGAACAACATCGCAAGATTTCTTTCCCGAACGGCTTCAACGAGCAGATTCAGCACCTGGGCACGCACGGAGACGTCGAGAGCTGAGACGGGCTCATCAGCGATCAGCAGGTCCGGTGAACTCACAAGGGCCCGGGCAATGGCGACCCGCTGGCGTTGTCCCCCAGACAGTTCATGAGGAAACCGATCCAGCATCGCAACATCCAACCCAACTCCCTTGATGGTTTCCGCTACGACACTTTCTTTTCCTTCCCGGGCTTTCAGCCACGGTGAACGAAGTGGCTCGGCAACGATTTCCCGTAGTTTCATGCGTGGGTTCAAGGATGCGTTCGGATCCTGTGAGACCAAGGACACCCTGCTTCGGACATCAGCGAGGTCCTTGTCGGACAGCCCATCGATCCGCCGACCCTCGAAACGTACCTCACCCGCTACCGGACGGACCAGACCCAGCAGAGTCCTCAACGTGGTAGTCTTGCCTGACCCGGAACCGCCGACCAGCCCCACCCGCTCCCCCGCAGAGAGGGTAACGCTCACCTTGTGAAGTGCCTGGAAAGTTCTGCGACCGCGGCGAAAAATCACATCGACGCCGTCCAGTTCCAGTAATGCGCTCATCTCTCCACCCCTCGCCAGTAATCAGCCACGGTCGGGAGTCGGCTTCCAGGAGCCACATCTGACAATCGCGCAGCGGCAACCAGGCCTTGGGTATAGGGATGCTGAGGAGAACCGATCACTTCCTCGATGGAACCGTTCTCAACAATTCTCCCGTCGAGAACAACCATCACTCGTTGGCAGACCTGCCGCACCACCGCAAGATCGTGACTGACGAACAGCGCAGCCCGGCCCGCAAACTCGGCATCGAGAAGGTCGAGAATCTGTTTCTGCACGATCACGTCGAGTGCAGTGGTCGGTTCATCACAGATCACTAGGTCCGGCCGGTTGGCCAGGGCCATGGCGATCAGGGCGCGTTGTCGTTGCCCGCCGGAGAGCTGATGTGGGAAGGAGTCTGCAATACGCTCAGGATCCGGCAGCCCTATATGCGCCAGCCAATCTAGCACGAGGGCCCGGATTTCTCCCCTGTGTTCGGCGTGATGCAAGGCCACCACCTCACCAATTTGACGGCCGACCCGCATGGTTGGGTCCAGCGCCGTCATGGGTTCTTGGAAAACCATCGAAACCACGTCTCCACGCAGTTTTCGAAGTTCCTTCTCGGGGCGTCCCACAAGTTCTCTGCCAGCCAATCGGATCGACCCGCTGACCTGAGCGTTCTCTGGAAGCAGCCCCATGACGGACAGCGCTATCACGGTTTTTCCGGAACCGGACTGCCCGATGAGGCCGAGACGCTCCCGCTCACCGAGAACGAACGAGACCCCGTCGACCGCCACCTTCCGACGCCGACCGAAGGTTACTCGCAAATCCTCGATCTCCAGAAGACTCATGTCAGCTCCCGCAGCCTGGGGTCGAGAAGATCACGAAGACCATCTCCGAGCAGGTTGCACCCCATGGTCGCCGCAGCTATGGCCACTCCGGGCCACAAGGCGATCACAGGAGCCACAAAGATCTCTTTCTGTGCCTCCTGCAGCATCCGCCCCCATGTCGGTACATCCGTTCCCGACCCCAGTCCCAGATAGGAAAGTCCGGATTCCGCAAGGATGGCGATCCCGACGCTGACGCTGGCCTGCACCCCCAGCACCGGAGCAATATTAGGAAGCACGTGTCTGAGTGCGATATGCCGGCGCGGAGTACCGGACAGCCGGGCTGCCTCGACGAAGGCCAACCCCATCACCTGGATGGTCGCTGCACGGGCAATCCGCACGAAACTCGGGATTGTGGACAGGGCTATGGCCATCAAGGCAGTCCACACGGATCCGCCGAGCGCAGCCGCAAACAAAATGGCCAGCAACAGGGCAGGGAAACCGTAGAGCACATCGGCTCCCCGAGAGATCAGGACGGCTCCCCAACCGCGCGACATCCCTGCGATCATTCCCGCAGGGATACCGATCAGCGCGGCCCCGGCCACCGATCCCAGCCCGACCAGGAGCACCAGCTTCGCCCCAGCGATCAGGCGGCTAGCAATGTCAAAACCGCTGTTGTCGGTACCCAGCCAATGGGCGAGCGATGGCGCCTCCCGGACGCCTCCCGTGACAGCTGCAGGGCCATGAGGAGTCCAGAACAACCCCACCAGGGCGAGTAGGACAACGAAGGAGATCAACACGGCACCGAAGGCCAGATTCGACCGACGCATCATGAGATCGTCCCCGCTTCCTTGAGCCTCGGATCGACGGCCTGGTACACCACGTCAACCACGAAATTGATTACCAGAACCGCCCACACGAGGATCAGGACGATTCCCTGGACCAACACCAGGTCACGCTGGGAGACTGCCAGCAACAGCCGTGAGCCCAGCCCCTGGATGGCAAACACCTGTTCGATGATGATTGCCCCCACCAGCAGCGTCGCCACCTGGAGTCCGATCACAGTGAGCAGTGATATCGCGATGTTGCGGGTTCCATGACGCAGCAGCGCACCCAGCCTGGACCACCCAACGGCACGGGCAGTACGGAACCAGTCCTCACTGGTCACCTCAATCACAGCGCTTCGGACATAACGCGCCAGCAGGCTGCCCTGAACCAACGCCAAGGACGCGACGGGGAGCACCAGGTGGGTCACCCAGCCCACCGGATCACGACTCAGGGGAATGTAGCCCCCGGCGGGCAGCCACCGCAAGTTCACCGCGAACACGATAACCAACCACATGCCTGCCCAGAAAGCAGGAACGGACAAACCGGCCTGGGAGAACGTCGATGCGATGAACCCGCTGACATGTCGTCGCCTCAGGGCCGCGAAGGAGCCGAGCGGGATCGCGATGACCAGGGCGAAGAGCATCCCGAGAACCACCAACCACACGGAGATACCAAGCCTCGGCAGGATCTCCCCCAGTACGTCGCGCCCCCCCACGAAGGTGGTTCCGAAATCGCCCACCATGACTCCCTTGAGCCATTCGAAATAGCGGAGCAGTAGCGGACGATTCAATCCGTGACGTTCCTCGAAGGCAGCCACTTCTCCCGGGCTCGCCTGGGTCCCCAACACCACGTTGGCGATGCTCCCGGGAAGCGCGTTGGTGACCAGGAAGATCAGAAGCGAAGCCACCAACAGACTCACCATCAGGCCGATCAGCCGCCGGCCGAGATCCCTGAGCAACACCTCAGCGGCTGGTGGCTACGTGGGTCATGTCGAACGACAGTCCCGTGGCGTTCGTCGTTATCCCCGAGATCTCGGTCGTGGTGACCACCAGATTGGGTAGCAGGAACAACCAGTCGGCGGCGGCATCATCCGCCAGCAGTTTCGCTGCCTCCTTCAAGATGGTCTCCTGTTCTGTGCTCGTGGGGGCAGCGTCCGCTTTGTTGATCAGCTCCGCGAACTGGGGGTTGTTGTACTTCCAGTAGTAGTTGGGATTGGCAAACTGGGGAAGATCCCAGGGTTCAACATGGGCCACGACGGTCATGTCGTAGTCGTGCTGGGTGTAAACCTGCGACAGCCACGTGGAAAAGTCCAGCTCCTCGACGCTGACCTCGATACCGACCGCACGCAACTGGGCAGCTACGAGTTTCGCGATAGGGGGACCGTAGGGAAGGGTGGGCACCCGCAGGCGCAAGGTCAGGCCACTGGCATATCCGGCCTCTTCAAGAAGTTGTTTCGCCTTGGCCGGATCGTACGGGTACGTGTTGGAGAGGTCCTCATACCACGGGTCGGTGGGGGGAACCATCGAACCGATGAGGGTTCCCTTCCCACCCCAGACACTGTCCAGAACGGCCCTGCGGTCAATGGCGTGGTTGATGGCCTGCCTAACCTTGAGATTGGAAAGAGCTGGGTTGCTGTGGTTGAAACCCAGCACCACTTCGCCGTTCGTGGTGCCTTCGAGCACCTTGAAGCGGGATGCATCGGAAAACTGGCTCACCGACTGAGGAACAGCCAAGTTGGAGATGATGTCCAACTGACCCGACAGCATCGCCGCCACCATGGCGTTCGCATCTGCGTAATACCTGAAGTTCACCTCGTCCACGCGAGGCCCGGTTCCCCAGTACTGTTTGTTTCGCGCCAAGGAAACCACGGAACCGATGTCATGGCGCGAGAAAACATACGGGCCGGAACCGGCAGGTTGCGCACTCAGGTTCTGTCCAGAAGAAAGGTCGTAGATGATCCCAGCCGTGGATGTGATGTCATAGAGCCAGCGTCGGCTTGGACCTGTCAGGGACACCTCCACCGTACGTTCATCGACGGCACGCATCTCCTTGACATGACTCATCTGCTTTTTGAGCACCTCGGTTGTGTTCTCACCATCCCGCGTACGTTCGAAGGATGCGATGACCGCAGCTGCATCGACTGACTTCCCAGAAGCGAAGGTGGCGTTGGGTTCCAACTTGAAGGTGTAGACACTACCGTCGGAACTAACACTCCACGAACGGGCCAGAAGGGGTTTGATCTCACCCTTCTCATCGATACGCACCAATGTCTCGTAGACGTTGTACAGCAGCACAAACGGTGTACCTGCTCCCGTATCAGTGGCTGGATCCATGCCTGTGGGCTCGGTAGTTGCCCCAACATTGAGGACGATGGGTCCCGACCCTGCCCCACTGGATCCGCCGCAGGACACCAATGCCAGGCTGAATCCCAGCAACATGACCAGCAGAGCCGTCAAAAGGCGAAAAGGCCGGTTGGTTCTCATGTCTACGTTCTCTCCCGTGATGGACGGCGATGAAGACCTCGGCAATCCTAACCCGCTCCCCCCCCTCAAACGTTAATGCTGCGCCGCCCAAGCGATTTGGCGTTCCCTCACACCCGGTGTACAGTTGATCAAGCACCGCGGGGTGGAGCAGTTCGGTAGCTCGCCGGGCTCATAACCCGGAGGCCACAGGTTCAAATCCTGTCCCCGCTACTATGCTCGGGTCCTCTGACCAGCTGGCTCGATGGTCGTTGAACCTCGGACACGCAATCACAGACGTCGGGATTTTCATCCCGACGTCTTTTTCATGCCGCAGCCCACAGTTGACACCCTCCAAACTCCATCGACCGGGGACATCTTGCTCAAGCAGACCGGCTCCCTCCGTACCCACACCTCCGATACGCCGAGGCACGACAGCAAGAAGCACATCCTCAGGAATTTCTCAGTTAACGCTCACCCACATGCACCCCAACCTCAACCAACCTATGAATTTTCTGTGAAGAATTTTGACAAAAGCCCTAGTCAAAGCGATTTGAACACTCAACCTCCGCCGACCGTCCGCAGAACCCTGAAGTAAACTTGAACTCATCCTGAGAAACCCTCAGGATTGATGGCATCTTCCAACCGAAAGGACCAACCATGGGATTCTTGAAGCCCACTCAGCCTCGTCGTGGCTGCGCAGCCTTTGGTCCGGGAGCCATCCCGCGCCGAGCCCTCCCGACTCCACCTGCTCCTTGGCGTCGCCCGCTCGCCGCGCTGGTATTGGCAGGAAGCATAGGAACGATGGGCATGGCATCCCAGAGCGCAGCTGCCGCCGAGATCGACCCGTCGGCAGGGCATCATGATGCCGTTACCAACAAGTCTGGCGAACAGAATCCGGCCTCTGCCAAATCCACGTCTCGCGACACCCAGAAGTCCGGTTCTGACCACGCTGTGACCCCGAAGCGCGCTGCCGCCAGCAATCACGAGTGCAATGAGCAGTCCGTTCCTCGACGCGCGCACTCCGAATCCGTTCAGACGTCCACTGACGGTGACAAGAGCATCAGCAGCTCCTCGTACAGCCGCAAGGGCTCAAGCTCACCCAACAAGAAGAGCAGCTACAACAGCAAGAGCTCCACCGGCAACAAATCGAGCTCCGCCAAGAAGAACTCCGGGTCCACCAGCAACAAGTCAAGTTCCGCCAAGAAGAACTCCGGGTCCACCAGCAACAAGAAACGAGCCGGGCACTCCAAGAACTCTTACAACGGCAGCACCCGCTCGGGAAATTATTCCTACACGAAGAGCAGTTCCAAGTCGAGCAGCTCCTCCAGCTCATCATCCACTAGCCCCGCCGCCAGCAGCGACGCGGCTGCCCCCAGCAGCACCACAACCACCAGCGGGGCAGCAGCACCCCTGGCAAAGGGAAGCTACCGGATCGGTGCAGCCTTCGGAGCCACTGGAAGCTGGTCCCGGTACCACACTGGTCAGGACTTCGCCGCCAGTAGCGGAACCCCCGTCTACGCCGCGACCTCCGGCACCGTAATCAGCGGGAATGTCGGTTCCTGGGCCGGCAACTACGTCGTCATCCGCGCAGCTGATGGCTCTTCCACCCTGTACGCGCATATGAGCGGTACTGATGTAAAGGTGGGCCAGCAGGTCACCGCTGGGCAAAAGATCGGGAACGTGGGCAGTACAGGACGCAGCTTCGGCGCTCACCTGCACTTCGAGTACTATCCCTCCGGGGTCACCCCTGGCGATGTCTACTCCGCCACAAACCCGATGAGCTACCTCCGATCAATCGGGATTTCCATGTGAGGTTTCTCCCTTTTCCTCTCAAGCAGCTGCGCGGCGCCGGGTCTTCTACTCGGCGCCGCGCAGCCTCAAGAGCGCATTGGCAGCGATATCCAGGTTCTTCGTGCGCCAGAATCCCGGAAGAGAGCTAGTGAGGAATCCTCCATAACGGGCCCTGATGACCCGAGGGTCAAGTATCGCGACCACACCGCGGTCATCCTCACGCCGAATCAGCCGACCGGCTCCCTGCGCCAGCAGCAACGCCGCATGAGTGGCTGCCACCGCCATGAAACCGTTGCCTCCCGCATCGTCCACAGCTTTCTTGCGCGCCTGCATCAGTGGGTCGTCGGGACGTGGAAAGGGGATCTTGTCAATGATGACCAGTTGACAGGTCTCTCCTGGAACATCGACCCCCTGCCACAAGGACATGGTGCCAAACAGGCTCGTGGCCGGTGTCTCCCGGAAGTTTCGTTGAAGTTCCGAAAGCTGCGCATCCCCCTGGCATAGGAACTCGAGCTCCGGCAACACCCGACGGCAGTGCGTCACCGCCTGTTCGGCGTTCCGACGCGAGGCAAACAGCCCCAGGGTCCGTCCGCCAGCCGCCCAGACGAGTTGCGCGATCTCGGCCAGCACGGCGTCGGTGAGCCCATCCCTACCGGGTGGAGGCAAAGATGCAGCGACGTAAAGGATACCCTGCTTGGCGTAGTCGAAGGGAGACCCCACGTCAACCCCTCGCCAGCTGGCGTCACCTTCGGCTCCTCCAGCGTACCCGCTCAGCTCATCGGCAGTATTAAGCCCGATGCTGGTAGCGAAGACCCGGAAATCACCTCCCAGTGTGAGGGTCGCGGATGTGAGCACCGTGGTTGCCTGCCCGAACACCTGTTCCCGCAGCAAACCTGCCACCGAGAGCGGAGCAACATGGACAGTCTCCCCCATCCCGTCCGAACGGCTGACCCACACCACATCCTGATCGGCCAGTCGCGCGATTCGTTCGGAAATGTCGAAGATTTCCCCCAGTGCCCCAGCCGCCTGAGAACGTTCAGGATTGTCCCTGTCTTTCCCCAAATCGCTGATCGCCCGGCGCGAGACATCGCGAAGGCCGGCGCAGGCCACCGGCAACGGCACGTCAGCCCCAGTGATGCGTCCCGTGGGGCTGTCTGCCAGAGCATCCTGTAGTTCCTCGACCGCATCCAACAAGTCACCACCCAGTTCATCACCCAGCCAGGCCAAGCAGCGTTTCACCACTCGTTCTGCAACCCCAGCGCTCAGCTCCCCGGTCGCAGCCGTGGTGAGGCGACCCATCAGCTCGTGCGCCTCGTCGATTATCAGCGCATCGTGTTCCGGAAGCGCAGTGCCACCGTGCATGGCGTTGATCGCCACCAGGGCGTGGTTGGTAACGATCAGATCCGCGCTCCGAGCCGACTCCCGTGACCTCTCGACGAAGCACTCCCCGCCAAAAGGACACCGAGAGACGCCTGGGCATTCCCGGGTCGGGATGGAAACCTGTTGCCAAGCAGCGGCTGTGTGGGGCGGAGCCTCATCACGATCACCTGCCCCTCCCGCCAGGAGCTGTTCCTCCACCCACTCACGCAGCATCAACACCTCAACTCCGAGTTTTGAAGGCGACCCAGATTCATGGGAATCGCTCAGTTCAGCCGCCCCCAGGAGAGTCCCTTGACCGCTCTCGGTAGACCCATCGCGGGCACGGAACAGGCAAGCGTAGTTGTTGCGTCCCTTCAGCACGCAGGCCCGGGGACGTTGTCCCGCCACATGCTCGACCGCGTCCAGAGCAGCCGGAATGTCGGAGCCGGCCAGTTGGGCCTGAAGCGCCAAGGTGGCCGTTGCGACCACAATGACCTCGCCACGCTCCACGATCCGCGCCAGCGCTGGCGCCAAGTAGCCGAGGGACTTGCCAGTTCCGGTTCCGGCCTGGACAAGCAGATGGGTGCCCTCCTCCAAGGAGTCGGCAACAGCTGCCACCATCGCCACCTGGCCGGGCCTTTCGCCTCCATCGATCCCGGAGATCGCCCGCTCCAGGATCCGTCCCGCAAGGTCAGACACCGTATTCGCTCAGTTCCTCCGCCAAGCCGGGATGGACTCGCGCACGCACCTTGGTGCCATCACCGGTGTGCTCCAGCGCCTCAATGGTTCCTGTCCGGTGGATGCGGTCCATGAGGTCACCGCGGCTGTACGGAATGAGCGTCTCGACGTGTACCTCCGGGTTCGGCAGCTTGGTCTCCAGGGCATCGGCCAGCTCCTCCAGGCCCTGACCTGTACGAGCGGAAACCACCACGCAACCGGGATGTCCGGCCCGTAGGGCCAGCAGTGTGGCGTCATCCGCACGGTCCGCTTTGTTACAGACCAGCAGTTCTGGCACATCGCCGGCGCCGATTTCACCGAGGACCTGACGCACCGCCGCGATCTGCCCCTCGGGATCCGGGTCTGAGGCATCGACTACGTGAAGGAGAAGATCCGCGGTGGTGGATTCCTCCAGGGTCGAACGAAACACCTCCACCAAGTCGTGTGGAAGATGACGAATAAATCCGACAGTGTCGGTCAACGTGAACACCCTCCCGTCCCGGGTCTCGGTGCGGCGGGTGGTGGGGTCCAGGGTGGCAAACAGCGCATCCTCCACGAGCACACCCGCGCCAGTCAGCCGGTTCAGCAACGAAGACTTGCCCGCATTGGTGTATCCGACAATCGCTACACTGGGCACCCTGTTTCTGCGGCGTTCAGCGCGTTTGCCTTCTCGGGTGACATCCATGTCACGGAGCCTGCGGCGAAGCTGTGCAATCCGGTGGTGAATGCGCCGCCTATCCGTCTCGAGTTTCGTCTCACCGGGCCCGCGGCCACCGATACCCGCGCCGCCAGCGGCGCGACCGCCAGCCTGTCGAGACAGGTTTCCACCCCAGCCACGGAGGCGCTGTTTCAGGTACTGCAGCTGGGCAAGTTCCACCTGGGCCTTGCCCTCCGCAGATTTCGCATGCGATGCGAAAATATCAAGGATCAACGCAGTCCGGTCCACCACCTTGACCCTGATGCGATCTTCCAGATTCCGCAATTGCGCCGGTTGCAGCTCGCCATCGCAGACAACCGTATCGGCGCCGGTGACGCGAACCACATCGGCCACTTCTTCCACCTTGCCGCGTCCGATGTAGGTGGCGGGATCGGGTTGATTTCTCCGCTGCACCAAGGCCTCCAGAACCTCGGAGCCAGCGGTCTCTGCCAGCATTTTCAACTCGGCCATCGCGTTATCGGCGTCCTCCTGGGTCCCGGAAGTCCACACAGATATCAGCACCACCCGTTCCAGCCGCAGCTGGCGGTACTCGACCTCGGAGATATCCTCCAATTCGGTGCGCATACCAATGACTCGTCTGAGCGAGTGCCGCTCGGCAAGCTCAGCTTGATCACCGTCGTGGTGCGGTTGTGTCTCAAAGGAAGTGCTCATCGTCGGACCATTCTTTCAGGCCCCGACGACAAATTCTCAGCTCCAGTACTCACCGCGCGCTACGATCACGGCCGGTCCCGTCAACCAGGCATCATCACCCTCAAAGCTCACGGTCAGATCTCCACCACGGACACGCACCTGGATTGGACCATCAAATCCACTGCGATCACGATAAGCGGTTGCAGCGGCTACCACTCCCGTGCCGCAGCTCAGGGTTTCCCCACAGCCGCGTTCATGAACACGCATGAGCAGTTCCCCGGGCAAGACTTCATGAACGAATTCAACGTTCACACCCGCAGGAAAGGCATCCGTGGGGCTCCATGATGGAGCTTTGGAAAGATCGAGTCGCCGGAGGACGTCATGGTCTGTGAACACAACAACGTGTGGATTGCCGACATCGGCAGCCCGACCCGTAAACATCCGCTCCTCGTGAGTGATGGCAACAGGTTCCGTTCCCAAGCTAACCACACCCAAATTCGTCGCTATCAGTCCTCCGCGGGCGACCCGAACCTGCTTGAGCCCCACCCGGGTCGCGACGGTGAACTCCCCGCTCTGGACCAGCTGATCATTCAAGAGGTGGCGGGCGAACAGTCGCAGACCATTCCCGCACATCTCAGCAATCGACCCGTCGGCGTTGCGGTAGTCCATGAACCACAGCTCCGGATCGAATTCTTCTCCGGCCACCTGGCCGGCCCTCACCACCCGCAGCAGCCCGTCTCCTCCGACACCGGTGTGGCGGTTGCAGAGCGCAGCAACTGCTTCGGCGCTCAGATCCTGCATCCCGTGTGGATCATCAATGATGATGAAGTCGTTGCCTGTGGCGTGACCCTTGGCGAACGTGTACCGGAACAAAGTGCCCACCTATCCCTTCCAGCCCGATTCAACAATTCTACGTCCCGGAGATTTCGATGATTCGGGCGGGGTTACCAGAATCCCTCGCAGGCAGCCACACGATCCTGGGGTCCCGTCGATACCATCCTAGCTGCTTGCGGAAAAACCTCCGGGTGGTTCGCTTCACCTCCTCTTTCGCCTCCTCCTCGCTGCACTGTCCGTCAAGGAAGGCGAGAACCTGTCGGTACCCGATCGCACGGGAGGCCGTCCGCCCGTCCCGCAAGCCACGAGGAATCAGGTTCTCGACCTCGGCCACGATGCCTCGGCGCCACATCTCTTCCACCCGTGCGTCGATGCGGCTGTCCAGTTCATTCCGATCCAGTTCCAGCCCGACCTGGTGTACCCCATCGAGTTCGTAGGTCCAATCGGGAAGCACTGCTTGATGCCCCCCCGTCAGCGCACGGATTTCCAGCGCTCTCACGATGCGTCTGCCATTTCCGGGGTCGATGCGAGCAGCAGATTCCGGGGCCAGAACCGTCAGGCGAGCGTACAGTTCTTCCACCCCAACACGTTCCAGTTCGGCTTCCAGCCCTGCCCTGAGAACCGCGTCTGAGCCCGGGAATTCGAAGGCATCGGTGATGGCTCGAGTGTAAAGAGCAGAACCACCGACCAGGATCGGAACGACTCCACGATCCCGCAAATCCGCTATGACTTCCCTGGCGCGGGCCTGGAAATCAGCAACAGATGCGGTCTCGGTGACCTCCAGGATGTCGATCAGGTGGTGCGGAACTCCACCTCGTTCAACCTCGGAAGGTTTCGCGGTACCGATGTCCATGCCTCGGTAGACCAGCATCGAATCCGCGTTGACCACCTCGGCGGGTTTCCCCCGCCCAATAAGCTCGCGGGCCAGCGAGACCGCGAGCGCCGACTTGCCCGTCGCGGTAGGTCCGACAAGCACTATCAGGGGCGGATGCATGAGCACCATCCTGCCAGTCCCGGTGCGGAACTTGTCCGAAACAGGCATGATGGATCCCTACGGTGCGCCAGGCACTCAGACCAGGAGGCAATGACATGGGAATCTTCGACAACATCGGCGAGCAGGTGGCCCAACACGGCGAAACCATCGATCAGGCAATCGAGAAGGGGGCCGAATTCATCGATGAGAAGACTGGCGGCAAACACAGCGAGCAGATCAATCAGGCCACCGATTTCGTCAAGGACAAGGTTGGCGGTCTGGCCAACAAGAAGGAGGGCGAGTAGAAGGTCATACGAACGGGGTTTCGCGGCTGTGTACCGATACTCTTGGTCGCCCGGCCCGTTCCTCATCGCACCGTCTCACCGGCCCGCCACCACGGCGCTCCCCACCGGGGCGGTTCTTGACATCTCACCTCGGCAACCTCTGGCCTCAGGCCGGGGGTTGTTCTCTATTCAGGGGCGCCGCAGGCCTGGCATGCCCAGAGAAACTCCCGTGGTTTCAGGCACCTCCGTGTTGGCGGCTTCCCACGCATCGCCACCCCGAGTTCGCCGCAGTCCCCTGAGCGGGGCATCGGAATTCAGGTGGTGCGGAGCGGCATGGGTGATGGTCGCATAGGCGATGTCCCCGGGCCTCGGACGTTCCGTTGGCTCTTCACCAACCGCCACATGCACCAGCCTGTTGTCACGGGCCCGCCCACTCATACGGTTGGTTGCGGAGTCCTTGCGCCCTTCCCCTAGAGCAAACATGACCTCTATTTCCTCGCCCTCGAAGCGACGATTCTCCTCCCAAGCGATCTTTCCTACCAGCTCGGCCAGCCGTTCGTAGCGTTCCCGGACAGCCTCAGGGGCCACCTGATTTTTCATTTCAGCTGCCGGGGTTCCCGGTCGTTTCGAGTATTGGAAGGTGTATGCGGCGGAGAAACGCGCTTCACGCACCACATCCATCGTGGCCTCGAAGTCTTCATCGGTCTCCCCGGGAAAACCAACGATGATGTCCGTGGTTATCGCTGCATGCGGCATGGCCTCCCGAACACGTTCCAAGATCCCAAGGAACCGTTTCCTGCGGTATGAGCGCCGCATCGCCTTCAAAACCGCGTCCGAGCCAGATTGCAGGGGCATGTGAAGCTGCGGCATGACATTGGGGGTCTCGGCCATGGCGACGATCACATCGTCGGTGAAATCCTTGGGATGGGGGGATGTAAACCGCACTCGTTCCAGACCTTCAACCTGGCCGCATGCACGCAGCAGCTTCGCGAAGGCCTGTCGGTCCCCAAACTCCACTCCATAGGCGTTCACGTTCTGCCCCAGAAGGGTGATCTCCTGCACACCCTGGTCAACTAGCATCCGCACCTCGGCAAGAATGTCTCCCGGACGTCGATCAGTCTCCTTTCCACGGAGCTGCGGAACAATGCAGAAGGTACATGTGTTGTTGCATCCGACACTCACCGACACCCAGGCGGAGTAGGGCGATTCGCGACGGCTCGGCAAGTTGCTGGGGAAGGTCTGCAGGGCCTCGACCACCTCCACCTGGGCGGCTTCCTCTACGCGGGCCCTCTCAAGCAGCGTAGGAAGACTGCCCACGTTGTGAGTACCGAAGACAACATCCACCCATGGCGCCTTGCGCAGAATCACATCCCGGTCCTTCTGGGCCATACAACCACCCACCGCGATCTGCATCCCGGGATGGCGTGCCTTGATTGCCGCCATGTGCCCAAGATTGCCGTAAAGACGGTTGTCAGCGTTCTCGCGCACCGCACAGGTGTTGAAGACCACCACATCTGCTCCTGCTCCGAGAACAGGTTCTGCGGGCTCAGGGGCACGCATCAAGCCGGCTTCCTCCAACAAACCCGCGATCCGTTCGGAATCGTGGACGTTCATCTGGCAGCCGTAGGTAATGACGTGGTAAGTGCGTGAAGTCATGGTGGCCCAACTCTAGTGGTGTGCAACGCCGAACCGCCGCAACTCGGCGACCTGTTGGCTGTGCTTCACGTATCACGCCCATGCCGTTCCTCCCGCACGCGCTGATCAATTTCCTGACGCCACCAGCAATCTCGCTTGTTGACACAACCTCTAGTGTTGATTCATGGTCTTCCCAACAGGCGAGCAATATGAGATCAACGCCGGGAGTTACAGCGCCGTGATCACCGAAGTGGGTGCCAGACTGCGCAGCTTCACCTTTGACGGAACAGAGCTCCTTGCAACACATGGACCCGACCAGGCCCCGAAGGGCTGGGAGGGAGCACATCTATTTCCTTGGCCCAACCGACTCCGGGACGGACGCTATCGTCTCAGTGGCCAGGAGTTCCAGCTGCCCATCAACGAACCGGCCCGGAACAATGCGAATCATGGCCTCAACGTGGGGTTGGCGTGGAAATCCCTGGCACATTCCGGAGATTTTGTTCGACAGCGGGTCGTTCTCTGGCCCCGACGCGGCTGGCCCGGGATCCTTGCCGTGGAGATCCTGCACCAGCTAGGTGCAGGAGGCCTCAGGGTGGAGGTCACCGCCACGAACATCGGAACCTCACCCTTTCCCTGGGGGTATGGCGCCCATCCCTACTTCCGTTTCGATGACATCTCGAATGTGAAGTTGACCGTGCCGTTCGACGCGGAACTGACAGTCGATCCTGACAGGCGACTCCCCATCCGGCTCGGTCCCGTAACACCCGCACACGATTTCCTCCAGCCCCGCGCCATAGAGACAACTGTCCTGGACACTGCCTTCACTGATCCCCTGACCAGAGATTGGGTCATCAGTCTGAGCGGCGACGGTCGCACGATCGACGTGTGGGGTGAAGCGACCACCCAGTGGGCGCAAGTGTTCACCGCGCCGCACCGCGACAGCATTGCGGTGGAACCGATGACGTGCGGTCCTGACGCCTTCAACGAAGGGCCAACGTATAGGGACCGAATTATGCTGCGCCCGGGTGATTCAGCGAATGCGGTCTGGGGCGTGCGCGCACATGGGCACGCTCAATGAGCCAACTCCGTGGCACGTGACTCACGCACCACCGTGATACGAATCTGTCCCGGATAGGTGAGATTCGCCTCCACTTCGGCCGCGATCTCACGCGCAAGCACCCGACTCATCACGTCATCCACGACCTCGGGAGCAACCATGATCCGAACCTCCCTTCCCGCCTGCATCGCGTAGGCGCGGGTCACACCTTCATGAGCCATGGCGATGGATTCAAGATGTTGCATCCGCTCCACGTAGGCCTCCAGCGACTCACGCCTCGCTCCTGGGCGTGACCCAGAGATGGCGTCTGCAGCCTGGGTAAGGATGGCCTCAACGGTACGGGGTTCCACCTCATTGTGATGCGCCTCGACGGCGTGAACGATGTCGGGATTTTCACCGTGACGACGCAACAAATCGGCTCCAATAATCGCATGAGGCCCTTCGGACTCGTGAGTGAGAGCCTTGCCGATATCGTGCAGAAACGCTGCTCGCTTGCACTGTGCAATGTCGAGCCCCAGCTCAGCCGCCATGACCCCAGCCAAGTGTGCGCACTCGACCAGGTGGGCGAGAACGTTTTGCCCGAAGCTGGTGCGGTAGGCGAGGGAACCGATCACAGGCAGCAACTCCGGATGAAGATCAGTGATCCCCACCTCCAGGAGGGCCTCGTTTCCCGCAGCCCTGATGCGCTCGTCCAGGACCCGGATGCTACGGGCGTGCACCTCCTCGATGCGTGCCGGATGGATACGCCCATCAGCCACCAGATCCATGAGGGTCAATCGTGCAGCTTCACGCCTCACCGGATCGAAACAGCTAAGCAACACGGTTTCCGGAGTGTCATCCACCATCACATTGACACCAGTGATCTGCTCGAAAGCCCTGATGTTACGACCCTCACGCCCAATGACTCGCCCCTTCATCTCGTCACTGGGAAGATCGACGCTCGAGACCACAGATTCACTCGTCTGTTCAGCAGCACATCGCTGAATAGCGGTCACGACTATCGCACGGGCCCGCTGATCGGCTTCCTTCTTCGCTGTTTCCTCGATGTCACGCGCCAAAGTGGCTGCTGCCAAACGAGCCTGTCTTTCGACGTCGGCCATGAGTTCAGCCTGAGCAGCGCTCGCCGTCAGCCCGGCCACTCGTTCAAGCTCTGTGGTCGCTCGTTTCTGCTCCGCTACAAGTTCCTCACGCTGTTTCCTGAGGTCCGCACGCTGCCGTTCGAGGAGTTCCGACCGTGTGGCGAGTCCCTCTGCTTCTGCTGCGAGCCGGTCCTCCTTCTCGTTGAGGCGCTCTTCCTGTCGCTCCTGCGCGCTGCGTTGCTCGCGAAGCTCGGCCCTTTGCGCTGCGATTGACGCGTCTAGTTCCTCTCGGCGCCTGTCGATGTCCGCCCCCGCTTCCTGAACCCATTCCTTCGCCTGCTCAAGTGTGCGTGCTGCATCCGCCCTGAGCTGCTCGGCCGCCTCGATTGCCTGCTTGCGAATCGATGCAGCGTCTGAACGGCTCCGGCGCTCGATGCGGGCTCTCTCCTGAATAAATGAAAGAGCAACCCTCCTCTGTCGCCAAGCGAGAATCCCCAAGATGACGCCCAGCAGCCCGGCGATGAGCCAGCCCAGCCATTCCATGGCTACCCCTTTGCACCTGACGAAGTGACCTGGAGGTTCAGGGCACCCCGAACTGCTGAACGGCAGACGTGAGCACGTCGTGCCGGGCCGCGCACGGGCCCATGGGACCAACCAAGATGTCTCGAACCGTGAGTCAATGACCTTACGACCGCCAAGGCTAGTTCACAAGGCCATGTCATCCGTGTCGGGGTCCGTTTCCCCAAGCACCTCATCGAGGACTGACGACACCACGGATCCCCTGAATCCTCTGCGCCCAAGCGCCCCGAACAGACGCCGGCGCGCGACTCGGGAATCCAGTCCGGCCAAGGCACGAGCACGACGTTGCGCAAAGGCTCGCGCTGCCTCCAGCTCCTCCTCATGCCCCACCTTGGATAAAGCCTCCGTCGCCGCATCCTCACCCACCCCGCGACGTCGCAACTCCGTCCGAATCCGGGCGAGGCCGTGCTTGTCTACCTGAAGCCGGGTCCGCGTGAGCGCATCCGCGAAAACGGCATCGTCCAGCAACCCGACTTCGCGGAAACGCCCGATCAGTTCTTCGGAGATATCCTCCGGCACGCCTCGAGCATCCAGTCGCTCCCGAAGTTCTGCCTCCGAACGACTCCTGAGATCTAAAAGTTTGAGCGCTATTCGTCTAGCGAATTCGATCTGCTCCGCACGGCTGGTTTCAGGACACAACCTTGACCTCACCTGTTTCGGGATTGATCGCACCTTCCGCTACGCCAAGAACGGCTCGAATCCGGCGTTCGATCTCCTCCGCAATTTTTGGATTGTTCTTCAAGAAGTTCCGGGCATTCTCCTTGCCCTGCCCCAACTGGTCGGCTTCATAGGTGAACCAAGCACCTGCCTTGCGGATGATTCCATTGGTGACACCCATGTCGATCAGGCTCCCCTCCCGCGAGATCCCCTCTCCGTAGATGATGTCGAATTCAGCCTGCTTGAAAGGTGGGGCGACCTTGTTCTTAACCACTTTCACTCGGGTCCGGTTACCAACCATCTCCGAGCCGTCTTTCAGCGTTTCGATCCTCCTGACATCGAGACGGACGGAGGAGTAAAACTTGAGCGCACGCCCCCCCGTGGTGGTCTCGGGAGATCCGAACATCACACCGATCTTCTCACGCAGCTGGTTGATGAAAATAGCAGTGGTGTTGGCAGATTTCAGGGCTCCGGTCATCTTCCTGAGGGCTTGGCTCATCAAACGCGCCTGAAGACCGACGTGCGAATCTCCCATCTCGCCCTCAATTTCAGCGCGCGGAGTTAGCGCGGCCACCGAGTCGATGACGATGAGCGCCAAGGCGCCTGAACGCACCAAAGTGTCTGCGATCTCGAGGGCCTGCTCTCCATTGTCCGGTTGGGAGACCAAGAGCTCATCGGTGTTGACACCGAGCTTTCCCGCATAATCTGGATCCAACGCATGCTCCGCGTCGATGAAGGCACAGATCCCACCCTCAGCCTGCGCATTCGCAATGGCATGGAGAGCAACGGTGGTTTTTCCCGAAGACTCAGGACCATAGATTTCGATGATCCGACCTCGCGGCAGGCCACCGATCCCCAAAGCCACATCCAAGGCGACACTCCCGGTGGGGATGACGTCGATGGGCAACCGGGTATCTTCCCCCAGACGCATCACCGATCCCTTTCCGTGTACCTTCTCGATCTGAGCGAGGGCGGCTTCAAGCGCCTTGGCGCGGTCCGCAACAGCCATGGTGTGATTCCTTTCGATTCCCCGAGCCTTCCTTCAGGCCCAGCTCAACCTTCACCCTCACTGTAGGAATCGGGGGTGACAAAAATTCGGCTCACCTCCAGGCTGTGGAAAACCCGAAGACATACACAGTGTAGCCGAACATGTGTTCGATTGCATCGCGACGTGTCGCGATGACACGTCACAAAACCCCAGGGGATGTCCCGCCGGCCTCCTGCATCCTGCGGACTCGACACGCCAGCCCAATCACACATTTCCCGAAAGGTGCGATCCAAGTCGCCTGTGAAACTGCTCGTGGCAGAGTGCGCGACACATACCTGCCAACGCATCCTGTCTTCAACGCATCGTTGCCGGCAACTCAAGCGCAACCCACACAGCCCTCCAGATCTCTTTGCATGAAACGCCGGCAGCTAAGGCCTCGTCCACAGTGCGGCTCTCAAGTTCTTGTAAAGCAACCGTCGACGCCCAGCTCCGGGCATACTCTCCACCAAGCGCAGCCACGAGTCTCGACCACAATTCCACTTCGCGCATGTAGGCAACCTTACGCAGCCTGCAACTCCCGGACCACGTACACCATCCCGTTCCACACCCCTTGTTTCAGGGTGCTGTTAAATAGCCCATCATGAACAGCTGCGTATCTTAGCATCAGCGACAGCGAAACCCCGTTCGCGAAACACCTCCACAGGATAGGAAATCCGAACATCCAACAATCAAGAAACCTCTTATCCCAAGTGGCTTACAGCAAACCGAGGAAGTTTCTCGTTACACTGACCCACGAACACGATCACCAAATGCTCAGAAAGCGCACGAAGGAGTCGACATGAACGCTGCGGGTACGCATTCCCACAAGCGCTCCGATCGAATGCTCGCGATGCTCGCGTTGCTACAGGAAAATGGACAGATGTCGTTGTCCAGTCTCGCCACCGAGCTGGGAACCTCTGAGGCCACCATCCGGCGCGATGTGGCCGTACTCGCTTCTCAGGGACTGCTGGATCGTACCCATGGTGGCGCCCGTCCAATCCAGGGCAGTCGTGAGCTTCCTGTACGACTGCGGGATGGGCGCAATCAAGCCGCCAAATCTCGTATTGCAGCAGCAGCAGCCAAGCTCGTCCCCGAGGGCAAGCACGCCATCGGTCTCAGTGGCGGAACCACAGCCGCCGAGGTACTTCGAGCCCTGCACCATCGAACAGATTTGACGATCATCACCAACTCGCTGAGCATCGGCTTGGAGGCAGCCGAGCAGGGGCAGAGTCGCGTCCTCATCGCCGGCGGGGTGCTGCGTTCCAACTCCTTGGAACTCGTGGGTTCCTTGGCCGAGGCGACACTCCGGCTCGTGAATGTCGGCACCGCCCTAGTGGGGGTCGACGGACTCAGTTCGTCCGGAGGGCTGACCACCCATGACGACATCGAGGCTCGCACCAACCACACGATGATCGAACGGGCACAACGAGTGATCGCTGTAGCCGATGCCTCCAAGATCGGGCACGTTACCCTAGCGAAGATGGCCGATCTAAGCGAGATCGACATTCTCGTCACCGACTCCAACGCCCCGGAAGAGGAGCTGGCTCACATCCGAGAGTTGGGCGTCGAAGTGGTAGTCGTCCCAGTTCCCGCTGAACCGAAGACCACTACCGGCAGCTGATCGCTCCCGTGTTCACTCGGCGGAGCGCCGTGGTTGCTTCCCCCGGGCACGGATTCGGATGGCCTCGCGAATGTAGTCTGCACCGGTCACCAGCGTCAGGATCAGAGCCGCCCACATCAGTACCCAGGCCAGAAACTGCACCGCTCCCGGCAGGCTTGGCAGCCACGCGAGAAAAACGATCAGGGCCAACGACTGCGTGACGGTCTTCAGCTTGCCACCACGATTGGCAGCCATGATCCCGTATTTCGCAATGGCTGCCCGCAGCCACGTGATTCCCCATTCACGAACCAGGATCAGCACCGTGAAATACCATGGAAGCTCGCCCAACAGGCTCAAGGAAATGAAGGCCGCGCCGGTTAGGGCCTTGTCAGCTATCGGATCCCAGAGCTTTCCGAAATCCGTGATCAAGTCGTAGCGCCTGGCGATGTAACCGTCCGCCAGGTCAGTCAGCATCGCGGCCACGAAGATTCCGGAAACGGTGAAACGCCACCCCTGGTTCGCCGGTTGCCAGAACAACACCGCGACGAACAACGGCACCATGATAATGCGGAGCACCGTGAGCACGTTGGGAACGTTCAGATTACTGGACCGTTTTTCGGTCATCAGGGTTCTCCCACCATGTCGATTCCTGTGGCATCTATGAACTCAACTTCGATGAACTGCCCAATCCGGAGATCGGCTCCGGGAGGAAGCTCCACTACCCCATCAGTATCGGGGCCTTGATGCGGCGCGCGCCCCGACGCCCCGTCGGCATCGGTTTCCTCAACCAGAACCACGCTCCGCTCCCCCACCCTCTCCGCGGCTCGGGACTCGCACACCATGTTGGCGACATCTGCCAGCATCTCCCGCCGCGCTTCCACTTCTGCCTGGCCCAGGTGGGAGTCCAGGCCCTCTGCCTCCGTACCATCCTCATCGGAGTAGCCGAAAACTCCAAGAACATCCAGATTGGCTTCGATGATGAACTCCCGGAGAGTCTCGACGTCCGACTCGGTCTCCCCAGGGAACCCTGCGATCACGTTGCTGCGAATACCGGCTGCTGGTTCGGCCTCCCTGATCCGTTCGATCAGTCCGAGAAAAGTATCCGGGTCACCAAAACGTCGCATACGCCGAAGCACGCCGGGCGCTGCATGCTGGAAGGAGAGATCGAAGTAGGGCACTATTTTGTCGGTGTCGAGCATGACCTCCAACATTCCGGGGCGGATCTCGGCGGGTTGTAGATAGGAGACCCGAATCCACTCCAGCCCGTCCACCCGGGACAACTGGGGCAGCAGGGTCTCCAGGCTTGCGCCGGGGAGATCCTTGCCGTAGCTGGATGTGTTTTCGGAAACCAGCAACACCTCTTTGACTCCCTGTTCCACGAGCCAGCGCGCCTCGGCGATGATGTCGGAGACGGGACGCGAGAGGTAGGCGCCTCTGAAAGCAGGGATGGCGCAGAAGGCGCAGCGTCGGTCGCATCCGGAGGCTATCTTCAAGGGAGCCGTAGGCCCTGATCCCAGGCGGCGACGGGTCACGCGCGGCCCCGTTGCAGGGGCCAGTCCCTCAGGTAAGGGGGTGTGTCCCGGTGTCACAATCCGACCGGCGGCCTGCGGACGGTCCACTGGCGTGAGCGGCAGCAGTTCCCGTCGATCTCTCGGGATGTGGGCCTCGTGGCTGCCTCCGGCGAGGATCACTCGGAGCCGATCAGCGATATCCGCGTAGTCATCGAACCCGAACACCGCATCAGTCTCGGGAAGGGCCCCCGCAAGCTGTACGCCGTAGCGCTCAGCCATGCATCCCACCGCCACTACCACCTTCGTCGTGCCGGTTTCCTTGAGGTCGGCGGCCGCCAGCAGCGTGTCAACGGAATCCTTCTTGGCCTGTTCGATGAAACCGCAGGTGTTGACCACCACGGTCTCTGCCTCCGCCGGGTCATCCACCAGGACGAATCCCCCCGCCGCCAGCCGGCCCGCGAGTTCCTCAGAATCAACGTCGTTGCGGGCGCAGCCCAACGTCTGGATGTGGACCTTGTTCATGATCTTCCCAGTATCACTCACCCGGCTCCGAGGGAAGCGAGCAGGTCATCAAGATTGTCAGGTTTCACTAGCACGTCGCGCGCCTTGGACCCCTCCGAGGGGCCCACCACTCCGCGGGATTCGAGGATATCCATCAGACGTCCCGCCTTGGCGAAACCGACGCGCAGCTTGCGTTGCAGCATCGATGTGGAACCGAGTTGGAGCTCCACCACGAGACGGGCCGCGTCCAGCACCAACTCGAGATCGTCACCGATGTCATCCACGACCTTCTTCTCAGCTGCTGCCGTGGTCACGTCCTCCCGATAAGTGGGCTGCAACTGCCCCGAGATATGGGCAACGATCTCGCGAATCTCGGATTCGTTCACCCACGCGCCCTGCACACGAATTGGTTTGCCAGCCCCCATGGGCAGGAACAGCCCATCACCCTTGCCAACCAGTTTCTCTGCACCCGGCTGGTCGAGAATCACCCGCGAATCGGTCATGGAGGATGTGGCGAAGGCCAGGCGTGAGGGCACATTGGCCTTGATCAGCCCGGTCACGACGTCTGTGGAGGGCCGCTGCGTGGCCAGGACAAGGTGAATACCCGCAGCTCGCGCCAACTGCGTGATCCGCACCACCGACTCTTCCACGTCCCGTGGGGCGACCATCATCAGGTCGGCGAGCTCATCCACCACGACCAACAGGTATGGGTAGGGAGCCAGCACCCGCTGGGACCCCTCGGGAAGTTTGACCTGTCCGGCCTTGACAGCCTTGTTGAAGTCGTCAACGTGTCGGAACCCGAAAGCAGCCAGGTCGTCGTAGCGCATATCCATCTCGCGAACCACCCAGGCCAGGGCTTCCGCCGCTTTTTTCGGGTTTGTGATGATGGGGGTGACCAGGTGCGGAATACCCTCGTACTGGTTGAGCTCCACCCGTTTGGGATCCACCAGCAACAACCGCACCTCCTCCGGGGTGGCTCGCATCATGATCGATGTGATCAGCGAGTTAATGAAACTGGACTTGCCAGACCCGGTGGCACCCGCCACCAGCAGATGCGGCATCTTGGCCATGTTGGCCAGAACGAACCCGCCCTCGACATCCTTTCCCAGTCCGACGGTGAGGGGGTGATGATCAGAACGCGCCTTCGGGGAACGCAGCACATCCCCGAGACTGACCACCTCCTTGTCGAGGTTCGGGATCTCGATCCCGATGGCGGACTTCCCGGGGATCGGCGTGAGGATACGGATCTCATTGCTGCCGACGGCGTAGGCAATGTTGTCGGCCAGTCCCGTGACCTTCGAAACCTTGATGGCATTGCCGAGTTCGACCTCATAACGGGTGACTGTGGGACCTCGTGTGTACCCGGTGACCCGGGCATCGATACTGAACTCCTCGAGAGTGGCAGCGAGCTGCCGCACGATCCGGTCGGAGGCTTCAGTCCGAGCCTTCGGACGGGTTCCGGGTGCGAGCAGCGATTCATCCGGGAGCTGATACATGATGTCACCACTGAGCTGTAGCTGCTCAGCCCGCCCTGCCATGGGGGTATGCACCGGCGGGGGCAGGTCGGGTTTCTCCTCCGCACGGGGAACAGTGGGGACATGGACCTGCGAGTCATCCAGTTCCATACCGGACTCCAAGGAGTAGTCCTCGTCCGCCTCGTAGTCGTAAACCGAATCCTCATGGGAAGGATCGTCCTTCTCGGTGATCAGCGGGGTGTCGTAGGGCACGTCGACGCCGAGTTTCAGCTTCTCCTGTGGCACCTCCGGGCGTTCCACCAACGATGAGAAGGCCGCCCGGATCCCGGCAAGGACCACTCGCAAGGGTTTACCGATCACGAAGAAAACACCCAGAAGAGTGACGACGAGAAGCACAGGAACCGCGACCCATGCCGAGGTCAGGTCGGCGATGAAACTACTCGCCAGAAAACCGAGCACCCCGCCTGCACGCTGCAGCTCCGCCATCTGGTCCGGGCGGGGCAGCCCACGTGAAAGATTGATGAGCCCGAGCGCACCCATGGTGAGAAGGAACCAGCCCAAGCCCCTGCGGGAAGCCCCGTCCAGGTCCCTCGGGTGTCGCAGGACCCGCCAGGCACCGTAGAACAGAACCGCTGGTATCAGTGGGGCAGTCATTCCGAACAGGGTCGAGGTGATAGCCCCTATGCTCTCTCCCACAGGCCCCGGCAACATGAACCAGGCTCGTGAGGCGAATACGAGAGCGAGCACCAGGATGAACAAACCCGTGCCATCCCGGCGTCGCTCGGGCTCGACGTCCTTCTCCACTCCCCCAAAGCTCCTGGCGAGCGCACCCACTCCGTGGGCAAGCCCTCGAAGCATCCTCCCCACAAACTGCAACACAGGATTCGGTTCCGTGGCCCCTCGGGTATCGGATGAATTGACAGCCGGTTTTCGGGTGTCGGATTTCTTCGAACCACCGCGGGATGCGGTGCTCGCTTTCTTGGTCCGTTGCCCGGCACCCGACTTGCTGGAAGAACTCCTGGCAGAGGAAGAGCCGCGTGTCGCCATAATTCCAACCTAGTCCAGAGGGCGTATCAGATGCGAAACCCACTCCGATGACCCACCCGCTCAGTACCCCATCACGCGGATTCCCAAGGGATCGGAGGGAGGAACTTCTCAGTCCTGCACACCTACCATCACGGAGGACGATTTAATCACGGCGACCGCTTTCCCGCCGACCGTGAGCCCGAGATCGCGGATGGCCTCGTTCGTGATCGAGGAGCTGATAACTAGTCCCGGCGCGACCTCAATTTGGACGATACCGTTGACGACTCCCTGTTCGATGGAGACAACGGTTCCCCTGAGCTGGTTGCGAGCGCTGATTCTCATCGATTTTCCTTTCAAGCGAAGTGATCCCAGCCGACGCTACCCGCCCAGGGCATGCCGTCCACAATCACTTCCGCACCTGAGGTCACCGTGCCGATTCGTAGCCAGCCCTGCGGAAGCTCCACCTGTGCGGGGAAGGTCGCCACAAGAGCGTGATCCTCGCCGCCGGCAAGAACGAGACCCAGCGGATCCTTGCCCGTGGCTGCCGCGAGACGCGCCAGGCTGTCGTGTATCTTCAACGCCGCGGTTCTCACATCGATACCTACCCCGGAGAGCTCGCAGATGTGCCCGAGGTCCTGCAGCAGACCGTCGGAAATGTCGATCATCGCGGTGGCCCCGGCTTCCGCGGCAGCCTTTCCCTGCCCGTAGGGGACTGTTGGGCACTGCTGTTCCAGAACCAGGTCCTTGGGAGAACCGAAGCCCCGTTGCAAGACCAGCAGGCCGCCCGCCGAACAGCCGAGCCGACCGCACACCGCAACCTGGTCGCCAATCCTCGCACCCGCCCGGGTGATCGCGGGGCGCCCGGACAAGTTTCCCAGAGCGGTCACCCCGAGCGCGATGTGCGGCGACGAGGACAGGTCACCGCCGACAAGGCTAACCCCGGCCCGGGCGCACTCTTCAACCACACCCTCCTGGAAGTCGCTGACCCAGCGTCGGTCCAGGTCTCTCGGGAAGGCCAGCCCGATCACCACCGCGCTGGGTTCGGCCCCCATGGCCTCGACATCCGAGACATTGACCGCCACAGCTTTCCTACCGACCTGGAAGGCGGGCGACCAGGAGCGTTTGAAATGGACGTTCTCGATCAGCACATCGGTAGTGATGACGATCTCGCCGCGCGGCACCAGCACCGCCGCGTCATCACCAGGGCCCAACCGCACATCGGGGCCGAATGCCAAACCATCGGTGAGTTCGGCGATCATCTCGAACTCGGCGCTCATCAACGCAACCCCACCGGGCGCTCGAGGGCGAGCTCAATAAGCCTGGTGACCAATTCGGGATACGAAATACCAGTTGCCTGCCACAAGGCCGGATACATCGAGATGCGGGTAAACCCTGGCATGGTGTTCACCTCGTTGATCCACGCCTGGTCCTCGGTGGCGAAGAAATCAGCACGCACGAGGCCCTCGGCGCCAAGTGCATTGAAGGCCCGGCAGGCCAACCTCTGGAGTGTGGCAGCCAGTTCCGGGGTGGTCCTGGCAGGGGCGTCGAGAGCGGCCCCGTCATCATCCAGGTACTTGGTGGCGAAGTCGTAGAAACCATTCCCGTCCTGGACACGGATCTCACCGACCACCGAGGCCTGGCATCCCTCAGGGGCATCAGGGTCACCCAGCACCGCCACCTCCAGTTCCCGAGTTCCAACGAATCCCTGCTCGAAGATCACCTTGGGATCATGGCGCTGCGCCTCCGCTATGGCGGCCTCCAGTCCGGACGGATCGGTGACCCGGGTGATTCCAATGGAGGAGCCTCCCCTCGCAGGTTTGACGAACACCGGGAAGCCGAGCCCGGCCACCTCGGCCAGCACGGCCTCACGTTCGAGGCGCAACCGACGTTCCGAAGCGACGACGTAGGGACCAACAGGCAGCCCCGCCGCCTCGAAGGCCAACTTCATGAAGTGCTTGTCCATGCCCACCGCGGAGGCCAGCACCCCCGGTCCGACGTAGCGGATACCCATCATCTCGAACATCCCCTGGATGGTGCCGTCCTCGCCGTAGGGGCCGTGCAGCGGGGCAAAGACGACATCCACTTCCTGGATGTCCACCAGCTGGTCGCCGACCCGGGTCGCGATCTCGCCCCCGTGCTCACCGATCAGCCAGACCGCATCGTGTTCCGGTTCCGGAACCTCCGGGGTTGCGCCACCGGAGATGCGGAGATCTGCAACCTCCTCCAACGACATCCGGGACCACCGACCGCTCTTCGAAATACCGACGGCCACAACATCGAACCGTTCCCGATCGATGGCTCCGAGCACGCTGGCTGCAGTCAGACAGGAAATGCCGTGTTCCGATGATCTTCCACCGAAAACCAGGGCAATTTTGGTTCGTTCCGACACCGGGGCCTCCTGAGCTTGACTGCCGATTCATCCAACTTGTCACGGCTCCCCGGATAGATCAACTTCTACGACCGGTTCCTACGAGAATCCCGTTTACCTCGGACTCGGTCAGCTCGTGACGGTAGAAGAGCAAGTGGATCTCCTTCACTTCTTTCGGAGGGGCAAAGTTGTAGACAACCGGGTAGGTGCTCTCCACCGCTTAGACCGCGCCGATCACCTGGTTCACCGAGGGTGGGCCGTCCATCCAACCCCAGGGATCTGCGAGGAGATCAGCACGTTGCCCTGGGAAGCCGCCCACAAGGGCTTGAAAACATCACTCGCGCCAGGTCCGTCTCACCCTTCCGGGCATGGCGATGATCCAGTCAGGATCCGGGGTGAGCAGCTGCTCGGCTTTTACGTCGCCCCAGCCCGAGGCCTTCGCAGTCGTTCCGTAGACGTCTGTGGCACCAATGACATCGATCACCTGAACTTGGATGGTCTTGCTCCCCGCGGTGCTCAGGCCCGAATCACCTGTGCCGTAGTAGACGAAGACACATTGCTCGTCAGTGATCGTCGTCGATCTTCGCGTACGCGGTGGAGATTTCACCCGCGTCGAGGATGACGTTGACCCCGCGGCCCAACAGAGTCTCGGCATTGAATGCGCCGTCCTTGGCGTTCGCCCTACCGAGACCCGGCAGCTCCGCAGCCTCCGGAGTCACCTACCGGGATACCCGCTCGGTCGCTTTGGCGTTCCAGCCGGCAAGTTTGTCCGCGCCGAAGGTGCAGTGGCGAGAGGACCCACCCCGCAGGCCAGGTTCGTCGGAGCCACCAACTCGGTGTCGCGCCCCCGATGTCCTTGAAGCTGAATGATCCTCCCGATACGGAGGCCGCAGGACCTGGGATCTGCTCGTGTGGACGGGGACCGACGAGCAGCTCGTCAGGAACGCAGACAAGGCAACCAGCCCCGTGAGAAATGATTTCTACTGCTTTCTTTCATGGGTTCCTCCTGATGATGTGGTTGAGCATGCGAAGTCCTCGGCGAGCTTCAGCCATCCCGCCTCCGAGGCTGATGGCCCGTCGAATATGGCCGCGCTCCCAGCTCGGCGGCGGGGTCGTTCCGAATGTGTGCGCTTCCGTAGAATGAGGCGACCCTGTCCGTGGCCGGTCAGCCCTGTTGAGGCGACCCTCCGGAGGCGCCGACAAGCCTCTGCGCACCGAGAGATAGAATCAGCTAGAGAATTTGTCCTGACAATGTGGGCTTTGCTGCCCGGAACGGACTCCAGATGACTGACTCCCTGCCCCAGCCCCGCACCACCGACCCGACCTCCGTCCCCTCCCTTCGCTGGGGCGTGATCGGAACCGGATGGATCGCCGACCAGTTCGTCACCACGGTGACCCGGAACACCTCCCAGCGCATTGTCGCCGTCGGATCCCGTTCCCTGGATCGAGCGCGCGAATTCGCTGAAGGACACGTCGTCGAGAAGGCCTGCGGCTCCTACGAGGAACTCGTAGCCCAGGACCTGGATGTCGTCTACGTCGCTACAGGCCACCTAGACCACGCCTCCCACGCCCGGCTCGCCCTGGAGGCCGGGCGAAACGTGCTCGTCGAGAAACCCATGACCCCCACCGTCGAGGCCACGCGGGAACTGGTCGAGTTGGCCCGCGACAAGGACCTGTTCTGCATGGAGGCGGTGTGGTCGCTGGCCCTGCCTCGCTTCGACGTGGTCCGGCAGGTGCTCGCGGCGAATCTGCTGGGCAGGATCGAGGCCGTCACCGTGGACATGGGCGAGTACCTGGTGGATCACCGCCGCGCCATGGACCCGGCCCAGGGTGGCGGGGCCATGAACGATCTCGGGATCTATCCGCTGATGTTCGCCGACTGGGTCCTGCCCGGGGTCGAGGTGGTGGCGGCCGTCGGTCCCCGGCACGCGACGGGCGCCGTCGGACAGTTCATGGCCTTGCTGGGGGACGGCGAGGGGCGCCAGGCGAGTGTGTTCGCCTCGATGTTGACCGACACCCCGAGCGTCGCCGTCATCGGGGGCAGCGACGCCACCCTGGTGCTCGACGGCCCGTTCTACCGCCCGGGGCCCGTCGAGGTGAGGTTCCGGGATGGCCGGGTGCTGTCCTGGGACGAGCCACGTATCCACCACGAGGGCCTCTTCCACGAGGCCGTGGAGGTGGCTCGCTGCATCGCAGCGGGGATCACCGAGTCCCCGCTGCGTCCGCTGAACGCCACCATCGCCACCGTCGAACTGATGGAACAGGCCCGCACCCTGATGAACGATCCCGCCTGAGGCTCACCCCCGCTGGGGCACGCGGGCACCTACCCGCATGTCCCAGCGCCCCTCGGGGGCGGGGCCGCCCCTGAGTTCGGCTACGACCGCGGTGATCGCGTCCATGATCGCGACGCTGGCCTGTTCCACGTCCTCCTTCGCGGGCTCCTCCCCCATCGGGAAGGCGCTGAGGTCGACAGGCGGCCCCGCCTGCACCATCACGGGGCGCCTACGCAGGGAGAACAGCCGGTGAAGTTCCAGCTTCTTCCGACCCAGGAGGGCGTCTGTCCCGACCTGACAGACCGGGATCACCGGCACCCCGGTCGTGAGCGCCAGGCGGGCGGCGCCCGGGCGCCCGGTCATGGGCCAGCCATCGGGATCGGCCGTTATGGTTCCCTCGGGGAAGATCGCGACGCATTCCCCCGCTTCCAGGGCCTCGCGAGCATGCACGAGCGAGTCCTTGGCCCGTTCGGAGTGGCGTATGACAGGAATCTGGCGGCACTCGCGCGCGAACCACCCAACCACCGGCACCTTCCAGATCTCGGACTTGCCCAGGTAGCGGGGCCAGCGCCCGGACCAGACGAGGAACTCGCCGGTCGTAGGGACATCGAAGTTCGAGAGGTGATTGGATACCACCAGCACCCCGCCGGGCGGGACGTTCTCCTGCCCCCGCCAGGTCCGCCGGACCAGACCACCCATCACCAGGTGAACCAGTCGCGCCAGGAAACGGTAGGCACGGGGCGCCGTTTCTTGGTTCGCCTCACGCAGAGAGCGATGCCAGGGACGTTTTTCGACTTCCACGAAGCAGGAGAATACCGTCGGGATCGTCACCCGTCCGAGCAGCGGTCCTCAGGAGACGGTGTCTACAGTCCGCACGGGCAGGGTCTTCGGCTTGAACCCCGGGCGGGTCGCCTCGTACGCCCCGATCTCGTCGTCGTGCTGCAGGGTCATGGAGATGTCGTCCAAGCCGTTCAGCAAGCGGTACTTGGTGTACTCGTCGATTTCGAACCCGATCACGAGATCCCCGCGGGTTATGGTCTGCTCCGGCAGGTCCACCGTCACCGGTTCCTCGGGGGCGGTCTCGATGGCAGCCCAGAGCCTGTCCCGGTCCTCCTCCGTGACGAGGGCCACGAGCAACCCTGCCTTGCCCGAGTTGGAACGGAAGATGTCACCGAACCGGGTTCCCACAATCACCTTGAAGCCGTAGTTCTGCAGCGCCCAGACGGCATGTTCTCGCGACGAGCCAGTCCCGAAGTCAGGTCCGGGCACCAGGATGGTCCCGTCCGTGAAGGGCTCGCGGTTGAGCACGAAATCAGGGTCGCTGCGCCAGCCCGCGAACAGCCCGTCCTCAAAGCCGGTCCGGGTGATGCGTTTGAGGTAGACGGCGGGGATGATCTGGTCGGTGTCGACGTTGCTGCGGCGCAGTGGAACGGCGATTCCGGTGTGAGTGGAGAAAGCATCCATGTCTCAGGCTCCGATCAGGTCAGCAGGGGCAGCGAGGTACCCGGTGACGGCAGTCGCGGCGGCGACCGCGGGACTGACGAGGTGGGTGCGTCCACCCTTGCCCTGGCGTCCCTCGAAGTTGCGGTTGGACGTGGAGGCCGACCTTTCCCCCGGGGAGAGTTGATCGGGATTCATGCCAAGGCACATCGAACATCCCGCCGCCCGCCACTCGGCCCCAGATGCGAGGAAGATCTTGTCCAGGCCCTCGAGCTCAGCCTGGATCCGAACCCGGGCCGAACCCGGGACGACGAGCATCCGCACGCCCTCGGCTATCCTGCGTCCCTGGAGCACGGAGGCCGCCAGCCTCAGGTCCTCGATCCGGCCGTTGGTGCAGGAACCGAGAAACACTGCGTTTACCGCGATCTCCCGCATCGGGGTCCCCGGGGTCAGATCCATGTATTCGAGGGCTCGGCGCGCTGTGGCCTGCTCCACATCGGAATCAAAATCCTCAGGAGCGGGCACCACACCCCCGAGCGGCACGCCGTGCCCTGGGTTGGTGCCCCACGTGACGAAGGGGGTCAGCCGGGTCGCGTCGATGTCCACCTGCGCATCGAAGTGGGCGTCGTCGTCGGAGCGAAGAGTCTTCCAGTACTCAACCGCGGCATCCCACTCGGCTCCTTCTGGAGCGTGGGGGCGGCCTTTCAGGTATGCGAGGGTTGTTTCGTCCGGAGCAATCATGCCGGCCTTGGCGCCCCACTCGATGGACATGTTGCAGATCGTCATGCGACCCTCCATCGACAACTTTTCGATGGTACTTCCCCGGTACTCGACGATGTAGCCTTGGCCACCGCCCGTGCCGACCTTGGCGATCAACGCCAGGACAACATCCTTGGCGGTGACCCCGGGCGGCAGGTCGCCGTTGATGTTGACGGCCATCATTCTGGGTTTCTTCTGCGGCAGCGTCTGGGTGGCGAGCACGTGTTCCACCTCCGATGTGCCAATGCCGAAGGCCAGGGCCCCGAAGGCACCGTGGGTCGAGGTGTGGGAGTCGCCGCAGACGATGGTCATGCCGGGCTGGGTCACCCCGAGCTGCGGGCCGATGATGTGGACGACCCCCTGATCGCGATCGCCCAGCGAATGAAGACGGATTCCGAACTCAGCTGCATTCCTGCGCAGTGTTTCCACCTGGGTTCGGGAGACGGGATCCGCGATCGGTTCGAGGATGTTCAGCGTGGGAGTGTTGTGATCCTCAGTCGCCAAGGTGAGATCCGGACGGCGCACCCTTCGACCATTCATCCGCAAACCCTCGAAGGCCTGCGGGCTCGTAACCTCGTGCACCAGGTGCAGGTCGATGTAGAGCAAGTCGGGTTCACCATCGACAGCGCGTACGACATGCGCATCCCAAACCTTCTCAGCGAGGGTCTTCCCCATTTTCATGCTTCCTCATTACGATTGATCGCAGGACAGGGCCTGCCAGGTGGCGGCACTCTATCTTGCATGTCCAACATTCGAAACGATAATCTCGGAATATGGACGAAGGAAGCGGAGTAGGAGTTCTCGACAAGGCAGCGGCCGTACTGACTGCCTTGGAAAACAGCCCTCTGACGCTCGCAGGCCTAGTAGGTGCCACCGGCTTGGCACGACCGACGGCACACCGACTGGCAGTGGCCCTGGAACACCATCGCCTGGTCACCCGAGACCTCCAGGGACGTTTCGTTCTGGGCCCACGCCTCGCGGAGCTGGCCAGCTCCGCCGCGGAGGATCCCTTGCTGGCCACCGCAGGACCCATCCTCACCCGGCTACGCGACATCACCGGCGAATCGGCCCAATTGTTTCGCCGCCAGGGTGATCTCCGAATCTGCTCCGCCGCTGTGGAACGTCCTTCGGGTCTGCGAGACACCGTTCCCCTTGGGGCACAGCTCTCCATGACCGCAGGTTCTGCCGCGCAGGTGTTGCTGGCCTGGGAAGAACCCGAGAACCTGCCTCGTCTACTCAAGGAAGCCACGTTCACGGTGCTGTCATTGCAGCAGGTACGCCGCCGCGGATGGGCGCAGTCTGTTGCCGAACGCGAGCCGGGGGTCGCCTCGGTCTCAGCCCCGGTGCTCTCCCCCTCTGGAAAGATCATCGCAGCCGTCAGCGTCTCCGGTCCCATCGAACGCCTGACCCGGCAGCCGGGACGGCTCCACGCCCCCGCCGTGATGGCCGCTGCTGAACGCCTGAGTGAGGTGTTGCGCCGCAACGGAACCGAATGACCAACGCACGAGAACCTACTCGTGAGCCACAAGGCCGGTGCCGCACCAACAGTCCCGTTAGGACTCCCGAACAGCAGTAGCAAAACCAATCATGCATCCGCTAGAAAGATAGCCACAGATGCAGCGTAAAGACCTCATCAGCATCGACACCAAAGCGTGCAGCAGCAGCGGGATGCCGAGCGCCGCAGCCCCAAGGACGGGCGATGCCCACGGTCACAACCCTTGGTATCAAGAACGGGGTCGCGGGATCGGGTGCAGCTGGCGTTGCTCGCTCTCCGCACTGGCGTGACGATCCTGGAGGAAATCTTGCGGGGTACCCTGTGAAACAGGAGAATCGAAATGTGGTGCGGGATATTGCACCCCACGAACGACAGATGCCTTGGCCAAACCTGCGTCTGACCAAGGCAATTGTCCTGGTAGCCCCGACGGGATTCGAACCCGCGCTACCGCCTTGAGAGGGCGGCGTGCTAGGCCGCTACACAACGGGGCCAGGCGATGGGATGGATCTCCTCGAAGACCCGCTCCGCAGGGGTACCTGGACTCGAACCAAGACTAACTGAACCAGAATCAGTCGGGCTGCCAATTACCCCATACCCCTGTGCGCTCTCCCGAGCACGGAGAGAAACAGTACACGGCCCGTCTCAGGCGCGCAACTTGGTGGTTCACCCCGTCAAGGAGGCGAGATTCTCCTCCAATTCGGAACTGATGCGGACCTCACCTGGCCCGCTGGTCACCGGGTGTCCGAGGCGGGTGAGGATGGCGTCAACGACCTCAAAGCGTCCACGACCCATCCCGTCGGAAATCTTCACCGCGATCCCAATCCCCTCGGGCAAACCGACGGCGAGGATTCCCTCGGCACCCACCTTGGCCACGGCTTCTGGTACCTGTTCCACGAGGCTGACTACAGGATGGGAAGCACCGGATGTGTATTCGGGATAGCGGCGGAAGGCGTCCGCCACCAGCTTGCCGGGGCCCTTCTCCTCAGATGCCAGGCGCGCGAAACCATGTGCCAGCCCCGGCAACGTGGTGGCGAAGGCAGGTGCCGTGCAGCCATCGACCACCGGTTCACCGAGCACACCGCAGTACTCCTCGATGACGGCCCTGATGGCCTGTTGCAGGGGATGCGACGGGTCTCGGTAGCCATCGAGGGGCCACCCTGCGAGTCGGCAGGTGCGCAACATGGCCGCATGTTTCCCGGAGCAGTTGTGCGCCAGCGGCTCTTTCCTCCTCCCAGCAGCCAGCCAGGCCGCGAGCGATGTCTCATCGCCGGGAAGGTCAGCGGTGTGCTGGAAGTCCGACGCACTCAGCCCGGTCATCTCGAGGATGCGCAGTGCCCCTTCCGTATGCATGGGCTGCCCGAGGTGCGACGCCGCGGCCAGCGCGAGCAGCTGACCTTCGAGATCCAGGCCATTGCGCAGCATCGCGATGACCTGGAACGGTTTGAGGGCCGACCTGGGCAAGGTGGGCGCGGTCATGTCTCCGAGAGACAGCAGAGGCCGTCCGTCCTCGCGAACCACACTGATCCTGCCCCGGTGGTGGCTCTCGGATACCCACCCCCGGTCCACAACCCCTAGAAGCACATCCATCATGACAGGAGTGTAAGACGCCGCACCTCACGGCCACCCTGACGGTGACTCGAGTCAGCATCTGGAGACACTCAGGGTGTCAGGGTCGCGACGTGCATCCTGCGGCCGATCCACCATGCAGCGACGCCGAAGACGGCGAAACCGGCGAGGTCTGAACAGGCCGCCTCCCAGGAAATCTCCGAGGTTGCCTTGAGTGCGACAACCCCACCCGTGAACAGCGCATATCCGAAGGCGAAGACGTTGTTGGCCACATGGACGGCGATCGCAGCCTCCAGGCCACCTGTGGCCCACACCAGGATCCCTGCTATCAGTCCGAAACCTAAACGATGCGCGAAAAGCGCGATGTTTTGATTTCCGTGGAAGAACGCGAAAACCAGAGCTGAGCACAGAACGCCGACCCAGGCCCTGCCTGCCAAGGAACCGATGGCCTGCTGCAGGTAACCGCGAAAGAAAAACTCCTCCGCAGCTGCCTGCAGGGGCGAGGTGATGAGGATCAGCACGAGATATACCATCCAGTCGGGTTGGGCCGCCTGCCATGCCATGTTCCCCCCGCGCATGAGCCACATGACGATATTCAGCAGCACTGCCGCCAGCACGAGGCAGATCAACAAGTACCGCCAGCGTCCCCCCGGCTGGACGGAAATCGCCCAGCCGGCCTTCCTGCCATGCCAGTACCGCTGGATCAGCAGCACGAACAGCAGCAGACCCGCGATCCCAAGATGGCTCGCCAAGATTCCGTCGGGAAGTTCATAGGCCAGCGCACGGGACCGGTAATCCTCGAAGGTCGGTTGCCCCCTAAACAACCAACCGACCCCCAATACGGCCTGCGCCAGTAGCTGCACCACCACCAGGAAAGCCAAGAGCGCTCCCAGCAGGCCCATCGCCAGTTTCCCGGGGTCTTCGCCCCGCAGGGCGACCGGATATCTGAGCTCCGGTCCGGGCAGGCGGGCGGTCACGCGGAGGTCACGGGATTGCTCAGCACCCCGAGCCCATCGATTTCCACCGAGACCACGTCCCTGTCGGCCATCGGACCCACCCCTGCCGGGGTTCCGGTGAGGATGACATCCCCAGGAAGCAGTGTTGTGAACGAGGAGACGTAGGTCACCAGCTCCGGAATACCCCGGACCAGCCGGGACGTGTTCCCCTGCTGCCGCACATCCTCACCCACTCGGGTTTCGATCGCGAGATGACCCGCCTCCGCCGGGGTAAGGTGTGTGTTGATCCACGGACCAAGAGGGCAGAAGGTGTCGCATCCCTTAGCCCGGAACCACTGATCGTTCTCCTTCTGCCAGTCCCGTGCGGTCACATCATTTGCGATGGTGTAGCCGAACACCACATCGGCCACTCGTTGCTCCGGGACCTGTTTGCAGATCCTCCCGATGATGATGGCCAGCTCACCTTCATAATGCAGATCTCTGCATCCTTCAGGGCGCACGATGGGTTCGTCGGGTCCGATCACGCAGGTGTTCGGTTTGAGGAACACCATTGGCTCCTCCGGAATGGATGCCCCCTGTTCGGCGGCGTGATCGGCGTAGTTGCGCCCGAGCGCAACGATCTTGCTTCGGGGAATGACGGGTGCCAACAACCGAACATCCGCGAGGTCGTGCCTGGCGCCCGTGTAATTGACGGGCACCCCGGCCAGCGGGTCCCCCGTTATCGCGGCGACAGTTTCCGGGTACTCCCCGCCGTCGACCTCCAACTCGATGATGCCGTAGGCGGGATCCTTGCCGGCCACGGCGAAACGGGCGATACGCATGCTGCAAGCCTAGCGACGGAACCGGGATCGGGGCGCGAGGCCGCGGCGATCGCATCCATCTCGAGAAGTGGGAATCGGACTGCCACCACCGATGGCACGCCTAGTCTTCCCGCATGACACGACAGACCCTGGCAGTTATTGGCGGCGACGGTATCGGCCCGGAGGTGACTGCCGAGGCGCTCAAGGTGTTGCGGGCCGCCGCGGGCGAAAACACTTTCGAGGAGGTGCATCTCGATCTCGGTGCGGAGCATTGGTTGCGTACCGGCGAGGTCCTATCCGACTCCACTCTGGAGGATCTGCGGGCCACCAACGCCATCCTGCTCGGAGCGGTCGGGGCTGCGCCCGGTTCGGACAAGATCCCGAGCGGCCTGCTCGAACGGGGACTGCTGCTGAAGCTCAGGTTCGCCTTCGATCACGCAGTGAACCTCCGCCCGTCACGGCTCTACTCGGGAGTTTCCACTCCCCTGTCCCCCGAGGTCGCGGCCCAGGGCGGCATCGACTTCGTGGTGGTGCGTGAAGGAACCGAGGGACTCTACTGCGGCAATGGTGGCGCAGTGCGAATCGGCACCCCTCAGGAGATTGCCACCGAGGTTTCCGTCAACACTGCTTTCGGTGTGGAGCGCGTGGTTCGTGACGCGTTCATACGCGCCCGGGCGCGGCGTGGCAGGATCACCCTGCTGCACAAGCACAACGTCCTGGTCAATGCCGGGGGCCTATGGCGTCGCCTCTTCGATCAGATCGGTGAGGAGTTTCCTGAGGTCACACGCGACTACCTGCACATCGACGCCGCCATGATCGCCATGGTGGTCGACCCTGCCCGGTTCGACGTGATAGTCACCGACAATCTGTTCGGCGACATCGTCACAGACCTGGCTGCGGCGGTCACGGGGGGCATCGGCCTGGCGGCCTCCGCGAACATCAACCCGTCAGGCGAGTACCCATCAATGTTCGAGCCCGTTCATGGTTCGGCTCCGGACATCGCCGGTCGAGGCATCGCTGATCCGACCGCGGCCATCAGTTCCGTGGCTCTGTTGTTGGCGCACCTGGGACACCCCGAGACGGCCCGCCGCATTGACGACGCAGTTGCCGCCGATATCGCGGGCCGCACCCCCGGCGCCGTCAAGACCTCCGAGGTCGGAGACCGGATTGCCGCCGCCGTGGCCAGCTGATCAACGAGACGAGGGGCCGGACCTGATGAGGTCCAGCCCCTCGCGCTCCAGGGATTGTCACTCGACGGTTTCGCCCTTGAGAGCTTTGCCGCTCGTGTGACCCTTCAGGATGTCAAGCAGGTCGATACCAGTGGTGTTCTTGATCATCTCGACGGTCTGCAGCACGTTGTCGTTGACCTGACGGGGCAACGCGGCCGCCCCTTCCGTGGAGACAACGGTGAGTTTGTCGATGCTGCCCATGGGGGCGGCAACCTTCTCAGCGACCTGCGGCAGCACCTCAACAAGCATCTGCAACACCGCTGCCTCGTTGTAGTTCGCGAAGGCGGCGGCCCGCTTGTTCATGGCTTCCGCCTCAGCGGTACCGACGGCAAGGGCCGCGGCGGCCTTGGCCTCTCCCTCGGCGCGGATGGCATCGGCCTCGGCGATACGACGTGCCTTCTCGGCCTCACCGCGACGCGCACCTTCGATGGCCTCAGCCTCGGCGAGTGCGGCACGGCGCTGTTTCTCACCTTCACCGGTAAGACGTGCTGTCTCGGCCTGGGCCTCTGCGTTGGCGATGGCGGCTGCCTTGCGGGCCTCGGCTTCGAAGATCTCGGAGTTGCGCCGTCCCTGGGCCGCGGTCTCGGTCTCGTACCGTTTCGCGTCCGCGGGTTTGCGGACTTCGGTGTCGAGCTGGCGGTCCTTCAGCGCCGCCTGCCGCACGGCGACCTTCTCCTGCTCGGTAAGGATGGCCTGATCACGATCGGCCTGGGCGAGCGGCCCAGCTGCGGCTGCCTGGGCGCGAGCAGCATCCGTTTCGGCCTTGATCTCGGCCTCTTTGAGCACAAGGGCCCGCTCCGAGATCGCAATCTCCTGCTCGGCGGCCAGCCTCGCCTGTTCAGCCTCCCGTCGAGCATCGGCTTCGGCGATCGCGGCAATCTGACCAACCTTGGCCGACTCCGGACGCCCCAAGTCCGACAAGTAGGAACCATCGTCGGTGATGTCCTGAATCTGGAAGGTGTCAAGCACCAGACCCTGACCAGTCAGGGATGCCTCCGACTCATCGGCCACCCTCTGTGCGAAAGCAGCACGGTCACGAATGATCTGCTCCACGGAAAGCCCACCGACGATGGATCGGAGCGCACCAGCAAGGGTTTCCTGGGTGAACGTCTCGATTTCCTCCTGCTGCATCAGGAAGCGCTGTGCAGCGGCACGGATGGAGTCCTCGTTGCCACCCACCTTGACAATTGCAACGCCGTCGAGGTTCAGTTTGATGCCCTGACCGGAGACCGCGTTGCGGATCTGCACCATGATGCGACGACTGGACAGGTCGAGCACGTGCAAACGCTGGATCAGAGGGATCACGAAGACACCGCCGCCCATGATGACCTTCTGTCCGGACAGGTCGGTGGAAACCAGGCCGGTCTCGGGGTTGGTGACCGCCTTGCCCTTCTGGCCCGTGATGATGTAGGCCTCATTCGGACGGGCCACCCGGTACCGGCTGGCAACCAGCCAGATCAGCAGGGCGATCAGTAGAAGTATGCCTCCCACTCCGGTGATCAGGGAGGAGAAATTATTCATGGATATTTGGACCTTTCTGTTTCTGCTCAGGGCTGGGGAAGCTCATTGACGCTGGGACGAACCTCGACGGCTGTGGGAGACAGGACACCAGAAACCCAGACCGGGGTTCCGGCGGGAATCGGCAGTTCCGCCCGTGCTGCTCGCTTGTGGGTGCCGATCCGGATTTCGCCGAAACCGTCTTCCGGAATGTCCGTGATGACATGGGCTTCCGCCCCGATCAGGTGGTCACTGCGAAGCGCCTGCCCGGTTTCTGCGCGTTTCAGGAAGCGAGTGAGAGTCACCGCCCCCCAGCCAGCCAGGCTTCCCGTGACCATGCCGACCAAGGAGGCCAACCACACATTGTTCGTGAATTCCTGGACGGCCACCCCACCGAACCCGAAGGCCCCGATGAAGGCCGCGATGACCGAGGTTGAGAAGACCTCGGAATCCAAGCCGTCGAAATGAAGAGCCGAATCCAGCAGATCCCCCAGGATCAAAGACACCAGCAGGACTGCGATTCCTACGACTCCGAGAATCAGGAAGACACTCACCCTGTAAGACCCTCCCGTCGTGTACTACAGGTCTAATTCTACCAATCCAAGAGTGCAGGGCAGCCTGCTCCCGGTCTCCAAGAGAAGCACTTGAGAGAAGCAACAGCGACCCGGCTCCAATGGCCTGTCAGCACATCAGAAGTGCGGCATGGTGAACCAGCCAACTCGAACCACAAGAGCACTCACTCCCAGTGCAGACGAATCACCGAGGTGAACTGCCACGGATCGGCGCCACGCACCGCTCGCGTGATGCCCTTGCCCTCGGGGCCGTGAGCGTACCGAACCTCCCCTTCCCCCACCCATCGCTTCCAGGCGAGTAGGTAGGCATCGGCCTGGTCCCGGCTGGAGGCGAGCACGCTCGGGACCGGATGCCAGGTTTCCAGAACGGTTTCCCACCCGGTCAGGGCAAGCCTCAAGACGTCCCGAAACCGGGGTGGGGCGGCGGTGAGACGGGAGATCAGATATCGGGGTCGGGAAACAGGCTGCAACGCCTCGTCCAAAGCCTCCGCGAACTTGGCTGCTTCCTCCGCGGACACTCTGAGCAGTCGACAGTGCAGTTCCTGTCCTCTGACCTCCACCGCAACCGCCCCGGCCCCTGCAGTGAGCAAGCCGCAAGCCTGGAGAGCATCGGCAACCGCCCTAGCCACCCTGCCAACACCGACGTTCGCCGCCAGCCCGGTGAGCCTGCGTCCCGCCCGTATCACCCGGATCAACAGATCCGCTCCTGTCAACACCAGTGCGGCGACCACCCACCAGGACAGCCCCAGCACCACCAGCACCAGGGCCGTGCCCAGCGCCCAGGGCCACAGCACAAGCCCCAGCCTCCGGGGCGCCGCCTCCCCGAAACCGCTTCCGGTCAACGGTTCCTTCGCCCTGGAACTCACCCGCACCACCGACACCTCCCGGCCGGTCCTGATCCGCGGGTCGTTCCATTGCTCTGTGACCCGGTCGCGTTCCCGGGAACGCCGGGCCGCAAGAATGTTGGCGGCCTCGATCCCGTCCGATTCCGGAGTCCGAAACTCGCTGAACCCACCAGCCAGGTGCGCCACCCCGTCCACCAGATCGCCCCGCTCGTCGGGAGCGAGGTAACCACGGTGCTTGCGCACGAGACGACGCCAATCCGCGTCCCCCATCACCCCGTCGGCGACGCAGGCCACCGACCAGTTGATCGCGACCTTAGCCGGATTCTCCGGGTCGCGTCGTAGGCTGCGCCCGCGAAGCTGAATCACGGCACCAGGTGTGGTTGCGCTGGTCAGGTCCACCAGACAGTTGACGCCCGGGGCGTCCCATCCCTCCCCCAGCAGCCCACGGGTACCGACCAAGAGCCTGGTGCCACCCATCTGGAAGAAATCGGTGACCACCGGCACCCACTGGCGGACATTCCAGCCGAGAACCCGCACCAGACCCTCCTCCTCGGCGATATCCAAGGAGTGCCCGGGGAGCCGACCCGCGGCGAAGTCCATCAGCGCCCGGGAACTCGACGGGGTTCCCGCGACGACCCCAGCGGTGACGAGCAACGGTTCGAGGCGCTGCCCGACCGGGTTCTCGGCCAAGGCCTTCAAGGTCTGCCAGGCCGATCCCGAGTCCGCGGTCACCACGTCGCACAGACCGTGTGGCAGCGCGGCCGCCCGCTCGAAATCGCACACCACCAGGGCGCGCAGGTCAGCTCCGAGGTTTTCCTCCTCCAGACTTACTATCTCGACCGCGGCGAGAGCCTTGGAAGCGCTGCGGGCCAGTACCCGGTCCATGGTGGAGGCGGTCGCGCTGATGCCTCGCCGAGTCCAGCGGTAACCGATGGAGGGAAGAACCTCCCGGACCTCCATGATCAGGGCGTGGTCCCGCGGGTCGGGGCTGTCGACCAACGGAAGGAGCCACTGGTTCAGTACCGCCACCCAGTCCTCGATTCCGGGATCGCGTCGGTGACACTCGCCGAACGCAACTCCGATGGGTGGTTCGGCGTAACCCGCGTGGGCGAGGCGCAGTAGGGCATCGGTCAGGCGTTCATCCGTGGCCGCGAGGTCCTCCCAGGAGACGTTGGCCTGCAGGTTCGCCACTGCCTCGAAGAGTGAAATGCTCGCCCTGTCCGGGGCGCTGAGATGGGTGAGCAGTTCCTGAACCCTCCCCTGCTGCTCTCCCAGCCAGTCGCGTTCAGCGGCGGTGGGGTTCGTCAGCCAGCCAAGCTCCTGATAAGGGACCAGGTCCCCGGCCGCCACCACTTGGGGAATGGTCGCGGAATACGTGATCTCACCGAAGAGTTCGTTCTCCAGGATGGCCTCCGCTCCAGTCAGGGCGGTTGCCGGGGTGGCCGTGAGACCCAGTACGACGGCGTCGGACAACAGTCCGAGCACCTCGGCCAGCAGCCGTCCCCACGTCCGGAGCAGGTGATGGCATTCGTCCAAGACGATCATCAGGTTCTCCGTAGCTGCGAGCTCGGCCACCAAGGCTCTTCCGTTCGGGTGCAGACGAGCCAGCTGTGTGCTCCCACCGAGGTCGTCCCCGAAATTGGCAAGTGCCTGATAGGTCAGGCAGCGAACCTCCGGCGCAGCGACCTGCCACTGGCCCTGAATGGCGATGTTCGGACTGAAAACCACACCGGTGCGCCCTGACTCGCGAATCGCCCGCACACCGACCATGGTCTTGCCGGCGCCCGGTGGCAGGACGATCCAACCCCTGGAAACCCCCGCCGAGATATTCCTACGCCAGGCGTCAAGAGCCTCCCGCTGGTGCAACCTCAAAGGCATCAAGGTTCCGGAACACTCTCTACGAGCCCGTCAGCCCACTGGTTCCAGACCCGGCCCATATCAGTCGATACCGGCATCGCGTTTTTCGGGGAGTAGGAAAGCGGCGCCCGCGGCCATCGCGAAAGAAACCGCGAAGACCGCAAAAGTGGTCACGATGCCTCCGCTTCCCATCAACACCGGGACGAGCAGGGGTGCGATGATCGACGCGACCCTCCCCACCCCGGCCGCCGCCCCGGTACCGGTGCCGCGCAGTGACGTGGGGTACAGCTCGGGGCCGATGGCGTACAGTGCACCCCACGCCCCCAGGTTGAAAAACGACAGGGCGCATCCGGCTGCGATGATCGCGCCCTGCGTCCCTGCCATCGCAAAACCCAGCGCAGAAAGGGCAGAGCCGACCAGAAACAGTGCCAGGGTCAGACGGCGTCCGATGACCTCGATCAGCCAGGCCGCAACGGCGTATCCGGGAAGTTGGGCCACGGTGATGATCAAGGTGAACTCGAAGGACTTGACCAGGGTGAAACCCTGCTTCACCAGCAGCGATGGAATCCAAATGAAAGCCCCGTAGTAGGACAGATTGATGCAGAACCACACCAACCAGAACGCCAGAGTGCGTCGCCTCAGTTGTGCTGAAAACAGGGTGAGACCAGTCGTCCTGATCGTCTCTCCCTGGTGCTTCGCGGCTTGTTCGGGGGTGTCGATCGTGGGGCCGTCGTAGTAGATTTTCGCGGACCTCTCGAAACACCGAACCGTCACCTCGGCCTGCTCATAGTGTCCCACTGCCTCCAGGTACCGCACGGATTCGGGTGTACCGAGGCGAATCAGCAGCGCCCACAAGGCCGGAACCGCACCCAGCGCCAGTGCCCAGCGCCATCCGTCCTCGGAACCGGCCACCACGAAGTACCCGACGATCGCCGACAGGATCCACCCCACGGCCCAGAACGCCTCCAACCAGACCACCACTCGACCCCGGATCCGCCGGGGAGCGAACTCCGAGATCAAGGTGGAGGCCACCGGAAGTTCGGCACCGAGCCCCAAACCCACCACGAAACGCAGTAACAGCAGGGCGGTAACCGAGGAGACGACGGCTGTGGCCCCCGTCGCCATCCCGTAGACAAGCAGCGTGAGCGCAAACACGCTGCGACGACCGATCTTGTCAGCGAGCAACCCGCCGAATGTGGCTCCTAAGGCCATGCCGACGAAGCCGACCGAGACGACCCACGATTTGGTGGTGTCATCCAGCCCCCACTGCTGCCCGAGGGCAACAATGACGAAAGAAATCAGGCCCACATCCATCGCGTCCAGAGCCCACCCGACCCCCGATGCACCCAGCAATGCGCCGTGTTCACGCGTCATGGGCAGGCGTTCCAGGCGTTCTGTCCTGGTCAGCATTTCATTTCTTCCTCCGAATCGGAACAACGGGTGCCCGCAGCCGAGGCGGGCACCCGCTGTCGGCGTTGGGCTCAGCGAGCAGCCGTGCCCTCCACATAGTCATCGGTGCCGTGGTCCTTAACCCAGCTCATGAGCTTACGCAGCTCGCGACCGGTGGCCTCGATCGGGTGGGCCTCACCCTTGGCACGCAATTCCTTGAATTCGGGTGCACCGGCCTCCTGGTCCTCAATGAAACGCTTCGCGAAGGCCCCGGAGCGGATGTCGTCCAGCACGGCCTTCATGTTCTGCTTGACGTGCGCGTCGATGACACGCGGCCCGGAGACGTAGTCACCGAACTCTGCGGTGTCGGAGATGCTCCACCGCTGCTTGGCGATGCCCCCCTCGTACATCAGGTCAACGATCAGCTTCATCTCGTGCAGGCACTCGAAGTAGGCCACCTCAGGCTGGTAGCCGGCCTCGACCAAGGTCTCGAAGCCCGACTGGATGAGGGCGGAGACGCCACCACAGAGAACCGCCTGTTCGCCGAACAGATCGGTTTCGGTCTCCTCCGTGAACGTCGTTTTGATGCCACCGGCGCGCAGCGCACCGATGGCCTTGGCGTAGGACAGCGCCAACGGCCAGGCCTTCCCGGTGGCATCCACCTCGACGGCGATGATGGCGGGAACCCCTCTGCCCTCGGAGTACTCGCGGCGCACCAGATGCCCCGGCCCCTTGGGAGCAACCATGCAGACATCGACCCCCTCAGGAGCCTTGATGTAGCCAAACCGGATGTTGAAACCGTGGGCAAAGAACAGGGCGTCGCCAGGAACCAGGTGGGGGGCGATCTCCTCGGCATAGAGCTTGCGCTGAACCTGATCCGGCGCGAGGATCATGACGAGATCCGCCTCCTCGACGGCCTCCGCGACGGAGACCACACGCAGCCCCGCAGCCTCGGCCTTCGCGATGGACTTCGACCCGGGACGCAGGCCGACTCGAACATCGACCCCGGAATCACGCAGGCTCAGCGCATGGGCATGTCCCTGGGAGCCGTAACCGATGACGGCGACGCTGCGGTTCTGAATGACAGACAGGTCGGCGTCGGAATCGTAGAACATCTCAGCCATTTCTATTTCCTCACTTCTTCTGATGAATTACTTGGACTTGTGATCGGCGAGGGTTCTGCCCCCTCGCCCCAGGGCAACCTGCCCCGACTGCACCAACTCCTGGATACCGTGGGGGGACAGCATCTCCAGCAGGGCGGTGAGCTTCTCAGGACTGCCAGTGGCTTCGATGGTGATGGACTCGGGACTGACGTCCACGGCCTTCCCCCGGAACAGGCTCACCACATCGATGATCTGGCTGCGTGAGTGCACATCTGCGTGGACCTTGACCAGCACCATCTCACGGCGCACAGTGTTGGGACCGAGCTCCAGCACCTTGCGGACCTCAATCAATTTGTTCAGCTGTTTGACGATCTGTTCCAAAACAGCCTCGTCCTCGACGGAGGCCACCACCGTCATCCGGGAAATCTCCGGACGCTCCGTGGGACCGACGGCAAGCGAGTCGATGTTGAAGCCGCGACGGGAGAAAAGAGCGGCGATCCGAGCCAGGACGCCCGGTTTGTTGGAGACCAGAACCCCGAGGGTGTGCGTGTTCACAGTTCTTCCTCTTCCCACACTGGGGCCATGTTACGGGCCACCTGGATTTCATCGTTGCTGACCCCCGCGGCCACCATGGGCCACACCATCGCGTCCTTGTGGACGACGAACTCCACCACGACGGGGCGGTCGTTGATCTCCAGCGCCTTCGCAATGCACTCATCCATCTCGTCCTCATTGGTCGCACGCAGGCCGACACAGCCCATCGCCTCAGCCAGCATCGGGAAGTTTGGAAGGTGCTCGGTGTGGAGATCGGTGTTGGAGTAGCGGGAGTCGTAGAACAGGGACTGCCACTGCCTGACCATTCCCAGTGCATGGTTGTTGATGACCGCGATCTTGATCGGGATCCGATTCAAGACGCACGTGACCAGCTCCTGGTTGGTCATCTGGAAACAACCGTCGCCGTCGATGCCCCACACCACCTTGTCGGGCTCGGCCACCTTGGCTCCCATCGCTGCAGGAATGCAGAACCCCATGGTGCCCGCGCCACCGGAGGTGAGCCATTTCATGGGCCGTTCGTGGGGCAGAAAGTGCGCCGACCACATCTGATGTTGTCCGACCCCGGTGACATAGATGGCGTCCTCGGGGCTGAGTCGTCCGATGCGCTGAATGACCTCCTGCGGCGAGAGTTTTCCGTCCGGCGCCTCGTCCCAGCGGGGTTGGTAGCGTTCCTTCATCTTGCCGAGGACTTGTATCCACTCCTCGGTGTCGGGTGCGCGATCAATTTCTTTGACGAGCAGGGCCAGGGTCTGGCGGCAGTCGCCCACGATCGGCACATCGACCGCGCGGTTCTTGCCGATCTCGGCTGGGTCTATGTCGGCATGAATCACCTTGGCGTTGGGCGCGAAGGAATCCAGCCTGCCCGTGACCCGGTCATCAAACCGGGTGCCGATGGCGATGAGCAGATCGGCGCGCTGGAGCGCACCCACGGCGGCAACGGTCCCATGCATCCCGGGCATCCCCATGTGCAGTGGATGAGAGTCGGGGAACGCACCACGAGCCATCAGGGTGGTGACCACGGGTATGCGAGCCTTCTCCACCAGGGATGCGAGTTCCTCGAATGCCTCCGCCTTGACGATGCCCCCGCCAACGTAGAGAACCGGCTTCCTGGACTGCGAGATCAGCTTCGCAGCCGCACGGATCTGGCGAACGTGTGGTTTGACTGTGGGTTTGTACCCGGGCAGATCGAGTTCCTCGGGCCAGCGGAATGGAGCCTTCGCAGCCAGCGCGTCCTTTGCGATATCGACAAGTACGGGTCCGGGCCTCCCGGTCGCTGCGATGTGGAAGGCCTCCTTGATGGCCAGGGGGATCTCCTTGGTTTCCTTGATTAGGAAGCTGTGTTTCGTGATCGGCATCACGATCCCACGGATGTCGGCCTCTTGGAAGGCGTCGGTGCCGATGGCGGTTCCGTTGACCTGCCCGGTGATCGCCACAAGCGGAGTGGAATCCATGTAGGCGTTGCCGATCGCGGTGACCAGGTTCGTCGCCCCGGGGCCGGATGTGGCGATGCAGACCCCGACCCTGCCGCTCGCGATCGCGTAGCCCTCAGCGGCGTGCCCGCCACCTTGTTCATGGCGCACCAAGATGTGCCGGATCCTCGAGTCGAACAACGGGTCGTACGCGGGAAGGATCGCTCCTCCGGGAATACCGAAGGCCACTTCTACCCCGGCGCGTTCAAGAGACTCGACGAGCGCCTGCGCGCCCGTCAGCAACTGGCCGTCTGTCCTGGACATCGCTCTCCCTTCGGTCTCAGCCCGGAACTGCTTCGTTCAACAAAAAACCCTCGGCGCCATCTGGCACGCGAGGGGGCGTCTCGATGTTGGATCGAAACGCTGTCAGACGATTACGAGCTGACTGGTGGTCATGCGCCAAGAATTGCGGGAGGGCCGGAAGCTGTCAAGCAAGGCGGGCCACGTGTCCTGAATGGTGAGACGCACCCCGCCCGCCCATTCCAGCGAACGCGCGCCCCGCTCTTTGCCCTCAAACGTCTCCACCACATCTTCCACAGTCATCGCGAAAGTTTTTTGCATACTTCCTGCTCACATCGCTGACGACACATCGAAGAAACCCTGAACCTCAATCACCGCTCGAGAGTTTTCACGCCATTCACAGCATCAGTTAAACCGCGTCCGACTAGGGGTTTTGTATATTCACGCCACAAAATTCCATAGTTTCTACTTGAGCTTCCTACTCGCACTTCCTAACGTGCCGGAATACCTCGGTTCAGATTCGCTGGAAAGGACCACCGATGATCGTCTCATCACGAAAAGGACGCGCACTAAGACTGTTGCGCGGTTCAGCCATCGGGTTGGTACTGACCGCCCAGTTGACGTTCGTCGTGCCAGCCATCTTCCCGGACGGCAGGGCCGAAGCCTCCGGCAACAACATCACCGCGAAGGTGGCCGTGAACGTCCGTTCTGGCCCCGGAACCGATCACTCCCGTCTCGGCGTGCTCTACCCGGGTGAATCACTGTCTGCCCGAGGCGCAGCCTTAAACGGTTGGGTTCCCGTCACCTGGAAAGGCCACAACGCGTGGGTGTCGTCACCCTACGTCACCGGCGGAGGGTCCGGGGAAGCGGGCTCATCCGCTGGCGAGAAAGGCTCCGCCTGGACACAGGTGAGACTCAATGCGCGCAACTCCCCCTCCCTCAACGCCGGCGTCCAGACGGTCCTCGACAAGGGCGCCCAGGTTTCCCTGACCGGTCAGCTCTCAGGGCGGTGGAGCCAGATCAGCCTGAACGGCGGCACGGCCTGGGTGGCCACCCGCTATCTGGGGTCCTCCGCCCCAGAAGGGTCTGCGCCCACGTCCGGTTCCGCTTCTGTGAGCGCCGCCAGCACACCCGACACAATCGGTTCCCGCTGGGGAAGCACCGAGCTCAACCTGTGGACAGCCGCGCGCGGAGATCGGTTCGTGGAGGTAGCACCGACAGGAACCGAGTTCAAGGTCACAGGCACCGTCTCCGGTGGGCGCGCGCAGGTCGTATGGAAGGGCGCGGTGCGATGGGTGACCGCGCGTCACCTGACCGACAGCGCACCCGCCAAGTCGTCCGCTTCATCTGGTGGAGAAACCTGTCTCGCCTCGTTCTACAGCGACGACTCCGCCACAGCCTCCGGTGAGTCCTTCAACCAGTGGGCCATGAAAACCGCTCACAAGTCGCTGCCCCTCGGCACCAGACTTCGGGTGACAAACCCCGCCAATGGCAAAGCGGTAGATGTGACGGTCAACGATCGCGGGCCCTATGTCGCAGGACGCTGTCTCGACTTGACCACGGGAGCCTTCCAGGCCATAGCAGACACTCGACAGGGAGTCGCGAAGGTCTCCTACGAGATCATCAGCTGAGATCACACCAGTCCGCCCTCGACAGGGTTCACTGCCATGGAAGATAGTTGGATTCATGGTAGACACCACAGCAATCGCCGCCATCAATCTGAGACTGAATTTGCTGGGGCTACGGGTTCCGGTAGCCGTTGACCACGCAGAGGGCTCAGATCTGGTGCGTCCGATGCTGGCGCGGCAGCGCGAACTGGACCGGCGGCTCTCGCACCGACTTCCCGCGGTTGATGGCCGCATCCAGGCGTTCCTGGACTCCTACCTGGAGGGAACCGGGGCCTCCCCGAAACTGCCTCGACAGACTTTCGTGCTGGATCAGGCAGGATTGGCCAGGACACTGTCCCTGCCCGTCGGGGCCGACCAGTTCTCCTCGGAGTACCTGAGCAGTTACCGCTTGGTCAATGGAGTGCTGCACAATCCTCTCAACGATCGCCGCACCACCAAGGGTGTCTTCCACGTCGCGGAGGGCAGCACAGCGGTGCAGGACGACAAGCTGGTGGTTCCCCGGGAGACCTACGGGCGCCTGCTGGAGCACGCCCTGAACCCGCCCGCAGAGTCAATGACCCTGCCCTACTGTGCGGGTGATGAGGCCCCCGCCCGGGCATGGGTATCTCTACTGCTGCGCCCCGTGGTGGTTCCTCACGTCCCGGGCTTCTCACGTGAGCGCAGCCTGGAGGTGCGTTTCTTTGCTCCTGGAACGTTGGTGGCGAACCTCGACTTCGTGGAGGGCATCTTTGGTAACGGTGGTGACCCCTACCTGCCTGACAACGACGCCTCCCTGAAGCCCAGGGGATGGACAGGCCACACGGGCGCGGTGATCCTGGCGCCGCACCTGACGAAATTGACCAAACGAGAGCTCGGACTTCCCCACCACGACGATGCAACGCCGCGACAACGCCGCGACGGCATGTGCTGGCAGGAACCGGAAGAGCTCTACAACGGCGGAAGCGCATTCAAGGTATGCGCCCGCGACGAACGCGGGGTGATTGTCACCGTGATCGCCGACAACTACTTCGGGTACTGCAAGAAGGAGGTCAAAACCCAGATCAGCTATTCCGCCAACCTGCTGGGACTTGTGGAGGAGGAACACGCTGGCGGCGCCATCTGCTTTCCCCGATACAACCTGGGTCAGCAGTTCACCGACAACTACGCCGATCCCAGCTATCGGCTGGCCGACATCATCACCCGCGACCCGCAGCGTTTCGTCTCCCAGCCCGAAGGGCATGCCCTGGACCTGGAGAACGAGCACATCGTCCTGGTCCCCGAGCACTCCACCTACAGCCTGCGCGACCAGACCGTCACATGGGAGGTCGACGGCCGCAGAGGTCAGATCCCGCTGCACGCCGACAAGACCTACGTCGGGCCAGACGGTTATCTCGTGCAACTTCACCATCTGGAGGCCGACGGCGCCCAGTGGACGCTAGTCGGAACCGCCCCGAGGGCCACCCACTGCCACAAGCCTGCCACTGTCTCGGGAGGTGGCAAGTCCGAGATCTCCAAGGCCATCACCGACGCCGTGATCACCGGCGACGCCTATGTCCGGGATTTCGACGAGGACATGGCGGCGGTCGCCCGGATCCTGGACCACGACTTCAGTCGCCGCTTCGCGGATCCCACCCGAAACGGGCATGATGCACGACCCGTGCTGTCCGACCGGCGTTCCGTGGGGTCGGTGATCAAGCTGCTGACCCCGAGCCGGGATTACAACGACGAGTACAACGCGTGGCTGGAAGCGATCCCCAACCATGTCAAGGAACTCGTGTTCGTGGTGAAACGGTTCTACCGCCCAGAATGGGGCGAGGATTGGTCCAGCCACTTCACAGTCGGCATCATCAATGGGAGGAAGGGAAGTTCGCTACGTCTCGACGGGGAGAAGATCCGCGTGAACATGCTGCGGGTGGGATTCGCCCCCGACGGTTCGTGGCGGTTGTTCGGTCTACGCCACGACTTCCAGCCCGCGGCAAAGGTGCAGACCGAGGACGACATCACCGCCAGCATCGTCGTCCCTCCCCGCCCCTCGGGAAGTGAACTCTCCCGGAAATTCGTCACCAACTGCGAACAGCTGCTGTTCCAGCGCCCCGACGACGCCATCCACCGCGGATACGACAAGCAGGCGGAGTGGGACATCTCCCAGCCCGGCACCTTCCTGTCCAATTTCGAGCCGCTCTCCCGCCAGGATGCTCAAGAGCTGATGGACAACGCCATCGAGTTCAGCCAGTTCACGGCCCCTGTCCAGAAACTGATTCGCTCTTTCGCCACCTCGACCACCCCCTCACCCGCATGGTTCGTGAGTTCGGCTCATCCACGTCTGGTCAACGGCACACCATCCAAGAACCCCCGCTACCTACAGCGCCGCCCCGACATCACCAACCCGGAGCGCTCCGCGGAGGCGGAGCTGGCCGCCCGGCTGCACCGCAAGCTACCGATGCCACGGGAACTGCGCCTACCGGTCGACGTGGTGGCTGCGGGCCGCCGGAACAATCCCGCCGAGCCCGGTATCCCACCGCTGTGTGCCTACTCCCCCCTCCATTACATGGAACTCCCGGAGCTGTTCATGGAGTTCATCAGCTCCATGACCGGCAAGTCGCCCTCGACGACAGGTGCTGGTTCCGAAGGGGCAATGACAAAGGGGCCCTTCAACGCTCTTCCAACGGTCATCGACCTGAATGCCGCTTTCCTGTCCTTCGCGCTGACCGGCTACGACGGATGGCTCTCCAGCACCGGGGTGGTGGGCCCGCACGTCCGGGTCGATCACGACATCAGCCTCCTGGTTCCCGAAGTCTTCTCCCGGATGTCCGACTCCGAGCGCTGCGCAGCAAACCTCATCGAGGAGGGTTGCCTGGAACGCATTCAAGACTACGAGGTGAAGGGCGAACTGATCCTCGCCTCCCGGCTGGGTTACCGCATGACCGAGAAATTCGCCTCCACATACTTCGGGCGGATCTTCCTGCACCCCCACGTCGTCTTTACTCCCGAGATGTTGCGTCCCGAGTTGCAGGATCCGGATGTGTTCGCCGAGTCGGTACGCACCATCTCGACCACACACGCCCGGGTCGCGCAAACGTATTTCGACGACGGCACCGCAGCCCTGGCGGTTCCGCCGGTGCACGCCCTTCTCGAGATCATGGCCACAGGTCGCACCTCGGATGGTCTGACCCTTGACGACGTCCCGTTCCGGGAGCTGTTCAGCCGTGATTCCGTGCTGGCCTCTGACTGGTATGCGGAGCGCGTTTCCGCACTCCGCGATGTGGAGCTGGCGCGCTTGGAGCGTTCCCTGGGATCCATCGATGCCTTCACGGCTAATGAGTTGCACGCCGAAACCGCCGAACGTCTCGGACTCGCAGCCCGGCGTGCCTCGGTGGAGTCACGGATCAAAGAACTCAACGAGATTCCCGATCTGCTCTGGGGCACGATCGGTCGGCAGGTCACCTGGCATGTGTGATGTCTTCCAGAACGTCCTGTGCCGGGACCCGTCTCGTCATCGGATACCGCCGCCTTCTGCCAGGACCGATCACTAGTGCCTGCACATCGATCAGAGCTCTGGAACTGCCAGGGCCTGACACCATCGCCTGCCCTGAATATCAGTTTCACGCACACCCCAGCCAGTGGATGATCGGGCTCAACGGCCCCTGTCGGCGCGATATCTCAGTAGGCTTGCATTGATCCCGACTTCCAACGTGAATGATGCGAAACGAGGCACCGGATGGAGATCAACTCCAACACCGAGGCGAGGGCCGAACGCGCGCAGAGAATACTTCAGGCCCTGCGCGCAAAAACCGAGACCACTCTCACGGAACTCACAAAAGCAACGAAGATCTCCCGACCCACCGTCGGCAACATCATCGCTGATCTGGAGTACTACGGAATCATCGCACAGCGTTCAACGAGCACGGGGGCAGGCCGGCCCGCAGCACTCTACGGTTTCGCTCCCCAGCACGGTTTCGTCGTCGCCCTCGATATCCAGCGGGACGTCTTGTCCACCACCATTGTCTCCCTGGCCGGCGACATCCTTCATGCCACCATCATTCCGATAGAGACCTTGGCGCGCGAGGAACGCCTGAATGTCATCTCACAGCATGTAAGAAAGGCTGTTGAAGCGTTGCGCATCCAGCATGGCAACCCGATCTGCGGATTCGCATCCACCACGGGAATCATCGACGGAGAAGGCACGGTGCTGCGCAGCTATCTCGTCCCTCAGTGGCAAGGAATCAATCTCGCCGAAGAACTCACGCACCGTTGCAGTTTTCCCTTCCGCGTCGACAACGACATCAACACCGCTGCCTACGGCGAGTTCATGATACGCGTGGCAGACGCGCGCTTGGATGCTCTCGACGGCATGCTCTTCTTCCGCCTGTTCGCAGGATTCAGAACAGGATTCGTCCTAAGAGGCGAGGTCCATCACGGACACAACTGGCATGCAGGAGAGGTCAACGACCGGCTCGACATGGATCTTCACGCCCGCACCATCCCGAATGATGAAACATCCGGTTGGGAACTGCGTGCGGCGACGACGATCGGGACGATCTGTTCTGTGATCGACCCGACGCTCATCGTCTTGTCCGCCGCCCCCGAAAGCTCCCCTCTTCCTCTTCTCCACGAACACCTCACAACCATGCGCCTGCCCACCGCACCTCGACTCAGAATCGAGGAAGCAGAACTGGGGCATGCTGCGGCATCACTCGGCGCAGTATCCCTCGCTCTCCGGGACGCCGAGAAATCCTTCCTGCGCGCCACAGGACCCGTTCCGATAGCCCCGAAGAGATTCGAGGACATGCTGGCTCTTCATCAGGATTGGGAGTCACAGCACGCCGCGCAATCCCGTCGAGTGGCCGTGGACATCACCGAACCTCTCAGGATCGGGGTCGTGGGTCTGGGGGCACGCTCGAAGCTTGCCACGCACGTCGAGACCGATCAGAACGGCGCCCGAATCGTTGCCGCCTGCGACCCCGATTCTGCAGCACGCATCCGATGTTCCGAGCTTCTGGGCAAGGATCCCGAAACCTTTCCCATCGTTAGTTCGGTACGTGAACTCATCGAGTTGGGACTGGGAGCGGCCTTCGTCACGTCTCCGGATGACACCCACTCGCACGTGACGGCAGAGCTACTGGAAGCAGGCATCCCCGTCTATTTAGAAAAGCCCATGGCAACCACCCTTGAATCGGCAACGAGAATTCTGACGATCGCATATGAGACCACAACACGTCTCCACGTTGGACACACCATGCGGCACACGCCATTCATACAACAGATGCGCGACCTGATACTCGAGGACGCAATCGGAGAGGTGAAGGCCATCTGGTGTCGACATTTCATCGGACATGATGGATACCCCTACGCCAAGGACCGGCACATCGATCAGCGACAGCCAAACGACTTATCACTACAGAAGGCGATTGATGATCTCGAGGCGATGCATTGGTTGACGGGCTCACACACTCGCAATGTTGTCGGCATGGGCGAACCACTGATTCACGAGAAAGAGCGGGAAAACACCCAGGTGACGGCCCCACTATTCTCGCTTGAAAATCGATCGAAAGAGAGGCAGGTAAGCTTCAAAGACATCGTGGACGTCAAGTATGTATCCATGCTCATGGCCCGAATGGAGTCGGGCGCCCTCATTTCCTATCAGCAGTGCCATTTCACACCCGATGACCGGCTGAGCTACACCGTAATCGGCTCCCGGGGAAGCATAGAAAGTTTTAGCAATAGCGAAAATAGAGTCATCCGCCTGCGAACCGACCGCAGCCCCTACGATGAAAAACGAAATCGCGAAATAGTCGTACAAGATGGCGACGAAGACGCGGACTCCTTGGCCGTTGCCGATTTTCTTCGCTTCGCACGCACCGGAGCCCCCACAAAGACATCCCCCCTGGACGCCTGGCAAGCCGTTGCAACAGTCATCCAGGCAACAGACTCCCTGCGTGATGAATCACAGTCGCGCCACATTCCTTCACTTCCGACAAAACTTGTCGAATATTTCAGCAACAATCAAAAAAACTAAGATCCACAACATTCAAGTGCGCAGAGAGCTCCCCTGGATTTCTTTTCATCGTCGGCGCAGCAACGAGTAGGCCGCACCTCCCCCACCGAGCAGCACAAGCGCGCTTCCACTTACCAATAACCCCCAGCGCCAGTCGCTGGCACCAGACTGGCCAGGCCCTTCCACCTGAGGAGGGGTCGGCGACACCGTACTGACAGGCTCCCCGGATACATCACCAGAAACCTTGATCGAGAATTTGAATTTGACAGGTTTTCCTCCCAAGGAGCTCTGATCCCCAAGGGAAAGTGCATAATAATAGTATCCCCCCACCGAGAAGCCCAGGCTTTGATCGTCAAACATTCGAGGGGAATCCCACCGGTTACGGTACCTCACCTCAGGAACCTCATTGATTATTGGGACGTTGGTCGTCACCATCTCGTTCCCTATGACCTTAAAGCTGTAAGGCCCCATCAGTTCCTGCGAATTCATTCGGCTGAGATCCGGAGCATAGATTGCAGGAATGTATGTACCATAAGCGCTTTCATCACCCTGGAGAACCGCCGCATCAGGATCAATGCCATCCAACGAGAAGAAAGCACTCTGACCGTATTTTATCTGGGTTTTGAAAACAACTATCTCTCCCGGCAAGATCTCGGTAACATAAGTCCCGGCACCCACCTCAAAAGCATCATTGAAACTGGATCCACCAACCACGGATTCAGGTTCTCCAGAAGCAGGTGAGCTGAGCTGTTTGGAATTGTTTTTGGGAACCTTCTTCAAACCGGGAGGAAGCTGATCAATATTCTCCACGGGGGGTTCTTCAAGCACCCGGATCTCCACCTGGGTTTCCCCACCGATGCCGGCGCCACGCCCCACCTTGACCAAAAACTCATCGGCTTTCCCACATGTCACGACATCGGCACTCGATTGTGAAGCGTTGGGATCCAGAGGCAGCGCCAGCAGGGTACGTCCGACCACTATGCCCATGCTGCCGGTATCCAGGGCAAGATCGTTGTACCGGGAACACGTCACGCCGCCATCAACGGTCGTGAGTTCGTATTCCCAATCACCGCGGCCCGCCGACCCACCCTGGTCGGTCACGCTCATACGTCCCAGAACATTCACTCGCAAGGTGGACCCCTGCCAGGTCCGTTTCACCTTGTAATATTTCTCGCTCTTCCCGCTACTAGTGACCGTTGAAACGTCCGTATACTGGCCAGGGGCCAGCAGCGGCGCGTCCTCCTGTTTGGTGGCGCCTTGAACCGGAGTGCCGGCGACGGTGAAATCCCGCTCCACATACTCGACGACTCGCTGGGGAGCAGGCCCCACCGCCATGCTGTCCGCCCGAACAACGGGCAACCCGACGCAGCACGGGGATACCAGCAGCAGGGCACCACAAACGGCCATCACGCGACCCACGAACTTCATCCGCCCACCTCCGGCATTCACAACAACAGATCCATAGTTCACCATCCCACAAGGTATGGTCTCGAGGTATCGCACACTCACGTTCACAACCGGGACGCATCCCCGCGCAGCTCTTCAGAGCACGTACGGACTGGACGTGGCTCTGACAGCATGTTCAAGATCCACGTCGCGTTCACCGATCCGGAACCGGTAGCGACCGAGCCTCTCCGTCTCGGGCAGCGGCCCGAGGTAATTCCGCAACATCTCCTTCTCCTCCTTGGTGAGCCAGTCCGGGGGATCAGACAAGACCCGGAAACCTGACAACACGGCACTGTCACGCAACCACTGGCACTGCTCCGGAGTCAACAGATTGCGCGTACCACGTGCAAACACCACATCGGGGTCGAGTCCCACCAGGTGACGCATCCACATCCGCTCAACACTGTTGCGCAATGCATTGTGGGCGAGTGCATCCGACGGGTCCCGAGTGGCGTAGTTGGTCCACATCGGTGCCACGTCCGGGCTCGTACGCACCGCGTTCAGGATTCCCAACGATGGCATCATGAGCGCCCCGGATCCCAGAAGATATGCCGAGTCACCCGCTGCTTCTCGAACGGCGGTGATGGCCCTGCGATAGATGGTCTCGCGATCCATTTCCCTGCTGTGGGATCCGGCTGCGGCAGCCGCCTGGAGAAAATCCAGTTTCAGATAGGTGAACCCCCACGTCGACACCACGACATTGATCAATTCGGCAAGCAGGTCGCAGGCGTCTTCTCTGGTGTAGTCATAGACGAAGTAGTTGCCGCCCCAGTTGCTGCCCGCCGGGGCCAGTTCCCCTACCGCGTCGCGAAGCAGCATGTCGCGATGCTTCTCGAACGCCTCGGAGCCCGGCATCACGATGAACGGCGCCAGCCACAGCCCGGGACGCAGCCCCTGAGCCTCGGCGACGCGGGCGAGATCCGGCATTCCCTCCGGAAATCTGTCGTTTGCCTCCCAGTCCCCGACGGCCCGTTCCCAGCCGTCGTCAACCTGGATGGTGTCAAATCCGAGGCCGGGAAGCTCCACCATGATCTCGTCCAGCCTGCTGCGTGAAACGTTCTCGTAGAGTGAGTACCACGAGGACCAAATCTTTCCGGGGTCCTCATCACGGACTCCGTAGCGGCTGGCAAGTAGTTCCCGGTACCGCGAGAAGGCCGCCATCTCCTCACCCTCGATGAGCACCCAGCTGCCTTTGCATCCGGTTTCGGTCCATCCCACGAGAACGTCCAGGTCAGCATGCAGACGCGGCGTATCCGCTTCCAACGCCCCCAACAGAGTCGTTGTCGAACCTGCGGAGAGCGCCATGACCCAGGAGGAGTGATGCCTTCTCGGATCATCCCATGTCGTATCATCGGCCGTACGGCGTCGCTCGGAGTTTGCAATACGAAGTGGCTCATCCGACAGGAGCCGCCACCCAGCAGGCGACCACGAGTTCTGTCCAGTTCTGTAGACCTCTGCCGAAGACTGGAATCCGTGCAGGAGTGCTACCCGGGAAGCATGGAAGTAGGTTTCGCTGACGTCATCGTTGCCCGGTGGAACCCACTCGGGTGCTTCAACGGGTTGAGTGTGCATTTCTCTCCACGTGTGTTGGGCGGCGGGCATCGACCCCGTCTGGTGATGGTGACATGTCACCCGCTAGCGCCCTGGCTCGCTCGGCGACGATTTTCACCCTCCTATGTTGACGCGACCCATGTACCCACGAGAGTAGTCCCCCACACGATTCGGAACACGAACCCGGTCCACCAGCGCGACGCTCATCCCCGCCGCCCTCCCACCCAGCGGCCTCTCCGGAACCACCGCCAGGTGATCGTTGGGCATGTGAGAGTCCAGGATGGCACCCGGTCCGAGAGTCTGACCGGATTCATCGACGCCGCGGCCGTGATCATCTACCGGAACGAGACGAAACAAATCGATGGTGCGCGTCTACTGATAGCGGGTGACGAGCACGAACCGCGTCTCGACGTGCCACGTGAAGACCCTGAAGAGCTTCGGTGAGGTCGCAAGGATCGATGGCGTCGTGCCGGATGGGATCGTCAAGGTTCTGTGGGGTTACGAAGCCGGGCAGGCCGGGATGAGCGGCATCTTCGGTTTGTCCATCGATGCCTGCGTGCCCACCCTCGCACGTCGAGGTGGCCACGCCCCGAACCGAGGTTGCACGATGTGGTGCATCATCTCAAAGCCCACCGCAGAGAAAATCTGGCGGCGAAAGCAATTGGGTGAGATTAAATCTCCCCTTCGACACCCCATTTTCCTCTACTTTTCGCAGGCGATTCCATCACCATCGCGGTCCAGTTTCGAACTGTACCCGGGGTCACCCTCACGCAGTGGGGCAGCTCCTGCCTCCTTGGCCTCCTTACACGAGCTGTAGTAAACGCTTTTTTGAGGATTCGCGTTCCCAAGGTCGCCCGTTGATTTCACCTGCCTCTCGGCGGTGGGAGCGGATGCAGGTTTCGCGGTTTCCGTCACCGCAATCGTCTCAGTTGCTGTGGCAATGGCAGTTTCCGTTGCTACAACGGTCTCCGTGACAGTGGCCATGATGGTCTCCACCACAGGCGACGGGGTCACTGAGATGGTTGTGTATGAAACCGGTGCCGCTACTTGTGTCTTGTTTCCTGCCATTCCACTCCCAAGACCGATGCCCACGAAACCTGCCATTGCGGCAGCTCCCCAGCGCGTCTTGTACCACGTGGTTTTCATGTCGCTCATCCCCCTCTTGAAATCTCAAGTGAACGACCTTCGTCGGCAATATATGCCACGCCCCGAGGGGTTGGCATCTTTCACTCATTCGGTTCGTCCGTTCAGCCCTGGGGTGAATTCAGGCTCCGAAGGGGATTTCCCGACAGCAGCATGTCGCATGGATCTCTTGTGCGTCTTTCCGGGGTGATCAAACTTCTTGGGCATGGCGGAAACCGGGGTTCGCATCATTACGTTTTTTCTCCTCGAACCGGTTTCCTGTCCATGCCCATTCCTGGGTTTTCCTCGACCCGGACAGGTGCCCTGCGGGCGAGCCCCGCAGGTGCCGTACGCAGGTATACGAGCCATCAGCGGTTCCCACAGGAGCTGCACAGGATTTCGTCACGGATTCCACAGGACCGGTTAGTTGTGTTCTTCATGCAACCTCATATCCCAGGAGCCAATCATGGATCTCAGTCGTCGTTCCCTACTCACGTCAGCCGTCGCCTTCAGTCTTTTCGGTGGCCTCGGGTTGACCGCCTGCGCCAGCAGAACCTCCGGCAGCACGGCCTCCTCCACCGGTGTTTCAGGGACAGCGGCGACGGGAGCCCTGGCGTTGAACAGTGCCGACTGGAGTCACGATGCCATAAACGACGTCTATTACCAGATCGGTTTGAGCTACGTCACATCCCCGGCTGCTCCCGATTACGAGACTCTCGGGATCTACGTGCCGGGCGCCTATTTCACCGGCACCGACAACGGCGACGGCGCCTACGAGGTGACGGTCAACGCCTCGGGCAGCATCAACGGTTTTACCCCGGCCACTGCGCCCATCGTACTGCCGGTCAACACCCCCGGCTACGCCTCCCAGAAACCACCCACCCAGTACTCCTACGAATCGATCTCGGAGTACATGGCGGCCGGTTTCATCTACGTCCACGCGGGCCTGCGCGGCAAGGACTCGAATGCCGATTCCTACGTTGGTAACGCCCCGTGGGGGGTCACCGATCTCAAGGCAGCGGTGCGTTACCTGCGTTACAACTCGGCTTCACTGCCGGGCTCAATGGACAGGATCTTCGTGTTCGGACACAGCGGTGGCGGCGCGCAGAGCTCAGTGATGGGCACCTCTGGCGACTCGCCGCTCTACACCACGTATCTGGAGCATCTCGGTGCGGCCATGACATTCAGCGACGGTACAGCCATCAGCGACGCGATCGCGGGTGTGATGGCGTGGTGCCCCATCACCAGCCTGAACGTCGGCAACGCCGCCTACGAGTGGAACATGGGTCAGTTCGCCAGCAGCGGGACACGCGCAGAAGGCACCTGGACCGCCGCATACAGCAAGGACCTAGCTGCGGCGTTCGCGGAGACCGTCAACGGACTTGGTCTAACCGATTCGAAGGGCACCGCGTTGAAGCTGGAACGAAACAGCGAGGGCGTGTACCTGGCAGGCAGCTACTACGATCATGTGGTGGCCGAGATCACCACGTCCCTGAACAACTTCCTGGCCGACACCACTTTCCCCTACACCCCCAGCTCCCGTCAGATTGCGGGCATGGAACCTGGCAGCGGAGGCGGCGGCCCTTCCGGTCAGGGCGCTACTCCCCCATCCGGCGAGGCCCCCGGAGGGCAGAATCCGGGTGGTGAATCGTCCGGCTCGTCGACCACCTACGCCACGGTGGAGGAGTACATCGCCTACCTGAACGGCGAAAACCCGTGGGTCACCTACGATTCGGCCAGCAACACCGCGACCATCACCGGTCTGCAGGGTTTCGTCACCAGTCAGAAGAATCCCAGCAAGGACGTCGGTGCTTTCGACGCACCGGATCGCAGTGCCACCGAGAACATCGTGATGGGCAAGGGCACACAGGGACTTCATTTCTCAAAGCTGTCTCGCGATGTGCTGGCTGCCAACGAGTCCACCTATTCGTCGCTGACCGGTTGGTCCGGCGACTACGCGGCCTCCATGTGGGAGACCGATTTCGCCACCACCGACGAAGTCGGGGGCGATGTGGTCTCCCGCGAGCAGATGTACGAACCCCTCTACTACCTGCTGAAATCGCAAGGTGGGCAGAGCAGTTCGCGGGTGGCCCCGAATTGGCGCATCCGCAGCGGTATCACCCAGGGGGATGCGGCCAGCACCGTCGAGATCAACCTAGCGTTGGCCCTCCAGGCCCTCGGGGGCACGAAGGTGGACTTCGCGACGGTATGGGGGCAGGGCCACACGATGGCCGAACGTAGCGGCGACGCCACCGCCAATTTCATCTCCTGGGTGAAGGATGCATCATCCTGACCACGAAGGAAGCCCGCGGAGGCTGAGCAAGGCCGCCTGCGGGCCGACATGCTCGACTCCGACGCGGACGCTACCTCGTCAGAAGGTTCCAAACATCACGGCACCGACCACGACCGCCGACCAGATGCACACGAACAGTGTCAGGGGCATGAAACGGGTTGCGAACTTCGCTCCGAAAGCACCGGACTGCATGGCGAACAGTTTCACATCCACCATCGGACCGACCACGAGAAACACCAACTGGGCGGTCGGGGAAACCCCAGGCAGGGATGCGGCAACGAAGGCATCCGCCTCGGAACACAGCGACAGCAGCACCGCCAGCAATGCCATGACCACAATCCCGAGCCACAGATTCTCGGTCAGGAAAGTCATGAAAGCAGCAGGCACCGCCGCCTTCATGAGCGCCGCCACGGCGGCTCCGACAACCAAGAAACCACCCGCCTGTTGCAGATCATGCATCGCGGTCTCACGGAAGATCGCTGCCCTGGACTGGTGATCGTGGTCGTGTCCTTCCTGAGGTTTCATCCACTCGGCCTTGCCGACTCCGATCCACAGCCAGCACACCGCGATCACCGCCACGAGGGATGCGATCAATCGGGCCCAGACCATCAGCGGATTGCTGCTGGCAAAGGCGACGGCCGTGGCGACGAGCACCACCGGGTTGACGGCTGGTGCAGCGAGCAGAAAAGCAAGGGCGGCGCCCTGAGGAAGTCCCCTGCGCATCAAGGACTGTGACACCGGCACCGACGCGCACTCGCAGCCCGGCAGCACCATACCCGCGACACTCGCGGCGGGCACCGCGAGCAGCGGGGATTTCGGCGTGATCTTGGACAGCAGGTCCTTCGGGACGAAGGCGGCGATGAGCCCCGACACCAACACCCCGAGCACCAGGAACGGCAGCGCCTGAACAATGATGCCCATGGTGAGAGTGCCCCACGTGGCCATGCTGCCGTCCAGAGGCAGGAGTGGACCACGGATGGTGGTCACCCAGAGAAGAGCGATGACAATGGCGACACCGATGAAGGGCAGCGCCCAGACCCGGACGATGGTGCTTCTCACAGGTAGGGGTCCTCCGGTTGCTGGATCACCTTTACCCTGGATGCGGTCAGCACGGGGTGTTCCTCACTGGCGTCGAGGTTGATGACTCCTTCGACCTCAACCCAAACGTTGTCCCCCTCCGGTCTTGCGACGCCCTCGACAGGGACGGTGAACAGGGATGCGTCGGCAACGCAGCAGTAGATGCGGAACCGGTTCACGCTCCACTGCCCTTCTGAGAGGGTCGATTGCTTGGCAACGAAACCGAGCAGCCGCACAGGTCGTTCTACGAGCAGTTTCGGATCCCCGAAGGCGTAGCGATCCTCGAAGTCCTGCACGGACATCTCGGTGACGGAGTCCGCCGGCAGCGGGGGAAATTCAATCAGGTCGGATGAGGAGGACCTGGGTTTCGTCGCGGTGCTGCTGGCTGCACTCGCCCCCAGCGATGCAGGAGCCGAGAGCGCGAACAGCAGGGCGGGTAGAAGCAGGAGCACCACGGATTTCGGAAACCCGTGTTCGTGGGTGTCGCGTTTCAGGCCGGCGATTTTGTCAGTGGCATCGAGCAGGGTCCACAGCGATAAAGCGCCCATCGCGATCGCCGATGCCAGCAGCCATGGGCCAAGCCACTCCTGGAGGTAGTTGCGGAAGCTGCCGGAGATCGCCATGGTGAAAACGATGGTGGCGAGCAGCAGCACCAGAGTCGCTCCCATGACCTGCCCCAGGATGCGCGGGGGCCGGTCGACATCTCGCGTGGTGTCCATATCCATTCAGCCTAGCGGGGAACCCAACAGCAGCCACGCGACGGCCTCGGGATCGGGTTCTGTGGACACTACGCACCGTAGTCGCGCCTCGGCGTTCCGCAGCCCTATTTCACGTCCCTGGTGGGCCGGAGAATCGGGATTCCCTGCAAGTCTGAACCGAGCAAGCGTCACGTCACGGGCGGTGACATCAACCCGGGCAGAACCGGGATGCGACATCGGTTCGACAGTGTCGATCGGTCCCCCAGCGGCCAGCGCTTCCTCTACACTGAACCCGTTGGCGGCTTCCTGCACCTCGTCCTGGATTGGCAGGTCGGTGATCTGGACGGCGCGCATGCCAGCCAGCACACTCCAAAGGCCCGGTGTTTCCAGGCAGCTACCCAGGGCCAGATCAAGCCGATCCAGGAGCCCTTCCCGCTCCTCCAGGCCCGGTTGGGCAAGCAGCCATGTGAGCAGCCAGGCCTCCAGGTCGGGGCGGTTTCCCGCTCGCCCCAGCGCTTTCGGAACCAACTGCTCCAGGGGCAGATACCAGCCAATCTCCACAAAACTGACGCCGTTGGAGCCGTGGATAGCGAGTTCGTGACAACCAACGGGGCCGCGAACCGCGCTGCCCTCGTCGATGGTTTCGATGCTGATACCGTTTCCCGTGCACGCGACGTCCAAGTCCGGCACCTCGATAGCCTCGCCCTCCGGGAGATAGCGCTGCGGAGGCAGCCAGGTGGGCAGGGACGGGATCTCGTGTTCGGGGTACAACCGCCAACGCGACCACACCCGCCGCCCTGGAACCAGTCCGCTGCTTTTCCCGAGAACCCGGGCGACGTGCCCCTCAGGGACATCTCCGCCCTCGCCGCACCAACCGCTGAGCATCACCCAGGCGGCGCCATCCAGCAGCATCCGGCCTGTCGCTCCGGCAAGCCAACCGACCGCACAGCCCTCGACGATGAACCGGAAACCCTGTGTCTCAACAACGGATTCCCCAAGGCCCTGGAGGGAGAATTCCAGGGCCTCGCGTTTCCCGGCCCGGAAACGCACCTCTGCCAGCAGGCTGCTGGATTCAAATACCCAGCATCCGGGTTCTTCGGAAGGAAGTGGCGTGCATCCCTCGGGCGCCTCCACCCGAACCGTTCCGGCCCCGGTAGAAATGGTGATGACTCGTTCCGGGTTCAGTCGACCACCGCCAGATCCTGGTCGTAGGGCGCCTCGGGCACGTTCGCGGTGATGACGGACCCGTCGGCACGACGCCCGCCCGTAACAGGATGGCGTCCCGTCAGCGACGGCAACTCCTCGCCCTGGTGCTCCAGGGGAATCCGGGTCGGCGTGCCAGGCTGGATGACGAGCCGCTGCCCCCGCACATTGACCTCCAGCGGTCCGCCGGTCTCCACTTCGAAAGAGATGGCCTCGCGTTCCAACAGCACCCTCAACCGCGACTCGCGGACCTGGAGGGGGAAACGCAGGTACTCCCATTCTCGCGGCAGCCGTGGGTCGAAGCTGATATCACCGTGGTAATCGCGCAAACCGCCGAAACCAAACACCAACGCATTCCACACACCACCGGTGGACGCGATGTGAACACCGTCGCGAGAGTTGGCATGAAGATCCGCCAGGTCCACGTAGAGTCCTGTCAGGAAGTACTGCATCGCCATGTCCTGGTAGCCGACCTCGGCGGCAATCACCGACTGCACCACCCCAGAAAGGGTGGAGTCACCCGTGGTGATCGGGTCGTAGTACTCGAAGTCGGCGCGTTTCTGTTCCTGGGTGAACTGATCGCCCTGGAGGAACAACGCCAACACCACGTCGGCCTGTTTGAGCACCTGGAAGCGGTAGATCACCAGGGGATGGAAGTGCAGCAGCAGCGGGAACTTGTCGGCTGGGGTGTTCTCCAGGTCCCACAGCTCGCTGAAGAGGAATTTCTCGTCCTGAGGATGGATGCCAAAGGTCTCGTCGAAGGGGATGACCATGCCCTTGGCACAGGCCCGCCATTCCTCGACTTCCTCCGGGGCGACGTCCAGGGTCTGGACCAGACGGTCCCAGCAGAGCGGATCGGCCTCCTCGAGTTCCTGCACCAGCTCAGCGGCGAGTTTCAGGTTGGCACGCGCCATCACGTTGGTGAACATGTTGTTGTTCACAACGGCCGTGTACTCATCGGGCCCGGTCACGCCGTGGATGTGGAATCGCTGCGACCCATCGGCCTCGGTGCGCCAGAATCCCAGGTCCGCCCACATCCGCGCCGTCTCCACCAGCACGGCGGCACCGTCGCGATACAGGAAGTCCACGTCCCCGGTGATCTCACGGTACTTCCCGAAGGCGTGCGCAATGTCGGCGTCGATGTGATACTGCGCGGTTCCCGCCGCGTAGTAGGCAGAAGCCTCCTCACCGTTGATAGTGCGCCACGGGAACAGCGCTCCCTCTTGGCTGAGCATCTGGGCACGTTCTCTGGCCTTCGGCAACAGACCGACCCGGTAGCGCAGGGCGTTGCGTGCGACCCGGGGAGCCGTGTAGGTCAGGAAGGGCACCAGGTAGATCTCGGTGTCCCAGAAATAGTGTCCCTCATAACCGGAACCGGTCACCCCTTTGGCGGGGATTCCGAGCTGATCCGAGCGAGCCGTTGCCTGGGCCAGCTGGAACAGACACCAACGGACGGCCTGCTGAATGCCGGGTTGGCCACCCACCTCAACGTCCGAGTTGGCCCAGAAGTCGTCGAGCCAGGCGCGCTGTCCCTCGAAGAACGAATCAAAACCCCGCTCCCCCACGCGATCGAGGGTGCGGCGACAGCGGTCGTACAGCTCCGTGACGGGCACCCCGCGCGAGGTGTGATAGGCGACCGCCTTGCGGATAACGATCGGCACTCCCTCGCGTGCCTCGATGCGGTAAACCTGCTTGGCCTGATCCTCCTCGATGCGGGAGACCACCTCGTAGGTGTTCGCGGTCTCGAGAGTGTGTTCCGCGGTCACGCACAGCGTCATGTGGGAGTCGGTGGTCTCGTATCCGAGCGCCATTCGCTGGTCGTCGTGCCACTGGCCGCGCGGTTGCAGCACCCGACCGTCGAATTTGCCCGCGCGCCGTGGGTCGAAACCCTCCTCGTTCCTCGGCTGGCGGTAGTCGTCGAAACCATCCTGTCTGTTGACCACCTGGGAGCTGAGCACGATCGGCGCATCACCCTCCATCATGGTCAATTCGATTTCGAACAACGCCAAGTGCCGATCGGTGAAGCTGACCATGCGACGGGAACTCAGTTTCACCCGCTTGCCCGCCGGGGTTCGCCACACCAGGTCACGGGTCAGGCATCCCGCGCGGAAGTCAAGAGCGCGTTCGTAGTGGTCCAGGTCAGACTGCCCAAGGGTGAGGGGCTCGTCGTCAACGTAGATCTTGATGAGCTTCGCATCGGGTACGTTCACGATGGTCTGCCCCGTGCTTGCGAATCCGAAGGCCTCCTCAGCGTGCTTGATGGTCCAGGTCTCGTGAAAACCGTTGATGAAGGTGCCGTGCGAGTATGATTTGCGACCTTCCTCGGGGTTGCCGCGCATCCCCAGGTAGCCGTTCCCGATGGAGAACAGGGTCTCGGTGACGCCCAGGTCATCAAGGCTGGGTTCCACCTCGACAAAACGCCAGTCGTCGACGGGGAAACGGAAACGGTTCAGCGGGTCGGAAGAGATCCAGCGCATCAGGCCACCAGCTCCCCGAGGTCAGCGACCACCAGGCCCGCGCCGGATCGGCGCAGGGCATCGGGACCGACACCCCGGTCAACCCCGACGACGAGCCCGAACCCACCTGCAGCACCGGCCATCACACCGGACAGAGCGTCCTCGATCACGACGGTCCGAGAGGGTGGCACCTGCAGCTGCTCGGCCGCGTAGTGGAAGGTGTCAGGGGCGGGTTTGCCGGCCAGCTGTTGTTCCTTCGCGACGTTCCCGTCGACGATCACAGGAAAGGCTTCCGCCAGGCCCGCGGCGCGCAGAACCGGTACCGCGTTGCGTGAGGAGGAGACCACGGCCAGTTTCGCGCCCCGCTTTCGAAGCACATCGATGAGCGCCTTGGAGCCGGGATAGGGAGCGACACCGTCGCGGCGGATGATCTCGTTAAAGGTGTCATTCTTGCGATTGCCCAATCCGCAGATGCTCTGCGTCGTCGCGGCGTCCCCGGGGTCACCCTCGGGCAGTTCGATTCCACGGGATGCGAGGAAGTCACGGACACCGTCGTAGCGGGGTTTTCCATCCACATGAGCGAAGTAGTCGGCATCGGTCCACGGTTCCTGGCCGGGGAAACCGACGAGAAAAGCGTTGAACATCTCGCCCCAGGCCTTCATGTGGACTTCAGCGGTGGGAGTTATGACCCCGTCCAGGTCGAAGAGGTAGGCGTCGAAGGCGCTGAAATGCATGTCGCACACATTAGTCGGAAGCGCGGCGGGATCGCTGACATCTTGAGCACCAGTAGAGGTTTCGCCCCTCCAGCACGGTGGTGCGCACCTCGGTTCCGCACACCAGGCAGGGTTGTCCGGAACGCCGGTACACGTAAACCTCACCACCGTGGGCATTCACTCTGGGAGGTCGCTTCTGGACCTCGGGTCCGTGTTCCTCGGCAACGGTATCGATGCGACCGCGTTCCAGGGCCACCGTCATCAAATCCACCAGATCCTCCCACAGCACCTTCCAGGTGGCCTCGGTGATCTCTTTGCCCGGGGTGGTGGGATCGATGCCGTGCCGAAACAGCACCTCGGCGCGGAAGATGTTCCCCACTCCGGCGGCGACCCGTTGATCCATCAGCAGTGCGGCGATGGATTTTCCCGATCTGTGGATCCTCGTCCATCCACGGTCGGGGTCGGCGTCGCCACGCAATGGGTCGGGGCCGGAGTCCGCGAGAACTTTCCGGTACTGCTCCTCGGTGATCAGCCGGCACCACTGCGGACCACGCAGGTCGGCGGCCCGGTTGTCGGCCACGATTCGAAGCCGCACCTGCCCGACAGGGTCGGCGACCGGGGCGAAACCAAGTTTTCCGATCAGTCCCAGATGAATGTGGATGCGATTGGCACCCGGGACGTCGAAGTTGATGAACAGATGCTTCCCGACGGCCTCGGCCCCGGTGAGAGTGTGCCCATCCAGGACGGCGGCCTCGTCGGCAAACCTACCCTGCGGGGAGCTGACCCTCACTTCACGATCCGCGAAGTCCTCCTGGAAGGTGTTGGCGAGACGGTGGATGACGTGTCCTTCGGGCATTGCCCTATTCCAGCAGACCTCGGATGTCGGAGGCGGTGATGGCCGTGCTGCGGAACTCCCCCGTGTCGATGACGGATGCGAAGAGATCGCGTTTGCGCTGCTGCAGGGCCACGACTTTTTCCTCGATCGTGTCTGCCGAAACCATGCGATAGACGTTGACCGCCCGGGTCTGGCCGATGCGGTGTGCCCGATCGACGGCCTGGTTCTCGGCGGCGGGATTCCACCACGGGTCCAGTACGAAGACGTAGTCGGCCTCGGTGAGGGTGAGTCCGAACCCACCGGCTTTCAGGGAGATCAGGAACACCGGGGCGTCACCTTCTCGGAACTGCGCGATGCGGGCGGGCCGATCACGGGTGCGTCCGTCGAGGTAGACGTATTCGATGCCTTCCGCCTCCAATGCCTCGCGAACCAATTTCAGAAACCCGGTGAAGGAGGAGAACACCAGCGCACGGTGCCCTTCCTCGGCCAGTTCACGGATCTGCTCCAGCAGGGTGGTGATCTTCGCCGATGGTGTGGGCGGCAGTTCCGTGTCCACCAGCCGGGGTTCTAGGGCGAGTTGCCGCAGTTTCGTCAGGGCACGGAAGATTGCCACCCGGTTCCGGTCCATGTCGTCGAGCATTCCAAGCACCCGGGTGCGTTCCCGCGTCAGGTGCTGGTCGTAGCGGCGTCGGTGTTCCGGGTTGAGTTCCAGCCGCGTGATCTGTTCCACCTTCTCGGGAAGTTCCCTGACAACCTCACGTTTGGTGCGACGCAGCATGAACGGGCGGATCCGAGCGCGCAGGCGCCCCAGGACATCGGTCTTGCCGTTCTTTTCCACCGGTTTGCGGTAAATCTCGTTGAAACTCTCCAGGCGCGGGAACAGCCCCGGTGCGACGAGCGAGAACATCGACCACAGGTCGCTGAGGGAATTCTCCAGCGGGGTTCCGGTGATGGCCAGGGTGAACGGGGCCCCGATGCGGCGCGCCACCTGATGGGTACGGGAGCGGTGGTTCTTGATGAACTGAGCTTCGTCCAGCACCAGGCCACGCCATGTCTGCTCCAGGTATGCCTCGTCCTCCATCCGAAGGAGGGTGTAGGAGGTGGCCACCAGGTGCGCGCCGCGGATCTCCTCGGCCAGTTCCGTGCCGCGCCTGGCCTGCGTGGCCCGGATGGCGACAACTTTCAGCCCGGGCACGAATCGGGCTGCTTCCTCCGCCCAGGTGCCGACGACGCTGGCGGGCGCCACGGCGAGCACCGGTGCGTCGTCAAGCTGACCGCGTTCCCGGGCGCGCTCCAGCAGTGCCAGGCATTGAAGAGTTTTCCCAAGCCCCATGTCGTCGGCTAGCACCCCACCAAGATTCGCGTCCCAGAGCGCGGCGAGCCACGCGAGCCCTTGTTCCTGGTAAGGACGCAGCATCGCATCCAGCCCTTCCGGAACCGAGGCACGTGCCTCACCTGAGCCGAGGCTCAGCAAAGTCTGCACGCGTTCCCGCCAACGCCGTGGCTGTTCCTCCACAACTCCCAGCCTCGCGAGTTCCTCCCACAGACCGGCTTGATAGGCGCTGATCCGCAACTGCCCGCCCGGGCCGGCATCCACGAGTTCCCGGGCCTCAATAAGGAGTTGCCGCAGTCGATCGAGTTCAGAGTGCTCCATCGGGAACCAGGTCCCATCATCCAGCAGCATCGCTTCATCCCCCGCAGCGAGCGCCCGGAAGAGCTGTTCGAAGGGCACGTCGCGACCGGCGACGGTAACCCGGACGTGGAGATTGAACCAGTCGTTGTCACCGGTATCCTCCGTGCCGACCGACAGCACCGGACCCTCAGTAGCACGCACGTATCCGGGAACCTCGCCGTTATGGGTGACGATGACTCCGGCGGCCTCCAGACGGGGCAGGATGTCGGTGACGAACCGGGCAGCATCGGCCCGGGTCACCGCAGCCTTCGGAATCAGTCGCTGCTGGCGCAGTTCACACAGGGCCGGATAGTCCCCGACCAGCCGGAGCGCGACTCCTTCAAGGGATCGCTCGGCCTCCCGGTCCCGGAAGGTCTCCTCCACGTGAGGCTGGAACGCGACATCGACGCTGGTTTCCCCAAAGACGTACTTGAAACCCCATTCGAGCAGCAACCGGTGACCGGGCTCGTGGGTCAGTCCCAGGGCGAGTTTCGGGTGTGGAAGGTCCTGCGGGTCCCACGTGCCCGGCGGGACGAGCCCCCTGTGCACCAGACCAGGCAGATACATCAGCTGGAACCGCCCGACATCCTGGGCCGGAATCGTGACTGCCAGATTCTTGTTGAACAATCCGCGGATCGCATCGGGCACCGTCCCGGCCAGTGGGTGCAGACGCAACCGGCCGCCCGCCCCCAGTTCCCCCACCCCGTGAGCCGGTTCCCCGATCAGGAATCGCCGACCGTCCGGGGGGATTGGGCCCAGATCCCCGGAGATCGTGAGTTGTCGCGATCCGTCATCTCGGAAATCGACATCCAGCCAGATCCTGACCGGTTCACATCCGACCTCCACGTCCTGGATTCCCTGGCCTGGGATCAGCTGAATTCCAGCGTCAACGGCCCGCCGCAGGAGCGACCAGCCCAGTGGGCCGAGATCGGCAAGGGAAACCGAGGCCGGGATGGCATGGGTGTACTGCTGGCGCCCCGTGAGCCTTGCCATCTGCAGCAGTGTTTCGCGCTGCACAGGCTCGTAGTTCACCCCCCGGTAGTTCGTGACGACGTCCAGCCAGCCGGCCTGGAATTTGACCCAGCCACGTGCCCCGAGCCGCAGGGGACGCAACGTCAGTCCGTTCGGCTGCTCCAGTGGACCGTCGATTCGAAACTCCAGGCCGAGTTCAATGGTCCTGTCCTCGCTCCCGGTTGCGGGCAGCAGTCCGGCCAGCGCGTTTTCCCAGGAGGACACCGGGGAAACGGTCTCCATCGCCGATTCCCGCGCGGCCAGCAACACCGCCACGGCGTGTTTGCACCTCATCCTCATCGGACACGAGCAGGTGCTGTTGACCCCCTGCTGGTCGTGGTGAAGGAACGTCCGGTACACCTTCTTTCCTGTTCCCCTCACCACTGCTTCGATGGAGCCGGTGCGGTTCGTGGAGTACCTCAGGACGTGCCCGGCGGCCTCGTAGGAACGTCCCCGCAGGAACGTGGCATCGCCCCAGGAAGCTCGGATGGCCTCGTCGCTGATTTTCGCAACCCAGGCTGTGGAGTGGGGACCCATGCCGCCCCACCCTAATGCGTTCCTACACTGTTCCCATGAACAATCGGGGCACGCCACGGGAACTCGGACGCGACGGCATCAGCGGACTGGTCACTCGTCACCGGGCAATCCGGGCGCAGATGGTGCCGCGGCGTCGCCGCCGTTGAGCCCCGCGGGTCCTTTCTCCAGGAGGGACAGGAACCCTGCCTCGTCGAGGATGGGCAACCCCAGTTCCTCCGCCTTGGCGGCCTTGCTGCCGGCGTTCTCCCCCACCACCACATAGCTGGTTTTCCGGCTCACCGACCCGGCGGCCTTGCCGCCCCGGGAAACGATGGCCTCCTTGGCGCCATCACGGGTAAATCCTTCAAGGCTTCCTGTGACGACCACTGTCAATCCCTCGAGGATGGCGGAGGGCCGGTCGTCGCTCCCCGGGTTGGAGAGTGCATCAGCCATCCGGACCCCGGCAGCGGTCCAGGCCTCGACGATGTTGACGTGCCAGTCCACCTCGAACCACAGCTTCAGTGACTGGGCGATCACCGGGCCCACACCCTCGGTATCTGCCAGTTCCTCGACAGAGGCGGCACGGATCGCGGACATGCTTCCGAACCGGGACGCGAGCGCACGGGCCGCGGTGGGGCCGACGTGACGGATGGACAACGCCACCAGCACCCGCCACAGCGGCTGCTGCTTGGCGGCAGCCAGGTTTTCCAGCAGCTTCAGGCCGTTGGCGGTGATTCCCCGCCGGGTGGCATAGATGGAGCTGCGGGACAGGTCCTCCTCGGTGAGCGCAAACAGCCCCGACTCGTCGGTCAGCAGGCCGGATTCCAGGAGATCATGGGCGCCCGCCTCACCCAGCGCCTCGATGTCGAAGGCCCCGCGGGCGGCCAGCGAGTAGAGGCGTTCCCTGAGCTGGCTGGGGCAGCTGCGGGCGTTCGGGCAGCGCAAGTCTTTGTCGCCCTCCTTCTGCTGAACCAGGGCGGTGCCGCAAGCCGGGCAGTGGGTGGCCATCACGAATTCGCGTTCGTGGCCGTCACGCAGCGAGACGACGGGGACAACGATCTCGGGGATCACGTCACCGGCCTTGCGGAGCACCACCGTGTCTCCGATCCGCACCCCCTTGCGCACCACCTCGTGGGCGTTGTGGAGGGTAGCCATGGCGACCTTGGATCCCGCGACCAGCACCGGTTCCATCGCCCCGAACGGGGTGACACGCCCGGTGCGCCCGACCCCGACGCGGATGTCGAGGAGCCGGGTGTGGACCTCCTCAGGTGGGTATTTGTAGGCGATCGCCCAGCGCGGTGCCCGGGATGTGGATCCCAGCCGGCGCTGGGTGGCCAGGTCGTCAACCTTGACCACGACCCCGTCGATCTCGTGTTCGGCGTCGTGGCGGTGTTCGCCGTGATGGGTGACGTAGGCCCGGACCGCGGCGGCCGAGTCGACCACCCGGGTGTGGGCCGATACCGGCAGCCCGTAGGAGCCCAGTACCTCGTAGGCCTGACTCTGGCGGGTCAGGGAGAGGCCGTCGTGGGTTCCGACGCCGTGGACGATCATCCGCAAAGGCCTGGTGGCGGTGACCCTGGGGTCCTTCTGCCTGAGCGATCCGGCGGCGGCGTTGCGGGGGTTGGCGAACCGGTGTTGCCCGGCCTCCTCCAGGGCCTCGTTCAGCTCCGCGAAGGCCTGTTTGGGAAAGAACACCTCGCCTCGCACCTCCAGCACGGCGGGAATGTTGTTTCCCCGCAGCCGGTGCGGGATGCCGTGGATGGTGGCGACGTTTCCGGTGATGTCCTCCCCCACCCGCCCATCGCCTCGGGTTGCTGCCTGAACGAGGCGCCCGTCGAGGTAGGTGAGGTTCACCGCCAGCCCGTCGATCTTCAGTTCGCACAGGTAGTTCTCGGCGGGCACCCTGGTCAGCCAGGCGGTCAGCTCGGTCTCATCGAAGACATTGTCCAAGCTCAGCATCCGCTGCCGGTGGGTGACGGGGGTGAACTCGGTGACGCGCGCGTAGGCCACCCGCGTCGTGGCGGATTCTGGGCGTCGCAGCTCGGGATGGCGTTCCTCCAGGGCCGCGAGTTCCTGGAGCCGTTCGTCGTACTCGGCGTCGGAGATGATGGGTTCGACTCCCCCGTAGTAGGCGTCGCTGGCGGCCAGGAGAAGCTTGTTAAGTTCCTGCCAGCGGTGTTCATTCTCGGGGGAAATTGTCATGACCCCCATGCTGTCACAATCCCCACTCCGGGCATGATGCGATAAAGTGCTTGAGCTTGGCAGAACAGCAACGATGATTGAAGGTGTCCATGGCAACCGCCAATATCACTCGCGAAGAAGCCACCCTCCGCTCCGGCGTCGTCAAGGCTGGGGCCTACCGGGTGGCAGTTGACGTGACCGGAAACGGTGTCGCCGACCCCGAGCGCACCTTTGCCTCTCACACCGAGCTCGACTTCGTCTCACAAGGCGGGTCGACCCACGTGGACGTGATCGCGGACGAGATCCGTTCCGCCACCGTTGATGGCAGCCCGCTTCCCACGGATGAGTTCGACGGCTATCGGCTGCCGTTGAAGGATCTCACGGAGGGCAGTCACACGATCGTCATTGACGCCGTATGCCGCTTCTCCCGCACCGGCGAGGGGTTGCACCGCTTCGTCGACACCGATGGCAAGATCTACCTGTACTCCCAGTTCGAAACCGCAGATGCCAGGCGCATGTACGCCACCTTCGAGCAGCCTGACCAAAAGGCGACCTTCCAGCTGACAGTTCTGGCACCCGCCCACTGGAATGTGTTCACCAATTCCCGTTCCGTCGCGGGGGAATTGATCGGCGAGGGAATCGCTCGCTTCGAGCACGCACCCACCCCTGTGATCTCGACCTACATCACCGCTCTGGTGGCAGGCGAATACCACGTTGTACGGGGACAGATCACGTCTGCAGCCGGGCTGCTGCCCGCCTCCGTTGCCTGCCGCGCGTCAATGGCTGAATTCCTCGACGCCGACCGAATCCTCGAGACCACGCAGCGCGGTTTTGACGTGTTCGAATCAACCTTCGGGGTGCCCTACGCCTTCGACTCCTACGACCAGATCTTCGTGCCCGAGTTCAATTTTGGCGCCATGGAGAACGCGGGCTGCGTTACCTTCCGTGACCAGTACCTGTTCCGTTCCCGCGTCACCGCCCGCGAGATGGAGGCCCGCGACAACACCATCCTCCACGAGCTAGCTCACATGTGGTTCGGCGACCTGGTGACGATGCGATGGTGGGACGATCTGTGGCTCAACGAGTCGTTCGCCGAGTGGGCCTCCCACTTCGCAGCTGACAAGATCGCCGAGAAGTACGGCACGGGAGCCAATCCATGGGCCTCGTTCTCGAACGAACGCAAGGCCTGGGCCTACATGCAGGACCAGTTGTCCACCACCCACCCCATCGCCGCTGACATGAGCGACCTGGAAAAGGTGGAACAGAACTTCGACGGCATCACCTACGCCAAGGGTGCCTCCGTGTTGAAACTGCTGGTCTCCTTCGTCGGCATCGAAGCCTTCGCCAAGGGGGTAGGGAGCTACTTCCGCAAGCACGCCCACGGCAACACCACCTTGACCGACCTGCTCAGCGAGCTGGAGACAGCCTCCGGGCGCGACCTGTCCTGGTTCACCGGACAGTGGTTGGAAAGCGCTGGGGTCAACACCCTGAGGGCGGAGTTCGAGGTCGACGAGACCGGCACCTTCACGCGGTTCACGATCGTCCAGACGGCTCCCGAGGCGTGGCCGACGTTGCGCACCCACCGACTCGGAATCGGTATCTACGCCAACACCGACAACGGCCTGGAGCGCGTCGACTACGTCGAAACCGACATCTCGGGTGAGCGCACCGATGTCCCCGATCTGGTGGGACGGCCCCGACGCGACGTGGTCCTGCTCAACGACGGAGACCTCACCTTTGCGAAGGTCCGCCTCGACGAAATGTCCCGCAACACCTTGGTGAACGGGATCGACAGGCTGGCCGATCCCCTGGCCAGGGCCGTCACCTGGTCGTTGTTCTGGGATTCGGTCCGTGACGCCGAGATCGCACCGCAGGAACTGGTTTCCTTGGCCCTCCAGGGCATCGGCTCCGAAAAGGATATGGCTGCCATCACGACGGTTCTGGCTCAGGCCGCGGCCTGCTCAGGTCGGTTCATGGCGCCCGAGCTTCGTGAGGCCGCGAACATGAAACTAGTCACGGGCCTGGCCGGGCTACTCAAGGATGCCGAGCCCGGTTCCGATGCGCAGCTCATCATCGCGAAGACCCTGATCGGGGCGGCCCGCAGCGAAAGCGCCTGCGAGCTGATCCGCGGCTGGCTGCAAAATGAGGAGGTTCCCACTGATCTCGCGGTGGACACCGATGTGCGCTGGCTCATCGTCGCCACGCTGGCGCGACGCGGTGTCTTCGGCGAGGAGGAGATCGCCACCGAACTGGAAAGGGACAACACCAACACCGGAGCTGAGCGCGCCGCAGGTGCCCGAGCCGGACTCCCGACCGTCGAGGCCAAGGCAGAGGCGTGGCGACTGGCGACCGCCGATCCCGACATCCCGAACGAGACCCATCGCAGCATTGCCATGGGGTTCATCAGCTACGGCCAGGAGGATGTGCTGGCGCCCTACGTCGATGCCTACGCGAAACTGGCCGAGGCCATCTCGAAACGCGAGGATGGCTGGGACACGCGCGGGTATGCGGCCATCGGCGCAGCACTCAGGTGGTTGTTCCCCGAAACCTTGGCGACAACCGATGTGGTCGAACGATTCCGCCGCTATCTCGCGGAGGGCGAACCCACAGATCAGGTACGGCGCCTACTAAGCGAGCGTCTCGATGAGGCTGAACGAAACCTGCGGGTCCAGGAACGCAGCCGCCACTGATTCGCCTCGGAGGAGCCCGGCCATGAAGCATCTGCTCAGCATCACCGATCTCAGCACCGACGAGATCCACTCGATCCTTCACCTGGCCGGGCGGATGCATCAACTGCAGGAGGCCCGGGTCAAGAAATTGCCCTATCTGAAGGGCCGCACCGTGGTGAACCTCTTCTTCGAGGACTCCACCCGCACCCGCAGTTCCTTCGAGCTCGCCGCCAAGTGGCTCTCCGCCGACGCCATCAACGTTTCGGCGCGTGGGTCAAGCGTCTCGAAGGGCGAATCGATGCGCGACACCCTCATGACCCTGGACGCCATGGGAGTGGACGCCATCGTGATGCGCCACCCGGGCTCCGGATCGGTGGCCCAGGCCGCGGGATGGGTGAGAGCCTGTATGGTCAACGCCGGGGACGGCACCCATGAGCACCCGACCCAGGCCCTTCTGGACGCCCACGCGATGCTGACCCACTTCACTCGCACCAGACTGGGAACCCTGGAAGGCAAACTGGTCGCCATCACCGGGGACCTGCTGCATTCCAGAGTCGTCCGCTCAAACGTTGCGCTACTGAGCAGGCTGGGGGCGCGGGTGGTGCTGGTCGCCCCGCACACGCTGCTGCCTCCCGGGGTGGAGACCTGGGGGGTGCAGGTCACCCCCGACCTAGACGAGGTGATCTCGGACGTCGACGTCGCCATGATGCTCCGGGTACAACGAGAACGCATGCACGGCGGTTTCTTCCCTTCGGAACGGGAGTACGTGGCTGCCTACGGGTTGACAGCCTCCCGCCTGAGCAGGCTGCGTCCCACCGCGGTGATAGCGCATCCCGGACCCATGAACCGGGGTCTGGAAATCAGCTCCACCGCCGCAGACGATCCGCGTTCCATCGTGCTCGACCAGGTCTCATCGGGAGTCGCGGTTCGCATGAGCGTGCTGCACCACCTGCTGGCCGACTGACGGGAGGAAATCAATGTCGAAACTCGCCATCACCGGGGTGACCCTACCCGACGGGTCACGCACGGACATGTTCATCGAGTCGGGTCACATCGTCGATCAGCACCCCCTGGGTGCGACCACCATCGACGCGGACGGGTTGATCGCACTGCCGGGTTTGGTGGACATCCATACCCACCTGCGTGAACCGGGACGCGAGGATGCCGAAACCGTGGAGTCCGGTTCCCGCGCGGCCGCTCGCGGGGGCTTCACAGCTGTCTTCGCGATGGCGAACACCCAGCCGGTCACGGATACGGCGGAGAACGCCGAGCACGTGCTGGCTCTGGGAGCTGCCGCGAACAACTGCCAGGTGTTCCCGATCGGCGCCATCACAAAGAAACTGGCGGGCCGGGAGCTGGCGGAGCTGGGGCTGATGCACCGCTCACGGGCCCGAGTCTCGGTGTTCTCCGATGACGGACACTGCGTGATGGACGCCAGCCTGATGAGGCGCGCATTCGAATGGGTCAAACCGTTCGACGGGGTGCTGGCGCAGCACGCCCAAGATGCGACCCTCGCCGGACCTGATGCGTGCTGCCATGAGGGTGAGATTTCCGGTCGGCTGGGGCTCCCGGGCTGGCCTCCGGTGGCGGAGTCGGTGATAATCGCCCGCGATGTCGCCTTGGCGGAAGCCACCGGTTCCCGCCTGCACGTGTGCCACGTCTCGACGGCGGAGAGCGTGGACGTGCTGCGCTGGGCCAAGAAACGGGGCATCCGGGTGACCGCCGAAGCCACCCCCCACCACTTGTACCTGACCACCCCAGAGGTCGTGGGATACGACACCACCTTCAAGGTCAATCCCCCGTTGCGCACCGACGAACACGTCGAGGCGGTGCGAGCCGCTCTGGCCGACGGCACCATCGATGCGGTGGCTACGGACCACGCACCCCACGCGCCGCAGGACAAGGACCACGCCTTTGTCGACGCCCGACCGGGGATGCTGGGGCTGGAACAGGCCCTAGCGGTGGTGATGGAAACCATGGTCTCCCCGGGCCGCCTGACCTGGCAGCAGGTGGCCGATCGAATGAGCCACACCCCGGCCCGGATCGGGAAGGCAACGGGGCAGGGCCGCCCCCTGAGGCCCGGTGAACCTGCGAACCTGGTGCTGGTCGACCCGAAGCGGCGGGCAACGGTGGACCGGAACGACTCCGCCTCCATCAGCCACAACAACCCATACCACGGTCGGGATCTCCCCGATCCGGTCGAAATGACCCTGTGGAACGGCAGGATCACCCACAAGCGCTGAGGGATCCCGGTAGTGGGTCAGGGTGTGGCCCGTTAACAGGTCCCCACGGTCCGGGGAGGGAACCGCCCGTCCTTGAGCAGGTCGAGCGCTTCCCGGGACGAACGGTCGTTGGGGGTGTAGACCTCGAGACGGTGATCAGGCGACTCGGGTTGCTGCCACACCTGGTAGTCGACGTCGACATGTCCCAGTCCCGGGTGCGCGAGAAGCATGTTTCCCACCGTGCAGTCAGCGACGTCTCCTTCTGCCCAGAGTCCGGCAAACCTGGTGCTTTTCACCAAGAGTTTCCCGATGAGTTCCGCCAATCTGGCATCACGTGGATACCTTCCCGATGTGAGCCGAAGATAGGCGACGTGTACACGGGCGAGTTCCTCCCAGTTGCGATAGAGGTCGCGGCTCGCCGGATCCACGAAGAACAAGTACGGGACCGAGGGACGCCGATGGGCCTCGGACGGGGCTTCGAAGGGCAGATGCCCGAAAAGAAGTTCGTGCCCGGAGTGGTTCCAGGCCAGGATGTCTCCGCGACGTCCCAGCACCACGGCCGGAATGGCCTCGTTCAGTGACTCGAAGAGCGCCAGCACTCTGGGGTGAGGCACTTCCGGGAGTTCACGGCTCATTGGGGATGATGTTGGAGCGCCGGCCAGGTTGTACAGATGGATCCGCTCCGCGGTGTCCAGACGCATGACCGAGGCCAGTGCCTCGAGCACCTGCCCGGATGCGGTCCCCACCTGGTCCTGTTCGATGCGCGTGTAGTAGCTCACGCTGACTCCCGCGAGGCGGGCGAGTTCGTCGCGACGCAGTCCCGGTACCCGGCGGCCGGATCCAGCGGGATCCAACCCGATCGAACCGGGATCGGTTCTGTCCCGACGGGTCCTCAGGAAGCTGCCCAAAGTCTCACCCATCACGGATTTCAGGGTAGCTCTTCCCGGATCCCGGCCCCAGATTCGTGGGTATCCCGCTCCGGGATACCCAAGACTGTGTTCTTGTCGCTCTCCCGCGGGGAGTGCAGCGTGGTGCGCATGGATTTCCAGAAAAACACGGCCGAACGCGCCTCGGCCAGGTCCTGGCTGGGTCTGATCGCAACTCTTGGCCCCGTGCTCGTGGTCGCCATGGATGGTTCCATACTTTTCCTGGCGATCCCGAGCATCAACGAAGCGATCCGGCCGAGCACTGATCAAGCCCTCTGGATCCTCGACATCTACGGGTTCATCGTCGGTTCGCTGCTCATCACCTTTGGCAATCTCGGGGACAGGTTCGGCAGGAAGAAGTTTCTTCTCACCGGGGCAGCCGTTTTCGGCATCGGGTCCGTGTGCGCGGCGTTCTCCTCCACCCCCGGTGTCCTGATCGTATCCCGGGCGTTGATGGGTTTGGGCGGCGCGACACTTCTGCCATCGTGCCTTGCCGTGATCAGTGAGTTGTTCGTGAACCCGTCGCAACGGGCGCGCGCAATTGCGATTTTCGCAGCGACTTTTGCAGCGGGATTCGTGATCGGCCCGATCATGGGCGGCCTCTTGCTTGCCCATTTCTGGTGGGGGTCGGTATTCCTGATCAACATTCCGGTGATCGGCCTGTTCCTGTGTCTGGCTCCCCTGCTTCTCCGAGAGGTTCACGGCGCCCGGCCCGGAAGAACCGACCTGTTCAGCATGCTGCTCTCCGCGACGGGGCTCCTGTTGGCGATCCATGGCATCAAACGCATCACCACATACGGTGTCGAGTTGCGCAGTGGCCTGCTGACCATCCTCGGGTTCATGCTCCTGGTGGTGTTCATCCTCCGTCAGAGGAGCCTGGAACGCCCGCTGCTCGATGTCAGCCTGTTCAGGGAGCCCGTGTTCAGTGTGGCGATCCTCACCGGCTTTTTCTCCCTCTTCGTGTGGTCCTCCGCGGCGTACCTGAGCATGACCTATCTACAGTCCTTCCTGGGCCTTCCGGTGCTGGACTCTGCTCTGCTGGCCATTCCCGGAGCCATTGTTCTGATTCTGTTCAGCGTTTTCACCCCTCTCCTGGTGGAACACGTGGGGGCGCGGATGGCGTTGATCGTCTGCCATTTCTCCATGGCTCTGGGGATGCTCATGCTCGCTTTCACGGGCACCGGCACCGGTACGGTGTTCTACATCGCATCGACCGCGGTTTCCGGGATCGGATTCGGCATCTCGTTCAGTCTCGTGGCCGACACCGCCGTCGGGGCCGTCCCGGAATCACGGGCCGGCGCGGCCGGGGCCATCGCCGAAACCAGCAATGAGATCGGCAATGCGCTTGGCATCGCATTGCTGGGATCGGTACTGACGGTCGTGTTCCGCATCATTTATCCGGGCCCAGAGACCGGTCTCGGTGAAGTCATCGACAACTCCGGAATTGATTCGGGCGCCTTCGTCCAGGCGCGGGAGGCCTTCCTGGCTGGCTTCCACATCGTGGCAACGGTGGCAGCCGCGATCTGTGGGGTTCTGGGAGTTCTCACCATCCGCTGGATCCCCGCACCTCGTGCTCCGCGAGACCACCGGTCCTGAGCCCGTTCAGGAATCGCCCACAGCAGGGTCCGGGCACGGCTGGGAGGGGCGGGTGTCGCTCAGCCGTCGGCCACCGGCAACCCGGATTCCTTGAGGGTCTCCTTCGAGGTGCTCTCCGTGACGGTGAAGATGTCGGTCACCTTCGCGCCGCCCGCCGCCACCTCGTCGGCCTTCGCCTTCATTTTCTGGACGACGGTGGAGAAGCCGGGAATGTAACCCCATTCCGTGGACAACTCGCCGTTGGCCTCGGTCAGCACCTGGTAGACGTCCTGGTTGCCGAACTGGCGCAGGGTTTTCTCCGGGGTGGTGACCGTGCCCTTGGCGGCTGGCAGGAGGCCCTGGGAGGTCAGATCGGTCACCTGGGTGTTCAGCCAGTTGTTGAACTCCATGGCCTCGGTTTTGTGTTGGCAGCCCTTCATGACGGCCACCCCGGAACCCCCGTCGGGACCGGTCATCCGGGCTCCCCCGAAGGTGGGCAGTTTCGCGACGCGCCACTGTCCCTCGTAGGGGGTGCCGTCCAGCTTGTCGAGGGCGTAGCCGATCTCCCAGGCGGGGGCGATGTTGCCGATCAGGGAACCGTTCGTCAGGGCCTGTTCGTAGGAGTCGTCCGCGCGTTTGTGGGTGAGCGCGGCCTGGGCGTCCAAGGCGTCCTGCCAGAACTTGGCGACCGCCTGGGTCTTCTCGTCAGTGATGTTGATCTTCCACTTGTTGTCGACCGTCGAGTACCACACGGCACCGGCGGCGGCGGCCTGTGCGGAGAGCCAGTAGCCGACCTCGTCAGGTTCGAAGTCGAGGATGTACTTGCCCTGGGCGGCGGCCTTCTTGGCGGCCTCCAGGAGTTCGTCGAAGGTCTTGGGAACCTCGATGCCCAGGGCGTTGAACTCGGCCTCGTTGTACAGGTAGACCAAGGGCCCGGTGTCCTGGGGTAGTCCCACCATCTTGCCGCCGACCGACATCTGGGAGTAGGCGGAGTCGTTGTAGTTGTCCTTGTATTTGGAGGCCTCACCCGAGACGTCCTCAAGCAGATTCCCCACGAACATCTCGGGGGCCTCGCCGTAGCCGACCTGGGCCAGGCAGGGGGCGCTCTTGTTTGCCACATCGGCCTTCAGCTTGGTCATCAGTTCCGACGATTTACCGGTAAACCTGGTGGCGGTGACCTGGATGTTCGGATGTGCGGCATTCCATTTCTCGACCATGTCGGTCACCGGGATCATGCCCGGCCCATCAGGAAGTCGGTGCACATATTCAATCCTGATCACATTGTTGCCCGCCTGCGCGGATTCGGAGCCGCCGCTGCCGGCCGCGGTTCCGCATGCGGAAAGAACGATGGCTGTCGCTGACAGCAGACCCGTGACGGCCATCAAGCGCTTGCTCTGCATTGAATTTTTGTTCCCTCTACATCGGCTTCATACAGAAGAGAGGTCCCGACGGCGCAGCAGCTGGAAATGCCAACCGAACAGGACACGCAGCTTTTTCTCCCGCGCACGATTAATGTACAGAACCCGTTGCCCATCCCACGCCTGCGGGGTCACACAACGGACACCTGCCACCGACCCCGGGAAGTTCCTGCGCGTCGCAACGGATCACGGAATGGCCGTGGCGTCCGGACTCCCTCTGCGCCCACAACCTCTAAGCTGGCTGAACGAATGTGGTGTGAAGAACTTCCGAGCAGTCAAGGAGTCACATGAGCGAGCAACTGGCCCAAGTCGGAGTGATCGGGATGGCGGTGATGGGATCGAACTTGGCCCGTAATCTCGCACGCAGAGGATTCCGGGTCGCCATCCACAACCGAACGGCCGCCCGCACCGACGAGGTCATCGCACTCCACGGCTCCGAGGGGGATCTCGTACCCTCCCATGCTCTGGCGGATTTCGTCGCTTCCCTGGAACGGCCCCGCCGCATCATTCTCATGGTCAAGGCCGGTGGCCCGACCGACGCCACCATCGATGCTCTCATCCCGCTCCTGGAGGAGGGAGACATCGTCGTCGACGGCGGCAATTCCTTCTTCCAGGACACCCGCCGACGCGAGCAACGTCTCCGGGGCCTCGGGTTGCACTTCGTGGGAGCAGGGATCTCCGGCGGGGAGGTGGGCGCGTTGGAGGGGCCGTCGATCATGCCTGGCGGGTCGCTGGAGTCCTACGAGGCGCTCGGCCCGATCCTGGAGCGAATCGCAGCCGATGTGAACGGTGAGCCGTGCTGCACCCATATCGGCGCCGACGGCGCCGGGCATTTCGTGAAGATGGTCCACAACGGCATCGAGTACGCCGACATGCAGTTCATTGGCGAAGCCTATGAACTGCTGCGAGCCCTGGGCCTCACTCACACCGAGATGGCCGACATCTTCGCCACCTGGAACACCGGAGACCTGGACTCCTACCTCATCGAGATCACCGCCGATGTGCTGCGCAAGACCGATCCCCGCACCGGTGCTCCGCTGGTGGACGTGATCCGGGACGCCGCGGGCATGAAGGGAACAGGCACCTGGACCGTGCAGTCGGCACTCGACCTGGGCACCCCGGTCAACACCATCGCCGAATCCGTGTTCGCCCGTGCCATTTCCTCGGCCCCCGAGCTGCGCGCCGCCGCCCAAGCAGCACTCCACGGACCGGATCGGGGCATCCGGGTGGCCGATCGTGACGTCTTCGTCGAGCAGGTCCGCCAAGCATTGTGGGCCAGCAAAGTGGTGGCCTACGCACAGGGACTGGACGAGATCCGCATGGCAGCCGCCGAATACGACTGGAGCATCGACATCGCGGAGGTGGCGCGGATCTGGCGAGCCGGATGCATCATCCGCGCCCGCCTACTGGAACGGATTCGTTCCGAATACGCAGCCGGCAACCTCATCACCTTGTTGGAGGCTCCCTCCATCGTGGCAGGCCTCACGGAGGCCCAGGAAGGCTGGCGCACCGTCGTGGCCGAGGCCGTGCGGGCCGGGGTGCCGGTACCCGGCTTCTCGGCGGCACTGGCCCACTACGACCAGGCCCGGGCACCACGTCTCAACGCGGCACTCACGCAAGGACTGCGCGACTACTTCGGTGCGCACACTTACCGCCGCATTGACGACGAGGGGGCCTTCCACATCAACTGGTCGACCGACGGCACGGAGGTCGCCGCTGACTGACCATCCGTTCCAGGACAAACGCACGATGGTTTCGAGCCGGCCAGCTCGCAGAGCGAACAGGCCGGCTCGACCAGTTTCGGGTTAGCTCCCGTGATTCACTGAGGCCGGGTGGCAGACTTCCGGCATGCCGATGAGTCGTTTCTCCGCCCCGAGCCGGGACTGGTTCGTGAACACTTTCGGGGTGCCGACGCCCGTGCAGGAAGGGGCGTGGCGGGCCATCGCCGATGGAGGTCACGTCCTGGTGGTGGCACCGACCGGCTCCGGAAAGACCCTGGCGGCCTTCTTGCACGCCCTCGCTTCCCTGCTGCGACCCGGCGACCGTCCCCGGGGCACGAGGGTGCTCTACGTGTCCCCCCTGAAGGCGCTCGGTGTGGATGTGGAACGCAACCTGCGAGTCCCACTGGCCGGGATCCGCGAGGAGGCCGAGCGGCAGGGCAGCTGTGTTTCCGAGGTCACCATCGGCGTGCGCTCGGGCGACACCCCGGCCCGCGACCGGGACCGAATGCGGCGCAGACCACCGGATGTGTTGATCACAACCCCCGAGTCGCTGTACCTGATGCTCACCTCCTCGGCACGGGACACTCTCCGCGACGTCGAGACGGTGATAATCGACGAGATCCACGCCATCGCAGGTTCCAAACGCGGCACCCATCTGGCCCTCAGCCTGGAACGCCTGGATCTGCTGACCGGACGCGATGTGCAGCGCGTGGCCCTGTCGGCCACCGTGCGTCCCGTCGAAAAGGTGGCTGCCTTCCTCGGAGGCGACCGGGATGTGGTCGTGGTGGCTCCCAGGACCGGAAAGAGTTGGGATCTCCAGGTCGCCACTCCCCCGCTGAACGATCCCTGGCCCCACGTAGAGAAGGAGATCCTGGATGCGATCCTGAGGGCCCGGTCTACGCTGGTGTTCGCGAACTCCCGCCGAGCAGCGGAGAAACTGACGGCTCGCCTCAACGAGCTGTGGTTGGATACCGGCAGCGGCGAGGACCTGGCCCGCGCCCACCACGGTTCGGTCAGCAAACACGTCCGGGCCGAGATCGAGGATGCACTCAAGGCGGGTCGGCTGCGGGCCGTCGTGGCCACGAGCTCCTTGGAGCTGGGCATCGACATGGGCGCCATCGACCAGGTGATCCAGATCAGCGCCCCCTTGTCCACGTCGAGTGCGCTGCAGCGTTTCGGGCGGGCCGGACACCAGGTGGGTGCAACCTCCCGGGGACACCTCCACACCCTGCACCGCGGGGAGCTGGCAGCAGCGGTCGTGACCATCTCCGACATGCTCGCGGGCCGGATCGAGGAGCTACGCATCCCTGTCCTGGCGCTCGACGTCCTGGCTCAGCAGACCATCGCCGCGGCCGCTGCCGCGGGGGATGCGGGACTGGGAATCGAGACCTGGCTGGCGGCGGTGCGACGTTCCCATCCCTACTCTGGCCTGGGGGACGACGCCTTCGACGCGGTCCTGCAGCTGCTGCTCGGCACCTATCCCAGCGCCGATTTCTCGGAACTGCGGGCCCGCCTGGAGCGGCGCGGCGACCGGTTGTTCGCCCTGCCCGGGGCCGGACGGCTCGCCGTCACCATACCGGACCGGGGTCTCTACGGGGTGTTCCTGGCCGACGGCAACGGCCCCGGACGCCGGGTCGGGGAACTCGACGAGGAAATGGTCCACGAGACCCGGGTGGGTGAAACCTTCACGCTCGGCGCATCCTCGTGGACGGTGGTCGGGATCACGCGCGACCAGGTGCTGGTCACGCCCGCGCCGGGGCGACTCGGGAAGCTGCCCTTCTGGATCGGTGAGGATCTGTCCCGCCCCGCGGAGCTGGGATGTCGCATCGGGGAGCTACTGCGCCGGGTCGCCGAGGACCCCGACGGCCTCGAGCTCCCCTGGGCCGACGAGAACACCCGGAGGGAACTGGTGACTCTCGTCACGGAGCAGCGCGAGGCCACCGGGGTGGTGCCGGACGAGCGAACCGTCGTGGTGGAACGGTTCCGCGACGAGTTGAGTGACTGGCGGATCGTCGTGCACAGCCCGCTGGGACGGGCGGTGCTGGCGCCCTGGAGCGTGGCGGTGGCCGCCCTCGTAGAGCGGCGCTCCGGGGTCGATTCCCAACCCGTGGCCACTGACGACGGTTTCATCCTGCGGCTGCCGGACGGGGAAGTACCCGCCCTGGTCGCGGACCTGGCGCGGATCGCCCCGAAGGACGTGGAGCGTCTCGTCGCGGACCAGGTGGGCGGCACCTCGTTGTTCGCAGCCCGGTTCCGGGAGTGCGCCTCCCGCGCCCTGCTGCTGCCTCGCCGCCACGGCCGCCGGATGCCGTTGTGGCAGCAGCGTCACCGAGCTGCCCAGCTGCTCCAGGTGGCACGCCAGCACCCGAACTTCCCCATCACCCTGGAGGCGGTTCGGGAATGCCTGACCGACCGGTGGGACCTGCCCGGGCTGACCGGGCTGCTCTCGCGGATCCGTTCGGGGGCGGTGCGACTCGTCGAGGTGGTCACGCCCTCGCCCAGCCCGTTCGCGGCCAGCATGCTCTACGGCTACGCGGGCAGGTTCATGTACGAGGGTGACCTGCCGATCGCGGAGAGGCGGGCCCAGTCGTTGGCTCTCGACCCGGCTCTACTGGCCTCGGTGCTCGGAACGCTGGATCTGCGGGAACTGTTGGACCCTCTCATCGTCGAGAGTTTCCGGGCGGAGCTGCAGCACATCGCCGACGGGTACCGGGCCCGGAATGTCGCGGAACTGGTTGACCTGCCTCGCCGCTTGGGGCCCCTGTCCCCCACGGAGCTGGAACTCCGTAGCGAGTTTCCCCTACCCGATCCGCCGCCGGCCGGCCTGGTACCCGTGGTCATCGCCGACGAGGAACGCCTGGCCGCCGAACCAGATCTCGCGTTGCTGCGTGATGCCCTGGGGGTGGCGGTGCCCGGCGAGGTGAGCACCGAAACCTGCGACCGCGATCCCCTGACCCAGCTCATCGCCCGTTTCGCCCGCACCCACACCCCTTTCACGGCCGCGGCCCTCGCGGCTTCGTTCGGGTTGGGCCGGAGCGTGGCCAGCCGCATCCTGGAGTCGGAGGCCGATGCGGGCCGCCTGGTCAGGGGCAGATTCACCGAGGATGTGACCGAGACCGAATACTGCGACCCGGGGGTCCTTGACCGGCTTCGGGGGCGCTGCCTGGCCGCAGCCCGGGCCGCCGTGGAGCCAGTATCCGCCGAGGCCTACACCCGTTTCCTACTGGACCGGCACGGCGTCACGGGGCCACGCTCATCCTCCCCCGACGAAGTGCTCCTGGTGCTGCAGCAGCTGGCAGGTGCGATGCTGCCGGCCAGCGTGTGGGAATCGCACGTGCTCCCGGCACGGGTCGCCGGGTATCAACCCTCCCACCTGGATCAGCTGCTGGCCGAGGGGGAGGTGCTGATCCGGCTCCGCGGCGCCGGAGCGGATCCGTTGCTGACGCTCGTGGCGACCGACGACCTGGATCTGCTGCCGCCACCCTCCGAGGCTGCGGATGAGGAAAGTGTCGCCTTCGCAGCCGGGCTCGGTGACGGCCTGGTGGCACCCGGGAACGCGGAGCTCGTGTGGCGGGCCGCCGCGGCGGGGCTGGTGGCGCCCGCCTCGATGGCCCCGATCCGCGCATTACTGACCGGGGAGTCGCCCCGCCACTCCCCACGCAGCAGTTCCCGTTTCAGGGCCAGGCGGCCCCGCCCTGCGCGCCCCATCAGTCCAGCTTCCCGGGCTTTGCCCGGTCGCTGGTATGCCGTCACCGACGGTTCCACAACACCCACCGAGGCGCGGCTGGCGCAGGCAACCGGCTGGTTGGAGCGGTACGGCGTCGTGACCCGCGGGATCGTAGAGGGAACACCCGGGGGTTTCGCAGCCGCCTACGGGCTGTTGCGGGAGCTCGAAGACAGCGGCCTGGTGCGGCGCGGAGTGTTGGTGGATGGGTTAGGAGCGGCCCAGTTCGCCGCTCCCGAGACCATTGACGCGCTGCGGTCCTTCCGCGAACCCGACGCCTCCGCGGCGAGGGTGCTAGCAGCGGTCGATCCCGCGAACCCTTTCGGTCGAGTGCTGCCCTGGCCGGCCCACAACACCGCCCGGCCCTCGCGTCTGGCCGGGGCCGTGGTGGTGATCGCTGACGGAACCTGCCTGGCATACCTGGGGCGCGCAGGGCGATCGCTGACCCTGTTCCCCTCCACATCCCCTGCTGCCGAAGCCGCCCGAGTGATCCGTGTCCTGGGCGAGGCGGTATCCCAGGGTCGGATGGCTCGGTTCCGCATCGAAGAGATCGACGGTGCCCGGGCCACGGCCCATCCCCTGGCATCGGAACTGAGAAAGGCCGGGGCCGGGCTTCATCCGCAAGGACTCGTGGTAGAGGCTGCCCCCACGCCACGCTGATAGATCAAATCATGCACTTCTACCTTTTTTGATATATAGTTCCTATCGTCCTGATTGAACGATGAAAGGTGCCAGCCATGTCCTTGATCAACACCCCGATCAAGCCCTTCGCCACGACCGCCTACCGCTCAGGGGCCTTCGTGGATGTCTCCAGCGACGATTTCCAGGGCAAATGGAACATCGTCTTCTTCTACCCCGCCGACTTCACCTTCGTGTGCCCGACTGAACTGGCCGACCTCCAAGGCATCTACGCCGAGCTCCAGTCCCTGGGCGTCGAGGTCTACTCGGTGAGCCGCGACTCCCACTTTGTTCACAAGGCGTGGCACGAGACCTCCCCCGAGATCGGCACCCTCGAGTTCGCGATGCTCGGTGACGTCAACGGCGTGATCACCAACAACTTCGACAACGCCCGCCCCGACTCCGGCCTGGCTGACCGCTCCACCTACCTCATCGACCCCGACGGCATCATCCAGTACATCGAGACCACCCCCGAGGGCGTGGGCCGCAACGCCGCCGAACTGCTCCGCAAGGTCAAGGCCGCCCAGTACGTCCGCAACCACCCCGGCGAGGTCTGCCCCGCCAAGTGGGAGGAAGGCGAGGAAACCCTCACCCCGTCCTTCGACCTGGTCGGCAAGATCTGAGACAGCGGTAAGGAGAAACCACACAGTGCTGGACGCCAACGCCACCGCGCAGCTCAAGAAGTACCTGGAGCTCGTCTCGCTCCCGATCGAGCTCGCCGCCTCACTCGATGACTCCTCCGCCTCCGCCAGGATGCGTGAGCTCCTCGACGAGGTCGCAGCTCTCAGCCCCCTCGTGAGCGTCGTCGAGGAATCCAACCCCCGCACCCCCTCCTTCGCAATCCGGCGCGCCGGCACCGAGGTGGAGGTCAGGTTCGCGGGACTGCCCATGGGACACGAGTTCTCTTCGCTGGTACTCGCCCTGGTCCAGGTCGGCGGCCACGCCCCCCGCCTGGACGAGGAGACCGCCGAGGCGGTGCGCCAGCTTGAGGGGGGAGAATTCGTCACCTACATGTCCTTGACATGCCAGAACTGCCCGACCGTGGTTCAGGCCCTCAACACCATGAGCATCCTCAACCCGAGGATCCGCCACGTGGCGGTCGAGGGCGGCGCCTTCAAGGACGAAGTGGAGGCGCTCGGCATCAAGGCGGTCCCCGCAATCTACAAGGACGGGCAGCTGTTCGGCCAGGGTCGAATGGATGTCTCCGATTTCGTCGCCCGCCTCGATTCCGGGGCCAGCGCTCGCATCGCTGAGGCTCTTGACGCGAAGGATCCCTTCGAGGTCCTGGTCGTTGGGGGCGGCCCTGCAGGGGCAACGGCTGCCATCTACTCCGCCCGCAAGGCGCTGCGCACCGGACTGGTCGCCGCGCGATTCGGCGGGCAGGTCCTCGACACCATGGCCATCGAGAACTTCATCTCGGTGCCCCGCACCGAGGGGCCACGTCTCGGGGCCGCCCTGGAGGAACACGTCCGCGCCCACGACGTGGACATCACCACGGGGGTGAAGGCCTCGGCACTGCACCCGGCCGGTGAGGACGGATTGATCGCAGTCGACATCGAGGGCGGCGGGACGCTGCGCGCCCGCAGCGTCGTCCTGGCGACGGGCGCCCACTACCGGACCATGGGTGTCCCTGGTGAAGAGGAGTACCGGAACAAGGGCGTGACCTTCTGCCCACACTGCGACGGTCCCCTATTCAAAGGCAGGCCGGTGGCGGTGATCGGTGGCGGAAATTCGGGCATCGAGGCCGCCATCGACCTGGCGCAGGTTGCCTCGCACGTGACGGTGGTGGAGTTCCTCGATGTCCTCAAGGCCGATGCCGTGCTGGTGAACACGCTGCGCTCCTTGCCCAACGTCGACGTGCTGACCTCGACACGAGTGGTGGAGGTCATCGGCGACGGCTCCCAGGTGACCGGCCTGGACGTCGAGGACCGCACCTCCGGGCAGGTGAGGCGCCTGGAACTGGAGGGGGTCTTCGTCCAGATCGGTCTCCTGCCCGACACCGACTGGCTGGACGGCGTGATCGAACGCAACCGCGCGGGCGAGATCGTCATCGATCAGCGCGGCGCTACGTCCCTACCCGGGGTGTTCGCCGCCGGCGACTGCGCCAGCACCCCCTACAAGCAGATCGTCATCTCGCTGGGATCTGGGGCCACGGCAGCGCTGTCCGCCTTCGACCACCTCATCCGTTCGCGGGAGGATGCGGAAGCTCCCACCGCTGCTACCGTCCAGGCATGAACCTGCGGGATCTGGAATACCTCGTGGCGGTGGCCGACCAGCGGAGTTTCCGCTCGGCGGCCACCGCCTGCGGTGTCTCACAGCCGACCCTGTCCGTACAACTCCGCAAACTCGAGGAACAGCTCGGAGTCGTCCTGATCGACCGCGCAGCATCCCGCCCGGCGCTGACCCCAGTCGGTCAGCGGGTGGTGGAGCGGGCACGAGTCGTGCTTGCCGAGGCCGATTCGATACGAGTTATCGCTCGGGAGGCAACGGGCTCAACCACCGAGCTACGACTGGGGGTTTTCCCCACCCTCGGTCCTTACCTGCTGCCCCACGTCCTGCACCATATCGGGGAACACTTCCCGAATCTCCAGGTGTTGTTGACCGAGGAGAAGACCCAGCAGCTGGTGACGATGCTGCATTCAGGCGGGCTGGACGCAGCACTGATAGCCATGCCCACGGATGACCCGCACCTGGAAGCACTCCCTCTCTTCCGTGAGGAGTTCGTCCTGGCAATGCCTGCCGGCCATCTGCTGGCAGACGATTCGGGCGCAGGACTTGAGGAAACGTCTCCCATCCCGCCTGCCCGCATAGCTGAGTACGAATTGCTGATCCTGGATGAAGGACACTGCCTGGGTGGTCAGGTGCAGCGCTGGGCCGCCAAACACCAGGTCCAGCTGCGGAAGGACTACCGCGCTACCAGCCTCGAGACCATGCGGCACATGATCGCCTCTGGAGGCGGCCTCAGTTTGCTCCCGGCCACGACGGTCCTGCCCCCCGTCTCGCCAACCCCTGGGCTGGCGTTGCGCCGGATCGCCTCCCCTGCGCCGAGCCGGGACATTGCTCTGATATGGCCCCACACATCACCTCGCACAGCGACCCTCGAGGCACTGGCGCCTGCCCTGACCCCTTCCCTGCCCCTGGTCCAGGAGTTGTGAGCCGGCCCTCTCAGGGGCCACCGGAAATGATAGTTCCGCCGGGACCAACAGCTAGGGCCTCACGCAATGAGCCGCTCCGAAAGGTCCGTGCGCACCTCGTCAGGCAACTCAATGGGTTTCCCCTGCCTGTCTGCGGCAACCAGGACGGTGCGACCGCGGGCAAAGGTGGCACCGTCATCGGGATTGAAGATCTCGGCCACGAGGGTCACAGAGCTGTTGCCTAGCTTCGCGGGGGCGGTGCGCACCGCATAGGGATCCGTTCGGTGGGTGATCTGGTTGATGTAGTCGACGTCCTGCCGGGCGATCAGCCAGTTCAGCCTGGACCCATTGGTCCCGGAACGCGCCATCGCTGGGCTCCACGATGTGGTAGCGGCAATCCGAGCCTGCATCAGGTAATCGAGGACCTTGACGTTGTTGACGTGCCCGTAGGAGTCCAGGTCCGACCAGCGCACCGGGCAGGGCGTCACCGAGCCGTTCCTGCCAAGATCCGGAACGTCGATGTGGCGCATGGGCTCCACTTCTGCCAGATGCTCGGCCAGCCATTCCCGGTCGGTCAGGGCGAGACGGGTCGGTTGTTGAATCCCGAAATCGAACGGACACAGCACCGTTCGGGCCCGGGCCACCGGCGTCGCGTCCTGGAAGAGCACATAGGCCACGTCGAACCGGGCACCACCCAGCCGGGTGATCACGACATCCGCACCAATACCGGCATCCGAGTAGGAGATCGGCGCCAGATAGCTGATCTGGTGACCGACCACCACGACCCCGGAATCGAGCAGCCCGGAACACGGCCCCGCCCTGAAGAAAGCGGTTCTCGCCTCCTGGAGGTAGTCGGCGATCACGGCGTTGTTGACATGTCCCTGGGCATCGAGATCGGACCAGCGCAGCGCGATCCTGGTGCGGAACACGTCATCCCTCCGTGTCGTAGAGGGAGTCGACGATGTCGCCGTAGCGTTTCGTCACCGCCGCGCGGCGAATCTTCATGTTGGGGGTCACCCCGTCATTGTCCACAGTCAGTTCGTGATCGAGAATCGCGAAACGCTTCACAGTTTCCCACCGCTCGAGGCGCGTATTGGCCTTCGCCATCTGTTTTTCGATCGAGGCACGGATCTCTGGTCGCTGGCTGAGTTCTGCATAGCTGAGATGCCCAAGCTGACGTTTCTCCGCCCAGGCGCGGAGCAGGGACGGGTCGAGGACCAGCAGCGCTGAACAGTACTTGCGCCCGTCCCCCACCGCGATGGCCTGCGAGATGTAGGGAATGTTCGCGGTGATCGCGGCTTCCACTTTTTGCGGGGCAACGTATTTACCACCGGAGGTCTTGAACAGATCTTTCTTGCGATCAGTGATGGTCAGGTTGCCCTCGGCATCGAACTCTCCCAGGTCGCCGGTGTGGTACCAGCCATCGCTGAACACCTCCGCCGTGATATCGGGCAGGTTGTGATACCCCGGGGTGATGATGGGTCCACGCAACAGCACCTCCCCGTCCTCAGCAAGTTTCGTCTCAATGCCGGGCATGACCTTGCCAACCGATCCGAAACGCGGCTCGGTCGGAACATTCAAGAATGCGATGGCGGAGGTCTCCGTGGAGCCGTATCCCTCGACTATCAGCAGGCCCGCGGAATAGAACCATTCCTGCACCTGGGCGGAGAGCTTCGCGGACCCGGAGATCATGAACTTCATCCGACCACCGAGCTTCGCTTTAAGTTTGGAGAACACCAGAGCGTCTGCCAACCGGTATTTCATTGCTAGGAATCCAGGCATCGGACGCCCGGAGAGCCGGTAGCTGCGGGAATCCCGCCCCACCGCGAAGGCCCACCGAGAGATCCGACCCTTGACTCCCGTATTCGCAGTCATGACGGCGGCCCGCACCTTCTCGAAGATACGAGGAGCCCCGCACATGAACGTCGGTTTGATCTCCCCCAGGCCGTCGACGATCCGGTCGATTCTGCCATCTACGGCCGAGGCGAACCCATAGGCGATCTGACATGCGATGAGCGCCTTCCCGAAGACGTGGCTGAGCGGCAGCCACAGGTATTGCAGGTCGGAGTCATCAATAATCTCCCAGTGCTTGGTTCCCGAACCCTCGTAGATCCACGAGGCATGGTTGAGCCGCACCCCCTTCGGCTGCCCTGTTGTCCCAGATGTATATATGAGAGTGGACAAGGTGTCACGGTCGGTGGAGGCGATGGTCTCATCCACGACCTCGGGGTTCTGCTTCAGCAGTTCCGCACCACGCAGCTGCAGCTGCGTATAAGAAATGATCCGATCGCTCAGTTCCACGTTGGCGGCATCAATGACGATGATGGTGTGAATGGTCTCCTTCAGAATGGGGCTGGCCTCCACCTTCGCCAGCTGAGCAGCGTCCTCGACCACCGCGATACACGTTCCCGAGTCCTCCAGGATGAACTCCACATCCCCCGCAGCAGTGTTCGGGTAGACCGTCGTGGTGGCCCCAGCTGCGCAGGCGACGGCCAGGTCGAGCAGGATCCATTCGAGCCTGGTGCTAGAGATGATCCCTACCCTTTGTTCGCGGGCCAGCCCTCGGGCCAGCAGACCGGCCGCCAGCCGGTCCACGAGTTCTCTCGATTCCGCCCAGGTGTACTCAGTCCAGGTGTTCGGACCTTCCGGTACGCGATCCGGGTCCAGGAAGGCCAGGCCATCGGGGGTCTCGGCCACCCGGCGGCGGAACATGTCACCGACCGAACTGGCAAAGCCGAGCAGTTCTTCTTGAAGACTCATCAACACTCCTAAGGAACACGGCGTTGCGAGCCTAACCCAAATTATGGAGGTCTTTACACAACTGGCCACGAAAGGACCATTCCCATGGTTAGGATTGCGAACTGTGACCAAGGTTGAATGGTTAGACGATGATCAGCAGCGGACCTGGCGTGCTTGGCTTCGCGCCACTCATCGCATACAGAGTTACCTCGACGCAGACCTCAGACTGGCAGGCCTGGATCTAGCGGAATACGAGATACTCGTTACGCTCTCGGAGGCCCCGGGCCAGCAGTTACGCATGAGCGAGCTCGCCCATGCGGTCAGTCAGTCGCGCTCCCGCTTGACACACACAGTCAAGCGTCTCGAGGCCAGGGGCCATGCGGAACGCGCCAACTGCACCGACGACGGGCGAGGGGTCCTTGCATCCTTGACAGCGGAAGGAATGCGTTTCCTCTCCCAGGTCGCCCCCGGACACGTGGCAGCTGTGCGCCGGATCCTGATAGACGCCGTCGCCCCGGAGGATCTGACGGCCCTGGGCCGTGCCTGCGACGCCATCCTGGCGGTACCGGACTACGATGAACATCCGTGAATCCAGTCGAGCTGCTTCGTGACCGACTCGGCGACCTGACACACCTGCTGGACGATTCAGCCCTCACCCGCGGCATCTACTCTTCCGACGCCTCCCTCTATCGGATACCCCCTTTGGTGGTTGCCCGTCCCCAGAACCGCGACCAACTGATCGCGCTCGTGCGGGCTTCCTTGGAATGCCGTCTCCCCATCACCATGCGTGGCGCGGGTACCTCGTGCGCGGGCAACGCGGTCGGAGAAGGCCTCGTCATAGACGTCGCCACGCACCTGAACCGCATCCACGCCGTTGACGAGCAAACCCGCATCGCTGTCATCGATCCGGGGGTAGTGCAGGAGACCCTCCAGCAAGCAGCAGCCCCCCACGGTTTGCGGCTCGGCCCGGACCCCTCCACATCCTCGCGCTGCACCGTCGGCGGAATGATCGGGAACAACGCCTGCGGACCGCGAGCCCTCGGCTACGGTCGCATGTCCGACAACGTGGTGGAGCTGGAGATCATCGATGGTCGCGGTCAGCTGCGGATACTGGGTCGCGAGGACTTTCCCGAGCTGCGCTCCCTGGTGATGGCCAACCTGGGTGTGATCCGCACCGAGTTCGGTCGGTTCTCACGGCAGGTCTCCGGGTATTCAATGGAGCACCTGCTGCCGGAGAAAAAATTCGACGTCGCGAAGTTCTTCGCGGGCTCTGAGGGCACGCTGGGGGTCATCACCCGAGCCACCGTACGCCTGACTCCCGATCCGCCGCACCGCATCATGGTGGCACTCGGCTACCCGTCGATGGACCGCGCGGGGGACGACATCTCCCGACTGCTGAAGTTCCACCCGACAGCCTGCGAAGGACTGGACCGGCGCATCGTGGATGTAGTGATCCGCAAACGGGGCGCTGATTCCGTTGGTCGACTACCCGCGGGCGAGGGCTGGATGTTCGTCGAACTGGCCGGGGAGGATCCCGCAGAGATCCGCGACCGCGCCGAGGCGCTCCTCACCGAAGCCGACACCCAGGCCGGGTGGGTCGTCGAGGATCAGGAGCAGGCCGCATCGCTGTGGAAACTACGGGCCGACGGGGCAGGACTGGCCGGGGTGTCACTGGACAAACCCGCCTATGGAAGCTGGGAGGACGCGGCTGTACCCCCGGAACACCTGGGCGACTACCTGCGCGACTTCGAGGCCCTCCTGGCCCGGCACGGCCTGCATTCGCTGCCTTACGGGCACTTTGGTGACGGCTGTGTCCACGCGCGCATCGATTTCCCCTTCGAGGCGCCCGATGGCAAAGCCCGGTATCGCGCTTTCATGTTGGAGGCCGCCGAGATGGTGGCCTCCCACGGCGGCTCGATGTCCGGCGAGCACGGCGACGGGCGCGCCCGCTCGGAGCTGCTGCCACGGATGTACTCCCCCGAGGCCCTGAAACTGTTCGGCGAGGTCAAACACCTGTTCGATCCCGAAAACCTGCTCAATCCAGGAGTGCTGGTCGACCCCGAGCCCACCGACTCCAACCTCCGGATGGTGGCGGCAACCGTGTCCCCCCTGAACCTGGAGGACCCTGAGTTCGTGGCCCAGGTGCACCAGTGCTCAGGGGTCGGCAAGTGCCTGTCGAACACCACGGCCTCCGGCGGGGTGATGTGCCCGAGCTATCAGGCCACCCGCGATGAGAAGGATTCCACGCGAGGCCGAGCCAGAGCGTTGCAGGAAATGGTCAACGGTTCCCTCATCACGGGAGGCTGGCGTTCACGTGAAGTGACCGAGGCCCTCGACCTGTGCCTGTCCTGCAAGGGCTGCTCCCGCGACTGCCCCACGGGAATCGACATGGCCGCCTACAAGTCGCGCGTCACCCACGAACGCCTCAAGGGACGGCTGCGACCCCGCAACCACTACTCCCTGGGCTGGTTGCCGCGCTGGGGACGTCTCATCACGAAACTCCCCGGCATCGGTCCGCTCATCAACCTTGTCGGTGGCGCCCCCGGGTTGGGGAGCCTGATGAAATGGGCCGCCGGGGTCGACGGGCGACGGCAGATCCCGCGGTTCGCGTCGCGTTCCGCCCGCCGCCGCACCGCACTGCCGGAGGGCGGGGACAAAGGACCCGTCCTGATCTGGGTGGACTCGTTCAGCGACTGCTTCGAATCGAACTCCTTCGCCGCGGTGGTGCAGGTCCTGACCCGTCTCGGCTACGAACCCCGGGCGCTGGACGAGAAGGCCTGCTGTGGCCTGACCTGGATCTCGACCGGCCAGCTGGACGGCGCCCGCCGCCAGCTCAGGCACGCCGCCGCCGTGCTGGCGCCCTTCGTCGAACAGGGCATTCCGATCGTCGGTGTGGAGCCGAGTTGCACCAGCGTGTGGCGCTCCGACGCGCCCGAACTGCTGCCCGGGGACACCAACGTGAAGGTGTTGAAAGGAAAGGTCCTGACCCTGGCGGAGTTCCTGGCCAAGGATCCCGATTTCCTGCCTCCAGATCTGTCCGGGCACACCATCGTCGCCCAGCCCCACTGCCACCACGCCTCCGTGATCGGATGGCAGGCGGACCGGACCTTGTTGAAGGCGACTGGAGCGGAGCTGGTGCAGGTGGGTGGCTGCTGCGGGTTGGCCGGAAACTTTGGCGTCGAGATCGGCCACCACGAGGTAAGCGTGAAGGTCTTCGAACACGACCTCGGGCCCGCGGTGACGGCCAACCCGGAGGCCATAGTCCTGGCCGACGGTTTCAGCTGCCAGACCCAGCTGAAGGGGCTGGCGGGCCGCGACTCGATGAGCCTGGCCGAGCTGTTGGCGACCCACCCGGCCCGCTCCGCCTGACATGCAGAACCACAACAAGTCAACTGCAGAACCACAACGACTCGGGTGCAGAACCACAATGCCGCGCGTAATATCGTTCCCATGCACATCCGGGACCGGCGCCCCGGAGGTTTCCTACTGACCGGTTCCACTGACCTGCGTCGCCCGGAGAGAACTCCGGTTTACTCAGCGGACGGGCGCGTCTGGGGATTGGAGGTCAAGGCCACCCAGACACCGAGATCGGAACACTTCACGCACCTGAAGAAACTCAGGGACCGGATCGGCGACCGTTTCCGCGGGGGCATCGTCTTGAACATGCATCCCAGGACCGTGAGGATGGGGCCCGGTTTCTGGAGCATGCCCGTTTCCGCTCTCTGGAATCACTGAGAATTCCGGTATCCCAGCCGGCCCCGGGTCACGGCGACGGCGATCACCGCCAGAACGGCCAGCCCCAGCACCGCCGGCCACAGGCTCGTCACCTTCTGGCCGGTCGCCTTCTCCCACACGCTCAACGCCCAGTTGATCGCATTGTGGGCGAGGATCGCGAGGAGAACCGATCCGCGTGCCGTGTTGGTGATCCAGGACAGGACGATCGACGCCGCACCGTGAACGTGAGGAAGGCAAGCAGGTCACCCACGTCCCGGTGCAGGGTCTCCCATTCCGCGATCAGGAACTGGGGCAGGTGCCAGCCTCCCCAGATGATCCCGAGGATCACGGCGGCCGAAAGCGGTAACGTGCGTTCCTGCAGTCTGGGCAGCGCGAATCCCCGCCACCCGACCTCCTCCGGGAGCGGCCCGCCGATCAGGTACGCCACCCCCATCACCAGAGGGGCGATGACCAGGGCGGGGCCGGCGAGCTCGTGCCCACCCGCCGTTTCGCCCGGCAGAATTGCCAGGACCGCAATCACGGCCGCTGGGATCGCCACCAGGGCCAGCAGATAGGCCACCGGCGGCACCCGCCAACGCAGCAGGGAGGCCGTCCAGGCCTTCAGCGACCCGGTCGTCAACCGGGTCATCACCAAAGAGGCCAGGAAAGGCCCGGCGAACAAGGCGAGTTGATTCAACACGACGCTCGCCGCCGCGGGGAGTTCGTAGGGCAGCAGCCCCAGGTTTTTCCGCCCCAACAGGGCGGGCAGCCACAGGATCCAGGAACCCGCGTAGGCGAGGGCGATGTAACCGCCCAAAGGATATGACCGCAACCAGTTCTTCATTCCGCCTCCTCAGCAATGCTCCGCCAGAACTCCAGGTTGCTGCGGGTCTGCGCCCGCCCCCAGGCCAGCACCATGCGGTGGTGGGGACGGTCCCCGCCGAGATCATCGCGTTCCAGGAACTCCAGCCTGGATTCCAGTTCAGCCACCTTTCGCCTCGCGAGGGGACCGACGATGGCCGGGTCCGCGTCGGCGAAGAACAGTTGCAGGAGCGCGGGATCCCGTGTCTGCGCGGCGTCAGCAGGTCGTTGCAACCAGCCACGCAGGGCGCGGAGCCCGCCATCCGTGATCGAGTAGACCCGACGGCGCCGCCCGCCCTCCTCGGAGGCCACGTCCACCAGCCCCGCATCCTCCAGTTTCCTGGGTTCGGCGTAGAGCTGCGAGTGCGGGAAGGGCCAGAAGAACCCGACAGAGATCCGTGCGTTGTGTTCCAGCTCGTACGAGGTCATGGGACCCGCGGTCGCAAGCATTCCCAGGACAATGTACGAAACCGGCCGAAGCGAATGGTCCGATTCGGATGGTTTCATGGTGTGAAGATACACCCTCGGCAATGGCTTTCCCCGATCAGGCGTCGCGACGGGCCCAGACCACCGCGGCGATCACCCAGAATCCCAGCACCCACCCGGCCAGGGCTCCCGCCGATTCAGCCAGGGGATGCACCGGATCGGGCGTGAACAGGTCGGCCCCGACGGAACCGGGAAGCCATGTCGCCAGCGTGGTGTAGGGCCGCAGCACGGGATCCACCACGACGAGGAGGACGAACGCCGTGGTGAGGGAGGCAACCAGCTGCCTTTCCACCAGGCCGATGGCGTATCCGAGCAAACCCATCGCGGCAAGATGCGCCACCACCCCGGGAAGGGCCCACTTGCCCTCGGGCACCAGCAGACGCACCCCACCCGCGGTCACCATCGCCGTCACCGTCAGCGCCACCGTTGCGGTCAGCGCCTTGGCCACGCTGTACAGGTGGTGGTGATCTGTCTTCCGGAGTACTCCCCCGTCGCCGCCATCACACCGAGCAGGATGCACCCCATGGCCGTCAACGAGGGCACCAGCTGCAGGGTCTGCGCGGAACCGCTGGGCCCCGACATCAATGCCGCCAACGCCCAGGACCCGGCGACCGTGAGCGCCGCAACCAGACAGATGCCCGGGAGCCCGAGCTTGCGCCACTCCGCCGAGATGACCGCCATCTCAGGCCTCCTTTCTGGCGTGAAGCAGCACGGCCAGGATGATGGCGGCAACACCCCAGGCGGCGCCCACCAGCATTCCGGCCCCGGGGCTGAGGGGATCCTGGATCGCGGTATCGGTCAGAAACGTGTGGGCCAACGCAAGGTCCGGTGCGTAGCGGGCCAGTGGGGTCACCTTTGAGAGCAGGAACGAGAAGGACACGGCCGAGGAGTTGATCACCAGGAGCGTCAGGGGCAGGGTTCCGCCGCGGACAAGTTCGGCCAGGGCGGCCGCGATCACTGTCATGGTCACCAGGAAGAACACCGCCCCCGCGACCCGGGGCCAGGGGTTCCCCCACGTGGCCTCCACACCACCCAGTGCCCAGCGCGCGACCGCCAGGGTGCCCGCGGTGGCCGCCACGGCCAGTACCGTGGCGAACCCCAGGAGCACGGTGATTTTTGCGACCATCCGTCTGACTCCCCCGGGGATGGCAACCATGCTGGTGGTGAGTTGCCTGCCCCGCCCGACGGCCTGGGCAGTGCGGACGTACTCGCTGGAGACGGACAGCACACCGAGCACCACGAAACCGACCTGCGCCACGGTGAGTGATGTGAATCCGGAATCGGTCGTCGAGGTGTCGTACAGCGCTCCGAGCTGGCCGGTTTCCACCGCACGCCTGATCTGGGAGCTCGCCAGCCATGCCAAGAGCATCGGGACCGCCAGGGCCAGCAAACCGGCCAGCCAGATGCCGGGAAGGGTGCACAGTTTCAGCGCCTCGGCGCGCATCGTCCGCCTCATGCGCGTGCCTCCACGTGCGCGAAGAACGCTTCTTCCAGGCTGGGATGACCCGCCATGACGTCGGCCACTCCACCCCACGCCTTGATCCGGCCGCCGTTGATGATCACGACGTCGTCGACGATCTCCGCCAGTTCACCGATCAGGTGGCTGGACAGCAGCACCGTGCCCCCCGCATCGGCGTGCGCCCTGAGCAGCCGACGGATCCATCTGACCCCCTGTGGGTCGAGGCCGTTGACCGGTTCGTCGAGGACCAACCGCTCCGGTTTCCCCAACAGGGCGGTCGCCAAGCCGAGCCGTTGCCCCATGCCCAGCGAATAGGTGCCCACCCGTCGATTGGCGTCGGCCGCCAACCCCACCTCCTCCAGGACCTGCTGGACCCGTTTCCTCGGGATGTCGTTGCTGGCCGCCACCCACCCGAGATGAGCGCGAGCGGTGCGGGACGGGTGGGCGGCGGCCCCGTCGAGCATGGAGCCGACGTGCCTCAGCGGGTTCCGGAGCTCCCGATAGGATCGACCGTCGATGGTGGCATGCCCGGTCGTGGCCCGGTCCAGGCCGAGCAGGATGCGCAGGCTTGATGACTTGCCGGCCCCGTTCGGTCCGACGAAACCCGTCACCCGCCCGGGTCTCGCCTCGAATCCCACCCCGTCCAGGATTTTCCGGCGGCCACGGACCTTAGAAACATCGTCACATCTGATCATGTCGCCGATCATGCTGCGGCACATACCCCTGCTCATCGGGCCCAGCACCGATTTCCGGGCCATGCCTCAGCCCTCGGGTTCTCAGCCCGTGGGGTGATGAATCCTCGCTCCGTCCACGACTAGCATCGCCCCATGCACCGTTATTTCTCCGCCCAGGTACTGGCGGTGCTCGTGTCGCTCATGATCTTGTGCGGCGTCAGCACGGAATCGGGTCCAGGCAGCCTGCCCCAGCTCGTGCTCATGCTGTCGACGGTTCTGCTGGTGTGCTGGATCTGGTGGGCGGCAAGACGGTCCGGACGGCGCCAGGCCGAGCAGCTGCGATCTCAGCAGATCTCCACTGCCGTGACGATGGAGCGGTTGACGATAGCCCGGGACCTGCACGACCTTGTCTCCCACGGCATCGGTCTGATAACGGTGCGCGCCGCGGTGGCCCGCAACGTGGACGCCGAGGATCCCGAACGCCTGGCGGCAGCGCTCTGCGACATCGAACAGGCGAGCCGCGCCACCACCCTGGAACTGCGTCGAATGCTTCAGGTGCTGCGTTCCGACCAGGACGCGCCCCTGTCCCCCAGCCCGGGCGATCCCAACTGGGATGATCTCCTGGCCTCCGCCGAGCGGGCGGGGCTGCATGTGGAAATGTCCAACGGCGGGGTCACGCCGAACAGCGAGGGGGTGGCGCTAGCCATCCACCGCATCCTTCAGGAAGGGCTGGCGAATGCCGCCAGGCACGCCGGCCCCACCAGTGTCCACGTCGAACTCACCCGCCGCGGGGAGGTCCTTCACGTAGCCGTGACGGATTCCGGCCCGGTCCCTGGGTGGCGTTCACATCCCGGGACGGGCAGCGGCTTGATCGGGCTGCGGGAGCGCGTCGCCGCGCTGGGCGGGAACCTCCGCCACCACCGCTCCCCGGACGGTTTCCGACTCGAGGCCGAGCTGCCGGATCCGGAGCCGGTCCGTGCCTGAAATCCGTGTCCTGATCGCCGACGACCAGAAACTGCTACGCCAGTCGCTGGCGCACCTGTTGGACTCCCAGCCGGGATTCCGGGTCGTGGCGGAGGCCGCCACCGGCGTGGAAGCCGTCTCACTGGCCCGGGAGCTGGTGCCGGATGTCGTGCTGATGGACATCCGCATGCCGCAACTCGATGGGATCGCGGCGACCCGTTCCATCGTCCGCGACCCGCGTCTGTCCGAAGTCCGTATGCTGGTGCTGACCATGTTCGACCTGGACGAGTACGTTTTCGGGGCCCTGCGCGCGGGGGCCTCCGGTTTCCTGTTGAAGGACGCGACCCCAGAGGCCCTGATCAACGCGGTGCGCACCGTGTCAGCCGGACAGACCCTCCTGGCCCCCTCGGCCATCACCACCCTGGTGGAGAGTTGTCTCCCGGACGCGATCCCCTCCGGGAAGGTGGCGGACCTGACACCGAGACAGACCGAGATCCTCAGGCTCGTGGCCCGAGGGTTGTCGAACGACCAGATCGAACGGGAACTGCACATCAGCCACGCCACCTGTAAGACCCACATCTCGGCGTTGCTGAGCCGCCTGCAGGCCCGGGATCGCGCCCAACTGGTGATCGCGGCCTACGAACACGGGCTAGTGCGTCCCGGCGCCTAGGGAACGAACCGGCTCAACCAGTTGTGGGCCTGAGTCATCGATTCAGTGTTCCAGCAGCGGCGCCAGGAACTCGCCGGTCGCTGATTCCGCAACCTTCGCAACCTCCTCCGGGGTGCCGGTGGCTACCACCTGACCGCCACGGGATCCGCCACCCGGACCCATGTCGATGATCCAATCAGCCGCCTTGATGACGTCGAGATTGTGCTCGATCACCACGACTGTGTTTCCCGCATCGACGAGGCGGTGCAGCACCGTGAGGAGCTTGCGGATGTCTTCGAAGTGCAGGCCTGTAGTGGGTTCGTCGAGCACGTAGAGGGTGCGTCCCGTGGAACGTTTCTGCAGTTCTGCGGCAAGTTTCACGCGCTGCGCCTCACCTCCGGACAGGGTGGTCGCAGGCTGTCCGAGACGGACATAGCCGAGCCCCACCTCCTCCAGGGTCTTCAGGTGTCGGGCGATGGCCGGGATGGATTCGAAGAACTGCGTCCCCTCACTGATGGACATCTGTAGCACGTCGGAGATCGACCTGCCCTTGTAGTGCACCTCGAGGGTTTCGCGGTTGTACCGGGCCCCGTGGCAGATCTCGCAGGGAACATAGACATCCGGTAGGAAGTTCATCTCGATCTTGATGGTGCCGTCGCCCGAGCAGTTCTCGCAGCGCCCACCCTTGACGTTGAAGGAGAACCTTCCGGGCAGGTAGCCGCGGACCTTGGCCTCCGGGGTGCTGGCAAACAGTCCACGGATCTTGTCGAAGACACCTGTGTAGGTGGCCGGGTTAGAGCGCGGGGTACGACCGATCGGCGACTGATCCACCTGGATCACCTTGTCCAGGTTTTCCAGGCCCTTCAGCTTCCGGTGCCTGCCGGGCACCGCCTTGGCGCCATAGATCTGCTTGGCGGCCGCCGTGTAGAGAATCGAGTTGACCAGCGACGACTTCCCGGATCCGGAGACCCCAGTCACCGCGACGAGCCTGCCCAGCGGGAAAGACACGTCCACGTCCTGCAGGTTGTTCTCCGAGGCGCCGACGACGGTCACGGACTTGCCGTTGCCGGGGCGTCGCGCCGCGGGCACATCAATGGCCAGCCTTCCCGACAGGTAGCGGCCCGTCATGGATACCTCGCTGGCGAGCAGTTCCTCGACGGGCCCGGAGACCACGACCTCACCGCCGTGCTCCCCCGCCCCCGGACCGATGTCAACCACCCAGTCGGCTGCCCGAACGGTGTCTTCGTCGTGTTCGACGACGATGAGGGTGTTGCCGAGGTCTCGAAGTCGCACGAGGGTTTCGATCAGCCGCCGGTTGTCGCGCTGGTGCAACCCGATGCTCGGCTCGTCCAGGACGTAGAGCACCCCGACCAGCCCGGAGCCGATCTGCGTGGCCAACCGAATGCGCTGCGCCTCACCGCCCGACAGTGACCCGGCCGACCGCGACAACGTCAGGTAGTCCAGGCCGACGTCCAGCAGGAAACGCAGCCGCTCCCGGATCTCCTTGACCACACGTTCTGCGATTCGTGCCTCTCGTTCGTTGAGGGAGAGGGCATCCAGGTATTCGAAGGCCTCCCCGATGGACAGGTCCGCGACCTCCGCGATGTTCCTGCCGGCGACGGTGACGCACAGGGTCTCGGGTCTCAGGCGCGTGCCACCGCAGGAATGGCAGTTGATCTCCCGCATGTAACCGCCCCAGCGTTCGCGCGCTGAGTCGGTCTCGGACTCGGCGTAGCGGCGCCGGACGAACGGCAGGATGCCCTCGTATTTCTGCGAGAAGGACCGGGTCCGCCCGAACCGGTTGCGGAAACTCACCACCACGGCTCCAGGAACTCCGTTGAGCAGCACTTTCCGATGCTTAGCCGCCAGGTTCTGCCACGGGGTGCGCATGTCGAAACCGGTTTCGAGGGACAGAGCTTCCAGGACGTGTTCGAAATGTCCCTTCAGGTGCGGGGTGTTCCAGGGGGCGATGGCCCCGTCGGCCAGGCTCAGGGTCTCGTCGGGGATGATGAGTTCCGGATCGGGTTCCAGCATCGTCCCAAGCCCGGAACACTCAGGACAGGCCCCCCACGGCCCGTTGAAGGAGAACTGCCTAGGTTCCAGCTCGTCGATGGCGACGTCGTGCTCATTGGGACAGCCAAGCTTCTCCGAGAAGCGTTTCTCACGGTCGGGGTCGTCAGCGGGCAGATCCACGAACTCCACCCCGACCACCCCGTGGGCCAGCTGGAGGGCGGCCTCCACGGATTCGGTGATCCGCTGTTTCGCGGATGCTTTTACCACCACCCGATCCACGACCACATCCACGTCGTGTTTGCGTTTCTTGTCGAGCACCGGGGGTTCAGTGAGCGGGTGGAGCTTTCCGTCGACCCGAACCCGCGCGTAGCCATCAGCGACGAGTTGCCGGAAAGTTTCCTGGAACTCGCCTTTGCGACCACGCACGATGGGCGCGAGCACCTGGAAACGCGTACCCTCAGCCAGCCCCATCAGCCGGTCGACGATCTGCTGCGGGCTCTGCCTGCCGATGACGGCGCCACACACCGGGCAGTGCGGGATGCCGATACGGGCGAACAGGAGACGCAGGTAGTCATAGACCTCCGTAATGGTGCCGACCGTGGATCGCGGGTTCCTGGAGGTGGACTTCTGATCAATAGAAACCGCAGGCGAGAGCCCCTCGATGAAATCGCAATCCGGCTTGTCCATCTGCCCCAGGAACTGGCGGGCATAGGCCGACAAAGACTCGACATAGCGTCGCTGCCCCTCGGCGAAGATGGTGTCGAAAGCCAGCGAGGACTTGCCCGACCCGCTCAGCCCCGTGAAAACGATCAGGGAATCCCTGGGCAGGTCCAGGGAGACGTTCTTCAGGTTGTGGACGCGGGCACCTCGCACAAGGATGCCGCGTTGAGCGGGTCGAACATTCACGGTCACACATGCTATGCCGCAACACCGACGCATCGACGTTGCTCGGCCAGAACGGGGTGTGGTTCCCGAATATTTCTGTGCCCGAACGCAGGCGGGTACCCGCTCCGGCGCCACGCAATGCAGCGGGTACAGCCTGGTGATGGAGCGGGTACACAGACCCGAGAAGACCATGATGGTACGCGCCTGATCGGAGCAACACGCCCCGGGCTGTGAAAGTCACCAGTGCCTATCCGTGGAACCTCTTGCCTTTGATAGGTTTGTCGGCATGCCGAGCGCCCCTGGCAAGCATTTCGACTCACGTCTGCACGCTGTGCGAGAGCAGACCCACATACTCCTGGGACGTACGATCACCTACTCCCCAGAGGACTGGGCCGCCCCGACCCGTTTACCGGGTTGGACCCGCAGCCACGTCGCCGCTCACCTGATCAAGGGAGCACGCAGCTTGGCGCAGGTGTGCCGGGGACTTCTCGAGGATGACGACACCGTCGGTGGTTACGATTCAACGCTGGGACACGAGTGTGAATTGCTAGCCATCACTGATGGCCTTCACCTCCAAATCGAACTCGACACAAGTGCTGGCGAACTGGATCAGCTTCTCGCCCAATTGTCGGGTCGGACAGGCGAAGTGTTGCTACGTCCTGGGCTACGGATTGCCATCGAGGACCTTCCTCTGGTGCGATTGCGCGAGTTGGTGCTGCACTGCTTCGACCTGGAACCGGCTGCATCAGGACTCGATGTGGAAGATGACATAGCAATCCCGGTGCTTACTTTCGAAACCTGCCATCTTGCGAGTAAAAACGATGCCTTGGAGCTGGTCACCTTGGGAGGGCTTGTCTTACGTGCTGGGACTCAACCACCACGGCGACGCGCAGCTGGCCCGGCCTCCTCTCTGCTCCTATGGCTGGCCCGGGGAGTCGAATCCGAAGATTTGGAGCACGACGAAATTTGACAACCCCTCCGCCAACCTTTTTGATACGTCATCAGTGAGCTCTGCGGCCTATCGGGGAGGAGCGGCCGTCAGCTTCAAGACCCTCCCACAGAAGGACCGTGATGACGCAACCACCCAACCAGCCCTACAACCCCAACCAGCCCTACAGTTCAGGCCAGGGCCAGCCCTACGACCCTGCCCAGGCCCAGCAGCAGTACATGGCCCAGCAGCAACAGGCGGCCCAGCAGTACGCTGCTCAACAGCAGTATGCCGCTCAGCAGCAGTACGAGGCCGAGCAGGAGTACATGACCCAGTACGAGACGCCGAAGAAGCGTTTCGGGGTGCGTCAGATCATCAGCATCGTCTCCGCCGTTGCGGTGCTCGGTGTCGGCGGCTGGTTCCTGTGGCAGAGATTCCAGACCAACGAAAACCTTCAGGTCGGCAACTGCCTGGTCGTCACCGGTACCGCGACCAATGCCGATGTGGAGAAGGTCGACTGCTCCGACAAGTCCAAGTTCTCCTACGAGGTGAGCCAAACTGTCTCCAATACCAGCTCCTGCCCGGACAACACCTCGTCCTACGAAATCAGCAAGAAATCCCGCTACGGCGGCAGCACCAGTACGGTGAAGGCCGTCTGCCTGGTCCCGAACCTGCACCAGGACATCTGCTACAACGAATCATCCAGCCCCATCGCACCCTTCGAGGTGGCGGAGTGCGGCTCTGCGAAGGTCAAGGTCACCAAACGCGTTGACCAGGCAAACGCTTCTTGCGAGGCAGGCGAAGACGAACTCACCTACGCCACCCCCGCCCGCACCTACTGCTTTGGGGAACCCAAGTAATCCATGCCGCAGCACCGGCTACAAATTTCCTGGTGACCGGTTGATACGACACCACGCGCCAGGATGTGGGTGCCGGGTTGACAATTGGCCGACCCGGCACCCGCTTTTCTGCGGTATTTCCGAAACAGCGCACCTCATTCACGCCCCGAGTTCTGGACACAACCCGGTGATCCATGGCGCATAATCGGTCCCATGAGACCGATTGACGAGCTCCGTCGCCAGGTGGCACCGCTACAAGTGCAGGCCGACTTCTCCCCCTCTGGGGACCAGCCGGCGGCGATCTCGGAGTTAGAGCACCGCATCCGTTCCGGTGAGAAGGATGTGGTACTCCTGGGCGCCACGGGGACTGGCAAGACCGCCACGGTGGCCTGGCTGGCGGAACGGCTACAACGCCCCGTCCTGGTGATGCAGCCCAACAAAACCCTCGCAGCGCAGTTCGCGAACGAGCTACGCCAGTTCTTCCCGGACAACGCCGTCGAGTATTTCGTCTCCTACTACGACTACTACCAACCCGAGGCCTACGTCCCACAGACAGACACCTACATCGAGAAGGATTCCTCCCTGAACGAGGAGGTGGAACGCCTCCGGCACTCCGCGACGAGTTCACTGCTGACTCGCCGCGACTGCATAGTGGTGGCCACAGTGTCCGCGATCTACGGTCTGGGCACCCCGCAGGAATACCTCGACCAGCGCCTGACCCTACGAGTCGGCGAGGAATACGAGCGCTCCACTTTGCTGCGACATCTCGTCGACATCCAGTACAACCGCAACGACCTCTCCTCAGAGCGGGGTAATTTCCGGGTACGCGGGGACGTGCTGGAGATCTTCCCCATGTACGAAGAGAATGCGGTGCGCATCGAATTCTTCGGCGACGAGATCGAACGCATCTCCACCCTCGTCCCACTGACCGGCGAAGTGCTGCACGAGGAGGACGAGATCTACGTCTTCCCTGCCACCCACTATTCAGCTGGACCGGAACGGATGGAACGCGCCATCACCGGGATCGAGGCGGAGCTGGCGATCCGGCTACAGGACCTGGAATCCCAGAACAAGCTCCTGGAGGCACAACGGTTGCGGATGCGCACCAGCTACGACATCGAGATGATGCGCCAGATCGGCACCTGCTCCGGTATCGAGAACTACTCCCGCCACATCGACGGTCGTGCCGCGGGATCCGCACCCGCCTGCCTGCTGGACTACTTTCCCGAGGACTTTCTCCTGGTGGTCGATGAGTCCCACGTCACGATCCCGCAGATCGGAGGCATGTACGAGGGCGACGCCTCCCGGAAACGCACCCTCGTGGAGCACGGTTTCCGCCTGCCGAGCGCCCTGGACAACCGGCCTTTAAAGTTCGACGAGTTCTGCCAGCGCATCGGGCAGACTATCTACCTTTCAGCCACCCCCGGCCCCTACGAGCTAGAGCGCAGCGATGGTTTCGTCGAGCAGATCATCCGACCCACCGGCCTGGTGGATCCGGAGATCGTTCTCAAACCGACCAAGGGCCAGATCGACGACCTCATCGGGGAAATCCGGGCCCGAACCGAAAGCAACGAACGGGTGCTGGTCACCACGCTGACCAAGAAGATGGCGGAGGATCTGACCGACTATCTGATGGCCGCTGGCATCCGGACCCGCTATCTGCACTCCGACATCGACACCCTCAAACGGGTCGAGCTGCTGCGTGAGTTGCGGCTGGGTGATTACGACGTGCTGGTGGGCATCAACCTGCTGCGGGAGGGGCTGGACCTGCCGGAGGTTTCCTTGGTGGCCATTCTCGACGCCGACAAAGAGGGTTTCCTCCGTTCGGAGCGTTCCTTGATCCAGACCATCGGTCGCGCTGCCCGTAACGTCGCGGGGCAGGTGCACATGTATGCCGATACGATCACTCCGTCCATGGGGGCCGCTATCGACGAGACCAACCGGCGGCGCGCCCGCCAGCTTGCCTACAACGCCGAGCACGGCATCGATCCGCAGCCCTTGCGGAAGAAGATCGCTGACATCACGGACATGCTGAACCGGGAGGACGCCGACACCGACTCTCTCCTGAACGGCCACCGGGAACGGGGCTTGAAGGCCGGGAAACTGCCCGAGCAGGAGTTGGCGAAGCTGATCGACGACCTCACCGCCCAGATGCATCAGGCGGCCGCCAATCTCCAGTTCGAGCTCGCTGCCCGCCACCGCGACGAGATCGCCGACCTGAAGAAGGAACTCCGGCAGATGATCGAGGCCAACAAATAGCCACCGTCCCTTGCGTGCGGCACTCCCCCATCTGAGCCTTCGCACAGTCTTCGAGTCGACCAGGATTCCCGCCCCTTACGTTGCAAGGCGTTTCCACAGCTCGCCAACCTGCCGCAGGGTCTCCCGCACCGGACCGGAGCTGTCGATGATGTAGGTGGCCTCCTGCAGCCGTTCCTGGCGACTGGCCTGAGCCGCCAGTCGCTGTCCGGCCTCGGTTTCCGTCAGACCGTCGCGACGCATCAGCCGGCGCAGCTGTTCTGCGGTCGTGGTGTCCACCACCACGACCGCATCGAAATCATCCTGCTGACCGGTCTCCACCAGCAGCGGAATGACGTGTACCACCACCGCTCCTGCGGGGGCTGCGGCTTCCAGCTCCAGGGCTCGTTCCCGCACGCGGGGATGGATGATGGCGTTCAGGTCGGCACGCGCCTGTGGATCAGCGAAGACGATGCCGGCCAGCGCGCGGCGATTCAAGCTTCCGTCGGGGGCGAGCACCTGCTCCCCGAAACGGGTGACAATCGCCTTGAGTCCTTCGGTTCCCAGGGCTACGACGTCCCGGGCCAGGATGTCGGCATCGATGATGACAGCACCCAGTCGTTCCAGTTCCCGAGCCACCGTCGATTTGCCCGACGCAATTCCGCCCGTCAGTCCGATCCGCACGAGACCACAGGGTATTACGGAACCTCGAGGAAGGTCAGTTCGGAGGCGTCTCCCGTGATCAGCGGTCCAAGCTTGTCGTTGAATGCCGTGTTCGCGGGGTCGGCAAGGTGAGCCTTGAAAGCGTCTTCGTTCTGGTAGCACTCGAGGATGACGAACTGGTTCGGGTCATCGCGTTCCGTATACACCTCGAAACGCACCGTTCCGGGTGAGGCGTTCACGTGCTCAGCGTAGGCTCCGATCAGGTCCGCAACCACCTCTCGTGCCCCGCCCCGGCATATGAACCGGGCAATCAAATTCACCGCCATGGCCTTTCTCCGTCCTTCCACGTTGAAGTTTCAGATCGATGTTCCCAAGGCTACCTCCGTAGTTTCCTCTGCCTCTCTGTATGCTGTGTCCTGTAGCGGGAGAACCGACCCCTAGTCGGTGCCGAAGGAGCAACCGCCCCGGAAACTCTCAGGCCCCAGGACCGCGACGACTTCTACACTCTGGAGAGAGACCCCACCGGGGTCCGCCGAAGGATGAAACGATCTCAGGCAGCAGTGACAGAGGGGGCTCCGGGTGGGCCGCACCACCCAGCAACGTCGCGCGTCGGCAGGAAGGGGTCCTCATGTCACTATCAACCACTGCGTTGCACGAGCTGCACAAGGAATTGGGCGGTCGTCTGGTGGATTTCGCCGGCTGGGAGCTACCCGTGCAGTTCGCCGGAATCATCTCGGAGCATCAGCACACACGGCAATCCGCCTCACTGTTCGATGTCAGCCACATGGGTCAGATTCTGATCCGTCCGAAATCCGGAAACCTGGCTGACGCCGCCGCAGTCCTGGAAACGCTGATCCCGGCCAGCGTCGCCGGGTTGAAGGAGGGCCGCCAGCGCTACGGTCTGTTCACCGACGAGAACGGCGGGATCCTAGACGATCTCATGTTCGCCCACCACGGTGATCGTTACTTCCTGGTGGTCAATGCTGCCCGCTCCGATCACGACCTCGGGTTGCTGCATACCCTCGACGGGGTCACGGTCGAGCACCTCACGGATCGTTCGCTGCTGGCCCTGCAGGGTCCCCGGGCTGAGGAGGCCCTGGGCGGCCTAGTGCCGGAGGCGACCGGATTGAAGTTCATGGACTCGCAGATCCTCGATTGGGACGGTATCGAGGTCTGGATTTCACGTTCCGGGTACACCGGCGAGGACGGCTTCGAAATCTCCGTCCCCAGCCTCGAAGCCGAACGGCTGGCTCGTGCCCTCCTGGAATGCGACTGGGTGCTCCCAGCGGGTCTCGGTGCCCGTGATTCGCTTCGTCTCGAAGCGGGCATGCCCCTGTACGGGCACGACCTCAGCCCACACATCACACCAGCTGAGGCCGACCTGGGCTGGGCGATCCCGAAGGTACGACGCCGGGGTGGTTCTCGTGAGGGTGGTTTCCCCGGAGCCGGGGTGATCCTGGAACAACTCATCGAGGGCCCTTCCCGCAAGCGAGTCGGCCTGCGCGCCGAGGGCCGCGCCCCCGTACGCGAGGGGGCGAAACTGTTCCTGTCCGTTGAGAGCACCGAGCCGGTAGCCGAAGTCACATCCGGTGGCTTCGGAGCAACTGTGGGCGGCCCGATCGCCATGGCGATGCTGCCCGCCGAAATTCAACCCAGCACCACCGTCCACGCCGAGGTACGTGGTAAACGTCTCCCATTGACGGTCACCGCACTACCGTTCATCACACCGTCCTACAAACGCTGAGGAGAGAGCACAATGATCAAGTACACCAAGGACCACGACTGGCTCGACAGCGGCGACAACGGGGTCGCCGTCGGTCTCACCGACCATGCCACCGGCGAGCTGGGTGATGTCGTCTACGTCGAGCTTCCCGAGGTCGGGGCCGAGGTCACCAAGGGTGAGGAAATCGTCGTGATCGAATCCACCAAGGCCACCTCCGGGATTGTTGCTCCCTTCGACGGGGTCATCACCGAGGTCAACCAGACCGTGGTGAACTCCCCCGAGACCGTCAACGAGGATCCCGCAGGTTCCTGGTTCTTCAAGATCCAGCCCAGCGACCCCTCCGCACTGGATGAGTACCTCAGCGAGGACGAGTACAAGGCCCTGATCAACTGATGAGCACCTGGAATCCCACCAGCTACGACCCAGACGATTTCGCCAATCGCCGTCACATCGGCCCAAGTCCGACCGAAATGGAGACCATGCTCTCGGCAATCGGGGTCGATAGCCTCGACGAGTTGATCGATCAGGCCGTACCCACAGGAATTCGCCAGACCGAAACGCTTTCCTGGGCACCACTGACCGAGGGCGCTGTGCTGGAAGAACTACGGCGGATGGCCGCCAAGAACAAGGTCCGGACCTCGATGATCGGCCAGGGTTACCACGGCACGATCACTCCGCCTGCGATCCAGCGCAACATCCTCGAGAACCCGGCCTGGTACACCTCCTACACCCCGTACCAGCCCGAGATATCACAGGGAAGGCTGGAGGCGCTGCTGAACTTCCAAACCATGATCAGCGACCTGACCGGGCTGGAAATCGCCAATGCTTCCCTGCTCGACGAGGCAACCGCCGCCGCGGAAGCGATGAGCATGGCGTTCGCGACGGGCAAACGCAAGAAACCACGTTTCTTCGCAGCAGCCGACCTGCACCCGCAGATCCTCAGCATCCTGGCCACCCGGGCCCGGCCACTGGGCATCGACCTGGTGATCGGCGAGGTCGATGAGCTGGACACAGAAAACCTGTGCGGGGCGATCTTCGCCTATCCCGGCACCTACGGGCACCTGCGGGACCACACCGCGCAGTGCGAGGCCCTGCATGAGGCAGGTGCCCTGGCGATCGTGGCCGCCGACCTGCTGGCCCTGACCCTGCTGAAGGAACCGAGCGCGATGGGATTCGACATCGCAGTTGGTTCAGCTCAGCGTTTCGGGGTACCGATGGGGTTCGGTGGCCCACACGCAGCGTTCATGGCCTGCTGCGACAAGCTGAAACGCACCATGCCGGGACGTCTCGTCGGTGTTTCCAAGGACAGCGCGGGCAATCGCGCCTATCGTCTGGCCCTGCAAACCCGGGAACAGCACATCCGCCGCGAGAGAGCCACGTCGAACATCTGCACGGCCCAGGCACTTCTCGCGGTGATGGCCTCCTTCTACGCGGTCTTCCACGGCCCAGCAGGTCTCAAGGCCATCGGGCAGCGGGTCCATCTGATGGCGGTCACCCTCGCGGAACGGCTGAGGGCAGGGGGCGCCATCGTTGAACCGGACGAATTCTTCGACACGATCACGATCCGGGTGGGGGTCGGCCAGGCGGGCATCCTTGCCGCTGCAGAGCAGCGAGGTATCAATCTGCGCCGGGTCGGTCGCGACAGGGTGGGCATCTCGGTGGACGAGACCACCACCCTGGAGACCCTCGCATCGGTATTGGATGCCTTCGGCATTGAACCGGCCACAGAACTCAGCCAGGACCCGGCAATTCCGGATTCGTTGCTTCGTACCTCCGAGTACCTGACCCACCCGGTCTTCCACATGAACCGGGCCGAGTCGGAGATGATGCGCTATATGCGTCGCCTTGCCGATCGCGACCTGGCACTGGACCGGGCGATGATCCCACTGGGTTCCTGCACTATGAAACTGAACGCCGCAGTCGAGATGATGCCGATCACCTGGCCGGAGTTCGCAGACCTACACCCGTTCGCCCCCGCCTCACAGTCGGAGGGATACCGGGAACTGGTGGCAGACCTGGAAAAGCTGCTGTGCGAGATCACGGGCTACGACGCGTTCTCGATGCAACCCAACAGCGGCGCCCAGGGCGAGTACGCGGGGCTGCAGACGATCGCCGCCTATCACCGCGCCAACGGTGACGAGCGTGACATCTGTCTGATCCCGGCTTCGGCCCACGGCACGAACCCGGCCTCGGCAACCATGGCCGGAATGAAGGTCGTCGCGGTGAAGTCTGCCGAGAACGGCGACATCGACATTGACGACTTCGCCGCCAGGGCGGAGGAAGCAGGAGAGCGGTTGGCGGCCGTGATGATCACCTACCCGTCTACGCACGGCGTGTTCGAAGACACTGTTCGGAAGGTCTGCGAAATCACGCACGCCCACGGCGGGCAGGTCTACATCGACGGCGCGAACATGAACGCTCTGGTCGGTCTCGTGCGTCCCGGCGACCTGGGGGGCGACGTCAGCCACGTGAACCTGCACAAGACCTTCGCCATCCCGCACGGCGGTGGCGGGCCCGGCATGGGTCCCATCGGGGTCAAGGAACACCTGAAACCGCACCTGCCGAGCGATCCAGCCACGGGCGAAGCGGGAGCGGTTTCGGCCGCCGCTTTCGGTTCGGCTTCCATCCTGCCGATCTCGTGGGCCTACATCCGACTCATGGGCGGCAGCGGGCTGACCCAGGCCACACGGGTGGCGATCCTGAGCGCCAACTATCTGGCGAGCAGGCTCTCGGAGGCGTATCCGATCCTGTACCGCGGCGGAAACAACCGGGTGGCCCATGAGTGCATCGTGGATACGCGCATCTTCGCACGCCACGGAATCACTGTCGATGACGTCGCCAAGCGGCTCATCGATCACGGTTTCCACGCCCCCACCATGTCCTTCCCGGTGGCGGGAACATTGATGGTGGAGCCCACGGAGTCGGAAACCCTGGCTGAGCTGGACCGTTTCGTCGCGGCGATGCTGGACATCGCCCGTGAGGCCGACGACGTCGCCTCGGGACGGATCGCGGCAGAGGAGTCGCCGCTGCGCCGCGCCCCCCACACCGTGGAGGATCTCGTCGCTGAGTGGGACCGCCCCTACTCCCGGGAAGAGGGATGCTTCCCGCCCGGATCATTCCGGGTGGACAAGTACTGGCCTCCCGTCGGAAGAGTGGACAACGCCTACGGCGACCGACATCTGGTGTGCAGCTGCCCGCCCTGGGAGGGGACGCCGGGCTGAGCCACGGATTTGCGAGAAGAAGAGGGCTGCTCCTTTCGGGGCAGCCCTCTTCTTCTCGTGAAGATGTCAGTCGGTTTCCTCCACCGGGATCAGTGGTTTCCAGAACGAGGCACCCGGTCGGGCCAGTGCAGCCTGTAACAAAGAAATTGTGAGGCAGATGACGAGTGCCCACAGCCACACGTGCAGCATCGTCACTGCGAGAGGCAACTGCTTGAACCATCCAACCAGCAGAGAAGCGACAAACCCGACCGGCCCGTGAATAGACATGGCGAAGGCGAAGCGCCGACCGAAAGTCCGCGGCCACACCCATTTCTTCGAACTAGCAGACATATCAGATCACCTGCATGCAGCATCCCAGTTGATGGGGAAGAGCAAAGAAGAGCCACCTGAACAAGCGAGTGACGCCCATGACCCAGCAGGCAGACAAACCATTCCCAGGCCAAGAGCAAAAGCGAACGCAGCGGCAGAAGGTCCCAGCAGGACAGCAGCCATCATCACGGTTGACACAAGGATTGATAAGTACCGGCTTCTCATGTTCATCTCCTTTCTTCGAGAACCGGGATACCTGCCATCCTGCGCTTCTCATCCTCGCCGGGCAAGACCACAAGGCCAGATTCGGCTGAAAGTCATGTTGAAATCCAAAAGTGAGCGTCCGAAGCGATGTTGTCGGATCTGCCGGTTGGATCATGGAGGCTTATTCATGACCCTCCTCACGTATGCGCTGACTAGGAGTTTTCTTGCCCGACGCGCCGTCTGTACATAAGCCTCATGGACGTTCCTGTTCCTGTGAACCTCGCAGGCTGATGTGATCGGTTCCGCACGAAATCTGTCCGCAGGATTCTTCACAACACGATCCGGGCCCGCTTCCCCTGAAGGGAAGCGGGCCCGGATCGCGGATTTCTCAGCAGATCAGTTGCTGCCGGTCAGCTTCTCACGAAGGGCCTGGAGGGCCTCGTCGGATGCGAGGGAACCCTCGGCGGGTTCAGTGGAGGTGGAAGCGTAGCCGGTGCCGGCTGCCGTGGCAGCTTGACGTTCGGCCTCGGCGGCCTCGGCCACCTGGCGCTTGTGAGCCTCCCAGCGGGCCTGGGCCTCGGCGTACTGCTGCTCCCAAGCAGCCTGCTGTTCCTCGTAGCCGGACTTCCACTCGTTGGTCTCCGGGTCGAAACCTTCGGGGTAGATGTAGTTGCCCTGCTCGTCGTAGCTGTCGGCCATGCCGTAGAGGGAAGCGTCGAATTCCTCGGCGGCCACATCGACACCCTCGTTGGCCTGCTTCAGTGACAGCGAGACGCGGCGGCGTTCCAGGTCGATGTCGATGACCTTGACCATGACGTCGTCGCCGACGGAAACGACTTGCTCCGGGATCTCGACGTGACGTTCAGCCAGCTCGGAGACGTGCACCAGACCCTCGATACCGTCGCCAACGCGCACGAAGGAGCCGAACGGAACCAACTTGGTGACCTTGCCGGGCACGATCTGACCGATCTGGTGCAGACGCGCGAAGGTCTGCCACGGATCTTCCTGGGTTGCCTTCAGAGACAGGGACACACGCTCGCGGTCCATGTCCACCTCGAGCACCTCGACGGTGACGGGAGTGCCGACCTCCACGACCTCGTTCGGATGGTCGATGTGTTTCCAGCTGAGCTCGGAGACGTGCACCAGGCCATCGACCCCACCGAGGTCCACGAACGCACCGAAGTTGACGATAGAGGAGACCACACCCTTGCGGATCTGGCCCTTCTGCAGCTGGTTGAGGAACGTCTGGCGAACCTCAGACTGGGTCTGCTCCAGCCAGGCACGACGCGACAGCACCACGTTGTTGCGGTTCTTGTCGAGCTCAATGATCTTGGCCTCGAGTTCCATGCCGACATAGGGCTGAAGGTCACGGACACGGCGCATCTCCACCAGCGATGCGGGCAGGAAGCCACGCAGGCCGATGTCGACGATCAGGCCGCCCTTGACGACCTCGATGACGGAGCCGGAAACAACGCCGTCCTCTTCCTTAATCTTCTCGATCGTGCCCCAGGCGCGTTCGTACTGGGCGCGCTTCTTGGAGAGGATGAGGCGCCCCTCCTTGTCCTCCTTCTGCTGAACCAGGGCTTCGATCTCGTCGCCGACCTGGACCACGTCGAAGGGATCGACGTCGTGTTTGATGGAGAGTTCCTTGGATGGGATGACGCCTTCGGTCTTGTAGCCGATGTCGAGGAGGACTTCGTCCCGGTCGACCTTGACAACGGTTCCGGAGACGATGTCGCCGTCATTGAAGTACTTGATGGTGGCGTCAACGGCTGCCATGAAGGCTTCCGGGGAACCGAAATCGTCGACTGCCACGGTCGAGGCCTCAGTGGAGGAGGAGGACATGTAGTAGGGCTTTCACAATAAGGTTTCACCCTGTGCCCTGTCCGTCCTCCCAGATCGGGAAGATGGACGCGCCAGCCCCACTCGGTCCGAGGGCAGGCAGGCCACAGCGCTCCTTCACCCTATCGTTGCCCCTGGAGACGGTCAAGATCAGAACGATTCGATACTACCGGACCGCATTAATTACGGCAGACCGGTTGGCCGTGGTTGGGGCAGGGATTAATCTGTTCCCGTGAATCTCGTCGAAGCTCTCAAAAACCGGAAGGTGCAACTCGGCATAGCCGCAGTTGCCATTCTTCTGGCAGTAGCCCTGACCCTTGTATGGGTCCTTCAACCCAAAAACGACAACCCCCAGACGGCTGAGACTCCCCCGGCGGCCAGCGCCAGCGGCGACGCCGATGGCACAGCCGTGACCTCCCCCGACGCCGCGCCCCCTGCATCCCCGGGTGCCTGCAGCGCGCCGGACGAGGCAGGTTTCGTGCCGGTCTCCTACTCAATCGAGAAGCTGGGGATCGAGGCCAACGTCCTCTCCCTGGGGAACGACGCTGACGGCAACATCGAAGCTCCCCCCAAGGATGAACCGAAGACCGCGGCCTGGTGGAACATGGGCCCGGCAGCGGGCTCCAACGCCGGCCAGGTTGTCCTTTCGATCCACACCTACCAGAGCGGCGAAGCCGTCGGTAACCAGCTCTACAAGGACGGCACGAGTCAGCTCGCGGCCGGGGACGTCCTGAAACTCACCAGTGCAGACGGGCGGACCGCCTGCTACCAGTTCACCGAAGACCAGAAGGTCGATGAGGCAACTTTCGACCGGGATTCGGATCTTCTGGAACGCCAGACCGGCGATCCCGCACTCGCCATCGTCATTTGTTGGGACCATAACAAGGACACCAACGGTTGGGACTCACGGATCTTCTTCAAGTTCAAGCCCGTGACCGAAGAAGCCTGATCCCGAAGGGCCGGCGGCTCAGTGAGCCGCAGTGAACCACGAGTCGCCGACCCCCACCGAAACCTCCAAGGGCACCGCCAGATCCATGGCGGTGCCCATTTCCTTGCGCACCAGTTCCTCCACCGTTTCCCGTTCTCCCGGACAGATCTCCAGTACGAGTTCATCGTGCACCTGCAGCAGGATGCGGCTGCACAGCCCTTCCGCGATCAGCCCTCTTTCGACCTCGAGCATCGCCAGCTTGATGATGTCGGCAGCGGAACCCTGAATCGGGGAATTCAGTGCCGCCCTTTCCGCCATCTCACGCCGCTGTCGGTTGCCGGAGTTCAGGTCCGGTAGATAGCGCCGCCTCCCCAGCAGGGTCGAGGTGTAGCCAACCCTCCGAGCCTCAGCCACCACATCTGCCAAGTACTGCTGCACCCCACCGACCCGGGAGTTGTAAACCTCCATCAGTTCCTTTGCCTCGGCAACAGAGATCCCGAGCCTGGTGCTCAACCCGTAGGCACCAAGCCCGTAGGCGAGCCCATAGTTCATGGCCTTGACCCGGGCCCGCATCTGCCCCGTGACCTCTTCCGGAGCGACCCCAAAGACGATGGCCGCCATCTCCGCATGGAAGTCCCTGCCGGATCTGAATGCGGCGATCAGACCCTCGTCACCCGAGACGTGGGCCATGAGACGCATCTCGATCTGCGAATAGTCGGCGCTCATCAGCGCCTCGAAGCCGTCGCCGGCGACAAAGGCGCTGCGGATCCGCCGCCCCAGTTCGGTGCGAATGGGAATGTTCTGCAGGTTCGGGTCGGTGGAGGACAGCCTCCCCGTCGCAGCAATGGTCTGCATGTATGTGGTGTGGATGCGACCGTCCGGCTGGATGGCCGCCAGCAGTCCGTCAACGGTCTGTCGCAGCCGGATGCGGTCCCGGTGTGCCAGGAGATGTTCCAGGAACGGATGGCCGGTGCGTTCGAAAAGCCCCTCGAGAGCCTCTGCATCGGTGGTATAACCAGATTTCGTGCGTCGAGTCTTCGGCATGTCGAGTTCCTCGAACAGCACTGCCTGCAGCTGTTTCGGAGACCCCAGGTTCACCTCGTGCCCCAGCACGTCCCACGCCGCCCGCTGAGCGGCCACGACCGCGGAGTCAAACTCGGCCCGCAGCCCGTCCAGAACATCCCGATCCACGGCGATGCCAACACGTTCACACTTCGCCAAGGTCCGCTGCAGCGGCAGTTCCACATCTTTCAGGATCTCTGCTGCCGGCTGGGCCTTGAGCTCAGGCCGCAACTCCCGGGCCAGTTCCACGATCGCTCGGGCATTCAGCATGGCCGTTGCAGCCGTGGCTCCCTCATCAACCTCGAACAAGGATTCCTGGGTATCGATAGTTGCATCCGCCACCAGATCGCGGCGCAGATACCGCTGCACCAAGGAAGCAAGGTCCTGTCCCCTGACGTCAGGCCGTAGCAGATAGGCCGCCAGCGCCACGTCAAGGACCACCCCGTCCAGCGTCCACCCCCTGGCCCAGATCGCGAGCAACGGTCCTTTGCCGTCGTGGACCAGCTTGGGACGTTGCGCATCCGCCAACCAGCTCGCCACCGCTTCGTCATCGGCGGGGGTCAGGACAGCCGGATCGATGAACGCCTCCGGCCCTTCGGCAACCGCAAGGCCAATGCCCCACAGATCACCTGTCCCGGCCCCCCAGCTGCCGATGAACGAAAGCGCCACCTCGCCTACAGCATTCTCCTCAAGCCAGGCAGCAGCCTCGCCGGGCGCCAGAGTCCTTCCGGTGACAGTAAATGCTTCTTGGGCGTCGTTCGGTTCGTTGCCGGTGGCCCCATACAGCTGGGTGAGTCGCTCCCGCAAGGAGCGGAACTCGAGGGCGGCGAACAACTGGGTTGTGGCTTCCTGGTCCCACTCGCGACGCTCGGTCTGCTCAAGCCCCAGAGGGAGTTCCAGGTCCCGCAGCAAACGGTTCAAACGCCGGTTACGCCGTACGTCATCGAGGTGGTCCCGCAGCGACTGTCCCGCCTTGCCCGGGACCTGTTCGGCACGTTCGATGATGTTCGCGAGACCATCGTAGGTGTTGATCCACTTGGCCGCGGTCTTGGGGCCGACGCCGGGAACCCCTGGCAGATTGTCGCTGGTCTCCCCCACCAACGCTGCCAGCTCCGGATAGCGTTGCGGCGGCACAAGGTACTTCTCCTCCACCACGGCGGGGGTCATCCGCAGCAGATCGCTCACTCCTTTGCGCGGATACAGCACAGTGGTGCGGTCGGTCACCAGCTGGAGGGCGTCACGATCACCCGTTGAGATCAGCACCTCGTATCCCGCAGCCTCCGCTCGGGTGGCCATGGTGGCGATGATGTCGTCGGCTTCGTAACCGGGAAGTTCGACATGGGCTATCCGCAACCCGTCGAGGACCTCCTTGATCAGCTCCACCTGTCCTTTGAATTCCTGAGGAGACGCACCTCGAGTGGCCTTGTACTCCGGATAGGTCTCGTTACGGAAGGATTCCCGACCCACGTCGAAGGCGACGGCCACATGCGTTGGTTCCTCGGCGGTCAACAATCCAATGATCATGGCGACGAAGCCGTGCACCGCATTCGTGTGCTGTCCCGTCGAGGTCTGGAAATTTTCGGCCGGCAGTGCGTAAAAGGCCCGGTAGGCCATGGAGTGTCCGTCGATGAGGAGCAGGCGATTCACACCATCAAATCTACTGTGCGAGACTGACGGCCATGATCGACACCACCGCGCTACCCCCCTCTTCCTTGCACGAAAAACTGGGGATCGAGATCACCCAGGTCAGCGCAGCGGAGGTGGTCGGCTCCATGCCGGTGACGGGAAACACCCAACCCGCCGGGCTGCTTCACGGAGGAGCAACTGCAGCGCTGATAGAAGGTCTGGCCTCCCTGGCCGCCTGGCTGCATGCCCATCCGGAGCGGGTCGCGGTGGGCGTCGACCTCAACGTCACCCATCTGCGGCCTGTCACCTCTGGCAGGGTCACGGGCAGGGCAGTTCCCGTTCGCCTAGGGGACGGAACCGTCGTTCACACGGTAGATGTCCACGACGACGAAGGACGGCTCACCGCCACCGGTCGCCTGACCTCCCAGCTCGTGGTCCCGAAGAAGTGATCACTTCTTCCGTTTGTGTGAGATGACGCCCTCGGCAACCTCGCGCATCGACTTGCGCAGGTCCATGGCGGTCTTCTGGATCCACCGGAACGCCTCAGGCTCGGTCAGTCCCAGGCCTTCCTGCAGCATTCCCTTGGCCTGATCGATGATCTTCCGGGATTCGAAACGATCCTCGAGGTTCGCCAGCTCCTCCTCGATCGCCCGCAGCTCAGCGAAACGCCCGATGGCAACCTCGATGGCGGGCACCACTTCATTGGCTCCGAATGGTTTGACGAGATATCCCATCACCCCAGCGTCCCGTGCCCGCTCAACCAGTTCGCTCTGGCTGAATGCGGTGAGCATGAGTATAGGGGCGATACGTTCCTCACCGATGATCTCAGCCGCGGTGATGCCATCCATGCCGGGCATCTTCACGTCCATGATTATCAGGTCGGGCTCCAACTCCCGGGCAAGCTTGACGGCCTCCTCGCCATCCGCTGCCTGCCCTACCACTTCAAACCCTTCTTCGGTCAGCAACTCCACCAAGTCGAGACGGATGAGCGCCTCGTCCTCGGCAATGAGCACCTTCTTCGGCCGCTTCTGGCCCATGCTTCTAGCTCCATTCCCCTTCGAGTGGACCGACAGGTCTCCAGACATGGATTCAGCAGGCATTCTAGCGTGCCACTAGGGGGTTGGGCGAAGAAACGACCAGTTGTGGCACAATGGTCTTTGCTGCCCGGGTGGCGGAATGGTAGACGCGACTGACTCAAAATCAGTTGGCCCACAAGGCCGTAGGGGTTCGAGTCCCCTGCCGGGTACGAAGAGGAGGGCGGGAGCCGATGCATCGGCTCCCGCCCTCCTCGTGCTCGAAATTCAGGCGTCGATCTCGTTCTTGGCCTTCTTGACCTTGTGGACGCGCAGGTTGTTCGTCTTCCCGGGAACGCCCATGGGCGACCCTGACAAAATGACGATGCGCTCCCCGACCTCGATCATGCCCCGCTCCCGGAGAAAAGCATCGACGGTCTCCACCATCTGCTCCTGAACCGTGAAGTCTGGAGTGATGTGGGCCTCAACACCCCACGTGAGGGTCATTGCCTGCCGAGTGGTCACCTCAGGGGTGAAAACCAACAACGGGATGGAGGGACGCAGACGCGACAAGCGCCGGGCCGTATCACCAGACTTGGTGAAGGCAACCAGGTATCGTGCACCAACCCGCCGGGTGACTTCCACTGCGGCATGCGCGAGAACCCCGCCGGTGGTGTGCGGGTCCCAGTCGATGGTGTGGATCTCGGCGTGTCCGTCGTGTTCCGTAGCCTCGACGATCCGGGCCATGGTCTGGACCGTCTCCACCGGGTAGTCGCCGACGGAGGTCTCACCGGAGAGCATCACGCCATCCGCACCGTCAAGAATCGCATTGGCGACATCGGAGGCTTCGGCGCGGGTGGGTCTCGGGGAAGAGATCATGGACTCCAGCATCTGGGTCGCGACAATCACAGGCTTGGCCCACTTGCGTGCCGCGCGAATGATCTGTTTCTGAACCATCGGAACATCCTCGAGCGGGAGTTCAACACCCAGATCGCCTCGAGCAACCATGAAAGCATCAAAGGCGTCGACGATTTCCTGAAGGTTCGCGATCGCCTGCGGTTTCTCCAGCTTTGCGATGACGGGAATGCGGCGCCCTTCCTCATCCATGATCTCGTGAACCCGTTTGACGTCGTCACCACTACGGACGAAGGAAAGCGCGATCATGTCGATGTCTTTCGAGAGGGCCCAACGCAGATCCCTCTCGTCCTTCTCACTCATCGCAGGAACGGAGACGGCGACCCCGGGAAGGTTGATTCCCTTGTTGTTGGACACATGGCCGCCTACGACCACTTCGCAAAGCACGTCAGTGGGCGAGACCTCCAAAGCCCGCAGACCCACCTTTCCATCATCGATCAGGACCTGGTCCCCTGGCTTCACGTCCCCGGGGAGGCCCTTGAAGGTGGTGGAGCAGCGTTCCTTGGTGCCGAGAACATCCTCGATGGTGATGGTGAAACGGTCTCCTGGCTCCAAGAAGTGTTTCTGGTTGTCTGCGAACTTTCCAAGACGGATCTTTGGTCCTTGGAGATCGGCCAAGACGCCCACGGTACGGCCAGTTACCCTTGCGGCTTCTCGGACGGCGTTGAGACGGTTCTCGTGCTCGGTGTAGTCCCCGTGGCTCATGTTGAGGCGAGCGACATTCATTCCGGCGTTGATGAGTTGAACGAGACGGTCAGTCGTATTGGCGGACGGACCCAGAGTACAAACGATCTTTGCTCTACGCACGCCGCAACCCTACCTCACGGCCTCAGTCTGACCTCACCTCGTTCAAGGCGTGTTCAAGGTCCCGCGGCAACTCCGATTCAAACTCGACATGACTTCCCTCAACCGGGTGCTCGAATGCCAGCCGAGTGGCGTGAAGCCACTGTCTATCGATTCCCAAGCGTCTCGCAAGTGCCGGGTCTGAGCCGTAAAGCGGATCGCCGCAACAAGGATGTCCGATCGCGGCGAAATGCACCCGGATCTGGTGGGTGCGGCCAGTCTCCAACCTGACCTCGACGAGAGTGGCCGTGCGGTGTGCCTCGAGGGTCTCGTAGTGCGTGATCGATTCACGCCCTCCCTCCACGATCGCCATCTTCCACTCATGTCCTGGATGACGACCGATCGGAGCGTCTATGGTTCCGGTGAACGGGTCAGGATGTCCCTGCACGAGCGCTTGATAGGTTTTGTCCACTGTCTTGTCTCGGAAAGCCTGTTTCAACAGTGAATAAGCACGCTCAGAACGGGCGAGCACCATAAGCCCGGAGGTTCCGACGTCGAGCCTCGACACCACGCCCTGCCGTTCGGGGGCTCCCGATGTAGCGATTGCAATCCCTGCGGCTGCCAGGTGCTCAGTAACGGAGGGACCTTCCCAGCCCAGGCTCGGGTGGGCTGCCACACCTGCCGGTTTGTCCACTACGACGATGTCCCGATCCTCGTGCACCACGCTCAGGCCGTCGGCTAATCGTGGCGTTACTACAGCGTGGGTGGGACGGGGATCGGCGACCAGTTCCAACATCGCCCCAGCGGCGACGAGCCGGGAGGCCCGTGTCACGATCTCACCGTCCAGCAGCACGGACCCGGAGGCAATCAGCTCCGCCATTCTAGAACGGCTGTATCCCGTCACCCGGGATGCCACGAGATCGACCCGCTCCCCCGCCAAGGTATCCGGCACCAGAAAAACGCTCATCCCAGCTCTGCCCTCTTCTTCTCCCCGGAAGGATTGTGCAGGCTCAGCAGGATGATCAGAAAAGCCGCACTGGTAATGCACATGTCCGCCACATTGAAAATCGCGAAGTGAGGGAGCTGAATAAAGTCGACAACATGCCCGAGCAGCGGCCCGGGGGCACGGAATAGCCTGTCATGAAGATTCCCCGAAATACCTGCCATCATCAACCCAACCGCGAGTCCCTGCGAAAGAGTTCGCACTGTGCGTAGGGCAATGAATACACAGGCCATCAGAGCAACAATCGCGAAAATGCTGAGCGCTAGCGTCATTGACGTCCCGAGGCTGAAGGCCGCTCCCGGGTTGAAGATCAGGTTAAACCGCACAAGGGTTCCGACGATCTCGACAGGCTGCCCTGGAGACAGCGTCTCCAGTACGGCCTTTTTGGATGCTTGGTCCACCCCCAGCCCTACCAAAGCGACGCCCGCTGCGAGCAGGGCCGGGGTCCTGCGGCTCAGCGGCGTTCCTCGCGCTGCTTGCAGGTGACGCACATCGTCGCCCGCGGGAAAACCTGAAGCCTGCCCTTGCCGATTGGTTTTCCACACACCTCACAAAGCCCGTACTGGCCCTCGTCGAACAGATGCAGGGCAAGCCTCGCCTGATCCGCCATCTCGCGGGCGTTTTGCGCCAAAGACAGCTCCTGGTCACGCTCGAAATTGGACGAGCCCACATCTGCCGGATCCCGCCCTGCACCATCGTTGCCTTGGAGCAGAAGATCGCTCAACTCACTGTCGGTGGTGGCCACCTTTTTGTCGAGCCTTTCCAGCTCCTCCACGAGAACCTCGCGTTGCTCCTGAATCTCCTCCGGTGTCCATGGTTCTTCACCGTCACGAACTGGAAGGATCACAGGCTCTGGGGGGTTGCTGGGTGACATTACCGTCCTCGGGGGTTTGAGTTGATGGTCCGGCGAGAGTACACCCCCACCGGACCATCAAGCCAGTCTTCTGCCTTCCGCTCAGGCCAGGCGGTCCTGAGCGGCGAGCGCATCAAGACGGGGGGTCCTGGAACGCTCGGCCAGTTCCGGAACATCCAAAGGTTCCGGCAGGTTCTGTTCAAGGGATTCGAGATGCCGCGACAGGTAGCCACGCATGTTTTCGCGGTAACTGGACTCAAAGCCACGCAACGCCGCAACCTTCTGGGTGAGGATACCTTGTTCTCGCTCCAACTCTGCGAACAATTCTGTGCGACGACGATCAATCTCACCATTCATGCGATCCGCACGGCTCTGGGCTTCGCGGTTAATCTGATCCGCATTGACACGAGCTTCGGACTCGATGCGCTCGGCGCGGGTGCGTGCGTCGCTGGTGATCTCATAAGCCTGCTGCTTGGCCTCGTTGATCTTGCGCTGAGCCTCGTTGTTGGCCTCATCTACGAGACGTTCGGCCTGCTCCGTGGCCAACGACACCAGCCGAACAACGGCGGGAGTCGCCTCTTCACGTGTGACGACCTGAAGGGTCTCCGTGTTACCTGCCACGTGACTGACACGGGAGTTGCTGCTACGCGCCTCATCAAGCTCACGGCGGGCCCGGTCGAGTTCGCTTCGGAGTCGCTCGTTGTCCTGGGTGAGCTGCGCAACACGCTTGTCATCCAACTGCCCAGGCGCTGCAACCGGAGCCTGCTGCTTGGCCTGCTGCGCCATCTGGCTACGCAGACGCTCAATCTCACCTCGAAGCGAGTTGATCTCATGATCCTTGGCGATCATGGCCTCATCGTTGCCGACAGGCGCCGGATCTCCGGTTGTGCGGGCAGCCTCAACCTCCCGGCGAAGCAAATCCCGCTCGTTCTCGAACTGCGCGAACGACTCCTCCACCTTGTCTATGAAAGTGTCGACGTCACCGACCTCGTAGCCGGTGGCGCCACGGCGTGCCATCCGGAACCGGACTCGGCGAACCTCTTCCAGGGTCAGGCTCATCTTTACTCCCACACGGTCGAAAAATCTTTGTGCCCGATCCTGAGAAACCCCGGGCACAACGTTAAGGTTACTCTAATACTTCATCAGATCCAACGGCGAAGCCAGCACGACACGCCCGGATCAGAACGGGATCCAGAGGACGACGCTCCTGAGCAGGTAGATGATCAGGAACAGCACTAGCACGCCCAGATCCAGCGAAACCGCACCCATCCGCATCGGTTTGATGAACGAGCGCAGCAGCTTCAGGGGCGGATCAGTGACGAAATAGACGGACTCCACCAGCACCAGAACAATCCCACGAGGAGTCCACCCTCGGCTCACCACAGGTACCCACGAAAGAAGGACCCTCACCAAGAGGATCAGCATGTAGACCTGGAGGAGCCAGAACAGTGTCAGCGCAACCACGGGGTCAGCTCTGGTTGAAGAAACCGCCGGTAGCCAGCTTCTGCTTGTCTTCAGGGCCGACGACGAGGTTGTGCGGGCACAACAGGAAGACCTGACTGGAAATGCGCTCGATGTTGCCGCGCAGCCCAAAGATCAGACCGGCAGCGAAATCCACGAGCCTCTTGTCCTCCCCGCGTTCCATGTCAGAGAGGTTCATGATGACGGGAATCCCGTCACGGTAATTCTCACCGATGGAACGCGCTTCGTTGTAGCTGCGCGGTCGGACATAGATGATTCGGCTGAGATCTGTCACCTGACGCGGCTCCGGGGTCGGGGGGTTTGAACGAGAAGCCGCCGCAGGAGCCGGTGTAGGGCTCTGGTTCGGCACCGGAGCGGGTGATGCAGTCTCGGGCCTAGCGGCGTGAGGATGACGGTGGAGTTTAGCCACAGGCCTGGGCTCGGGTTCTGGCTCCACGTACTCATCCACCGAGTACTCTTCGGACAGCTCATCCTTGGGATCGCTGTAGCGCCCATCCTCGACGAGACCCATCCACTCAGCCAGCTTCCGTACACCCACGACACGCCTCCCTAAAACACTTTCGCTTGAGACTACAGATAGGGGGCCCGCAACTGGGTGCAATGACTGCCGACACGCCGTCATTTCATGAAGTCGGGCACATCCAGGTCGTCGTCATCGTCTGCCCGCAGTGGTCGCGGTTCCGGACGGCTCGGCTGCATGGGCGCGACGTGAGGGGACGGCGCTTGGGACGCGCGGGAACCCGTGAGAGGCGTCCCTCCTGCAAGCGGGCTGGGACCGCTGGGGCCGCCAAAACCACCAGCACGGGATGGTGAAGGCTGCTGCAAGTTGCCACCTCGGGTGGTCTCGAGGCGCGGCGGGCGGGGCAGCGGATGTCCGCCATCAAAGCCAGCAGCGATAACTGTGATTCGAACCTCGTCCCCCAAGGCATCGTCAATGACCGTGCCAAAGATGATATTTGCCTCGTCATGCGCGGCTTCCTCGATGAGCTGGGCAGCCGCAGAGACCTCGAACAGCCCAAGGTCCGAGCCACCCGCAATCGAGAGAAGTACTCCGTGGGCGCCATCGATGCTCGCTTCGAGCAATGGGGAGGAGATGGCCATTTCTGCCGCAGCCCGGGCCCGGTCCTCGCCGCGAGCCGACCCGATACCCATCAGGGCCGAGCCCGCCTGGCTCATGATCGATTTGACGTCCGCGAAGTCAAGGTTGATCAGGCCGGGGGTAGTGATCAGGTCCGTGATACCGGAGACACCCTGCATCAAAACCTGGTCTGCCTGTTTGAAGGCGTCGAGAATGGCCACCTGATGATCGGTCATCTGCAACAGCTTGTCGTTGGGGATGACGATCAGGGTGTCGACCTCCTCCCGTAGTGCCTCTATGCCCGAATCGGCCTGGGTGGCGCGACGGCGCCCTTCAAAGGAAAAGGGGCGGGTCACCACCCCAATGGTCAGAGCACCGAGGGAACGAGCGATCTTGGCGACGATGGGTGCGGCTCCCGTACCGGTGCCGCCTCCCTCACCTGCCGTGACGAAAACCATGTCAGCCCCCTTAAGGGCCTCCTCGATGTCCTCGGCATGATCCTCGGCGGCCTGACGCCCCTTGGACGGATCCGCTCCAGCTCCCAGACCACGGGTCAGCTCGCGACCAACGTCGAGTTTGACGTCAGCATCACTCATGAGCAGTGCCTGAGCATCGGTATTGACCGCGATGAACTCGACGCCGCGCAACCCGGCCTCGATCATTCGGTTGACGGCGTTCACCCCACCGCCGCCGACGCCAACGACCTTTATAACCGCCAGGTAGTTCTGAGATGCGCTTGCCATGACCGCCATTCCTGTCCTCGTAGTCGAAAAGAAGGCTAGGGGCAGATGGGCGCACTATCCAACGACCATGCCGCAACTTCCAGAAATCACCTCAACCAGAGGTTGAGGGTTTCATGGGTTGTCAGCGTGTCGTCGGAGCGTGCGGAGCCGAGACGTCGTAGACGCTGGCCTCCTGACTCAGCAGCACCGAAAGCACCTGGGCCTTCACTTGGGATTGTTCCGCACTGCCCCACACGATGGTGTCTCCATCGGACAGCTGGATCTCAATTCGATCCACGGCCGAAGCCTGCAGCAGTGTGATCCGTTCCCCCAACACCGGGGCCACTGCGAAAACCACGGTGGCCACGTCCTTCAAGATGCGTTGTTCGGGGGCCGCGATGCTCGCCTTCACGGTCCCCTGCCCCGCCTCTCCCCCTTCGTGGAACACCACGCCGTCCGCATCAACCCAGCGGGCCACGCCCTCGTCCATCCACACGTAGGCGAGGGTGCGTTCGGTGATGGTGATCTCAATGGTGTGCGGAAAACGCCTTTCCACACGTGCTTCAGCCACTGGCGCCAACGCAGCAATGCGATTGCGGATCGCGTCCACATCTTGCGTGGCGAGCGGCCCTCCCAGCTTGACGTCGGCGGCGTCAGTGACCTGCTGCTCGGTGAGCAGCGACACACCGTTGATCCGGACCTCGGTCGCCGCGAAGGCCGACGAGAACCAGACCAACCAGGTGGCGATTCCCGCCAGCAACACCGCAAGGATTCCGGAAGCCAGAATCACCCACAGCCCCCGACGGCGTTTGCGGCGCTTGGCATGCAACGCCTTCGCGAAATCGCTCGGGGTGCTCGTCAACGGTTCTGTGCCTCCGGACGCCGGGCCAGCAGCGGCGCCAGCAGCGGACCCACGATCGTGACGTCACCACAGCCCAGGGTGATGATGAGGTCTCCCGGACGGGAGATCTCGTTCAGGGCGGCAGGGAGATCATATTTGTCCACCACGTAGACCACCTCACGGACCCCGTGCCGCTGGGCGGCGTCCACCACGAGCTGCCCCGTCACCCCGGGAATCGGATCCTCGCGATCGCCACAGACATCATTGATCACCGCGATGTCCGCAAGGGTCAGCACCTCACCGAACTCCTCGTAGAAATCTGCGGTCCGGGAGTACAGATGTGGCTGGAAGCAGGCGATCAGGCGCCCGCCCAGTCCCGTGTCCTCGTTACCGACATCAGTGGCGTGCCGCGCGGCGTTCAGGGCCGCCCTGATCTCCGTCGGGTGGTGGGCGTAGTCATCGTAGACCCGGATCCCAGCGGTATCGGTGATGAGTTCGAACCGACGCAGCGTTCCCGTGAACTGCCCGAGCGCTGCCAGAGCCTCCTCGTGTCCGAGGCCGAGGACACGACCCGCCGCGTAGGCGGCCGAAGCGTTGGACAAGTTGTGGTTACCCGGAACCTTGAGCCGGAGCACACCCGTCTCTTTCCCGTACCGGAGGGTACCGGTGATTCCCTCCCTGACCGGACGAGCATCCGAAACCCGCACGTCGGCGTCCTCGGCGAATCCGTAGCGGATCACCTGTCTGCCCTCGGCACGAAGTCTGTCGGCCAAGCCGCGAGCACCGGGATCATCCACATTCACAATCACCCACTCGACAGCGGGAAGGGTCGCAAAAGTGTGATAGCCCTCGGTGTAGGCCTCCGGGGTGCCCCAGTTGGCCAGATGATCGGGCTCAACACTGGTGATGATCGCAACCCGGGTCGGGTACTGGAGGAAGGATGCATCCGACTCATCCGCCTCGATGACAAAAGCATCCCCTGTGCCGATAGCGGAACTGACCTTGGTGGTGGCAAGCTTTCCCCCGATGACGTAGCTGGGGTCAGCCCCGGCCTGCTGCAACATAACGGCAGTCATGGCAGTGGTGGTGGTCTTACCGTGGGTTCCCGCGATCGAGACCCCCTGCTTGCCCAGCATGAGGGCCGCCAGCGCTGCTGAGCGATGCCAGACCCGCAGGCCTCGGCGGCGCGCCTCGGCAAGCTCCGGATTGTCTTCGCGGATCGCGGAGGAGATCACCACAGTTCTGGCTTCACCGAGCTGAGACGCGTCGTGACCGGCGTAGCAGGTGATTCCGACCTCCCGCAGGGAGTCCAGTGTGGCGGATTCGGACCGATCGGACCCGCTGGTGGGGATGCCCAGTTCCGCATAGAGCCGGGCGATGCCGTTCATCCCAGAACCACCGATGGCTATGAAATGAACGGGACCGACCTCTGTGGCGGGCTGGACCTCGATAGGGGTGAGCAAGCTCACGATGCCTCTTCTCCTCGAACAACGTTCACGGCGGCCCTCGCCAGGACATCGGCGGCATCCGCGGGCGAATGGGGCCGGGCCAGTTCGGCCATGCGAGCCAACTTCTCCGTGTCCGTGATGGTGGGGATCACCATGTCCGACAGTTTATCGGCGCTGAGGTCGGCCTCGGGAAGCAGGATCCCCGCCCCGTCCGCCACTAGTCCTGCGGCGTTCCGGGCCTGCTCGCCGTTGCCCCAGGGCAAGGGAATGAAGATCACAGGCAGTCCCAAAACCGCCGTCTCCATGACGGTACCCGCCCCGGCTCGGCCAATCATCAGGTCCGCAGCCACGTAGGCTTCGACCATGGCGTCGACATAGGCCACAGGGACGTAACGTGACCCGTTCTCAGACTCGACCACAACATCCGTGTCCGTGAAGTTTTTGGCCCCCAGCACGTGCAGTACCTGGATTCCGGCATCCAGAATGGCAGGAACCGCAGCGGAGAGGGCTTGGTTGATGGCCCGCGCCCCTTGGGAACCGCCACTGACCAGCAGCGTGGGCCTTTCGGGGTCCAGGCCAAAACGTTCCCTGGCCTCGGTGCGGGTGATTCCAGGACGAGTGATGCTGCGGCTCATCGGCATCCCAATCCGTCTTCCTCCCCGGATCTGGGTGTCGGGGAAGGTGTACCCGGTTAAGGCCGCAAACCTGGCAGCTACCTTGTTCGCGATACCAACCACACGGTTGGCCTCGTGCACGAGAACGGGGACCTTCATGGCGCGGGCCGCCAGGTAGGCAGGAATGGCGACATACCCGCCGAAGCCGATCAGCGCCTGAGCCTTCGCCTGGCGCAGGATGGCACGCGCCTCCCGCACAGACTGCCTCAGATTCCAGGGCAGCTTGACCAGGTCGAAGTTCGGTTTCCGCGGCATGGGAACGGGGCGAATCAGCTCCAGTCTGAGACCGGCTTGTGGTATCACTCTGGTCTCGAGTCCCTTACTCGTTCCGATACAGGTGATCTCCACCTCTGGGTCCAGCTCGGCCAGCGCCTGGGCCGTCGCGATCAACGGAGAGGTGTGGCCGGCAGTGCCGCCACCGGCCAGCACAATGCGGGTCACGAGTTCCCTCCCGCAGCGAGCACGCTGGTCATACGTGGCCCTGCCCCACGCCGCCGGTTCTCGAGATAGGCACGGGCATCAGGCGTGTCCCGGGCGCAGGCCAGCAATACGGCCACGGCCAGCAGGTTAGCCATCAGGGCGGACCCCCCTGAGGAGATGAAGGGCAATGGGACACCGAGCACGGGCAGCAGGTTCATGACCACCATTATGTTGACGATTGCCTGGAGCAGGAACCAGGCGGTCACCCCGGAAGCAGCGATGCGGTTGAACAGTTGGTCAGACTTGAGTGCCACCTGGAATCCACTGCGCATCAGAAGGGCGAACAACCCGATCACGAGCAGCACCCCGAACAACCCGAGCTCCTCGCCCAGCACCGCGAACACGAAATCTGTGTGCGCGCCATCTTTCAAACCTCCCCATTTCTGTTTACCCGCTCCGAGCCCGAGCCCCCACCAACCACCACTGGCCAGCGCATACAACGCCGAAAGGGGCTGGGAGGCCAGGTCAGGGTTGGCCTGCGGATCGAAGAAAGCCATGAAACGCGCCATCCGGTTCTCCGATCCCAGCACCAGCACCAACACGACACCGATCGCCGCCAACAGCGACGGCACCAGGATTCGCAGCGAAGTCCCGACGAAGAACAACAGGGAGAAGATCATGGCGCCGAAGATCAACCCGGTGCCGAGGTCACGCCCGGCCAGGATCAGAGCCAACATCGCCAAGGCCCCTGGGATGAAGGGCAGCAGCAACTGAGCGGGTTCTTTCAAGCGACGGCGTTTGTTGTGGAACAGAGCGGCCGCCCACAGCACCAGGGCCAGCTTCGCGAACTCCGATGGCTGGATGGTCAGCAAACCTCCGATCCGGATCCAGTTGCGGTTGCCGTTGGTTTCGTATCCCAGTGGGGTCTGAACGAGGATCAACCCGATCACGGCGGCTGCCCAGGCGGGAGCCGCCAGTTTCCGCAACGTCTCCGGTTTCATGCGACTGATGGGAATCATCAGGAGCAACCCGACGATCAGGAAAATAAGCTGGCGAATCATGTAGTAGTACGGGGATTCTCCTTGGAAGAGCGCTATCACCGATGACGACGACAGCACCATCATCTCTCCGATTGCCGTGAGGATGACCGTGGCGAAGATGATGAGATGGTGATCCGCCATCGGAGACCGGGTCAGCGCACGCACCACGTTGCCGGACGACCGTCCGGCGGAGGGCGCTTTGGCCATTGGCGTGCCTAACTGCTCGGTGCCTGAAGACTCCGAACCGCGGCGGCAAAGCATTCTCCGCGGTCGTCGTAGCCCGTGAACATGTCGAGCGAGGCGCTTCCGGGGCTCAGGAGCACCGCGTCACCCTCACGGGCAAGACGCGCCGCGTGGGAGACCACCTCGTCCATCACACCATGGTCGCTGCTGTCCAGGATGATCACAGGAACATCGGGCGCGTGTCGGGACAATGCTTCCGCTATAACAAGCCTGTCGATACCGATGAGGATCGCCGCCCGGATCCGATCGCGGTGGGCGATGATCAGATCATCGAAGCTGGTTCCCTTGGTCTGTCCCCCCGCCACCCACACGAACGACGAGAATGCCTGCATCGCCGAGTCCGCTGCGTGCGGATTCGTGGCCTTCGAGTCGTCGATCCAGCGCACGCCGTTAATCTCAGCCACCTCTGCTATGCGATGCCCAGCAAGGCGCAGGTCCCGAAGGCCCTGGGCCACGGCCTTTGCAGGCACCCCTAGGCTGCGCGCCAAGGCGGCCGCGGCGCAGGCATTGGCAACGTTGTGCGGAGCATAGGGCTGAACATCCGCAACCTTGGCGAGTTCCAGCGCAGAGCTGTGCCGCTGGGCAACGAAAGCGCGGTCGACGATCAGATCATCCACCACGCCGACCATAGAAATCGCGGGAATGCCAGTGGTGAAGCCGATGGCGCGGGCACCTTCCGTGACCTCGGCTTCCTCCACGAGACGTTCGGTCTCGGGTTCAGCCACGTTGTACACACAGGCATTCATGACCCGCTCGAAGATCCTGGCCTTGTCGGCTACGTAGCGTTCGTATCCGCCGGGCCCGTCGTAGAACTCGAGGTGGTCCTCGTGCAGGTTCAGTACCGCAGCAGAATGAAGGGCGAGGGTGTGCACCCAGTGCAACTGGAAGCTCGATAGCTCGACTACCAATGCATCATAGGGTTCGTCGTCGAGGATGGCCTCGATGATGGGGCGACCGATGTTCCCGACCGCCGCTGCCCGCATCCCGGCGGCCCGTAGCATGGATTCGACCATCTGGGTGGTGGTGGTCTTCCCGTTAGTGCCGGTGACCCCGAGCCACGGAATGGCTCGGTCAGGCTGCTGCATCCGCCAAGCGAGCTCGATATCCCCCCACACAGGGATCCCACGTTCCAACGCCCGAGTGAGCAACGGGGCGTCGGGACGCCACCCCGGGGATGTGACCACCAGATCCGTATCCCCCGGCAGCTCGGCGGTCGCGCCCTTGCCGAGTCGCACCGTGGCGTCGAGGGCCTCCAGAATGGCTGCTTTGTCGGCGTGGACGTTCGATTCGTCTAGAACCGTGACTCTCGCCCCGAGCGAGAGCAGCCCATCGGCTGCCGAATAACCTGAGACGCCGAGGCCCGCCACGACGGCGTGCACCCGGCTCCAGTCGCTCAGCCGATTCGCCGTGCGGAGAAATTCTTTCACTGACCGACCACCCATTCCGCGTAGAAGATACCGACACCAATGGCGACGCACAGTCCACAGATGATCCAGAACCGGATCACCACAGTGACCTCCTGCCACCCAAGAAGTTCGAAATGGTGGTGGATGGGCGACATCTTGAAGATGCGTTTACCCTTCGTAGCCTTGAAATACCCCACTTGGAGCGCCACGGAACCGGCCTCCATGACGAACAGGAAACCCATGATTACCAGCAGCAGTTCCGTGCGGGTCATGATCGACAATCCCGCGAGAGCCGCACCGATGGCCATGGAGCCGGTATCGCCCATGAAGATCCGAGCGGGTTTGGCGTTCCACCACAGGAAACCGAAGCAGGAGCCGGCGAGTGCCGTTGAGACCACCGCCAGGTCGTAGGGGTCGCGCACCTCGTAACAGAGAGGGCCGACGCTGGAAACCCTGCCGCACCATTGGTTGAACTGCCAGATGTTGACCAGCGAGAAGGCCGCGAACACCAGCGTTGCACTGCCCGCAAGCAGACCGTCAAGACCGTCTGTGAGGTTGGTGGCGTTGGGCCAGGCCATCAACAAGAAGACAATCCAGATAACCGCCAGGAAGAACGGGAGATGTAACCAAGGCAGGTCACGCAGGAAGGAGACGAACTCCGATGCGGGACGAAGACCACGTTCGTCTGGGAAATTGAGCGCCAGCACCGCGAAGACGCCACCGATCGTAAACTGCCCGATCAGTTTCCCCCTGGGGGTGAGCCCCAGGGAACGCTCCTTGGAGATCTTCGCCCAGTCATCCAGGAACCCGAGGAATCCGAGAGCGGTCATGACCCCAAGCAGCAACACCCCGGAGACCGTCACTGACTCCCACAGGATCAAGTGGGCGATGAAGTAGGACAGCACCACGGAAGCAACGATGACGACGCCCCCCATGGTCGGGGTGCCTCGCTTGGTCAAGTGTTCCTTGGGACCGTCGTCACGGATGAACTGACCGTACTGACGCCGCGTCAGGAACTTGATGAACTGTGGGGTGACCAGCAGTGTCAGCAGGAGGGACAGCCCCCCAGCCGCCAGGATCGTTCTCACTTGGGGACGCCTCCGATTCGTTTCGCCACAGCGTCGGCCACCAGTTCCAGGCCCACGCTGCGCGAGCCCTTGACCAGGAGAAGATCCCCCGGTGCGAGCTCCACCTGCGCGGCCTCCTCACGGGTGACCACCCGAGCTTCAATCCCCCGTGTACGTGCCGCTTCCGCCACGATCCCGGCATGCTCCCCGACCGAGAGAAGCTCATCGATCCCGAGATCGGCTGCCAGCGTTCCGGCCTCGGCATGCAGTTCTGCCGATTCGGGGCCAAGTTCATGCATGTCCCCCAGCACCGCCACGGCACGGGCCCCAGGATGGCTCCTGCGCTGTCCGGCGATCAGGTTGGCCGCAGTGCGCAGAGCGGCGGCCATCGAATCAGGGTTGGCGTTGTAAGCGTCATTCAAAACGATCCGGTCCTCGCTGCAGCGCACCACCTCCATCCGCCAGTCCGAACGAGACTCGGCAGCCGACAGGGCCCCGGCCACCTCCGCAATGGTCATGCCGACCGCCAGCCCGGCGGCAGCCGCAGCCAAAGCGTTGGAAACTTGGTGTCTGCCGATCACCCGGAGCGAGACCGGAGCCGAGATGGTTTCCGATTCCCGGGTGACCACCAACGTGAAGGCGGCCCGCGCGGATTCGCCACACACGACATCCCGGGCAGCGACCTGCAGGTCTCCCTCGGGCAGGTCACCCTCCCCGAACCACGCCACCCGGGCCGCAGTTTCATCCCGCATCGCCCGGCAGGAGGGGTCGTCGGCGTTCAGCACCGCCCACCCCTCGGCTCCCAGTCCCGTGATGATCTCTGATTTAGCGCGGGCGGTCCGCTCGAGCCCGCCGAACTCGCCTACATGGGCGCGCCCGATGTTCAGCACGATCCCGACGTCGAGGCCCACCAGTGAGGTGAGCCACTCGATGTGTCCGACCCCTCTGGAACCCATCTCACTAACGAGGAACTGCGTCGATCCATCGATCCGACATGCCGTCAGTGGCACACCGATCTCGTTGTTCTGGCTTCCTGTCGGAGCGACGGTGGTCCCCTTCGCCTCCAGCACCTGCGCCAGGAGATCCTTAGTGGAAGTCTTTCCGGAGGACCCCGTGACACCGAGGCTCACCATTCCCCGGGCGCGTTCCTCCCGGACCAGTCCTCGCGCCAGCCACGAGAGTCCTTGCACAGTGTCCTCGACCAGGATGTGGGGGACATCGGCCTCGGTGACGAAATTCCCGAGCACCGCGACCGCCCCCGCGGCCACGGCCTGCGGGGCGAAGGAGTGACCATCGACCCGGGAGCCGGGGATGGCGATGAAAAGACTGCCGGGTGTGGCCTTGCGATTGTCAAGCACCACGTCGGCACCAACCACCGTGTCATCACCCACCACTTCGACGGCCGCTGGCTGCATCAGCTCCACCAGCTCGCTGAGCCGCCTCGCCCTCATCGACCACTTCCTTCCATCCGTCGCCAGGTCTCGAGAGCGACCAAGGCATCGTCGAAGGCCACGATCCGGTCACCGATCTGCTGACCCTGTTCGTGTCCCTTCCCGAGAATCGCCACAACACTATCGCGCCCAGCTGTTGCGAGCGCCAGTTCAATCGCACCGCCTCTTCCCCCGGCCTCGACGATCCGGGCCCGTGAATCGGCGGTTCCAGCAAGCATGGCGGCCCGGATACTGGCAGGGTCCTCAGTGCGAGGATTGTCATCCGTGATGATCAGAACGTCACTGCGCTCAGCAGCGGCGCGCCCCATCAGGGGACGTTTGTCAGGATCTCGGTCCCCACCGCAGCCCACGACGGTTATCACCTCGCTGAATCCCTGGAGAGCATCCAGGGTGGCGGCCACTGCCTGCGGGGTGTGAGCGAAGTCCACGACCACGGTCGGGGCCATCTCGGGCAGTGGCAGCACCTGCATCCGTCCGGGCACCTGTGCACGCGCTAAGCCCGGGAGCACGTCCTCGACCGAGATCCCCACACGTTCGAGCATCGCCAGGGCGATAGCGGCATCCACCATGTTGTGCCATCCAGGAAGCGCCAGTTCCACCGTCGTCTCCCCCGATGCAGTACGCAACCGAGCACGTCCACCCAGCGGAAGAACAGGTTCGTAGCCCATGAGACGGTAGTCCGCTTCCTCACATGTGCCGACCGTGGTAACTGGAAGACCAGCTTTCCGCGCCCTATCCGCAACCCTGCAGCCGTTTTCATCGTCGATCCAAACCACAGCGGCTCGAGCATGTTCGGGAGTGAACAACGATGCCTTGGCCTCGAAGTACTCCTCCATGTCGCGATGAAAGTCAAGATGGTCCCGCCCCAGGTTGAGGAAGGCCACCACGTCGAACCTCAACGCATCAGCCCTGGACATGGCCATGGCATGACTGGACACCTCGATCGCCACGGCTTGCGCACCGTGCTCCCGCATCAAGGCCAGCAGCGCCTGAAGATCCGGCGAGTCGGGGGTGGTCACCGTGGAACGATCTGATGGCAGTGCCACACAATCGAGACGGAAACCGAGCGTCCCAATGGTCCCAACGCGCCGCCCTGTGGCAGCCAGCGTGGCCTCCAACAAGGCCACCGTGGTGGTCTTGCCATTGGTGCCCGTAACTCCAAAAAGTTCCAACCCGCTCGCGGGTTCGCCGTAGACACGGGCGCTCACCTCGGCCATCACGGGGCGCAAGCGCTCGCTGACCAGCACAGGCACACCGACTTCCCCGGCAGCCCGGGCTCCTGCCGGGTCGGTCAGGATGGCAATGGCTCCCCGTTCCACGGCTTGCCTGCTGAATGCCGCTCCATGGGAATGAAATCCCGGCAGGGCAACGTAGAGATCCCCCGGTCGCACCAGACGCGAATCGAGGCAGACCCCCGTCGTCACAACATTTCCGGCATCCCCAGAAATACCGAGCCCGGCCACCACTTCCCGAATAGCGACGGGGGAGACGAAATCTGGCCTGAGCGTGCTCACTCCCACTCCAGTGGCTCCTTTGGCGCAGGAGTACTCGAAGGAGCCACGTTGTACCTGGGAAGGGCCGTCTGGAGCACGTTGTTGACCACGGGCAAAGCCAGTTGGCTCCCAAGATTGCCGTTCGTCGGTTGATCGAGCACAACGTAGACCAGCAACTGGGGGTTCTCGGCTGGTGCAATCCCAACAAAGGATGAGGTGTAGCCGTTATAGCATTTGCAGCTGGCGTCGTAGCGCTGCGCGGTACCGGATTTACCCGCGGTGCGATATCCGGGAATCGCCCGCTCTGAGCTGACACTCGTGATGACGGATTCCATCATGTTGACCACCATGCCAGATGCTTCCTCGGAGATCACGCGACGTGATGCCGGGGTTGCCAACGAGATCGGGGTGCCGTCAGGGCTCGCGGCGGATCGGATGATCTGCGGCTGATGGTAGGTGCCACCGTTGACGACCGCAGAGAGCGCAGCCCCCATCTGCACGACCGAGACGGACAGCCCTTGCCCGAAGGAAATCTGGTCACGTGTGTAGTCGGCCATGTCCGCCCCGGGGAGGGACCCCGCGGTTTCTGCAGGTAGTCCCGCCCCCGGAGCTGAGCCGAGCCCGAAGGACGTCAGGTATTCGTGAAGTTTCCCCTTGTCCAGCTGGCGAGCAAGTTTGATGGTGCCGATGTTAGATGACTGCGCCACCACCCCCCGAGCAGTCAGTTTGATTCTCCCGTGCTCGAAGGAGTCCGTGACGGTTCCGCTTCCAGAAGTGATGCTGGCAGGCACATCGACCTTCGTGTCCGGGGTCACCAGCCCCGAGTCCGTCAGGGCAGCCATGGTCAACACCTTCTCCGTGGAACCCGGTTCATAGGCCTCGGTCACTGTGCGGTTTCCGAGGTTTCCAGCATCCGTGGCGCCAGGATTGGCCGAGTCAAAGGATGGCGCCGTCGCCAGTGCCAGGATCTCACCGTTATTCGGGTTCATCACGAGAATCGAGCCGGTTTTCGCGCCAGCTGTCGCGATGCCGTCAGCCAGCGCCTGCTCCGCGGACCACTGCAGATCAGCATCCAGAGTCAGCGAGTAGCTGGCTCCGTTCACGGGCGGGGTGAGGACGCTGGTACCCAACGGGATGCGTCCGTAGGTCGAGCGTTCGTAGACCTCCTGTCCGGGGATCCCTGCCAGCTGGGAGTCAAGCATCCCCTCGAGTCCCGCGGTTCCCTTGCCCTCCCCATTGACGAAACCGACGACGTTGCTCGCGAGTGTCCGGTTGGGATAGGTACGCAAGGGGTCGCTTTCGGCGAACAGGCCGTACCAGCGACGTTTGCCGTCCCCATCGATACCTTTGCGCATGTCGTTTTCGATCTCGGTCCAGGTGGCAGCTGGAACGTGCCGGGCAATTTCCGCATACCGAGTCCCCTGCGCAGTCAGGATCTCCAGGTATTTTGACTCAGTTCCCCCCAGATGCGTGGCCAGGATTTTTGCCACGGCTTTCGGTGCCGCCTCCGCCTCTTCCTGTTTTTTCGCACTCATCGGATAGCGCTTGTCCGCTCCGTTGCTCTGCACCATGTCCGGATCAGCCGTGATGTGCATGGCCGGCTGAGTGGCCGCGAGCACCACCCCGTTGCGATCCATAATGGAGCCACGTTCGGGCAACAGGTCTCTGGTGTTCTGCATCTTCTCCGCGGCCTGGGCAGCAAAGCTCTGGGCCTCCAGGGCCTGCAGTTGAACAGCACGTCCGACACAGACCATTACCAGCAGAAGCAGAACCATCATGAACGCACGGATCCGCATGCTGGAGCGTCCGAGGGGCAGCTTCCAGGTGTGACGTCTCCCGCGGCGAACCGAACGACGGCTCACCGCTCACTCTCTCCTGTTTGCGCTGCCTCATCCTCGGTCGACGCAGATGGCGCCTGGGAGGCCTCTGGCTCCGGCGCAGCAGGGGCCGGCGTCTGTCGAGCTCCCGGTAGCCCCGTCAAATAGGGCACTTCGTCTCCCTTCACCTGCTGAGGCTGCCCCACAATGGCTCCGTTTGAAAGATCAACAAAAGCGGGAAAGGGGTTCGGTACCATGCCCAACTCCGAAGCCCGAAGAGCAAGCGACCCACTGCTGGAGACACCTTGAAGCTCCGTTCGACGAGCCGCTACCTCGTAGGACAGCTGTGCGGCTTCCCTTCGAAGATTTGAAAGATCACGGGACTGGGCACCGACCTGAGTGGTCACGACCATGACGAAAACCATACCCACCACCACCAGGGCGGCCAGTATCAGTAGGAACCCAAACGTGGAGACACGGGCCTTGACCGGAGGTACGAGCCGCAGCCGGGGACGCGGGATCTGCCGGGTTGTTTGCTCGATGCCGGCGGCAAGGGCACTCAACTATGCCTCCTTAACTCGGGCTGCGGCACGTAGCCTGGCGGATGCCGCACGCGGGTTTGACTGGATTTCCTGTTCCGAAGGCCGCTCGGCCCCCCGGGTCAGAAGCGTGAAACAAGGTTGCAGATGTTCAGGGACAATCGGCATACCTCGCGGCGCCCCGTCGCTGGCCAAGGTCGCGAGATGACGTTTGACAGGCCTGTCTTCCAGGGAGTGGTAGGCCAGCACCACGATCCGCCCTCCAAGCGCGAGAGATGCAGTCGCCGCAGGCAGGAATCTCTCCAGGACGCCCAGCTCATCGTTGACCTCGATCCGGAGAGCCTGAAAGGTACGCTTGGCGGGATGTCCCGGGGAACGCCTCGCAGCGGCTGGAACAGCATCAGAGATGACATCCACCAGTCGACCTGAGGAAGTGAAAGGTTGGATCTCACGTTCCCGCACGATCGCGGAAACGATTCGTTCCGCGTACTTCTCCTCTCCATAGCCGCGGAGAATGCGTACGAGTTTCACCGGGGAGGCCGAATTGAGCAGATCAGCGGCGCTTCGCCCTTCCCCCCCACTCATGCGCATATCGAGGGGCGCATCGACGCGATAGGCGAATCCACGCTCCTCTCGGTCTATCTGCAAGGAACTGACTCCGAGATCGGCCAGTACGGCATGCACCTGATCAACACCAAGATCAGCAAGCACTTCCGGCAGTTCGTCGTAAACGGCCTTCACGAGGGCAATCCGTTCTGCAAACGATCCGAGTCGCTCACGCGCCACCGCCAAAGCTTCAGGATCGCGATCAATGCCGATAAGCCTTGCCGATGGGGCTGCCTCCAGAACCGCACGGGCGTGACCTCCGAGGCCAAGAGTGCAGTCGACATAGACCGCGTCAGGCACGGCGAGGGATGGAGCCAACAACTCGACGACACGGTCGAGCATGACCGGATCGTGGTTGCTGCCCTTGGCCGTCACGACCATCTCCTTCCTGTTACCCCGTCGAATCATCCGTTCGTGTACCCCGAGAGGGAGGTTCCTTCACCGGAATCGCACCTGGCCTCGGGGAAGTAAGGCCAGGGTCAACCCCGGTGATGGACCACCACCTCGGGGATCTCACTGCCCCAGTTGGGACAGCAGTTCCGCGTCGAGTTCGGCGAAACCAGATTCCTGTTCCGCCTGGTACTCGGCCCAGTGCTCGGCGTCCCAGATCTCGGCCCTGTTCATGGCACCGATCACCACGACGTCACGTTCCAAACCCGCGTAAGCACGAAGAATCGGTGGGATCGTGATCCGCCCCTGCCGGTCCGGAACCTCGAAGCTGGCCCCTGCGGTCAGCATGCGCTGATAGTCACGAACCTGCTTCAACGTGGAGGGTGCTGCACTCACGGGAGCCATGAGCGCCTCGAAAGTGTCCTTGGGATAGATGGCAAGCGCCCGTTCCTGTGTACGCGTCACGACGAGTCCCCCTTCGAGTGCCTCCCGAAACCTCGCGGGAAGGATCAAACGCCCCTTCTCGTCCAATTTCGGCGTGTGCGTGCCAAGGAACAACCGGAAACCCCCTCTCCTCCACAAAGCCCCCACTTCGCTCCACTTGCCACCACATTACCCCACTTTCCTCCACTCCAGCTCCACTTGACGCGTGTCCTCTTCCATTGGGTGTGTTTGACCGATGCCCTAGGCTTCATCCACGTCAGGAAAGCGTTGCGAGTCCCAAGGAGCCCCATGACCCAGACTGCTGCTGCCCCCTTGGCGCTGGCCGAGGTGAGCGCGCTGGCCAACCAGATGAAACAGTCGATCGGCAGCGTTATAGAGGGCAAGCCGCACCAGATACACATGACGGTTCTGGTTCTGCTGGCACAGGGTCATCTCCTGCTCGAGGACGTTCCTGGAGTCGGCAAGACCGTCCTCGCCAAGGCTCTCGGGCGTTCCATCTCAGGGGCGGTTAGCCGCATCCAGTTCACTCCCGATCTACTTCCGAGCGATGTCACCGGCGTGTCGGTCTTCAATCAGCAGACTCGTGAGTTCGAGTTCAAGCCTGGTGGCATCTTCGCCAACATCGTGCTGGGAGACGAAATCAACCGGGCGTCACCGAAAACCCAGTCTGCGCTGTTGGAGGCAATGGCCGAGGGGCAGGTCTCCGCGGATGGACAGACCTACCAGCTCAAACGACCCTTCATGGTGGTGGCGACCCAGAATCCAATCGAGATGGAGGGAACCTATCCTCTGCCAGAAGCCCAGCGCGACCGTTTCATGGCGAGAATCGAGATGGGCTATCCCGGCCACCAAGCGGAGATGGCCATGCTCACAGCCCAGGCAGGAGGAGATAAACTCGCCACCATCCATCCCGTGACGGATGTCGTCCACGTGGAGAGGGCTATCGCGACGATGCGGGGAATCTACGTAGCTCCCGTGATAAACGACTACATCGTGAGGCTTGTGGGCTCAACTCGCACCGACCCGGAGCTCCGGCTCGGTGCGAGTCCTCGCGCCTGTGTCCACCTGATGCGAGCCGCCAGGGTCGAAGCCGCCCTCCAAGGACGCGACTATGTCATTCCGGAAGATGTGACGACCTTGGCCGTTCCTTTGCTGGCTCACAGGGTTTTGCTGACAGTTGACGCACAAATCGCCCGGCAGTCAAACGAGGCCGTCATCACACGCATAGTCACCACCACTCAGCCACCACACCGGAGCTGACATGCAGGGGTTCCGTTTCGGACTCACGGGCCGCGGCCTGGCGATGCTGGTATTCGGCGGCATCATCGCGGCGGTCGCAGCCATCATGGGAGAACCCGATCTGGCTTGGGTGGGGGTGTTCATCGTCTCCTTACCCCTCCTGGGGCTCGTGACCGTGTTGGTTCTACCACCACGTCTCACCTGCAAGCGTTCCGTCATCCCCGACTCCCTACCCGTCGGAGATGTAGCTCGGGTTCGCCTGCTGATCACGAGCAGCAGAACGGTTTCCTTCTCCGCACTCGGTTTCCGCGACCGACTTCCGGAAGCTCTTGGCCGCGACGCCACTTTCACCCTCGTTCGCGGCCTGGGACGCTGGCGACAGGCCGCCGGGTACGACATCACCACCCAACAACGTGGCCATTTCCGGATCGGCCCCCTGCTGGTACGCAATTCCGATGCCTTCGGGGTTGCCTGGCGTAGCTGGCAGGCAGCTGAACGCATTACGTCACTGCGCGTGACGCCGAGGCTGTGGCCTCTGCCTCTCCCCAAGGGAGGGCGGGCTTCAGGGGCCAGTGGGGACGCTACACCACAACGCATTGGAAACGCGGGTGCTGATGACGTTCTGGTGCGCGAGCACCGTCATGGCGATGGAATGCGCCGCGTGCACTGGAGAATGAGCGCAAAACGTGGTGAATTGATGGTCCGCCTGGAAGAACAGCCATGGGACCCAGCCATGACAATCATCGTCGACACCCGCTCCACGGCACACATCGGCAGCGGGCCCGAGTCCACGCTGGAGTGGGTATTGTCGCTGTGCGCTTCCGTGGCCACCGAGCTTCTTCGCGATCGTCTCCGAGTTGCCCTTCTCGGTTCCGACGGTGTGATCTTCCGCCCCGTCAACGGCGAATCGACAGGCGCCGCGTCCCGGCTGCTGGCCACCGTCACAGACGTCGAACCATCCGGGCGTTCCCTCTTGGAGGACTGTCTCGCAGACCCGGATGCCCTCGGAACTGCACGAACCGTAGTTGCTGGGCTCGGGCTGCTCCGTCCCCGTGATGCCGCAGCGCTGGTGGCCGCGACGACCCGAGTCGCAGACATCGATGCCCTGGTCCCCGACGCACGCGCCTTTCGTCTCCCAGCGGAGATAGTCGGCGCCCACGAGGAGGCCTGCCGGCTACTCACTACCTCAGGGTGGAACATGGTGACCTTCGGCCCCGACAACTCCGTGCCACAGGCCTGGAGTCGACTTGTCGCCCAGCGGGAAGCACGATGAATAACAGATCCTCCGCCCTCCTGCCTCCCGTGATTTCGGTGGCAGTGACCGTGTCCATGCTCTCGCTCAACCCCTTGTTTGCTGCCCCCGTGTTCTCGTCGTCACTGCTCCTCACGGTTGGACTCCCCGGACTGATCGCCGCCGTAGCTGCCCTGCTTCGTCTGAAGCGTTCCTGCGTGATATTGGCAGCCCTGTCCGGATTGATTCTGCTGATCTGGTTGGGAACGAGCATCACACCAGCCAGCTCCCCGCTGACCGGAATTCCGAACCTGTTCGCCAGCGGTTTCCAGACCTTGCTGAGATCAACACCGCCGCTGCCCGTTGAGCCCGCACTGGGCTGGCTGATGCTGTTCCTGGCGTTTATGCTGTGGCTGGTCTCATACATATTGGCCGATTCCCTGGAACAACCTGCTTGGGTGATCACCCCCCTGGCACTGCCGTACGCCCTCACCGCACTGGTGCATCCCGCAGACCTCGACTTCATGAGTTTCCTGCTGGTCGCTGGCGGCTATGTGGCAGTCTTGCTCACCGCCGGAGGGCCAGGGCTCGCCCGTGGCGGATTGGGATTCCGACTGGCACGATGGTTTATCGGCTTGCTCGCGGCAACAGTGGCCACTGCCTTGACCCTGGGCGTCACTTCCTTGCTACCCATGGGAAACAAACGCCCTTGGCTGAACAACGGCCCTAATACCCCCATCCAGCTGGGTGATCCGACCATCGAGCTGAGCCACAATCTGCAACGCCCAAGCCCTGTCGACGTTCTCACCTATCGCGCCAGCGATCGAAAGCCCCACTACTTGCGCACCACAGCCCTGACTCACTTGACCGCCGGAGGCGCGCAGCTAGAGTCCATGAAGCTGCGCAACTCAGGAATCAGCGAGGCCTACAACGCCCCCGGGGAGAAGATCGACCTCAGCGTCTCCATGCGATTTCCTTCCCAATACCTACCAGCTCCCTTCGCTGTCGATGGTTTCGATGCCGCCGGGAACTGGGGATTCGATCAGAACACCCTCTCTGTGGTGGCCACGGGTGATCAAGGAGCGGATCAAACAGCGAACCTCGACTACCGGGTCACCTCCGTGATCCCGAACGGAGGATCATCCCTAGCAACCGCCCGCGCAGGTTCGGACCCGACAGGTGGGGAAACCCTCAAGATTCCTGAGGGGCTCTCCGACGAGGTCCGGGACCTGGCAGCCGAGATCACCAAAAATGCGAACACTGACGGCGCCAAGGCAAAGGCGATCGAAGAACACCTGACCTCAGCCAGCTTCACTTACACCCTTCATGCCCCCACATCAACCGGAACGAACATCATCAGCGACTTCCTGTTGAGGGACAAAGCCGGCTATTGCATCCACTTCGCCACGGCCATGGCAATACTCGCCCGGATCGAGGGAATTCCGTCACGCGTCGCGGTCGGGTTCACAGGCGGAACCCAAGATGGGGACGGATACAAGGTGACCACCGACAACATGCACGCTTGGCCCGAGCTATACTTCGAAGGCCTGGGATGGATGCCATTTGAACCAACCAAGTCCATCGGCTCCTCCGTCACAGGGGAGAACTCCCCACCAACACCACCGTCCTCTGCCCCCAGTACCTCGCCGAGCACACAGACTGTCTCCCCCGAACCCAAGCCCACTGAAGCAACAGCGTCTCCCCCGTCCTCCCCCACGCAAACACCCAAGGGCAGTTCCACAAACTGGACTTGGCTGCTCTGGATATTTCCTGTGCTCCTGTTGCTGGCTTCCCCCGCCGTGACGAGACTTTCCCTACGTGCTTGGCGTCTGCGTGGCAGGCAATCCCCGGTGGCGGCTGCCGCTGCAGCCTGGCGTGAACTGGCGGCTTCTTATAGGGACCTCGGCCAAGAGTTCCTGCATGGTTCCCCGGTCGAAGTGGCCAAGGCCATGGAACAGGATCTTCCGAATGCGACGGCGGCTCATCTACTCGAAGTCGCCGAGGTCGTGCAGCGCAGTCAGTTCGCCCGCGAAACTCCACCAACGGATCAGCTTTCAGAACGTGTGAAACTCCTGATTCACGAGCTCCGAAGCAACGTCCCGACCCCGAGACGTCTGCTGGCTTTTCTGCTTCCCAGGTCCTTGTGGCGGTCGAAGAACATCTTCAGCGGCCGCCGCGACCGCGATTCGCGATAGCCTTTTCTCACCCATCCGACAAGGCACCTACAATGACAAGGACGGGGTGCCCGAAGAACTAGGACAGGAGACCACGATGGCTTTGTCTGAGCAGGAGCAGAAGCGCCTGGACCAGCTTGAGGCATCGCTGCTCGCCGATGACCCAAAGTTCGCGGACACCCTGAGGGGCACCCCGCAGTTCCGCATCCAGCGCCGTCGCGCGGCATGCGCAGGAGTGGTCTTCGTCGCCGGTCTGGCCGCTCTGGTCCTCGGAGTCCAATTTCAGCCCATCATCTCCATCATCGGCTTCGTCATGATGCTCATCGCAGCGATCACCGGAATCAGCGCCTGGTCCAGGGTCGAGAACCAGGCGGAAACGGCACGTCCTTCCAGCAGGTCCACCCATCCTTCCACCTCAGGAGCAGACTTCATGAACAAGTTGGAAGAACGCTGGCGCAAACGTCAGCAGGGCGGCGATCTCTGAGTCGTGACCGATACCCGATGTCCCACATCGTCCGGATTCACCGTTATCAGATACCGGCTGGGAAATGGGCTTGAACTCGCGCTGCTGCCCGATCCCCATGCTCCTGCCGTGGCGGTTAATCTCAGTTTCCAGGTGGGTTCCGTTGACGAAACCCCAGGACGCACAGGCTTCGCCCACCTTTTCGAGCATCTGATGTTCCAAGGCTCCTCCAGAGTGGCGCCCGGAGAACACATGTCGGTAATCGAGGCCGCCGGCGGCAATGTCAATGCTTTCACATCCACCGATCGCACGGTCTACCACGAATGCGTGCCGGCAGGAGCTCTAGAGATGGTGCTGTGGCTGGAGGCGGATCGTCTTCGCAGCCTCGCAGTGACCCAAGAAAACCTCGATGCCCAGCGTGACGTGGTCACCCAGGAGAAGCGTCAGCGCTACGACAACCGGCCCTACGGGGATTTGTTGATGAAACTGGTGGGGCAACACTTCAGCCCCGAACATCCCTACGGGCACCTACCAATAGGATCCATGGAGGACTTGGCGGCGGCAAGCCTGGCCGAGGTGACGGCTTTCCACTCGAGGTGGTATCGCCCCTCACATGCGAAACTAGTGATCTGCGGAGCATGTGACCCGGATGAAGCCATCACTTTTGTCGAACGACATTTCGGCGACCTTGAGGATCTCTCCCCACCACCTCGGAATGCCATCACGGAACCCACGCTGCCGGGCGGGAACATCGTCGTCACCAGCGAGGTTCCCCATTCCCTGCTGTACTGCTCGTGGCAGGCCCCGGCGGCGGATGCCCCCGATCTCGTTGCCTTGGAACTGGGATTGTCTGTGCTCTCCGAGGGGCGCGCATCACGTCTCCATCGCCGACTGGTCAGGGAACAAAGGCTTGCCCACGAAGTGCACGGTACGTTGTTGGGTCATCTCCGCTCGCCCTCCATCGCTTCCGTGAGCGCAAGGCCAGCGGATGGCGTGGACACCCGGGATCTGGCCGAGGCGATCCTGAAAGAACTGGCCGATATGGAGGCACCATCTGAGCAGGAACTGGAGCGAGCGAAGGCCCAGTACGAACGTAGCTGGCTCCTCGAGCTCGCCACCGTCGAGGACCGCGCGGAAGCCACCGCCGACACGTGGACAACCCTGGGTGACCCGGCGCTGATCAACAGCCGATTGGCCGATCTCGCGACCATTACTTCCAACGACGTGATCAAGGCACTCAGCCACCGCCCATCATCCAGCCAGCTGCACTATCTGCCGAAAGGCACATTGTGATCCGTCCCGCCATAGTAAAGCCACGTCCATGGCGCTTCCCCACACTGCTGCGTTCCTCCCTCGACTCGGGACTGGAGCTTGCGTTCATCGACCTTCCAGGTCAGGCCCTCGCTTCTGTGGAGTTGGTACTTCCCAGCCCTCTGGAAGCCGAGCCACGGGACAAGGAAGGCGTTGCCACCGTCGTTCTGCACTCCTGCGACGAAGCCACCATCACCCTGCCGGACATCGTGGAACAGCTCGAACTACAAGGAGCTGCGCTGCTCGGGAAATCCACTTGGGGATACACCCAGCTGGGACTGAGTGCCCCAGCACGCCGCTTACCACAAGCACTCGAACTGTTTGCTTCCGTGGTAAGGGAACCAGCCTTCGAAGAACCCGACCTGACCCACCACATCGAGACCCAGATTGCAGATTGGAGGACCAGGAAGGCCTCCCCCACGGCTGTCACCAGGGAGACCCTGAACGCTTCGTTGTTCGGTCTGGAACAACGCGAAGGACGTCCCCTCGCCGGCTCCCCCGAGACCCTGAAGGCGATTACCCGCGAAGCAGCCCGGGAGTGGCATGAACACACCTGGGTTCCCGAGGGCTCAACGTTGATCCTTGCAGGCGATCTGAAAGGCCTGGACACAGAGAAACTGACGGCTCCTCTGGAAAACTGGCGAGGTAAGAGAACCCCAGCGCCGCCTCCCCAAGGAATCCCGGGCCGGCCCGGAATCGTTGTGGTCGATCTCCCACAAGCAGCCCAGACCGTGGTGCAGGCATTCGTCCCCACCCCGGGCCGCCAGGACCCCGACTGGGCGGCCCTCAAACTGGGCGGACACATCATGTGTGGAGCATTCGCCAGCCGCCTGAACCTGGAACTTCGTGAGCGTCTCGGCTACACCTACGGCGTTTCAGGTGGGGTGTCGGCACGCCGCACGGGAGGTTCCCTCATGCTGGCAACATCCCTGAACAACAACTCGGCCGCCGACGCCACCGCTCGCATCCTGGAAGCGCTCCTGTCCCCCAGCCCCTTCACCGATGGCGAAGTCAGGGATGCTGCCCAGTACCTGGTGCAGGCCTCTCCACTGCAATACGAGACAGCAGCTGACGTCACGACCCAAGCCGCAGCCCTGATAGCGGCAGATCTTGATCCGCGCTTCATTGATCAGTACCACACCGCGTTGGCGAGTACCACGGCGGACCAGGTCAACACCGCTTGGCATGCGAACATCTGTCCCGAGGACGTCACCATCGCGATCGGCGGCCCGGCCACGTTTCTTGAACCCGGCTTACAGGCCGCCGGCATCCAAGCCACGCTCATTCGTTGAGCAGGGCAAGTGCCCGTTCCGTCTTGACCTTCGCCTCGTTGGTCTTCTGCTGATAGGTGGCGAGGTCACCGGCTTTCAGAGCCTGGTCAGCCTCCACAAACAGGGCCACGCCCTCCTTCAACAGCACCTTTGCCTGTTCCTTGGCCTCCGCCTCAGAAGTCGGTGGAGGCTGCTGTCCGTTCGTGGAACCCTCCACAGGCTTTTCACCCGTCTCAGCTCCTGCATCGCCCTGGAACACCTGGTCGAGGGCTGCCTTCAGGGTGTCACCGATCCCGACGTGCTCGCCGAAACGCGCCACAACGAAACGCAGCGCAGGGTAACCACCGCTGGTGGTGCTGGTTTGGGTGTAGATCGGCTGGACATACATCAGGCCGCCGCCCACCGGGATGGTGAGCAGGTTCCCGTAGATGGCGCTCGTGTTGCCCTGACGATTGAAAGGGAGCAGCCGTTCCGCCACGGCCTCGTTCGTCGAGATCGCGTTGAAGGTCTGCCCCGGTCCCGGAATCTGTTTGGCATCCGAGAGCTTGAGCGCCCGCAGCTGTCCATAGTTCGGGCTGGTCGCATCCGCATTCACCGCCATGTAGACCGAAAGGTTCTCGCGCCCCCGTGGAACGAAGACCGTCGTGTTGGAGTAGTGCGCCTGCTCCTCGCCCGGCCACTTGATGGTCAAGAAATAAGGGGGTTCCTTGATTCCGCTCTCACCGCCTTTGACAGGGTCAGAGGGAACCTCCCAGATGTCCGACTGCTGGAAGAAGGTGTACGGGTTGGTGGTGTGATAGAGGCCCAGCATCTGACGCTGTACCTTGAAAAGGTCCTGCGGATACCGCAGGTGCGCCATCAGTTCAGGGCTGATTTCGGATTTCGGGGTGATGAGCCCCGGATAGACCTTCGACCAGGTCTGGAGGATCGGGTCTGATTCGTCCCAGCCGTAGAGGGTGACGGTGCCATCGTAGGCATCCACCGTGGCCTTGACCGAGTTGCGGACGTAGTTGACCTGCGTACCAGAAGACGTGCGATCACCACTTGTGCGGGTGTCCTTGGTGGCCTGGGTCCAGTCGACACGGGTCGAGTTCGGGTAGTCGGCGGTGGTGGTGTAGGCATCAATGATCCAGACGATGCGTCCATTGACCACGGTCGGGTAGGGATCAGAGTCAACCGTCAGGAACGGCGCCACCTCCTTGACCCGGTCCACCGGGACCCGGTTGAACAGCAAACGCGAATTTGAGTTGACCCTCTCGGAGAGCAGCAGGTTGATGTCCCCGAAACGCACAGCAAAAGCGGCCTTGTTCAGGAAATTACCGACAGGAACGCCACCGCTTCCTTGGTAGGTGTACTTGGTCTCGGTGTGCTCCTGCCCGCCACCGGGGGTGTCGAGCTCCACCGGTTCCGCCCCTTCGGGAGCACCGGCAATCACCCAGTGCTTGGATTCCTCACCGAAATAGATGCGGGGCTGCTCCTGTTTGATCAGGCCTTCGGTCGGGATCCCCCCTGAGAAGTAGGTGGGTTCTCCATTCGATTCACGACGGTTGCCATAGGCCGCCACCAAGCCATAGCCGTGGGTGTAGACCGTGTGCATGTTGTTCCAGGTGTTTCCCGCCTCGACGGCGTTCAGGTCAAGTTCACGAGCGGCCACGACGGAGTCCGTTTCCCGGCCCTCCACGTTGTAGCGATCAACGTCGAGGGTGGAAGGGAACCGGTAATAGCCGCGTACTTGCTGAAGCTGTTCGAAGGTTGGTGCGATGATGGCCGGGTCCATCAACCGGATTGCCGGCAGCGCGGCTGCGTCGGCACGCAACTGCCCCGCGCTCACACTGTCCACAGCCTCGTAGTCCGTGATTTGAACCGATTCGATTCCGAAAGCCTTTCTCGTCGCCTCGATGTTGTTGGCTATCCAGGGACGTTCCAGGTCGGGTTCGTTGGGTTTGACCACGAAACTACGAACAGCCCACGGATAGACAGCGGTGAGGATCATCGCGGAGATCACCAGCAGACCCACTGCGATACCAGGCACGCTCCACCTCACCCGCCACGCGTTGTAGAAACACAGCAGCGCGCAGATCGCCGCGATCGCGGCGACAATCAGACTGGCCGGGACTCGAGAGGTCGCATCCGTATAGTTGACACCCGTGAACAGGTTGTTCTGAGTGGTCAAGTAACCGTATCGGTCAAGGAAAGATGCGATCCCGTACAACAGCAACGTGACCCCGAGCAGAAGGGATACCTGCCGTTGAGCTGCCTTGCCGGCCCCTTTGAGATTCCCCGACTTCCGGAAGGCCCTGGAATTCATGGCACCGGTGAGGAAATGCACCAGAAGAGCTCCAATGAGGCAGACCACCACCATGAAACTCACGTAGTTCAGCACGAACCGCCACCACGGCAGCTGGAACACGTAGAAAGACGCATCCAACCCGAAAACGGCGTCGGGGGTACCGAAATCGGTGGAGCGAACCCATGCCAGGAAGACCTGCATCTGACCAGCGGCGACTCCACCACCCAGCAGACCAGCCACGATCGAAGGCAGCAACATGAGGATCCGGGAGCGCCGGTCCAGGTTGTCACGCAGCTGGAGCAGCAACTCGGAATCCAAATTCGCACGCCGCACCGGGGGGCGTAGCCGATAGGCCAGCGCAAGGGAGCCGAACACCCCGCCTCCCATGAGCAGCCCGAACCCCAGGAATAACCCCACCCGGGCGGCCAGCTGGGTGGTAAACACCGTCGAAGCGGATACGCTGCTGAACCACAGGTAATCCGTGTAGAACCGAGCCACCAGCACTACCAGCAGAACGAGAAGACCCAAGATCAGAGTCGAGATCAGCAAGGGGCTCCGGCGCCTCTCAACACCGGCTTGGTCTTCTACGCTCATGCGTTCTCCTCCTTGAACGTGGCCAGCAGAGCATCGGCCAGACCGGGCACGAGGTCCTCGGCGCCGAGCAGATCGTCAGGGTTACTGAGGACACGGGCTAGGCCGTGCCGCGCCCCGTCACGCAACACGCCAACCACCACCCGGACGTCAGTGCGGGCCTCGTGTTTGTTTACGAACTCGATGGCCTCTCCAGGGTCCGTGGGCACCTGGGACTCGAATCTGGGCGGCAGGAAGGCCCGTTCCATCGCGATCGCGCATCCTGTCACGGTCGCCGGCCAGGTCAGGAGCGCCAACCGTGTGGCAATGTCGCTGCCGAGCTGGAAATCCTCCTGCTCCACAGCGGTCAATGCATCCTCCGCGGTCTGGGTAACCCGTCCCCGCAGCTGTGGTTCCAATTCAAGCAGCGTTCTGGTCTCCACGAGCGCGAACAATCGAGCTGGCTGATCCCACCCGAGCTCGGAAACGTGACGCTCAATATCGGCCAGGGCCGCTATCAGACGACTCGGATCCACCTCAGCCACAGCTGGGCACCTCCTGTGTGGGTTGTCCTTCGTTTACCAGCTGCAGCGCAGCAATCGCGTCTTTGAGAGTACCCACAGGAATCAGCCTGAGGTCGGTGCGCAGGTCCCCTAGGTCGGCGCAGTTGCTGGCAGGCATCAGGAACAGCTTCGCTCCGGCCGCCTCCGCGCCCTTGATCTTCTCTCGGATTCCACCGATGCTGTACACCTTTCCTGCAGCGTCCACCTGACCGGTGCCGGCCACCACACGCCCCTCACGCAGTACTCCATCCGTGATGCGATCGTAAATCGCCAGCGCGAACACCAAACCTGCAGAAGGACCGACGATTGTGGGATCGATCCTGTAGGAGATGGAAGGCGCGTACCGGTAACCGGTCGAGAGCAAGATCCCGAGATACGGCGCCCCGTCACGTTCGGTGGCGGTGGTCACGGTGACCTTTTCACTTGCACCTCCACGCAGCACCCTGAACACGATGGGATCCCCAACGGCCCTGGTTTGAATGGCGGTTTTCACCTCGTCGTTGGTTGTCACCTCACTGCCGTCCACAGCCTCGATGAGGTCTCCGGGACGCAGTTGCCCGTTCGCTGGTCCGGACAGGCTGACCGAGGACACCATCGGCATTTCGGTGACGGACTGCCCTGCCGCCCTGAGAGCAGCGACAGTCGCGTTCACGCGGGAGGAATCCATCATGGCGACTGCTTCGTTCTGCATCTCAGAGTTCGATTTCCCAGCCGGGTACACGACATCGCGCGGCAGGACATCTGAATCAGCGGCCACATGAGCCATGAGCGCTGCAGGGAGACTGATGATGGAATCAACCTGCGTTGTAGAGACTGTTGTCATCAACAACTTGCCACCACTGTTGCTCGTTGGGATGCCGGAGATCTCGATGAGCGGCCCCTCCTCGGTACTGCCCATCACATCAACGGTCTTACCGGGCTGCCAGGTGATGAACGGCACCGGGATCAGGATGAGGCCTGCGGCCAGCAACACAAACAGCGCCGAGGACACGACGGCCACCATGTTTCGCGACATCTCGCCCCTCCTTGCCTGCCGTATGGGTGGCGACAAGCCTACCAAGTGGACCTCACCGGACCGTCCTTCTCCGTTTTCCTTGAGTCCATAGGGTTGAATGGTTTCCGAATCGGTTTCCCATGCGAAAGGCCTGATGACCAATGTCAACTCCCGAAGGGTTCGACTTCGAACAGCTCAAGCGCATGATGGAGCAGCTCGGCCTCAATGCCGATGAGCTGAATCTCGACGAGTTGATGAAGCAGATGCAGCGCCTTCAGACATCCGGTGGAATCAGATTCGGCATCACCCCAGCCGATCAGGATCCGGAGGCCTCATGGCGAACCACGATCACCGCGGCACGCCACCTCGCCTCGAAACTGGGACCTGACCCAGCCCTCTCACCCGGGGAGCGGCTCGCCATCGTTGATGCAGAACGGCTGGCCCAGTCCTGGCTGGACCCGGTGACACAGTTCGCTTCTTCCGGAACACCGCCGGTGACGCAACACCGTGAGAAGTGGATCGAGGCCACATCCGAGGGATGGCGACGTCTGGTCGAACCGATCATCGACGGCCTCGCTGACGCACTGCAGCGCGGCACAGCAGCCCCCGAGAATCCACAGTTCGCCGACTTTTCATCGATGCTCGCCCCCATGATACGAACCTCTGCATCACTGATCTACCGCGACCGACTGAGCAAGGTGCTGGCATCGGTCGCCGGATCCACGCTCACCGGCTCGGAGGTAGGAATTTCCCTCACCGAAGGGGCCGCGGTGACGGTACTGCCCGCAAACGTCGCCGAGTTCACCCGCGACCTCGATCTGCCCGACAGCGACGTCATGCTCTATCTGCTTCTGCGAGAAGCCGCCAGACAACGACTATTCCAGGGAGTCAGTTGGCTGTCCCCTCAGGTGGAGGCACTCCTGGCCCACTACGCCCGCGAGATCCGGATCGATTTCGAAGCCTTGTCCTCACAGCTGGACATCAGCGATGACGAGGTCTCGCTTGAAGAGATCGTCGCTGTTGGGGAAAAGGTACGTGGTTCGTTCTTCAAGCCTGCCAGCACTGAGCTGCAGCTGGAGATCCTCGGGCGCCTCGAGGTACTGCTGGCACTGATCGAGGGCTGGGTGGACCATGTCACGAATCGCGCCGCAGCGAACTGGATGACCACCGCAACACAGCTCGACGAGGTGGTCCGCCGGCGTCGAGCCTCCGCAGAGCCCACTCGCGATGTGTTCCGGGATCTGCTCGGCCTGGAGTTGCGCCCCCGTTTGATCCGCGACGCAGAGAATCTGTGGGCGGTCATGGAGCATCGTCACGGGGCCCTCGAACGCGATGGTGTGTGGCAACACCCCGACATGTTGCCGACAGCCCGGCATCTGGAGGATCCCCTCTCCTACGTACATCCGGCCCACCGTGACGAGGACGACGGGGAATTTGACGCGGAACTCCGAAAACTGTTGGGCGAATAGCACTTGACGAAAACACCCTCGACACGATTGACTTGAGCCAAGACCTCCGCCAGGGGTGGTTCGCAGGGGAAGGCGAACCTCCAGGCGGAGGCCTTGTTTCATTCCTTCGCTGAAGCGACATTTTTCGCACCGTGCTCCGCGACGATCCGCAGAACGTCCCGACCGAACCGGTCAGCCTTCACGGTACCGATGCCGCTGATCTGCAGCAGCTGAGTTCGATTCACAGGTTCGGCCTCAGCCACGGCTTGCAACGTGGCGTCAGTGAAGATCACGAAGGCCGGTTGGGACGCGGCTTGGGCCGTTTCCAACCGCCAGGCCTTCAGCGCAGCCAAGAGCTTCTCGTCGAAAGGCGCCGCACAGCCGGTGTGACGACCCAGCTTGCGTTCGGCAGCATCAGTTAGCTGCCCCCCACAGACGAAACAGGTGCGGGAACGCACACTGCCACGCCCGGCCCTACCCTCGCGGGTGACAGGAATCTGCTCCTCAGGCACGAGGCCCGTCAGGAAACGGGAACGCGCACCGCGACCGCGGGAAGGTTTACCGGGCCATGAGATCCGCAGCCGCAGGCGGGCCCGGGTGACCGCGACGTGCAGGAGTCTCCGTTCCTCCGACAGTGCGGGTTCCTCCTGGCTCAGCGCGAAGGGCACCATGCCTTCGCGCACCCCGACCACGGCCACCGCATCCCACTCGAGTCCCTTGGCAGCGTGCATGGTCGCCAAGGTGACGGCGCTGGTGGCGGGTGGGGTCTCGAGATTGGCATGATCATTCAGCCAGGCGATGAACGCGGGGGCGGTCCAGTCCGGGAAACCACCCTGAGCGTCGCGGATCATGTGTGCCAAGGAGTTGATGGATTCCCAGCGTTCCCGCTGCGCCCCCATTCCCGACGGGGCCTCCGGATTCCACCGGACCTCGGCCAGCACCTCGTCGAGCAGCCCCTCCGGACAGGCTCCAGAATCCCGCTGTGCGGCGCGGCGCAGCCGGTTCACCGCGTCGCGCACCTCGGGACGTTCCCAGAAACGGTCGGTGCCTTTGACCTGGTAAGGAATCCGCGCGGAGTCCAGAACGGATTCGAAAACGGGTGACTGTGCGTTGATGCGGTAGAGCACCGCGCACTCACTCCACGGGGTGCCCTCAGCATGTCGCTCCCCCAGCCAGGCGGCCACGGCCCGAGCCTCATCCTCCTCCGTGCCGTCGGCGTGGAACTCGGGGGGTGGCCCTTCAGGACGTGTGGATTGCAGGTCCCCTGCACTGGGGCGGCGACGCACTACACGGTTCGCGAGCTGGACGATGCCCGGACTGGAGCGGTAGTTACGGACCAGCCTCACCTGCCGGGCCCCAGGATATTCGGAGGCGAAACCGGTCAGGCAATCGGCCCGGGCGCCGGCGAAACCGTGGATGGCCTGCTGGGGATCACCGACCACGCAGATGTCTGGGCGACCATCCACCCACAGCGAGACCAGGCGGTGCTGAATCGCGGAGACGTCTTGGTACTCGTCCACCACGAAGTGCCGATAGGCGTCACGGATCCGTTCGGCTACGGCGGGGTGTTCCACCAGCAGCGCGGCTGTGCACAGGAGGATGTCGTTGAAATCCACCACCCCGGAACTGGTCTTGTGCTTCTCGTAAGCCTCCATCACGTGGGCCACACGTTCGGGCTCCACCCCAGCAACCGTACGGCCACGGGCGAGTTGGGCGTAGCGGCTGGGAGGGACATTGCTGGACTTGGCCCAGCCAATCTCTCCTATCAGATCTCGCACCAAGTTCGTGTCGGCATTGCCGAGCACTCGATTTGCGGCCCGCCCCACCAACGGAAAAGGGTTGTCCAACAACACCGGGAAATCGGAACCATAGGCCGTAGGCCAGAAGTAGCGGCACTGGCTGAGAGCAGCTGCATGGATGGTCCGGGCCGAGACCCTGCGTACCCCGAGCCCCGCCAACCGCGACTTCAGCTCCCCTGCCGCCCGCGTGGTGAAGGTGACCGCAAGGGTCGCAGTCGGGACGTAGCGGCCCTCCCGGACGGCGTGGGCAACCCGATGCGTGATCGCCCGCGTCTTCCCCGTCCCTGCTCCCGCCAACACCACCAGCGGCTGCTCCAGCAGCGTCGCCACCAACCGCTGCTCGGGGTCAAGGGCGTCGAGGATCGGATCAGTCACGAGAACCATTCAAACAGGCAACGCCCGCAAAAACCCGACCGGTGTCCCACCCTCAAGGTTTTGTCGGTGAGGCGCACTAATGTGATCGGTCGCAGGGAAGGAGAGGATCATCGCAGTGAACAGGAGATCGGCCAAGCATTGGGAGAAGCTGGTCGACGCCCTGGCAGCATGGCTGGACGAACTGCGTCCCGGGCCATTGGAACAGGTGCGGATCATCACATCCTCGGCTGCCACCGCACGCCTGGTGGGACAGGCTCTGGCGGCCCGGATCGGCATCCTCGCTGGAGTGGATCTGCTTCCAGTCGACCGCTGGGTAGCACAGCTGCAAGCGGAACTAAACGATGGAGAATCGTCCCCGTGGCGAGGCCTGGCGTTGGAACTGGGAATCCGGGAGGTCCTCCAGGACCTGGATTTCCAGGAATCGCATCCCGTGGTGGCGGAGCACCTCCGGACGGGACCGGGCAGGCTGCGCGGCACCTCTCAACGCCTGGCAGTCCTGTTGCACCGTTACTCGGAACACCACTCAGAACTACTCGCCCGCTGGCTCACCGACCCGGAGAAAGCAGCCGGGGAACTGCCCATGCACCTGCGCTGGCAACCGGAGCTGACGGCCCGTGTCACCGAAATACTCGAATGGGATCCGGTCGAGGAGCTGACGCGACTGCGCGCCGCCCTGACAGAGAAACCCGGACCAGCCACAGCCATATTTCACTGCCCCGATCTGCCTGCGGCGACACACCTGTTGCTGGATGCCATCGGACAGATCCAGGACGTCCCTGTCCTGGAATTGGAGAACACCGCGGCGCCAGAGAGAATCACCTGGGTGGGTTCCCATGACCCCCTGCGACAGGCCGAGGTGCTGCGCGAGGAACTGTGCCGATTACTGCAAGAGGAACCCACCCTGGAACCACGCGACGTCCTAGTGGTCGTCCCGGACCCCGCGGCGTGGTGGCCTGCCCTCAGCCTGGCCTTCACGCCGCTCGAGGGCAGTTCCCACCCGGGCCGGCGCCTGCGGTTCCAGCCCCCTCCCGAGGCCCGCACCCCCAACCCCGTGCTGCGCACCCTGGCCGAGGCCACCAGACTGCGGGATTCCCGCGCCACCGCCAGTTCCCTACTGGACCTGCTGGACCTCGCGCCGATCTCGTACCGCTGGCAGCTACCGGAACGCGACGAACTGGCCCGGCTGATCGATGCGGCCGGGATTCGTTGGGGCCTCGACGCCCAACACCGTGCGGACCAGGGGCTCTCCGGGATCGCACAGAACACCTGGGCCCGGGGCCTGGACCGGCTGCTGGCCGGGCTTGCTCTGGCGCCCGGGAGCACCGCGCTGCCCATCTCCGGCGTGGATGCCGTCAGTACATCGGAGCTGGAGCTGGTCGGTTCGCTCACGGAGGTCTTCACCCGGCTGCGACGTTACGCGGCCACAGCCGAATCCACCACCATTCCGGAATGGGTCGCCCGGGCCCGAAGATTGCTCGACGAGCTCATCGATCTGCCTCCCGGAGAAGATTCTCTGCTCCAAGAGGCCATCTTCCGCCTGGCCCAGCTGGCGGAGGAAGGGGCCAGCAGCCCCGTCAGGGTAACGGCCTCCGACTTCACCCGCTTGCTGGAGCAGTTGGCCGCCGAACCCACATCGCGCATGGTGACGGGCAACGGCAATCTCACCGTCGTTGCTCCCGGGGAGCTCAAGGGCGTGGGTTTCCCCGTGGTCGTGCTGCTCGGTTTCGAGGACGGCGGACTCGATCCCGTTCCCGACGCGATCCCCGGAGTCCTGCCGGATCCCGGGCAGGAGCGTCTGGAGGATCTGCTGGATCATGCCCGGGCCGCCCGGCATCTGGTGGTGGTGCATCAACACCGTTCCGAAACCACCGATGCTGTCCTGGAGCACCCGACCACCCTCACCTGGTTGTGGCGCAAGCTAGGGGTCACGCCTGAGCTGCAGGAACCCCCCTTGACGGCACATTCGGAGAAGAACTTCACGGGCCCCGCACCGAGTTTCGATGCCGCGGCTCTGGATATGGCTCGTCGCCTGCGAGCCAGACCAACCACAACCACGCCGGCAAGCGTGGAGCGTCGGCGCGCTGCCCTTCGTCTACCCACCGGCGACGACACTGCTCCCATGTCTCTGGACGAGGTGGCGCGGTTCCTGCGCGACCCTGCAGCCGCTTTCCTGCGCGAGCGGGCGGGAATCCGGGGAAATTTCACCCCCGAGATCAGTGACGACCTGCCCCTCGGGGTAGGCGGGTTGGACGCCTGGGGGATTCGTTCCCGGCTGCTGGCGGCGGCCTGCGGCGGACAGCCCCCCGACGCGGCGATCCATGCCGAGGCTCGCAGGGAGCTGCTGCCGACCGGCCCCTTGGGAGGTGCAGTTCTCGACGCGGACGTCAAACTAATTCGACAGCTCTGGCAGCAGGCCCGCCCGGAATGGGACCGCCCGGTCCGAGACGTCCCCATCAACCTGGAATGCTCCGGCTTGCAGCTGACAGGAATGGTCCGACTGCGCGGCGATGAGCTAGTGGTCATCTCCCCCAGCGACCTTCCCCGTCCTCTGTTCGAGCCATGGGTGCAGCTGCTGGCCCTGGCAGCTTCCGGGATCAGGACACGGGCCCGCATCCATCACCTTCGACGTCACTACGGCGAACACTTCCCAGGATCGGTGACACTCACCCCACCGCAGGAGGCCGTCGCACGCCTGGAGGTTCTGGTGCGAGGCGCCCGCCTGGGACGTTCCCGGCTCATCCCGGTTCCCGCGGAACCAGCCCGAGCGCTAGCAGAATCTGCACGGGAACGAACATTTAACGCCGCCGATTGGGACCTTCCCACCAGCAGCTGGAACTCCCCCTGGGCTTGGCGTCCGGCACACTGGGAGCATTTCTACACCGGCCCTGCTTCAGAGCTGTTTGCCGATCCTCCCCAGGAAGGCGACCCGGTGGGTCCCGAGCGCTTCGGCGCCTTTGGAGGCTGGGCGTTGGCCCTGCACTCCCCCCTCCTGGAGGCCGCACAGTGATTCCGTTCGAGATCACCGATCCCCTGCCTGATGGTCCGATGCTGCTGGAAGCCAGCGCCGGGACAGGCAAGACCTGGACCATAGCAGGACTCGCTGCCCGCTACATCGCCGAAGCAGGGGTGAAGATCGGAGAATTGTTGCTCATCACCTTCAGCAACGCGGCCGCCTCGGAGTTGCGGGGTCGCGTCCACTCCCGGATCGCTTCCGTGGCGAAAGACCTGGAGGATCTGCTGGCAGGCGGTCCCGAACCCGTGGATCCAGTCTCGCGACTGCTCGGAGCGGACCGCCACGCCCCGCGCCACAGGGCACGACTCCAGATGGCTCTGGACAACTTCGGAACCGCAACGATCACCACCATCCATTCGTTCTGCCAGGGACAGCTGGAGAGCCTGGGCGTATTGGGTGACTGGGACGGTGCCGACGAGGTGAGCGCGGACGTCTTCTCTCTGGTGCGTGAGTGCACCACAGACGAATACCTGGCCAGTTATCTTCATCACCCCGACCCGCCACTGGACGCGCGCCGCGCACTTCTGGTCGCCACCACAGCGGCGCCGTCGCGGCTCCCCTTCGCCTCGGCGAATCACGAGCTGCTGAGTTTTCAGGAGCGGGTGCGGGCTCGTTTCGCGGCGCGTCGCCGCGCACTGGGGCTGGTCAGTTTCGACGACCTACCGGGCAGGCTACGGTTCCTGGTCACTGATTCTCCGGTCGCCGAGCAGGTGCGCGCGGAGCTTCGACGACGCTTTCCCGTGGTGCTGGTCGACGAGTTCCAGGACACCGACCCGGACCAGTGGGCCATCCTGCGACGCACCTTCGTGGACGCGGACGCGATGATCACTCTGATCGGCGATCCCAAGCAGTCAATCTACGGTTTTCGCAGTGCGGATCTCGGTTCCTACCTGGAGGCCCGGCAGGCGGTCCGACACCGCGCCACTCTGGAGACCAACCACCGGAGCGAACCCGGAGTAGTAGCCGGAGTGACGAACCTGTTCGGTGACCTCTGCCTGGGTTATTCAGACATCCGTGTCACCCCCGTGCGCTCCGCCCGCTCCCCGGATGAGGAGATCTTGGTTCTCGACGCAGCCCCCGCGGCCCGCATCTGGCTACGGGGGCACGGCCCCGGGGCCACCGAGAACCCGGAACGCACCGTGACGAACGACGTTGTGGCGCACGTGCGCACGCTGTTGGCCGGGGCACGGTTCCGCAGCAGCAAAGAGGAACGGCCCATCGGTCCCCGGGACATCGCGATCCTCACCCGAACCCGTGGCCGGGGCCTGTCCCTGGTCTCCGATCTACGTGCAGCAGGACTTCCCGCCACCTGGCATGGTCCCGGCTCCGCCCTCGATTCACCGGCTGTGGCCGACTGGCTGGCAGTTCTCGCCGCCGTCGCCCAACCGACCCGTGCCCACCTTCTTCAGGCCGCCCTGGGGGAGCTGCTCGGTCTACCCGCCACCGATCTGCTGGCCGGGCGCGACGAAACTCCCGCGGCCCAACGGATCTATGATCTGTCCCGGTGCTTCGCAACCGGCGGGGTGGCCTCGCTGGTCAGTGAACTGCTGGCAGGTCTCGGCCCCCACCTGGCACGGTTCGGGGATGGGGAACGCCATCTGGCCGACCTGACCCAGATCGGTGAGTTGCTGCTCGACTCAGATACCACCGATCTCGACGGGCTCCGCGCCTGGCTGGTTGCCCGGGCTGCCGCCCCGGGCGATGAACCGGCCACCCGGCTGGCCTCTGACCAGGAAGCGGTGCGGGTGTGCACCATGCACTCGGCGAAGGGCCTGGAGTTCCCGATCGTGCTGCTGCCGCAGGTGAGCGTCACGGAGGTGAACCTGCGCGGCGCCTTCCCCTATCTGGATGCGACCGGTCGGCGAGTGTTACACGTCGGCACCCGCCCCGGCAGTCGAGACGAGCTGTCCTCCATCGCCCGGCAACAAGCACGCGACGAGGAGCTCCGTCTGCTCTACGTGGGTCTCACCCGTGCCAAGCACCTGGCGATCGCCTGGCACGTGATGGACCGCAGGGCCTTCTCGGGACCGTTGACGGCGCTGCTGTGCCGCGACCGTTCGGTCCAGCAGCTTCGTCCCGAATACCCCACGCTGCCCCCCGCCTTCGGTTTCGATCCTGGCCTGGTGCATCTGTCGCCGGTCACCGCTCCTTTCTGGGAGGCCTCCCCCACATCTTCTGTTCCCACCCCCGAGCCAGGATCCGAAGGCCTCCGGATCGCCCGTTTCACCCGTGACATCGATCAGGAGTGGCGCCGCACCTCCTATTCCGGGTTGACCGTGCACCTCCACGAGAACGCACCAGACGAGCCGGAGGAACTCGACCTGCCTCCCGAGGAAGCCAACGGCTCCGCCACTGCCTCCCCCATGAACGACCTACCCGCCGGGGCCCGTTTCGGAACCCTCGTCCACGAGGTCCTGGAGCAGGCAGACTGGACCGACTCAGGACACGTGCAGCAGGTGACGACCGCACGAGCCCCTGCTTTTGGGTTGGACCGGGAACAGGCGCAGCGGCTCGCCGACGCCCTCAGCCTGGTGGTCACGACCCCGCTGGGGGGGTTGTGGGACGGCACCCTGGCCGATCTGCCCGTCGCCGAGCGGCTGGCGGAGCTGGACTTCGACCTGCCCCTGGGGGATCGCGGCCCGGCCCGTGTGGTCGCGGACCTGGCAGCAGCAATGTCCAGGCATCTGCCCGCCTCCGATCCGCTGGCACCCTACCCGGCCCGACTGCTCGCCACTGATGCCGCCCGCACGTCGCTGAAGGGGTTCTTGACCGGTTCGATCGACGTGGTGCTGAAACTGCCCGGGGGAGGTTTCGTGGTGGTGGACTACAAGACGAACCGGCTCCCCGTGCTGCCGGATCAGGAGCTGTCCGTCGAGCACTACCATCCGGACGCGATGGCGGAGGCGATGATGCAGGCCCACTATCCGCTGCAGGCACTGCTGTACTGCGCCGCGCTGCACCGTTTCCTGGCCTGGCGACTGCCCAACTACTCTCCTGATAAGCACCTGGGTGGGGTGGGTTACCTGTTCGTGCGGGGCATGGCCGGACCCGAGACCCCGGTGGTCGCGGGTGGCCGCTGCGGGGTTTTCGAGTGGTTTCCACCAACTGAGCTGGTGGTGGAGGTCTCCGATCTGCTGGGAGGTGGGCAGTGAGAGGGCCGGAGATTCCCGTGGCGGCCACGGGACTGCTGAGAACATTCGCCGAGGCCGGGATGATTCACGTGGCCGATTTCCATCTGGCCCGCCGGATGGCTGCGTACTGCGGGGAGAGCGACGACCGGGTGCTGCTGGCTTTCGCTCTGACTGTGCGGGAACTGCGCCTGGGTTCGGTGTGTCTGGACCTGGTGTCCGCGCCCGAGCTGATCGTTCCGGGCGAGGCCGACGACGGATCGGCGATGGCGCCCATCGAGCTGCCCTGGCCGGAACCGCATGCGTGGGCTGCGGCTGTGTCAGCCTCACCGGCGGTGGCAGGCCCGGAGGGCGGACCGCGACCGTTCCGCTTGGCCGACGGTTTGCTGTACCTGGACCGGTTCTTCGCAGAGGAACGGGCCTTGGCAGCTCACCTCAGGCACCGCAGTGCGCTGCCGGATCTGCCCTCCCCTCAACCTCGTGCCCCCGAGCCTGGCATGGTGCCCGACCCCACCCAGGACACCGCGGTCCAAGCAGCCACCCGGGCCCGCACCAGCGTCATAACGGGCGGTCCCGGTTCCGGCAAGACGACGGTGGTCTCCCGGATCATCGACACACTGACCTCCCGAGGGGCGGTCACCGTCGCCCTGACCGCCCCCACCGGGAAGGCCGCCACCCGTCTGGAGACCGCAGTGCGAAGCAGGTTGCGGCGCCCGGAACGGGTCGCCCTGACCACCGGCACACTGCACAGGATCGTCGGCGTTGTCCCGGGTCGCGCGGAACGCACCCACGACGCACTGAACCCACTGCCCTTCGATGTAGTGATCGTGGACGAGACATCGATGGTGTCGATCACGTTGATGTCATGGCTACTGGATGCGGTGTCCGACTCCACCCGGCTGATCCTCATCGGCGACCCGAACCAGCTGGCCTCCGTGGAGGCGGGGGCAGTACTCGCCGACATCTCCGCCGCTCCGGACCTGGTCACATCCCCGGGCGGGCCCGCCGTGGTGCAGCTCGGCGGAAGCCACCGCAACCTCGACGACGTGGCCCGACTGGCCGACAGCATCCGCGACGGCGACGCGGACGGCTGCCTAGCGTTGCTGGAACGATCAAAGACATGCTCCCTCACCACATACACCGGCACCGAGTCACTGGCCGACCTGTCCGCATTGGCCGCCGACATCGGGGCTGTCGCCCGCGATGCACTGGCCGCTGCGCTGGCAGGTGACAGCAACCAGGCCATACGTGCCCTGGAGCGACACCGGTTGCTGTGCGCGCACCGGGAGGGTCCCTTTGGCACCGGGCACTGGCAGCAGGAGGTGCGCAGACACCTGGCCGCGACGCTGCCCGGCTACGCACCCGAGGTCGGCCCGTACCCGGGGCAGCCGCTGATCGTCACCCGCAACTCGGATCTGGTCAGCAACGGCGATGTAGCGGTGATCGTCGAGAGCGAGGGACGGCTACTGGCTGCCGTGGACCGGGGCGGGCATGCAGAGATGCTAAACCCGCTGCTGCTGGAGGCAACACAGGAACTGCACGCCATGACCATCCACAAGTCTCAGGGAAGCCAGTTCGAGCGAGTCAGCGTAATCCTGCCCCCTCCCGGTTCGCCACTGCTGACTCGGGAGCTGCTGTACACAGCCGTCACCCGTGCCGAGTCGATGGTTCGGCTCTACGGCTCCCCGGACGCGCTACGGAAGGCCGTTGGGACCCGGGCCAGGCGGGCAAGCGGTTTGGTGAAGACCGCAACCCTGGGAAAGCCAAAACGCTAGTCTTGGGCTGTTGAACAGAAATGAGGCCCACACATGTCCGTTTTCGAGCACGTCCGCTTGGCTCCTGCTGATCCGATCCTGGGATTGACCGAGGCATTCAAAGCGGATGAGCGCACATCCAAGGTGAACCTCGGGATCGGCGTCTACCTCGATGAGAACGGGCACTTGCCGCTGATGAATTGCGTCCACGCCGCCGAGAACCGGCTGGCTGCAGCCGCGAAACCACACGCCTATCTCGGCATCGATGGCCTCCCGGACTACGTTCGCCTGGTGCGAGAGCTGGTCTTCGGCGCTGATTCGCCCGCCGTCGCGCAGGGCCGTATCGTCACGGCACAGAGCCTCGGTGGCACCGGCGCGTTGAAAGTTGGCGCCGATTTCCTCGCAACGCTGAACCCTGGCGCCCCCGTCCTGATCTCGGATCCGTCGTGGGAGAACCACCGGGCGATCTTCACTCGCGCTGGTTTCACCGTCGGCGCGTACCGTTACTACGACGCCGACACCAGAAGCATCAATTTTGACGGCATGATCGAGGACCTCGAGGCGGCGCGACCAGGCACCATCGTGGTGCTGCACGCCTGCTGCCACAACCCGACAGGCTACGACCTGAGTCCCGAGCAGTGGGGCCGGGTGATGCGAGTGGTCGCTGATCACGGCTTGATCCCGTTCCTGGACATGGCATACCAAGGTTTCGGAGCCGGGGTTGCCGAGGACGGCACCGTGATCTCCCGTTTCGTGGCAGCCGGGCTGCCGGTGTTCGTTTCGACCTCGTTCTCAAAATCATTCGGGCTCTACGGCGAACGCATCGGCGCCCTGCACATCACCTGCCGGGACGCTGAGGAGGCCACCCGTGTGCTGTCGCAGGTGAAAATCTGCATCCGCACCAACTACTCGAATCCTTCCACCCATGGCGCGGCAATCGTGGCCGACGTACTCGGCGACCCCACTCAGCGGGCCTCATGGGAACAGGAACTCGACCGGATGCGCAACCGCATCAAACAGATGCGCACCCGCCTCGTCGAAGCGCTGCGCTTCGAAGGCGTCGAGGATATGGATTTCATCGCCCAGCAGGCCGGCATGTTCAGCTACTCGGGGTTGACCCGGGAGCAGATGCTCGCGTTGCGCCGCGACCACGCAATCTATGGCACCGAGAAGGGCAGGATGTGCGTGGCCGCCCTCAACGACGGCAACCTGGAAACCGTCGCGAAGGCCATTGCCGCGGTCCGGGCTCAGTGACCTGTCACGCCGAGGCGATCAGGAACATCAGGACAATGATGTAGAGGCTGTTGAGCAGCACCCAGAAACGTCCCAGGTAGAAGCGGAGCTTCGCCCGGCGGTAGGCGAAGATGACGGGGGCATCCACCCAGCCCTGTTGTGTGCGCGGATCCGGTCCGATGTAGTAGTCCTTCAGACTCCAGCCCGGCCTGGCTCCGAAGCGTGACATGCCCTCCAGATGGATGCGTCCCCCTTCAGCCAGGATTCCAAGGCTTCGATGAGCCAGCAGCACGCCAAGCCACATGAAAACAGCGTGGTCGAGGGATGCGTAGTCCAACCAGGCCTGGATCTGCAACCAGACGGGCTTGGCGAAGCCCAGCAGCGAGGCGAACGTCTCCTTCCACGGATCGGCCTCGCTGACGTGAACACAGGCAATGGCAAACCCACCCACCAGCAGCATCCGAAAGAGAGCACCGAGCATGCAGGACCACTGCGGTCTCTGACTGGTCACCTCGCCCGCCACGAGGGAGACCGCAACGAAACCCACCAGGACCAGGTTCGCGACCATGACCCAGTTGAGGTATCCCTTGATGGGTGGGAACAGCAATCCTGGCAGCACAGCGACAGCCGTGATGTAGACCGCTGCCCTGACCCGCGAGTACAGCCACCGCACGCAGGCCACGAACCTTCTTTCCCAGACCGCCAGCCGGTACTCATTCATCTCGCGTCGACGGCGTTCCTTGTCCGATTCGACCAAGGGTCGCGAGGCTCGTCCTTCAGAAACGGGAATGGCCATGGCATCGACCTCGGTCGGGGTGGCCCACGACCCCACCCGTGGCTGCATCTGCGTTGGCGGCGCCTGCGCCGGGGATGGCCGCACCGGGGGCAGCGGCGTCGTAATGGCAGGCAGCTCAACGGTCGGGGTGTCGTCCTCGAAGGAACGTGGATTGTCTCGCAAGTTCTCTCCTTCAACATGCCCCCGCGTGCAGGCGACCGCTGCTCAGTCGAGGTAGTCGCGAAGCACCTGGGAGCGTGACGGATGCCGCAGCTTGCTCATGGTTTTCGACTCGATCTGGCGAATGCGTTCCCTGGTCACCCCATAGACCTTGCCGATTTCATCGAGGGTTTTCGGCTGCCCGTCGGTGAGCCCGAAACGCATTGAGACCACACCCGCTTCCCGCTCAGAGAGGGTGTCAAGGACGTCGTTGAGCTGCTCCTGCAACAGGGTGAAGTTCACCGCGTCGGCAGGTACCACTGCCTCGGAGTCCTCAATGAGGTCGCCAAACTCGGAGTCGCCATCCTCACCGAGCGGGGTGTGCAGGGAAATGGGCTCACGACCGTACTTCTGCACCTCCACAACCTTCTCAGGGGTCATGTCGAGCTCTTTCGCCAGCTCCTCCGGCGTTGGTTCCCGACCGAGATCCTGCAACATCTGCCGTTGAACACGTGCAAGCTTGTTGATCACCTCGACCATGTGGACGGGGATACGGATGGTGCGAGCCTGATCGGCCATGGCCCGGGTGATGGCCTGCTTGATCCACCACGTGGCGTAGGTGGAGAACTTGTATCCCTTGGTGTAGTCGAACTTCTCGACGGCACGGATCAGACCCAAGTTGCCCTCCTGGATCAGATCAAGGAACAGCATGCCGCGACCCGTGTAGCGTTTCGCCAGGGAGACGACAAGCCGCAGGTTGGCCTCGAGAAGATGGTTCTTGGCGTTGCGCCCGTCGTTCGCGATCCACTCGAAATCCTCGAGATCGTCTGGAACGATTGGGTTCTCAACGTCCGCGATCCGTTCCTCGGCGAAAAGCCCGGCCTCGATCCTTTTGGCCAGCTCCACCTCCTGAACGGCGTTGAGGAGGGCCACCTTGCCAATCTGTTTCAGGTAGTCCTTGACGGGGTCGGCGGTGGCACCGGCCGAGACGACCTGCTGCTCCGGCTCGTCGGCATCGTCCTGATCCGAGAGGGAAAACCCCTCTTCCTCGACGAGTTCCTTCTCGAGGGTGGCCTCCCTCTCCTCCACGAACTGGGAGTCGTCCACCTCGTCGAGGGAACGCTTCTTGCCTCCGACCTTCAGCACGACGTCATCACCGTCTCGCTGCACCTCGACCTCGATCTCACCTGAGGTGAGTTGCGCAATCGTTGGTTCAACGTCCTCGACGGCGGCTTTCTTCTTGGCGCTGGAACGTGCAGGTTTGGTCGTCCCAGTTTTCGTGGGCTTTGCGGTGGTCTTGGCTGCGCTCCTGGTCTTCTTTGCGGTGGCCGGCTTGACCACGGTCTTCGGCGTCTTGGTTCCGGTGGCCTTCTCCTTGGCCTCGGACTTCGCCGCCCTCGTGGTTTGGGACTGGGTACGCTTTGCGGCGGACTTGGTCTCCTTCTCCACGGTTGCAGTGGCGGTCTTTCTCGCGCGACTACGGGTGCTCTTCGGAGCCTGTTCGGAGCTCGAACCAGAGGTCACAGCGGTTTCTCCTCGCATCTGGGCACAGATCACCCCGTTGCGGTCAAGGGGTGTCGAAAACCATCTTTCCACGAGCATCGCGAACACTCAAACACGATCCCCCAGGGATTTCCCCCACGCGGTTCAGCCGCCCATCCCGCAACGTCATACCAAGGTCTGATGCACCCCTGAGATAACGATTGGGTCACGATTTCGGGAACCTTTAGCCCAGTAGGCGCGTTTGATTGGGTGTAGACGTCAGAAAGGCGGACCCAATGATCACGACTACGCGAACCCGTAGCACCGACGGTATCGATGGTAAGGATGCTGTGGGCCTCTACCTGGACGCGATAGCCAAGACCCCTCTGCTGAGCGCCGAGGAAGAGGTACAACTTGCCCACGCCATCGAGGCCGGGTTGTTCGCTCGCGAGATCCTCGACGGCAATGAGACCACCTCGACCGACGCCACCCGCGACGAGCTGGAACAGCTCATCGAACTCGGCGATCAGGCCATGCAGCAATTCATCAAGGCGAACCTGCGTCTGGTGGTCTCCGTGGCCCGCAAGTACGGTCGCGCTCAGATGCCGCTGCTCGACCTGGTGCAGGAGGGCAACACCGGCTTGATCCGCGCCGTGGAGAAGTTCGACTACACCAAGGGATTCAAGTTCTCCACCTACGCCACGTGGTGGGTGCGGCAGGCCATCTCCCGTGGCATCGCCCAGCAAGGTCGCATCGTGCGCCTGCCCGTGCACGTTGCCGAACAGGTCAACCAGGTCTCCGCGGTACGCCGCAACCTGGAGCGGGCCCTGGGTCGCGAACCCGAGGTCGGCGAGATCGCCGATGAACTGAACCTCGCCGAGGAGAAGGTCGTCGACCTGATCCGCTACGCCCGCGACCACGTCTCCCTCGACGCGCCTGTCGAGGCCGACGGCGATACCGCGCTCGGCGATCTGATCGCCCGCGAAACCGCACCCGGCCCGGATGAGGTGGTGCTCGACGCGGAGGAGCGAGCCCGCCTCGATGGGATGCTCTCCACTCTCGACGACCGCTCCGCAGACGTGGTGCGACGCCGCTACGGCCTCCTCGATGGACGCCAGGCCAAGCTGGCCGACATCGGGCAGCACTGGGGCATCACTGCCGAGAGGGTCCGTCAGATCGAGCGCCTTGCGCTGGCCAAGATGCGCGAATACCAGGCCGCTGCTTGATAGCCATCCCTGATCCGGCTCACCCAAGGAGCCGGATCAGCCCTTCTTGGGCGCAGGAGGCCACCAGCTTCCCGTCCTGAAACAACCTGCCCTGACAAAATCCCCGCGCCCCGGAGGCCGACGGCGAGACCATGTCGTAGAGCAGCCATTGGTCGCAGCGGGCCGGACGATGGAACCACATCGCGTGATCGATGGAGGCCGTCTGCAGGTTCGGTGATAGGAACTCCACCTCGTGCTGCACGGTGGAGACGCTGAGCAACAGTAGATCCGTCAGGTAGGCCAGAACGGCAGCGTGCAGGCACGGATCATCCGGCAGGGCATCCTGGGTGCGCACCCAGGCTCGCATCACTCCCCCATTCTGGCTCGGCACAGGGGTGGAGGCCAGCCGCACATCGAGGGCATCCCACTCCGACAGCATCCGGATAGGGGCACCGAAACGTTCCTCCAACACCTTTCCCAGTGGTGACGATCCCTCGGGCGAGGCGACCGATTCCGGCTGGACCGCCGAATGGCTGAGTCCCTCCTCCGGTTCTTGGAATGAGACGTTCAGGTCGAAAATCACGTCGTCGTACTGGCGGGTGACCACCCGGCGCGCCGAGAAGGTGCGACCGTCCCGGACGTGTTCCACCCCGAACCGCAGCGGCGCCTCCCGACTACCGGGCCGCAGGAAATACCCATGCAGCGAATGCACCACTCGGTTCCTTGGGACGGTTCGCATCGCCGCTACGAGGCTCTGCGCCATCACCTGTCCGCCGAACAGCCGCTGCCACTGGGTGTCCGGTTGCGGGCCTCGGAACCTGTCCTTGCCGACCTCAACGAGGTCGAAGAGCTGCATCAGGTCATCTGTGGTTGCTGGCACTAGTCCATTATCACCCGATCCTTCCCATGGCCTGAGAAATCCGTTTCGCCGAGACAGGCACCAGGGTGCGTGTCCCCTGCGCGAACAGGCTCACCCGGAGCTCCTCCAACAGGAACGCGATCTCCTCCACCTCCGTGGACAACGGACCGGAGGGCTGGGCATCGCACAGCTGTCCGTAGCGGGCCTCCAATTCCATGATCTCGGCGCGGTTCCTCTCATCCCTGCCAGGATTCCTGCCACGGGACATGAGCCGGGTATCGCAGGCCTCGATCCACACCGGGATGCGGTCGAACCACGGATCTGGGGTGGCGGAGATGAACCGTTTGAAGGTGAGGTTGGCCAGCTGCTCGGTGATGTCCGAGCGCACCTCATCATTTTCCGGCAGCGCAGCAAGCCTTCGTTCCACCATTGCCTGGGCAGCCAAGGCCCTCGCCGCGGTGCTGACGACTGTGGCCATGGTTGTGGGGCAGTCGGCACGCACCATGTCCGCAACGCACTGGAAATCCCGCTCGTCGCGGACCTGCACTGGATCCTTGATCGCCCGCAACAACCTGTCGGACGCTTTCAGCCAGGCGTCCTGGAGCAGTTCCGGAACCGAATCGTACTGGCTCGCTCCGAGGGCCAGTTTCTCGGAATTCCCGAGGTGGGAGACCACCCAGCGGATCGGCGACGGATTCACCAGCGTGAGTAGACGCCGAAGCCCCGCGGCATGGAGGCGTTCCGCCTTCGCGGCCGAGTCCACCACCTGCACTCCGACGCTGCCCCCCTCATCCACGAGGCAGGGATAGCCCTCAACTCCTTTGCCGAGGCGCTGGGTCAGGGGCAGCTTCCCAAAATCCCAAGCAATACGGCCCGTCGTCGCGATCCGCCCCGCGGAGCGTGTCAGGCGTGCGGCCACCTTCGCGCTGAGCTGGGTCTTCAAAGCCACCAGATCTTCGCCTCGACCCAGCTCCTTGCGTCCCTCGACCACGACGAAGGTCGGTCGTAGGTGGGAATCCACGGCCTCAGGACGCCAGTCGCCGGGGTCCACCCGCTCCCCGGTGAGAGCGTTGAGCGCCCTTCCCAGCGCCTCGGGGAAGGCGACCTCGTCACCCGTTCCCCGTTCCCGGAGCCACGCCACGGCGCGACGGGCGAAATCGGGGGCGGGCACGAAAGAGGTGCGGACCCTCTTGGGCAGGCCGCGGATCAGGGCGGTCGCGAGGTCCTCGCGCAGCCCCGGAACCTGCCAGGTGAAGGGTTCGGGTTCCAGGACCCCGAGTTGCTCCAGCCGTACCTCGATCGTCACCCCGTCGTGGCCCGCCCCGGGTTCGTAGACGTAGCTGACGGGCAACTCCAGTCCCGAAACCTGCCACCGGTCGGGGAAGTCGGTGACGCTGAGCGCCCCGGGGTCGGTCATGCAATCCGCAGGCGTCAACCGCAGTGCGGAGTCATCGCCCAAGGATTTCACGTACTTGTCGAAGGTGGCCCCGGAGACCACCTCGGCGGGTAGCCGGGCGGCGTAGAAGTCGTAGAGGGTCTGGTCAGAGATCAGCAGCTCAGGTCGGCGCATCCGATCAGTGAGCCTTTCGGCCTCGTCGTAAGCGAATCGGTTTGCCATTACCACCGGGTTACGGGTCTCCCATTCCCGTTCCACCAGACCGGTGCGGATGAAGATCTCCCGAGCCTGCTCGGGATGGCTGACAGCGTAGTTCGTGCGACGCCCGGAAATGATCGGCACCCCGAACAGGCTGACGGTTTCGTTGGCGATAACGGTGGCGCTGCGGGGTGAGAACGTCGGCTCGGAGAGGGTGCGGGTCACCAATTCTCCTGCGGCACGTTCGATCTGTGCCGCGGTCACCGGGCCGACGGTGCGCGCCCACAACCGAGAGGTCTCAACCAGTTCGTAGGCCACCACCAGCGGAGGTGTGGACCGTGAGCACGCCGACCCGGGCGCGATGGCGAACCGGGCACCCCGCGCGCCCTGATACTCAGTCAGGGGACGGCGCCTGCCCTGTATTTTCGGGGGTGGCGGCATGGCCAGCCCGATGTTGGACAGCAACCCGGTGAGCAGACACTCCAGGACGACGTCCATCGTCGCGTCCCCCTCACCGGGCAGGTCCAGTTCCCGGCACACGTCACGCAGCTGAGAAACGAGATCTTCCCATTCCCGGAACCGCACGAAATGCAGGAACTCGGCCCGGCACAGCTTGCGGAACGCGCTTCCAGATAGTTCCCGGCGACGCCCCCGAAGGTAGTTCCAGACGTTCAGCAGGGCCTCGAAATCACCACCTACCAGGGATCTCCTACCCTGTTCGACGGGCCGGGTGCCGGTGTGGACGGTGTGACGTCTGGGCTCTCCGTTCGTGGGAGAGCCGGTTTCACCGGCAGGCGGTTGCGTGAAACGCCGGTGCAGCTCATCGGCAGCCTGTTGGTACTCGGCTGGGCGTTCCCGCACGTCTGGCACCGTCAGCCCGGCAACAATCACCTGCACCTGGCGAAGCGCCCCCCTGCGAGATCCCTCGATGAGCATTCGACCGAGCCGGGGGTCGACGGGCATCCGCGCCAGGAGGCGTCCCGTGCGGGTGAGCCGCACCCGTTCGTGGCGGCGACGCGACTTGATCGCGCCCAGTTCCTGCAGCACTCGAAGTCCGTCGCTGATCTGGGAGGCGACCGGGGCCTCCACGAACGGAAAACTCTCGATCTCACCGAGTCCGGCCTGAGCCATCTGGAGGATGACAGTGGCCAGGTTGGTGCGCAGGATCTCCGGTTCGGTGAACTCGGGACGGGAGGTGAAGTCCTCCTCACTGTAGAGCCGGATCGCGACCCCCGGGCCGAGCCGGCCGCAGCGGCCCGCCCGCTGATTGGCACTGGCCTGCGATACCGGTTCAATCGGCAACCGTTGCACCTTGGTGCGCGCCGAATAACGGGAGATGCGCGCCACGCCGGCGTCGATCACGAACCGGATACCGGGGACCGTGATTGAGGTCTCGGCAACGTTGGTTGCCAGCACCACCCGCCTGCCGGGGTGAGCCTGAAACACTTTTTGTTGGTCGACCGCGGCCAGCCTCGCGTACAGGGGCAGTGTTTCCAAACCTGGAAGTTTCAAGGCATTCACGGCGTCCGCAGCATCGCGAATCTCCCGTTCCCCGGACAGAAAGACCAGCACGTCCCCCGAGGATGTGGTGGTCGCCAGCTCCCTGACAGCGGATGCGACGGCGTCCACCTCGTCGTCGTCCTCACCGACGGGCTGGTAACGGATCTCCACGGGATAGGTACGCCCGGAAACCTCCACGATCGGTGCGTCGTTGAAGTGAGCGGCAAACCGGGCGGTGTCGATGGTGGCGGAGGTGACGATCACCCTGAGTTCCGAGCGACGTTCCAGAAGCTGTTTGAGATAGCCGAGCAGGAAGTCGATATTGAGACTGCGTTCGTGGGCCTCATCAATGATGATCGTGTCGTAGCGTTCCAGGTCGCGGTCGTGGGCCAGCTCACTGAGCAGCACGCCGTCGGTCATCACCTTGATGCGGGTGGCACGGCTCACTCGGCGGGTGAAGCGCACCTGGTAGCCGACGAACTCCCCCATTTCTGTTCCGCACTCCTCGGCAATCCGGTGCGCGACTGTGCGGGCCGCAATCCGCCTCGGCTGGGTGTGGGCGATCCGCTCCCTGCCCGCCAACAGGCAGATCTTCGGGAGCTGGGTGGTCTTGCCCGACCCGGTTTCACCTGCGACCACGACCACCTGGTGGTCGCGGATGAGGGATGCGATTCTCGGTGCCTCTGCGGAGATCGGCAGCGCCGGATCGAAGGCGAGCCGCGGCTGCGGATTCACTTACCGTGGGTGATGTACAGCGGACATAGCGAGTGGGCCATCAGACCACGCAACAAGCCACCCAACCCGAATCCCGGGATGGCCTCCTCACCGGCACCGAGAACCAAGAGGTCGTAGTTCTCGGAGCGGGTCACGAACTCGTTGATCGGGGTGGCCGCCACCACGACCACCTCGTAGGGCACATCGGGGAAGGTTTTGGCCTGTTCCGAGGCCATCGCCTCGATTCCGCCCCGGGTGAAGCGGATCAGCTCCTCCAGGTCGGCGGGCCCAAGTTTCGGACCGAACAGTCCGATGGGGGGTTGTAGTGCGTGGACGATCTCGAGCCGGGCACCGAGCAGCTGGGCCTGCTCGAAGGCCGCAGCCAGGGTGGAGTGGTTCACCCGGCTGGTGTTGAGTCCAACCCCGATCAATTTCTTGTTTCCAACGTCCTGCGGATGGGCCGCGGCGGAGATCACCAGCACCGGACACCGTGAACTGGCAACCACAGAGACGCTGGTGGAACCGACAAACATGCGTTCCAGCCCCGAAACGGAGCGCCGACCCACGACGATGAGGTCCGCCACCTCGCTGAGTCGTCCGAGCACCCCACCCGGCGAGCCGAGCACCACCTCGGTGCGAATGCGATCGCCCGGGAGGCCGATTTCACGGGCCTTTGTGGCTGCGGCCTCGTTTGCGTTGGCTCCAGCATTCTGCAGTACCTCGGGGTCGTAGACCACTCCCCAGGCTCCTGCCAACATTGCGTCGTCCACGGCGTGGACCAGCAGCACTTCCCCATTGGTCTCCGCGGCGAAGCTGGCGCCGTACTTGACGGCCCTCAAACCGTCCTCACTGCCGTCGACACCCACAACAACAAGTTTGCGGTCCTCCATTGTTTTCCTCCTCAACTCTGGGGAACTGGATTGCCGGACATCACCCGGCCCGTCACTTCTTCGATCCTCACCGCCACGCCGATGGCTGGATCTCGCGGCAGGAAGCTGCCGACATCGCGCACCTCACAGATGTCGCTCATTCCACGGACCAGCACCGACCATCCGACCGCAGTGGCATGGTCGATTTCATCCACCTGAAACGCCACCCTCGTGGGTTTCGCTAGGCGTGCCAACGTCGATGCTGCGCTGGTGCGGAAAACCACCGAGTCACCGATGACCCGATAGTTGACGGGGAGCACGGTAAGGCCTTCAGCATCATCCTGCCAGGCCACGCGCCCGACACCCCCGGTCCTGAGAAGGTGCAGACACTCGGGGACGTCCAGCCGCTCGAAATACGTGACCTCGGTCATGGGAGAACTCTAGTGGCCCACACCTGGTCAGCCTGCGGTCGGGAAGGTGGTGCGTCCACCAAGTTTGTGTGCCAGGTCGTCATCGATGCCGTCAGCAACCTGAGAAATGGATTCGAGGGCCTCTCTCAGGTGCTGGGGAACGAATGGACGGGCCGGTACCGAGACCTGCACGAAGACCCGGTCCCGGTGCAGGGCGAAACGGCAGTAGCGGGATTCCACATTCAGGTCGTTGAGCACCTCGCAGGCCCGGGAACGTCCACTGACGTCGTGCACGAGAGCCGCGAACAGCACCAGTTCTTTGAAGTCCGGGGTCGAACGGCAGAAAACCATGGTGGAACCGACTCTGATGGCAACCTCACCTGCTGCATTGCGCAGCGCCGGGTGCCCGAACATTTTCTCCAGCTCCGCGTCGACGATGGCGTCGAGCTGGGCCTGGCTGCTGGGAAGCACCACACCGTAGGCTCCAGGCTTGGGTTGAGCCGGGTTGCTCTCCCGGGCGGTCAGCAGCTCCGCCAGCTGATCGGGTTCCAGGAAGATGGGGTGCAGCACGCCGACCACCTGGGTCATGGTGGTGGTGGTGAGATTCGCCAGTTCGATGGCCTCCTCTTGATCTCTGCGGACCGTGACCCCGTTGGGTGAGGAAGTCCACCCGAGTTCTGCGAGTCGAGGAGAGTCGACACCGACCAGAACAGCCTCAATCACTCCCGGTTCGACGGCCGAGAAACGCACAGCGGGCGGTGATTCATCGGTCTCTGCACCATTGACTGCAGAAATGGTCAGATCAGCGCTGGCATCCATCACGGACAGGACATCAGCAAGTCTTTCGGTGAAATCGTCCCATGCCTGCTTGGTGGTCCTGTCCAGATCAAAATCTTCAATATCAGCCATGCAGCCCACCTCCGGGAATCAACCTAGCAAACCGCACTCAGAGATCGCGTTAACAGGCGAACTGGTGATTCCCGAGGTCCGGATCGCAGACAAGCTCCTGCAATGGGGCGGGAGAAGAAAACGACCTCTGGCCATTGTGTTTTAGGTTGCCCTAAGCTGGGTCCTCCCCTAACCTGAGAGGACCCGATGCATCCACAGGACTGGAACCTGCCCTACGGGCTGACGATCCTGACCCTGTTCTGCATCGTCATGGTGCGCTCCAACGGTACCTACTGGATCGGTCGCGGAATCGTCGCGGGTACGAGCCATACCCGTTGGCGAAAGGTGCTGGAAACCCGCCCCTACCGGGCGGGAAGCTCCTGGCTGCACCGTTGGGGCCCACCCGCAGTCACCTTGAGCTTCCTGGTCATTGGTCTGCAAACCACGGTCAACCTGGCAGCAGGCGTGGCCCGGATGCCAATGCGCCGCTACCTGCCAGCCGTGGTCGCCGGCTGTACCGTCTGGGCATTCATCTGGGGCACGGGCGGAATGATCAGCCTTGTTCTCCTATCCATGGCGTGGAACCACAGCCCTGCGATGACGATCGCGGGGCTCATCGTGATGGCCGCTGCGGTGGCTAGCTTCTTCCTGTTCGGTCGCGGTGGTCAACCGTCGAAGCGCCGGGACGCACCCTTGTCAGCCGACTGTGCCAAGGAGCCGTAGATCCTCAGCGCAGTCGAGACCTGCCGTTGCCGTGTTGCGGGACGGTAGCCGTTGCCAGCCTCCAGCTCGGCACGACGGGCAGCCAGCTCCTCGTCGGGCACGTTCAACACGATCGACCGGTTGGGAATGGAGATGGTGATCTCATCGCCGGTGCGTACCAGCGCAATCGGTCCCCCGGATGCCGCCTCTGGAGAGACGTGTCCGATCGACAGCCCGGAGGAACCACCGGAGAATCGACCGTCGGTGATCAGCGCACACTTCGGCCCCAGCCCCAGCCCTTTCAGGTAGGAGGTCGGGTAGAGCATCTCCTGCATCCCCGGACCGCCCTTGGGCCCCTCGTAGCGGACGATCACGACATCGCCCTCCGTGACCTTCCTGCCAAGGATGGATTCGACCGCTTCCTCCTGGGATTCGGTGACGAAGGCAGTACCGGTGAACTCCCACTGGTGCTCGGGCACCCCTGCGGTCTTGACGATGGCACCGTCCGGTGCGAGGTTGCCCTTCAACACTGCCAAGCCACCGTCGACGGTGTAGGGATGCTCCACGGAGCGGATGCAGCCGTTGGCAGAGTCCAGATCGAGGGATTCCCACCGGTTGGTAGAGCTGAACGGCACGGTGGTACGTACCCCACCCGGAGCAGCATGGAAAAGCTCGATGGCCTCCTCAGTCGCGCTGCCGCCACGAATGTCCCAGTCCGCCAGCCAGCTCTCCAGCGATGGCGAGTGAATCGCGTGAACGTCCTCGTCGAGTTTTCCTCCGCGACGCAACTCCCCGAGAATGGCGGGGATGCCACCCGCGCGGTGAACGTCCTCCATGAAGTAACGCTCCGAGTTGGGCGCAACCTTGGATAGGCAGGGGGTGACGCGGGAAATGGCATCGATGTCATCCTGGTCGAAATCCACCCCGGCCTCCTGGGCTGCGGCCAGCAGATGCAGAACGGTGTTGGTGGATCCCCCCATCGCAACGTCCAGGCGCATGGCATTGCTGAACGCCGATTTCGTGGCGATTGACAGGGGCAGGACGGAGGCGTCGTCCTCGTCATACCAGCGGCGGCACAGGTCAACAACGAGCCGCCCGGCGTTGACGAACAGATCTCGACGGGCCGCGGCAGTGGCCAGGGTGGAGCCGTTGCCCGGCTGGGCGAGCCCGATCGCCTCCAGCAGGCAGTTCATGGAGTTCGCGGTGAACATCCCGGAGCATGAACCACAGGTCGGACAGGCACTGGCCTCGATACGCCCCAGCTCCTCATCACTGACATTCGGGTCGACAGCCGCAGTCATCGCGTTGACGAGATCGAGGGACGCGACCGCCTGGCCATCGCGGATGATGGCTTTGCCCGCCTCCATGGGGCCACCAGAGACGAACACGGCGGGAATGTTGAGTCGAAGGGCTGCCAGCAGCATCCCTGGGGTGATCTTGTCGCAGTTGGAGATGCACACCAATGCGTCGGCGCAGTGGGCATTGACCATGTACTCCACTGCGTCAGCGATCAGCTCGCGGCTTGGCAGTGAGTACAGCATCCCGCCGTGTCCCATTGCTATGCCGTCGTCGACTGCGATGGTGTTGAACTCGCGACCGATGGCACCTGCCTGCCTGATGGACTCCGAGACAAGCTTTCCCGTGTCGCGCAGGTGGACGTGACCAGGCACGAACTGGGTAAAGGAGTTCGCGACCGCGATGATGGGTTTGCCGAAATCGGAGTCAGTAATGCCCGTGGCGCGCCAGAGCGCGCGGGCGCCGGCCATGTTTCGGCCGTGAGTGGATGTGCGGGAACGAAGCGCGGGCATGTCTCTCCTTCATGCGTCGAACCCGCCCAGTCTAGGAGGTTCCAAGGAAAGGGCCATTGAACCGCGTGTTTCATGGACAGTGACGAGCGCCCGGCTCGCTCGACCATACCTGCAGACCCGAGTGGCACGCCGCCATCAGCAGTGCGGCGGCTCCGGAGTGCACCGCCGGAGGCCCTGGCGCCCCGGCATGCATGATTGGCTCTAGGAGGACATCGCATTGTGGATGGCCTGGTTCATCGCATCGAGGCTCAAAACCCCGACGTGGCGTTGTTGCACCACGCCCTTGGCATCGATGAAATAGTGCGACGGCACCCCCATGATTCCGTAGGCCGCGGAGATCTGCTGGTCCTGGTCTGCGACCTGGGGGAAGTCATTTCCGACGCGTTTCGAGTAGTCGCTCACCGTGCTCGGACTCTCGCCGACATAGACCACAACGATCCTGACCGCGCCACCTTGGGATGCCATGACGCCCTGAATATCCGGGATCTCCGTACGGCAACCCGTGCACCAGGTGGCCATGAACACAAGCCACACCGGTGTGCCGCGCAGTTCCTCCAGCGAAACCGGCGTCCCGTCGATGTCCGTCGCGGTGAAGCCCGGAGCGTTGGCCCCCACGGCGGGGGGTTGCTGCACGCCCTCAACATCCACGTGGGACATGGCCTCGCTTTCGGCCCGGGTTGAGTCCTGGTCACCCGGTTTCACCACCAACCAGGCGGCAATCGCAATGGCAAAAGCCGTCACCAGAACCACCGCAGTCTGGCCGAAACTCGAAGACCGCAGTCGCGCCCGCCAGGCCGGCTCCTCCTTGGATGTGCGGTCCGGTTCCGGAGCGGGCTCATCGGTCTCCAGGAACTCGGTCACCTCGTCATCATCAGGCGTAGGCATGCAGACCTCCGAAGAACAGGTTGCCGAGATAGGTGAACACCACAGCTGCGAAGGCCAGCACCAGCAACCATGCCGATTTCTTGCCGCGCCAGCTCCTGGTGACCCGGGCATGTAGATAGGCCCCGTAGATCAACCAGGTGACCAGGGCCGCCGTTTCCTTCGGATCCCAGCCCCAGTACCGCCCCCACGCGACATTGCCCCAGATGGATCCAAGAATGAGCATGAGGGTGAGCATCGGGAAAGTCACCACGGTGGCCTTGTAGCCCAGCTCATCGAGGGATTCCCGGCTCGGCCAGCCCTTCCACTTCACGTATGGCGCCAGCAGGTACATCACGGCAGCTGCGAAGGAAACCAGAGCAGCCCCGTAGCCGAGCGATGCAGTGAACACGTGCAACGTGAGCAGCGGCGAGTTCTGCAATGCGGGCATCAGAGGATTCGGCTTGTAGGACATGGTGGAGGCGTAGATGAGCATAGCCAGGATCACCGGCAGGGTGATCACCGACATGGTCCGGATCCGGTAGCGCCACTCAAAGTAAACCTGCGCCAGAAGCATGCCCCAAGTGAAGGCGATTGCGAACTCGTAGTGATTCGAGAAAGGCGCATGCCCTGTCGCGATCGTCCGGGTGATCAACACGCCAGTCATCAGCAGCAGGGCCAGCTGGGTGGACTTGGCCGCCCACCACGCCACCGTGAAACGTCGCAGCGGCGTGCGCCGGGAGCCTCCCGTGACCTTGACCTCCCTGCTTCCCTCGCCGACGACCACTCCGTCTGCCGAGGTGGTTGCCGCGGCTCTCGTCATCCTCGCCGCGAGGACAGCTCCGAGGTAGGCGATGGTGGAAATGACCACGAGGGTCGTTGATATGAGCAGCAGGGCCTGGGAATATTCGATCATCGCTGATCTCCCTTCTTCGTGGCGCTGGCCAGTTGAGTGTTGACGCGTTCGACCATATCCGTTACGAAACGCGTGAACCCGGAATCACGCCGATCCGGGGAGGCCATCTGTATCAAGGTTCCCTCATCGGTCCCGCTCACCCGCACCCACAGGCGCTGGTGGCGGAAAAACATCGTCATACAGGTGCCGGCGACCAGCAGGGCGAACCCAGCCCACACAATTCCCGTCCCGGGATCACTTCTCAGGATCATTCCTGTGAACTGCTGCTCACGTTGGAAGGTAACTGAGTAGTCCCCGACGGGGGTCGCGGTCCCCATGTCGATCACGGTCGAGGCCAGCGGAGCGGTCTTCTCACCCCGGCGCAGCTCAACCCTCACCTGGCCGGGAGCGATTCCCCTCCCTACCTGCCCAGAGGCTGGGCTGATCACGTACATCATGGTTTGATCCGGCAGGGTGACATGCCCGTAGTTGAAGATCTTGTCCTGCGTGGTCCATTCCAACGGAACCCCACCCTCGAAGACCGTCGCCCCGGACGCGTCCGTCACACGCATCACCGCCGCAACCCCGAAGTAGGCCTGGTGGAACATGAGTCCAGCGTGGCTGAGCGGGCTATTGACCCTGACCTCCTGCTGCGCCACCGTTTTGTCGCCGTCACGCAGCACCAGGTCGGCGACGTAATCCTTTGGCCCCCCGTTGTCGTAGTAGGTATCGCGGAAGCCCGTGGCCTCGGCAACCAGAGTGGTGCCGTGCCCGACCTCGCGGGGATATCCGATGGTCAGGGCGAACCTTTCATCACGGAACCCGGTCAACGATGAAACAACAAACCCTGCCATGATGACGACGAACGCCGTGTGTGCCAGCACGGTGCCGAACGGCATCCAGGCATTGCGGTCCAGGTACACGCCCCGTCCCGTCCCCGCGTCGTCGTGGATGACCCGCAAACCGTGGCGGCGGGCATCGGCGACGATCATTTCCAACGCCTCATCGGGTTCCTGCGATGTGATGAATCGGGTGCGAAGCCCTGCTACATCAAAGAACCTGGCCTTGACGCGAACATGGGGATGACGGGCTGCTTTCCAGATAACGGGAATCCGGTGTGTGGTACAGGCGATGATCGAAAGGGCCAGCAGCCCCATCACGACGAGGAAGGGGATGGAGGAGAACATCGAGAAAAACCCAAGAGCGTCAAGGATCGACGTCCAGCCGCCGACGCTGTCGCGCACCCTGTCGAGCCAGGCAGCCTGCCGTTCCGGATCACCCGCGATGCTCGATGGCTTCTGCGGCAGCAGCGCTCCGATGAGCGACAACAAACCGGTCAGCAGAATCAGGATGAGCCCGAAAGCTTTGTTATGAAACAACGCGTAGATTGCGTGCAGAAAACGACCGGGTGAGAGGTCGAGAGCCTCGTCCAGTCCGTCAGTGGTTCCCGTTCTACGGGGTGTTTCATCACTCATCGGTCACCTCTAGATTCCAAACGCGGGGATCAGCCCGGCCAGCGATGCGAACAGATTGGTGATCATGAGGAAACCGACCACCACCAAGAGCCCTCCGGTCGCCAAAGACACCGCCACATGGTGCCTGACGAACCACCCGAAACGTCGCGTGACCTCGGCCGACCCGATGGCGACCGCGACGATGGGCAGTCCGAGTCCCAAACAGTATGCGGTCATGAGAAGCATTCCCGACCACACGGTAGAGCTGACTGTGGCCAAGGTGAGGATGCCGCTGAGCACCGGACCGATGCAGGGCGTCCATCCGGCACCGAAAACTACCCCCATGAGCCCCGCACGCCACACAGAGGTGTTTCCACCTTCACCGAGCAGCCGACCTCTCACCAGCCTGTCGAACACGGGAAGCCGCAGGATCCCGGCGACGTGCAGCCCCATGAACACCAGCACCGCTCCCCCGAGGATCCGGAGATGGACTGCGTAGGGGCCCAAAGACCGACCCAGCAAACCCAGCGACGCCCACAGGGCAATGAAAACAACGGAGAACCCGGCGACGAATGCAAGCGAATTCCCGAGTGCTACGCGTCGATTCACCCGCCCGGGCCCGGAACCGACGAGTTGCCCGACAAAGACCGGCACGATGGGCAGGAAACACGGGGAGGCGAAGGAGACGAGCCCAGCGAGAAGGGCCACCGGAATCGTCAGCTCCATGCTCTCTCAACCCTCGGTACTCGGTGCCGCAGTGGGGGTGGCCAAAGCGTTGAGATGCTGGGTGACCTCCTGTGCCATGCTCGAGTCCGGATCGATCTCAATCACCTTGTTCCAGGCCTCCCGGGCCCGCACTGGGTCGGCCGGTGTGCGTGCCATGTACAGGAAACCGAGGCTGTACCAGGGCTCCACGCGTTGTGGTGCGAGTTCGGTGATGCGCAGCCAGTGTTTCTCGGCAGCGTCATACTGGTTGGTCTTGTACTCCGCCGCCCCGATACCGAGGAGCGCGTCCAGGTTGTCGGGGTCATGGTCGAGGATGTACTGCAGCTGGGGAATCACCTCCGGGTACAAGGCGGCGTTGTAGTAGAGGGTGCCCAGCTTCAATCGGGCCTCGACATTGCCCGGGTCGGCCTCGATCTGGGTCTTGAGTTCGGCCTCGCGCTCCTTGTCGAGTTTCTGGGCCTGATCCATTTCTGCCAAGGCGGAAGCGTCGACAGACGGGTGGTTGCTCGGCATCGCAGTAGTCGTTTCAGGCTGGGAGCGCCCAGCCATCTGGATGATGACGACCAGAGCAGCTGCCAAGAGGGTCACGAGCACCAAGTTGAGGCGCGAGACCCCCGCCCGGCGTTCTAGAGCCGAGACCTTGGGGGTATCCGCCTCGGCATCGTCCTCATCCTCCGGCAGAAGATCAGCCAGGTCCGCACCGTCCTCGTTTTCGTCCTCCGGACTTTCTTCGCTGGTCTCGTCGAACTGTGCGAGCTGCTGTTGCGCCCAGTCCTTGAGCTGGTCCGGGGCGGTGGCGAGGAAGGATTCGAGGTCTTCTCTCGTGAAAGCCCTACCCTTGATCTTCATCGCCCCGGATCAATCCCTTCTGTATATGGTCGTCAGTTCTTCTTCTCGGGCGAATGCTTTTCCGGGATGGCCGAAGGCTTGCCGTTGTCCACCGAGACCCCGCGCAGGGCGAGCTGTCCGGAACGTGCCCAGTCGGTGGCCTGGTTAAGCATGGACACCGAGTACTGCGGGGCGTGGAACCCGCGTCCGTTCTCGGAGAACGAGTAATCGACGACAAACTGCGCCTTGCGCTGGTAGTCACGGGCGAGCGTCAGCTGTTCTTCGGTAGCCGTGCCATTGGCATCTGCCGCTTTGATGTCGTTAATGAGTGCCTCCAGAGCAGTGAAACTCACATTGAGCGAATTCTGCCACGTCGTCTGGATGTTATCGACGCGCTGACGCATCTCGGCCTCGGTGGAATGGTGGCAGGTCAGGCACGACGCATTGATGCTCTCATCGCTTGCCATCGGGCTCATGATCTGGTGGTTGCTCACCTTCCCGGCGCCGTTGCGCTGATATGCCATGTGGCAGTCGGCGCAGGTGACGCCGTTGGCGGCGTGAATCCCCTGGGACCAAGTCTCGAAATCGGGGTGCTGAGCCTTGAGGATGGGAGCACCGCTCTCCGCGTGCTTGTAGTCGGTCCAGCCGATCTCGTCGTAGTGGGCCATGGCGTCGTAGGCTGTCAGGCCCTTGTCCCATGGGAAGGTCAGGGTCTTACCCTCGCCCGCGAAATGGTACTCGACGTGACACTGCGCACAGACGTACGTTCGCATCTCCTGGTTGGTGGCGTCGCGGTTGACGTCGTAATCGGTGATTCCCTCTAGCGCCTTGACCTTCTTGATCCCCTCCATGAAGGCTGGGCGGGTGATCCGCAGCTCCATGGTCTTCGGGTCATGGCAGTCAATGCAGGCGATGGTCGATGAGGCGTGCTGAACGGCCTCCTCATAGGACATGGAGTTCATGGTGTGGAAACCAGCCATCCGGTCACCATTGCCGAGCTTGTCGTAGACCTCTGGCATCGAGGCGTGACAGTTGAGGCAGGTACCGGGCTGCTTGAACTGCGGCTTGGTGCGTTGGGTGTGCTTCTGGTCTTCCAAGACCCATTCGTGTCCACGCGGCTCGGTGTAATCCACCGAGAACGCATAGCCACGCCACATGAGCTGGGCCCGGGGTTCCATCTCGATACGGGACAGGGTGTGGTATTCGCGCGGGTCGTCCGCTGTGGGATCGACCTTGACGAAATCACCGTCGGTGTCCTCGGAGGTCTTCTTGTACTGCTCGTACTGTGTGGGGAAATTCTGTCCCCACACAGCCGGATCATACGTTGAGTCATCCAGTTCGACGACCTTGGTGAACGGATGCTTGGCCTCCTCCTTGTGCTGGAAGATATTGGTGAGCAGCCACGTGAGCCCGGCGGCGGCCACCGCCACGAAAAGCAGGACCACGACGGGAACCCACCTCTTACGCGGACCCGTCCATGTGGTGGCTTTTTTCTTCCCCACATCGTCAGACGAGGATGTGCGATCGGCGGCCTCGGTCCTGGTGGGCTTGTCGTTGTTCTCAGTCGTGGGGCTCATCTCTCCTCACCTCTTGTGCCCGACGCCATCGTGGCAGCGGAGACAGGACATCCGCTGACCCTTGTGCTCGGAACTGTTCTTGGCTTGATCGACGTAGTCACCGTGGCAGTCGATGCAGGCGGCCTCGACGATCTCGCGGTTGTGTTCGCGAATTTTGATGTTCTCTGGGTAATTCTGGAACGTGAACTTCAGCGCGTGCCAGAAACCATTGTCAGCCTTGTTGATGTATTTGTAAACAATGTTGTCGTGGGGGGCGTGACAAGAATTACAGGTTGCCACGTCATGATGAGACCCCTTCAACCAGCCCTCGTACTGCTCGTTCATGGCGTGACAGTTCGCACAGCTGGAGGGGTCGTCGCCAAGATAATCGGCGGCCCCGGAGTAATAGACGGTGAAGCCCCCGACGCCCAGGATCGCGCCGAGCAGGGCAGCCAAGGCCACACCCGTCCAGCCCGTGAAGACACGGGTGAAGTCTCGCCACCTCGCAAGGATGAAACGCTTCATGAGTGCCTCTTCTTGTCCCCGGTACCGCTCCCACCACGCCACGCGGTGATGGGCCCGTCTGGTTTAGAGACACGCTAACACAAAAACTTTGAGAAACCTAGAAAACACCTCTCGAGGACGCAGACATTCCTCATACAAAAAGAGCAGAAAACCATATCGTTATTACTGTCACTGTGGGGCGATGAGCGCGGGACCGGGTGGCGCCATTCCGTTCACCATCCCGCCGGGCAGCACGGGGTGCGATCCCCAGGCATGAGGCCGACGCTCCCTCTCAGTTACCCTGAGGCCCGAGGAGGTCACCATGTCACCGGTTCAGCTGCGAGGCGTCACCCTGGGTGAGGGGAGGACGAAGGTCATCGTGCCCGTCACCGCCAGCACATCCGAGGAACTCGTGGCCCAAACCACCACACTTGCAGGGGTGAAACCCGACATCATCGAGTGGCGCGTGGATTTCCTCGACGCCGCCCCCTCCCCCTCTGCCGTCCTCGAGGCTGCTGCCCGGATACGCACCGCCGCCCGAGACCGGCCCGTCCTCTTCACCTTCCGCAGCCACCACGAAAACGGGAACAAACCCATCACCCCCGACGAGTACCACGACCTCAACATCGCTGCCATCACATCCGGCCTGGTGGATGCGGTCGACGTCGAGCATCGCTTCGAGCGATCAGTCGGTGACGCCATCATCGCAGCCGCGAAGAACGCCGGGGTACCAGTGATAGGCAGCTTCCACGACTTCACGGCCACCCCACCGGTCGAGGAGCTGGTCCGGCATCTGGTGGAGATACAGGAACGGGGATGCGCCGTCGCAAAAGCCGCGGTCATGCCCCAGAACATGGGTGATGTACTCCAGCTGATGGAAGCCACTTGGACCATGACCAGCCAGCACCCATCAACCCCCGTGTTGACCATATCCATGGGCGGTCTGGGGTTGATTACCCGTTTGTCCCCTCGGGTGACGGGGTCGTGCGCCACGTTCGCGATGGTGGATCGCCCTTCCGCTCCCGGCCAGATCCCCGTGGAAGAGCTGCGACCGATCTTGGAGCTCCTCGACGCACACCTTACCTGAAAGGCACGCCTTTGAGACCCACGTCCGTTTCAGAAACATCGAACAGTACTGACCCAACCGTTCCGAGATCCCGCTGGCGGTGCAAACTCCTGACCACGCGACGCGTGAGCACATAATCATCTCTCACCTGTGTGCACGCCGGAATCGGTTAAGGGTGATGCACTAGGCTCCTGCCGTGAAAAACCAATCGGATCGCGATCTCCCCACGATCGGACGGTTGCCTTGAACGCAATCGCCCTGATCGGGTTGTCGGGTTCCGGAAAATCGACGATCGGCCCACTCCTCGCGGAACGACTAGGCCTACCGCATCTTGATGTCGACCTCGTCCTGGAGCAGCGAGAAGGGCGAACCATCCGAGAGATCTTCAACACCAACGGGGAACCGTACTTCCGGGCGTTGGAGCGTGAGATCACGATCGAGCTCCTGGATGCACCGGGGGTTCTCAGTCTCGGGGGAGGAGCCCCGATGACCCGGGCGATCGCGGACGCCCTCGACGGCCATCCCGTCATCTGGCTGCGGGTGAAACCCGAAAGCTCTGCCCTGAGGATCGGACATGACGAGGGCCGTCCACTTCTGGCAGGGCAGGACGCCGTGATCCGCTTGCGGACGATGCTCTCCGAACGCGCCCCAACATATGCGCGACTGGCGAGCCTCACCGTGGACACCGACCACGCCTCGGTGGAATCGGTGGTCGATGCGATCGCCGCCCACGTCGCCTCGTTCGAACCAGGACACTGAACAGGTGAGGTGATCCCGGTCACCGCGGACAACCATTACGAGGTCCGGTTGGAGATGTCATGGGTGCCTTCTGGGGTCGGCGGCGACACTCTGCGGCTGAATCACCTCACGGGTCCGGGCCGGAGCCGCTGTTGGGCGGCATTGCCGAGTTAATCGTGCACGGTGTCGTGACCGATTCCACGGACCCTTCACCTGTTGGAACCCCGGACGCAGCGAATGTTGACCCCAGAGAGCCAGAAACTGGCCAAGGTGATGGGCGCGATCCAACTGGGTCACGACCTTCATCGCGGGCAAGGACCTGCACGGGTCCCGTTCTGAGGACACGCGGGTGGGTCGCGAACTGCTCAGCTACGGGTGCGCCGTCGAACGTCGCTCCGGTTGGAGCACGGGGAGGCGGTCGGCATAGGAATCGTCCACGCCACTACCCTGGCGCGCCTGCTGGGCTGTTTCTCCTGGCCGGCGCCACTCCCGACGGACGGAACCCTGGTCAGTCCCCCCTCCTACGGATCCTGGGGACGGGCACCCGGATCGCAGGTGGATCGTCTCGGGTGAAGATCCACTCCGGATCGGTCAGCATGCGAGCAGCCGACAGACCCACCACTCCGAGCATCGTCACGATCCCCTGCGCGACGGCGCAGCTGACGTCCCCGGAGTCGAAGTACAGGAGGATGCGCAGCGCCGACGAACCGGGCACCATGACCAGCAGGGCCGGGACGGTCATTGAGGGGCATGATGGTCGGCATGGACAGTATGTTTGATGCTGCCGCCCGGGATTTCACCGCTCTTGCTCCCCTGCTGTGGGACCGGGTCGGTCTGGCCGTCGTCAAAGCCTCACCTCCTGGCAACGGGGAATACGTGCTGGATGCCTGCTGCGGCATCGGATCCGCGACACTGCCAATTGCCGAATTCATCGACTCCGCGGGACGCGTGGATGCCGTTGACCTGTCCGGGCCTCTGATCAGAGAGCTACGAAACCGCCTCGCGGAGTTGCGACCTGCTGCTCAGGTTGTCCCGTGCACCGCCGACATCACCACATGGAAGGGTGGCCCCTACGACCAGGTGTTCTGCATCCTCGGTTTACCCTTCCTACCCGATCCTGCTGCCGGAGCGAATCATCTGACGAACCTTCTCCGTCCAGGCGGGAAGCTTGTGATCGCTCATTGGCTCTCCTCCCCGGATTCACTGGACCTCCCCGCCGTGGGAACCATTCTGGCGGGCATTCTGAGGAAGTTGGGAGGCGCCCTACCTCCGCCGCACGAAGGCCGTGCCCGCTTCAGTGAAGACCTGACCCGTCCCGAGACCATGCACACCCGGATAGGCACGCTGGGCCTGTCCGCCGAGGTCACGACGATTGAGCTCAGGGTCCCGCTCGATGCCGTGGCTCTCCGCCTGCTGATCGAAGGGTCGGCCTTCCGGTCGATGCTGGCCGACCTGGATGCAGTTTCCCGTGAACGCGTCCACGTGCTTCTGGCGGAGCAACTCTCGGGAGAACAACTCAATGCCTCGCTGGTGGTAGGTACGGGTCGGCGTCAGTGATGCCCACGACTGATCAGGGCGAGACTGGGGAAACGGGCAAAATCGCTGTCGAAAAACCAGATGCTCGTGCCGTGCTCAACGGCAAGCGCAGCCAGGTGGACATCAGTTACCAGGTTGCCCCCGGAGGTCCCCATTGGTCAGAAGCCGACCGAGAACCTCCCGGTGCCGCGGACCGGGACAGGGAGCCACACCTGATCAGCATCGAGCCAGTCAGCAATGTGTTCCCACACACCCCACGGCATGTGCGGGTTCATGGTGACGCGCGGAAACCCGCATGGCTTTTCGCAACAAGGGTCAAGACCTCCGTTTCCGGCGTCGCAGCCCGGGAACCACCTCTCTCAGGTGCGGCGGGTCATCACGGGTGAAGGTCCATTCCGGGTCGGTGAGCATCCGGGCTGCTGAGAGGCCACCAACCATGGCGATCACTCCGAGAAGTGCCGTCATGCCCTGCGTGACGGCCAGGTCCGTGTGATTCTGGTCGAGGTGGAGCAGGCTCCGCAGGGCGAAAGCACCGGGTATGGAAACCAGGAGGGTCGGCACGGTCATGATGATCTTCTCAAGTCCGAAGAGCCTTCCCAGCAAGGCGCAGCCGAGGCCGATGATAAAACAGCCGACGAACGTCGCCACGTGTTCCGCGACCCCAAGGTCGATGAGCTCCAGCCTGACGGCATTGCCCGCAACCGCGACCACACCGGAGGCCAACGCGGTGCGTAGGGGCGAGTTCAGCATCATGGCCCACCCCACGACCGCGATAAAACTGGCCACCACCCGAATGGCCCACACCTGCCACAGCTCCCCGCTGAGCGGCGGTGCGGTCTCCGCGGTGACCCCGCCGAGATTAGCCACGATCCATACCCCGATGGTGATGGCCAGCAGGATCATGGAAGCGTAGGCGGCCCGGGGCAACCCCGCTGTGAGGTCCAGCCGGGTCAGTTCCAGGCCCGCGGTCACGAGTGGGAAACCGGGGATCAGAAAGATGGAGGCACAAATGAACCCCGCGGCCATGCGCGGACTTGGTTCCCCGAACAGCCGGTCCAGCGTCCCGGTTCCCAGTAAATACAGTGCCGAGGCGGTGAAGGCGGAGACCATCACCACCGCCAAGTGGTTGATCTGCCAGCGCCCGAGCCGCCGGAACAGCAGATACGCCAGCGCAGAGGCGGGCAGCACAGTCCCAATCTCGCGCCAGCCACCGCCGGCGAGCACCGCGACGGCGGCGCAAGCCAGAGCGACCATGATTCCTCTCAACCATGCCGGATACAGCGGATCCGCGTGGTCAATCCGGTCCAGCTGGCGGTCAAGCTCCGTCGCAGTAATCCGTTCCGGCATCTCATTGCTGAGTTTCTGCAGCATCGCGATCCGGTGAGCATTAACCCCCGGTTTGGGAACCTCGACCACCTTGGTACGGAACACCCCGCGACGTTCCACCGTCATGGCCAGCGACGTGAACGTGATCGACGACGCGATGTGTCCCAGCCCGAGGGCCTTGGCGGAACGCCGCATGAGCTGCCGAACCCGGAGCGAACTGGTGCCGGCGCCGAGCATCATTCCCCCTGCCCGGGCCACGGCGTCAGTCCGAAGGATCAGATGCCTGGGTTCCAGGGAGTCCTCGAACTCCTGATCGCCGTAGCACTCGGGGTCTGGTTGATTCACGGGCGGTGATTCTACGCGTCTTCCATCCGTCCGGGCGGTTCAGCTCACAGCCCACGGGATCACATGTCCGGCTCATCCCCGCGGGAGGTCTCGGATAGCAGGTCCCAGATCAGATCCCCCGTCATCTGGTAGCCGTCGGTACTGGCCAACTCCTCCTGGAGCTCCCGGGCCGCGACTGCATGGGCCGGATCGGCAATCAGCCGCTCCAGTGATTCACGCACCCGGTTCACCTGCCAGTTTTTCCTCGGGATGCGGATCGCCGATCCGCGTTGGACGAGCCGGTCCAGGTTGGAGCACTGCTCCCACTGCATGCCGATCCCCAGCACCGGCGTACCGGCGTACACCGCGGTTTGGACGGTGCCCTGCCCGCCGTGAATGATCGCAACATCCGCCAGTGAGTTGACTGCGGGTGCGGGCACGAACCGATCGGTCAGCAGGACGTGGTCGATCTCACCGAGGCGAAGTCGGGCCTCATCGAGCGAGACGACATGCGGCGGGCATACCACCACCGCCCGGCAGTTCACACCGGCTACCGCTTCGATGGCTGTCAGCAGGTATTCCTTCTCGCCGCTGCTGCCCATGGCCACAAAGACCTTCGGGGCACCTTCACCCGCGAAACGATGCACGATCTCCGGTGGTACCGGAACGTCGACCGGCGTGCTGAACAACGGTCCCGCGATCCGGGTGCGTGGCCCGACATCTTGACCCTCGTAGTAAATGGGCAGGTCGTTGACCAGCTGGATGTCCGCGTCGAGCATCCCGAACATGTCGGTCTGAGGATTGTCCCAGCCGCGTTCCCGTGCCGCCCGGGCCAGGACGGGCTGCCTGAAGAAACCGGAACGCATCGCCAGCGACGACAACCGTCTGGCCATCCATGTGCGCAGCCGCTTGGGAAGCCGATCCACGATGCGCAGCCTCAGGTCGTCCGGCACGTCCAGGAGGAAGTACTGTTCCAGCCATGGGCGATATACAGGGCACGGACTGTAAACCACAGAGGGGATGCCCATCAACTGCGCCGCAATCCCGGCGTGGGGGATGAATCCGTAGACCATGAGGTCTGGCCGATATTGGCGCAGATCGTCAGTGATGGCGTCGATCACGTCCCCGGAGCGCCGTTGGTCAGTCAGGAACTCGGTTCCGTCATGGTCGGCACGCATGATGGTGTCGACCTCCTCTTGCGACAGGGCAAGACCTGTGGACCGGGTCTCGTATCCGGCCTCAGCGATCTGCTTCACGAAACTCTGCCGGGTCTCCGGGTGGAGGAAGGAGACCTCTACTTCCCGACCCCGCTGGTCGGCGACCCGCTGGATCGCCCGTGCGATCTCAACTCCTCTGGTGGTGTCACCCGCGTTGAAGGTCGGCACGACGACTGTCACCCTCACCGGTTCCTGCATGTTCTTCTCCTTGGCTTTTTCTCGTACCAACCCTGCTGATCGGCCAACGCACAGATTCGGGAAACAGCCGCAGGGCGTTCCCGTGGTTTGTTGCTTCCCGTAGCCATCCGGGCATCGGATAGTGGCCCAGTTCTCGGGCGATGAATTTCACCACGGGATGGAGGGTGAACGGCCAGTCGGTCCCGAACGTGATGCTCCCCGGATCGGCCACGTCGAACAGGCGGGGCAGATCCGCCGGGGAGACAATGAGGGCCATGCCCCAGTAGAACCTCCGGAACGCCTCGATGTTCTTCTGTTTGCCGTACCCCTGACACAGCGCTGTCAGCAGTTTTCGTTGAGCGGGTTCCCAGGCGATCATCGCCAGGAGGGCTCGGTAGACGGATAAGGCGCGAATCCCCCACCATGGGCAATCCTCGGGAAGTGCTCCAATGCACCGAAGAGAATCAGGTCCACTGCCGTCATGGACGTCTCCAGCAGATAGTCCAGCGAGAACGTCGGCACGCGTTGCACCGGTTCTGGGGAAAGTGTTCCCGGATGGGCGAACACCGTGATGACACGGCGGTCGAGTTCTGTGAGCAACGATGCAAGATAATGGGTCCCCCAAGCACTTTCCTGCGGCATTCGCCAGCAGCACCACCCCATCGGCGTGCAGTTGGTCGCAGGCATACTGGATCTCCTCGAACACGCTCTCGACGTCCAGGAGGGTCAACGTCACGAAGAATCCAAACCTGTCGAGTCGCTCATCCACTATGGACGCGACGTATTCATTGAGGTTCCTGACAATGCATCGCGCAAGGGCATCTCTTCCGAGCCGGACACCGGGGTCCGAAACCGACCGCACGCTGAGATGGATTCCGTTGCGATCCATCATGTGCCGCGCTGCTGTCGTCGACCAGCACGGCACGTCCGCACCTCCGGGTCTCATTACACGCTTCCGGAGCTGGCGCGCATAGAAGGATGGCAGGACGTGCTGGTGATGTCGATTCTCGCGAGTCCTTGCAACGCTCCTCCAACCGGAGTTTCAATACCTGACGTATTGAATACAATAATGTATCCGTATCGGAGAACACTCAGGATCGCCGGTATAGACCGTAGGTCGTCGGGGCATGTGCTCTTCCATGCCGGACCATCTCCCACAGAAATCACCCAGGCAACGTGTGCGCCCGACGCAGAGACGTGTACTCAGCGATCCTGCGAGCCGTCTCCTGACGCTTCCTAGAGGTCGGCTACCGCGCCGCCAAACTTGAGACAATCATCCACTTGGCGGGGTTCGTGAAGGGCACCTCGCCCCCCGAACAGGACCTCATTCCGGAACTACCCACGGAGCGGATAGCAAACTACGTCAACCGCGTGCAGAAGGCGCTCGTTCATTCATCCGGCCCCAACAGTTCCTGGATGCACTCCTGGCCGAGGAGATCATGAAGGAAACAGCTTGGCATGCATTGATCGCAGAACTCACCGCCGAAACCGCAACCGATCAGGTACTGAGGGAACTGCGTCGAGTCATCAACGAGAATCACCGAAACACTTTCGCAGGGCTTTTGGCGTCAAACGGGCTCGTTGACACGGCGCAGGAGGCCAGCACGACTGCTCATGCCGTACACCACGTAATCACCGACTCGAGGCACCCAACCCACCCGGACACTGCAATACATACCTTCACGCACAGGAGACCCATGGCCCGTTGCAGCCCCAGCGATCAGAGGCAGAAAGTCGAATGCGCCGCCTTGGTGAAGCCGGCCGCCCGGACCGCGATGCGGGAGCAAACGGCGAAGCACGTAACACTTCACGCATGAATTGAGACTCATTCTCGGAGTTTTACGTATTCACACCAAAGGCGTGTTGCAGATCAACCTGATTCCGTACACGCCTACCCTCACTCCGGGAGGATCAGAGCTTCGTGGGGTAGGGGCAGCGCCCGCACCCACCGCTCACCGTCGGGTCAGCTGCAGCCGCTGGTGGAACCGCAGCCCTCACAGACGTAACAGGATCCACTGGGGCGCATCTTGGTACCGCAGGTCATGCACAACGGGGCGTCCACCGCCCGCCCGGTCATCGACTCCATCAGCTCAGCCGTGGTGTGGGCGTCAATCAGGGAGGGCTGCCGGGCACCGTCGACGTTGAAGTCGTCGTAGGCGTCGTTGCGCAAGCTCTCCGCCTCAGGCATCTCGGCTTCTTCCTCCTCAGAGAGGTAGGAACCAGTCTCGACGTAGCGGGCGCGCTCGGCGGCAGTGTAGATCCCCAAATCAGCGCGGTCGTCGAAGGAAAGGTAGTCCAGCGCAAGACGGCGGAAGATGTAGTCCATGAACGACTGCGCAATGCGGATGTCCGGGTCGTCGGTCATGCCCGCAGGCTCGAACTTCAGGTTGGTGAACTTCTGCACGAAACTCTCGAGCGGCACCCCATACTGCAGGCCGATGGACACCGCGATGGAGAAGGCGTCCATCACACCGGCGAGGGTGGAGCCCTGCTTGCCAAGTTTCAGGAACACCTCACCGAGCCGTCCGTCCTCATACGCACCGGAGGTCATGTACCCCTCGGCCCCACTGACGGAGAAGCTCGTGGTGCGCCCCTGCCTCGACTTCGGCAGGCGTTCCCTCTTGGGCCGGTAGACGACCTTCTCCACAACTTTCTCGACGACTTTGACGTTCTCCTTGTCCTCGGCCTTCTTGCCGTCGGAGAGCGGCTGACCGACCTTGCAGTTGTCCCGGTAGACGGCGAGCGCCTTGAGACCCAGCTTCCATCCCTGCTGGTAAACGTCCGCGATGTCCTCGACAGTGGCGGACTCCGGCAGGTTCACGGTCTTCGAGATGGCCCCGGACAGGAAAGGCTGCACCGCGGCCATCATCCGGACGTGTCCCATCGGGGCGATGGCCCGCTGCCCCATGGCGGTGTCGAAGACCTCGTAGTGCTCCCTGGCAAGACCAGGAGCGCCGATCACGTGCCCGTTCTCAGAGATGAAGTCGACGATCTTACGGATCTGGTCTTCCTCGTAGCCGAGTTTGGTGAGCGCCCGCGGGATGGTCTGGTTGACGATCTGCATGGAACCGCCGCCGACGAGTTTCTTGAACTTCACCAGGGAGAAGTCGGGTTCGACGCCGGTGGTGTCGCAATCCATCATGAAACCAATGGTTCCGGTGGGGGCGAGCACGGAGGCCTGGGCGTTGCGGTAGCCGTTCTCCTCGCCGATCGCGACCACCTGTTCCCATTCCCGGGTGGCCACCGCGTGGAGATCCGTGTCGGCTGGCATCACGGACGCGGATTCGTTGGCGGCGCGATGCTTGCGCATCACCTTCTTGTGGGCTTCGGCGTTGCGGGCGTAGCCGTCGTAGGGCCCGACGATCCCGGCCAGCTCCGCGGAGCGACGGTAGGAGGCGGCGGTCATGATGGAGGTGATAGCGGCCGCGGTGGAACGTCCCCCGTCAGTGTCGTAGCCCTTGCCCATGGCCATCAGCAGCGCCCCGAGGTTGGCGTACCCGATCCCGAGTTGCCGGAAGTTGCGGGTGGTCTCACCGATTGGTTCGGTCGGGAAATCCGCGAAGCAGATGGAGATGTCCATCGCCGTGATGACCAGCTCGACGGCGCGCACGAAGGTCTCCGCATCGAAGACACCGTCCTCACCCAGGAATTTGAGCAGGTTGAGACTAGCCAGATTGCAGGAGCTGTTGTCCAAACTCATGTATTCGGAGCACGGATTGGACGCGGTGATGGGCCCGGATTCCGGGTTGGTGTGCCAGGCGTTGATGGTGTCGTGGTACTGGACACCGGGGTCAGCGCATTCCCAGGCCGCCTTGGCAATCTTGTGGAACAGGTCCCGGGCGTCGACCCTCTCGACGACCTCGCCGGTGGTGCGAGCACGCAGCCCAAACTCGGTTCCCGCCTCAACGGCAGACATGAACTCGTCGGTGACCCGCACCGAATTGTTGGCGTTCTGGTACTGCACGGAAGTGATGTCCCTGCCACCGAGGTCCATGTCGAAACCGGCGTCGCGCAGCGCCCGGATCTTGTTCTCCTCACGGGCCTTGGTCTCGATGAACTCCTCGATGTCCGGGTGATCGACGTCCAGGACGACCATCTTCGCGGCGCGCCGAGTGGCGCCGCCGGACTTGATGGTTCCGGCCGAGGCGTCGGCGCCGCGCATGAAGGACACGGGCCCGGATGCGGTGCCACCCGAGCTGAGCAGCTCCTTGGAGGACCGGATGCGGGAGAGGTTCAGGCCGGCCCCGGAACCACCCTTGAAGATGAATCCCTCCTCCTTGTACCACGTGAGGATGGACTCCATGGAGTCATCGACACTGAGGATGAAACAGGCGGAAACCTGCTGCGGTGAAGGGGTGCCGACGTTGAACCACACCGGCGAGTTGAAGGAGAAGTACTGATGCAGCAGCAGCCAGGTCAGCTCCTCCCCGAAGATCTTGGCGTCCTGGTCGGTGGCGAAGTAGCCGTTGTCCCTCCCGGCCTTGACGTACTGCCCGACGACGCGATCTATGAGGGTCTTGAGACTGGATTCGCGCCGCGGAGTACCAAGCGCCCCCCGGAAGTACTTGTTCGTCACGATGGTGGAGGCATTCACGCTCCAGAAGTCAGGGAACTCCACACCGCGCTGCTCAAAGACCACTTCACCGGTTTTCCAGTTGGTCTGGACCACATCGCGCAACTGCCAGGAGACCTCGTCGTAGGGATGCACGCCCTCGGTGGAGAACATCCGCTCGACGGTGAGGCCCACCCCGAGGACAGGCTGTTCACCAGGGCGTCCCTGGCGTTTGACGGATTTGGTCACAGTGGTGGTCATGTCTTCCTCACTACGAGAATGGCGGAGATTGATCGGGTCAGCCGATGAGGGGTTCCTGGGAGTCGCTCTCGCGACGACGTCTGCGCCGAGCCCCCCTGATGGGTTCGGGTAGCAGCGCGTCCCCGGTCGGCTGGCGGCGTTTCATGGAGTCGACCTCGTCAAGGAAATCATCAACGGAGTCGAAATTCTTGTAGACCGAGGCGAACCTCAGGTAGGCCACGGGGTCGAGCTCCGCCAGGGGCCTGAGGATCGCGATGCCAATGTCCTCACTGGTCAGCTCGGCCTGCCCGATAGAGCGCAGGTCTTCCTCCACGCGTTGCCCGAGAGCAGCCAGCTGAGCCGCGGTGACCGGGCGGTTCTGGCAGGCTTTGGCGACTCCCCGGATCACCTTCTCCCGACTGAACGCCTCCACCACCCCAGAGCGTTTCAGGACGTAGAGCTGGATCTGCTCCACGGTAGTGAACTTCCGCTGGCAGGAGCAGCACACCCGGCGGCGGCGGATGGCCAGGCCGTCGTCCGTCGCACGCGAGTCAGACACCTTGGTGTCTGCGTGGCGGCAGAACGGACAGAACACGGCAGAGTCCTTTCACGTAGCCCCGTCCCCCGGGGTGCGGCTTGCAACGCTGCTCCCCCAGATCCCCCTTCAACACCCAACAAATACAACGTGTTGAGATAAAGCAGGGTCGCAACTACTAGATGTGGACTCTATGCCGACGTCTCCGCATCGTCAAATGTCACGCCACGCGTGTCGCAAAACTCACCAGAGACCTCTCAACGACCCGCGACATGCGCCCAGGCAGGATCCCCTGCGGTAGGCCTCGAGGCTGGTTCAGGCTGGTTGAGAGATGCGATTCCCGGCGCTGCGACGATAAAGGAGAGCACTACCAGCGCAGCGAAAGCCGCCGATTTGAGGCCTTGCGCGAAACGGAAGCCAGGACGAACAACAACACAGGAGACCCCCCTGGCGGAACCGCACACGGTCAAGCCCTGGGATGCACGGACACGAGGTACAGGCTGCACGGGACGACCGGCAGGACCGACCAAGCAACCCCTCCCGCGGGAGCCAGAGACAGCGGTCACCTCGACGACTTCGATGCTCATGTTTCCTCCTGTTGCCACAACAGCCACCATCCGCAATGTGTCGAACTTATGTTCGAAACAGTACATGAGCCCGCATGCTGTTTCAAACACATTTTCGATTCCTGTCGCATTCCACGAAAAGTCAACACCCCGGCACTGACATTTTCGCCCTATCGACAATCCTCGAACAGATGTTCGCATTCTGGGGTAAGATGACGTCATGGCAGACGAGACCCACGAGGAAACCGCGGAGGCCACGATCATCCGGCTTCCCACACGCAAGACTTCGCGTTCTGGGCGTCCCAGCAAGGCACAGGCAGCCGCCGACGTGGCACGCATTTCCGAGCTCTCCTCCTCTGCTGAGACCAGCGACCTCACTCCCCGCCAACAGCTGCTACTGAAACTCATCCGGGACGCGGTGGAGGCCAATGGGTATCCCCCGAGCATGCGTGAGCTGGCCCAACGTGCCGGTCTCGCCTCGACGTCCTCAGTGGCCTACCAGCTGAAGGTGCTGGAGAAGGCCGGGTTCATCCGTCGTGACCCGAACCGACCACGGGCCATGGTCGTGACCCTGCCGGAGACCCTCGCCCCTGAATCACCAGCACCGGATCTGCCCGACCCCGAGCAGACCCATTCCTCACATCCTGAGGCCGTCGAGACGCCCTTGTTGGGCAGGATCGCGGCGGGCGGGCCCATACTCGCCCAGGAGCAGGTGGAAGACGTCTTCTCCCTGCCTAAGCAGCTGGTCGGAAATGGCACATTTTTCATGCTGGAGGTGCGCGGGGATTCCATGATCGACGCCGCCATCTGCGACGGGGACTGGGTGGTGGTGCGGCAGCAGGCCAGTGCCGACAACGGCGACATCGTCGCCGCGCTGCTCGACGACGAAGCCACTGTGAAGACCCTGAGCCGCAGGGGTGGTAAAGCGTGGCTGATGCCCCACAACGCCGCCTACTCCCCCATCGATGGCACCGGTGCCCGCATCATGGGCAAGGTGGTGGCGGTCATGCGGCGGGTGTGAAACCGGTTGGTTACCGGGCTAATGGCCAGAGCGCCGCACAGATCCGTTACCGATCCACGGTGAGGCGGGAGTGCACATGGTCCAGGTCGTCGCTGATCGGTCCGCGCATGTTGGAGATGCCCGGGTTGTCAGCGTAGCGGGGAAGGACGTGGACATGAAGGTGGAAGATCTCCTGCCCAGAGTCGGCGCCGGCGTTGCTGAGAATGTTGCAGGCGCTGGCACCCAGCTTCTCCTTCAACAGGTTGCCGACCGCCCCGATGGCGGGAGTGATCTCTGCCAGCGCCGTCGGATCCTCCAAGGCATCGGCCACATGACGGCGCGGAATCACCAGGGTGTGTCCCTGCTGCCACGGGTTGATGTCCAGGAACGCGACGGCGTTGTCGTCCTGGTAGACGAACTTCGAGGGAATCTCGCCCTCGATGATCCGGCAGAACAGGCAATCGCTCATGGTCTTCAGACTCCTCGTACCTCGAAGCCGGCTCGGGCCAGCTCCTGCTTGACCTCAACAATAGTGAGCCTGCCGTAGTGGAAGACACTCGCCGCCAGCACTGCGTCCGCGCCGGCGCGGGCAGCGTCGGCAAAGTGGAGTGCGGTTCCCGCCCCGCCGGATGCGATCAGTGGAACGTCCACGACCTCGCGAACCGCACGGATCATCTCAATGTCGAAACCGTTGGTGGTGCCGTCAGCATCCATGGAGTTGAGCAACACTTCTCCGACCCCACGGTCGACAGCCTCCTTCACCCATTCGATGGCATCCCTGCCCGCTGGCCTGCGTCCGCCGTGGGTGGTGACCTCAAACCCGGAGGGTGCCCAACCGGCCCGCCTGACATCCAGGGACAGCACCAGCACCTGGTTTCCAAAACGCGCCGCGATCTCATCGATCGCCCCCGGATCAGCAAGCGCCCCGGTGTTGATGCCTGCTTTGTCGGCCCCACAGCGCAGCAGCGCATCCACGTCGGCCACCGACCGCACCCCGCCCCCCACGGTAAGGGGGATGAACACGGTCTCCGCGCACCGGGTCACCATCTCCCGAGTGGTTTCCCGGCCCTGCGCGGATGCCGAGATGTCCAGGAAGGTCAACTCGTCGGCTCCCTCCGCACCGTAGCGAGCGGCCAGCTCCACCGGATCCCCGGCGTCCTTGAGGTCACGGAAATTGATTCCCTTGACCACCCGCCCGTCGTGAACATCCAGGCAGGGGATCACGCGTAGCGCGACTCCCATTAGTCCTCCTCCAGATCGGTCTCGACGACTCCTCGACGCATCGCGGTGATCGCCTCCCGGCAGGTGCGACGCAAGTCCCCGGGTCCAACGGCCGTCGCGATCTGGCCGGCCAGGTCGATGACCTGCCGCACCCAGCGCACGAAATCACCGGCGGGCAAACCGCTGATGCGCAGCACCTTCGCGAGTTCCTGACCGCTGGCCCAGCGCCATGCCGCCTCGGCAAAACCGATGTCAGGTTCACGTCCTCGGTCGCGACGATGGTTGCGTTCCAACGCCCCGACCTCACGCCACACCGTCCGCAGCGCGGACTGCGCCGCCTCGCTGGCGGCGTCCGGCATCCGTGGGTGCCGCTGGTCACGCCCCGGACGCGACTCGTAGAGCAGCGACGACAACACAGCTGCCAGTTGTGGCCCGTCCAGGTCAACGAACACATCGCGACGGATGCATTCGGCGGCAACGAGGTCCAGTTCGTTGTAGATACGGCGCAGCATCCGCCCCGCGTCGCTCAGTTCATCCCCATGCAGGTAGCCGAGGTCAGAGAGTACCCCGCAGACCCGGTCAAACTGCACGGCCAAGGAGTTCGCACGTCCCGTCAGTTCGGCATCTCGGCGTGTGGCCTCCCGCTCGAGGCGGATAGCACGTGCAGCTGCTATGGCGTGCAGCTCACGTTCCTCGCAGCCATGGCAGGGGTGTTTCTTCATCCGGCGTCTCAGGTCCGCGATCCGCTTCGCCTGTTCCTCGTCGGTCGGGGTCGGCTCGAATGCGGGGGTTTCGGGATCGACGGATTCCAGTTTTGCCGACAGCATGGCCAGGAGCTCCCGGCGCGCCTTGCGGTCCTGCACGGAGAAACGCCGGGGCACCCTCACCCGGGCCACGGGGGCAGGCGCACCGGGCAGGTCGTGGGGTCGCAGCCGCAGCACAGTGTGATCGGTTGCGATGACCTGCACCCACGGCACACCGTCGCGGCTCTGCTTCTGACCGATGGCCAAGACCACGCACCAGCCCTGTCTCGGCACCCAGATCACGTCCCCAGGCATGAGTTTCGAGATGGCCTCGGCAATGTCATAGGCGCGCCGAGCCCTGCGGGCGGCCGCGGAGGTGCCCTCCAGCTGGGAGATCTCCTCCCGCAGGGCCGCGTATTCCATGAAATCCCCCAGGTGGCACTCGGCCTCGGCGCGGCTGGCGGCGATCTCACGACGCCGCTCACGGTCCGTGCGGCTGGCCTTGACCACGGTCTTGTCGATGGTGAACTGCGCGAACGACTGGTTCAGCACCTCGCGGGCCCGCTCCCGTCCCATCGAAGCGGTCAGGTTGACGGCCATGTTGTAGCTCGGCGCGAAGGAGGAGCGCAGCGGGTAGGTGCGTCTCGAGGCCAGGCCCGCGACAGCTCGTGGATCCATGCCGGGCTGCCATTGCACGACAGCGTGTCCTTCGACATCGATGCCACGTCTGCCTGCCCGCCCGGTGAGCTGGGTGTACTCCCCTGGGGTGATGTCCACCACGGCTTCGCCGTTGTACTTGACCAGCTTCTCCAGCACAACGGTCCGGGCAGGCATGTTGATGCCGAGCGCCAGGGTTTCTGTAGCGAAGACCAGTTTGCAGGCCCCGCTGGTGAATCCCTCTTCCACGATCGCTTTGAAGGTGGGCAACTGCCCAGCATGGTGGGCGGCGATACCCGCGCAGAGAGCGCTCCGAAAATCCTCATATCCGAGCGCCTCCAGGTCAGTGACCGACAATCCGCTGACGTGTCGGTCAGCGATCTCCCCGAGCAGGGCGGCCTCGTCGCGGGTGGTCAGGTTCACCCCGGCGGTGAGCAGCTGCTCAACGGCGGCATCGCACCCGGCACGGCTGAAGATGAACCAGATCGCGGGCAGTAGCCGAACCCTCTCCAGGACCCGCGCCACCTCGGCTCGCGATGTGCGACGCCCCGCGAAACGCGGATGAACGTCACCGCCGAAGGAACCAGAACCGCGGGGTCTCTTTCCCCGGCCGGAACGCCCGCGGGGTCGTCGGGAATCGTCTCGTACCCGGGTGGCCTCGGCGCGGGAGATCTTCAGCAGCTCCCGGTTCACCTTCGCGACACGCTCACTGGGCAGTTCCCTGGCAGTCGGGGCAACTCCTTCGAACAGGTCCACCAGTTTCATTCCCACCACCACGTGCTGATAGAGGGGGACGGGGCGCCTCTCGGAGACCACCACCTCGAAACTTCCCCGCACGGTGCGCAACCAGTCGCCGAAATCCTCCACATTGCTGACGGTCGCCGACAGCGCCGTGATCTGCACCCGGGAGGCCAGCCCGAGGATGACCTCCTCCCATACAGCGCCGCGGAACCGGTCGGCCAGGTAGTGCACCTCATCCATGACGACGTGCCCCAGGTTGTTCAGCCCTGTCGAGGAAGCGTAAATCATGTTGCGCAGCACCTCAGTGGTCATCACCACCACAGGAGCATCACCATTGACCGAGGAATCGCCCGTCAACAGCCCCACCCTGTCTGCGCCGTGTCGTTCCACGAGATCGTGATACTTCTGGTTGCTCAGTGCCTTGATCGGGGTTGTGTAGAAACATCGCGTACCGGTTTCTAGGGCCAGCCATACGGCAAACTCGCCCACCACCGTCTTGCCGGCCCCGGTGGGCGCAGCAACCAGCACGCCCGATCCCGAGGCCAAGGCCTCGCAGCCAGCAATCTGGTAGTCATCGAGCGGAAAAGAGTAGAGCGCGGCGAAACGCTGTACCTGATCGGTCACCGCCCCAACGTAGCAGGGCTTCTCAGGCGATAAAGACCTTGAGCGCTTCCGGTACGCACTCGACACGCACTGGGACCTCCCCCAGCTCCTCACCATCGCCCATCACGAACAGTCCCTCACCGGCGAGCTCGATGCTGCGTACCCGGAACTGTTCCACACACGGATGTTTGACGAAGGCCCCGGAATACATGGACGGCAACAACCTGAGCAGGGTGGTTCGCGAAACCGGACCGACCACTGTGACGTCGAGCAGGCCATCAGCAGGATCGGCATCGGGAGCGATGTGCATGCCGCCACCGAAGACTCCCGTGTTGGACACCGCGACCAACATCGCTTCCTGACGACGTCGCACCCCGTCGATGATCATGTCGTAGTGCAGCGGGGAGAAGGAGGCCAGCTCCCGCATGGCTATGTAGCCGTAACTGAGAGCCCCCAGCCGGAGCCTGATGTGGTTGGTGGAGCGGTTCACCCGGGCGTCGTAGCCGGTGGAGACCACCGCTCCGACATAGCGTTGGGGAAAGGTGCTGTTGGATATGTGTGCCAGGTCGACTGTGCGGGTCCGGCCCGCGACGATCACCTCGACGGCCTCGTCAATGGTGCGGGGCACACCGATGCCGCGCGCGAAGTCATTTCCGGTTCCCGCTGGGATCAGCCCGAGAGTCGCCTCGGTGCCCGCCGCTGCGTTGAGCCCGAGATGGGCCATGCCGTCTCCACCCATCACCAGCAGAGCATCACCGGGGCGGGCCTCCAAAGCCGCGGTGCGGGTCAGTTTCTCGGCCTCAGTCCACGAGCTGGAGGAAACGATGTGCAGTTCTGCGGTGGGGACCTGCTCACGAAGCCTGCGTGCCACTTTCGGAAGAATACGGCCCGCGCGCCCCCCGCCTGAGCGTTCATTGACAACCAGGGTCAGCAGGGACGGTTTCGCCAGCTGGTTCACTTGCCGTCATCCACGTCTATGTTGAATTCTTTCTCCTTTGCGGCGACGACCCCCTTGCGCTTGTCGAGGCCACGGCAGATCAGTTCGGAGAGGTAGAACAACAGGGTCATGGGGATCGCCATGCAGAGCATGGTGAACGGATCGGTGGATGGTGTGGCAACCGCGGCCAGGACGAAGGACCCGAAGAACACGCCCTTGCGCCATTTCTTGAGTTGGTGTCCGCGCACCACGTTGAACAGATTGAGGGCGACCACGATCACGGGCAGCAGGAAGGATACCCCGAAAATAAGAATGATCTTCAGCTCCAGGGTCACGAACTCAGCCATGTCCTGGTAGTTCATGATCCCGAGATTCGATGGAGTGAAACTCAGCATGACCGCGATGCCCTTGGGCCAGACCCAGTAGCCCATGGCACAGCCCGCCAGGAACAGCGGAATTCCAGCGCCCATGAAGTACAGCACGTACTTCTTCTCCTTGGCGAGCAGGCCGGGTGCCACGAAGGCCCAGATCTGGTAGAGCCACACCGGGATGGTGATGATCAGACCGCAGACAATCAGGATCACCACACCGAGGGTGAAAGGTCCCGTCACCCCGGTGTTGGCGAGCTGGAGGTTCGCTTCAGGATTTGCTGCCTCCACGTCTTTCCTGGCGACGCTGTAGGGCTCCATGATGAACAGCACCAGCGGCTGGTAGAAGAAGGCACACCCGACGGCAGCCAGGACCAGCGCCAGCACCGAGACCGTGACGCGGTATCGGATCTCACGGAGATGGTCACCCAGCGACATGCTGCCGTCCGGGGACTCCTTCTTGGGTGGGCGGAACCAGCTGGACCGACGCGGTTTCGCCTCAGCGCTGCTGGCGTCGGAACTCAACGTGGATCAGTTCCCGGTCTCGGCTTCGCGGGCGTTGAGCGCCGCCTCCCGGGCTTTCAACTCGGCCTCCTTGAGGGCCTGCTCGCGGGCCTCCAACTCGCGCTGGCGGCGTTCGAGTTCTGCGGCCTTGTCATCGACGATCTCCGCCTCGACCACTTCGGGTTCGGAGCTCTTGTCCTCTTCCTTGGAGTCGGCGGACCTGACCTCCTCCTTGAACTCCCGGATGGAGCGCCCGACTCCCTTGCCGAGCCCTGCCAGGCGTGAACCGCCGAACAGTAGCAGGGCAATGCCCAGGATGATCAACAGTTCCATGGGCCCGATGCTTGGCATAGTGCAGTTACCTCATTCCGGATTCGTTCGTTTCTGTGAAGCTTACTCGTGATGTCTGTGGGGCAGCCGAATGCCTGCTGTGAGCTCCTTCAGCTCATCGCGACGTTCCTCCAGCATGCGCATCTCCACCAGAACGTCGTCGATTTTGTTTCGTGTCCCGATGGCCATCACCACCAGGACCACCACTCCGACCGCCGCCAAGCAGCCAAGAACGATTGCCCAGATCACACCACGAGATCGTACCCGACACCACGTCCAGGTTCAGTCAGGTTGTCGAAGATTCATAGGCACACAAGGCCTCTCGGGCTCGCGCCGCGGCCTCTGTAACGGCCTCACCGTCGCTGACGATCACGACGTCCTCCCCGAGCCGCAGCAGCAACGAGACCAGCCAATCACGGCTGCCGACGGGAAGCACCACCTTCAGGCCGGTCACGTCTGCCTCAACCGAATGGGTCGGGTAGTACTCAGCAACCCAGGCGGCGCCGGGACGGAGGGAGAGCTCCACTCTGCGTTCGGAGTCCGCGAACCAGGAACCCGTGGCCTCCTCCAGACCTTCGCGCGGCGGAGCTGTCTCATCACACATCACGACAGCACGGATCCGGTCCATACGAAAACTGCGCCAGGCGTCCCGAAGCCGGGACCACGCGTCGAGATAGGTGGTGCCGTCCACCACCCTCAGGCGGGCGGGTTCCACCTCCACGACAGCCCGTCCCCCGGTTCCCTCGTGCTCGATCCGCACCACGCGACGATCCTCACAAGCCCGGGTCAGGACGCGGCGGGTCTCCTCATCCCCAGCGGTCAGGGTGACTTCAATCCCGGTTTCTGCCTGTCCGCAGGCCTCGCTGAGTTTTGCCCTGGCGCTGGCAGCCGCATCGGATCCGAGCTCAACGAGGGCACCCAAGGCAACCATGAGGCTTGCCGCCTGGCCGGCAGTCAGGGTCATGGGACGGGCAAGTACATCGGAGTTGTACAGGTAGATCTCCCCATCGGCCCGGACCCCCTCGATGTCGACGTCGAAGAGATCATCAGTCAATCCTCCGGGCATCCCACAAAACTGGATCACCTCCAGGTCCCGCAGAATCACCGCCGGAGTTGTCTGAAAGTCATGGGCGACTTCGGTCACCGTCACTCCCGGGTGCTGGGTGAGGTACGGCACCAACTGGATGAGACGCCGCACCTGATCTGTCGATCTCATCAGGCAGACCTCCCTGCAACTGCTCTGAGCCGGGCCACCACGTCATCCACCAGCTCGTCTGGCGCCAGGGCGATGGCATCCGCACCCAGAGCGCAGATCTCACCAACGAGCACCGGCGTCAGCGGCAGTTCGTAGACCTCGAATCCTTCCGGGTCACCAGCCAACGGCGTGGCCGGCCGGCCGTTGCGAGCCAGGTCGTGCCCGTGTCCGTGACGCAGAGCCACCCGCGCAATCGGGTCCGGCTCCGACGGCGTGAACTCGGCGATCACATCCTCCGGCGGTTCGTAGGACGCGCTTTCCCCCACCGCCCTCGGCGGTGCCGTGAGTCGCGAAAGTTTGAAGTGGCGTCTTTCCGCACGGTCGAGGTCGAACCCGATCACGTACCAGTGTCCACGGCGCTGCACGATCCGCCACGGCTGAAGTCTTCGGGGCTCGCCGCGGTACCCAAAACGCACCTCGCGGCGGTCCCGCAGCGCCCCCCACCACACGTCGAGCCCGTCGACCGAGGTGAGCTGCGGCTGCAGGGTCAGCAGCCGGGCGGCGTCCGGATCGGCACCTGCCGCCCGCAATGTTGCGAGTGCCACGCGGGTGTCGTCGGCCGCAACGCTGTCCTGCCACACGCGAGCGGCAGCCCCCAGGGCTGCCAATTCGTCCGCGGTGAAGGAAACCGGTGGCAGTTCGAATGCGGAACGATCCACCCGGTAACCGGGGTCGCCCCCATCGGGACCGTGGTTTCCTGTTTCCACCGGGACCCCAATGTTTCGCAGCTCGGCCTTGTCCCGTTCGAAGGTGCGGTCGAAGTTCCGGTCGTCCAATCCGCGATACCCCTCGATGACCTGCCGGATTCGCTCCCGACCCACCCAGTCTCGCGTGCTGAGCAGCATGATCAGCAGGTTCAGCAACCGCTCCGATTTGCTTGCCGACATCTCATCTCCCTGGTGACCTGGTGGGTTAGAGGGTACCGGGGAGTTCGCCCCGCAACAATGGAGGTATGCCAATCGTTGACCGTTACGCACCCTCCCCGACGTCCGATCTGCATCTGGGGAATCTGCGTACAGCACTTGCCGGTTGGCTGCTCACTCGGCGAGCAGAAGGGCGGTGGCTGCTGCGCGTTGAGGACCTCGATGCAGCCCGGGTGAGGGCGGCTGGTGGAGCCGCCTCCCGACAGCTGGCCGACCTCCGGAGGCTGGGGATGATCTGGGACGGCGAGGTAGTGACCCAGTCCGAGCGATTGGACGCCTACCGCGACGCCCTTGGCCGTTTGCGGGACCGCACCTACGAGTGTTTCTGTACGCGCAAGGAGATCGTGCAGGCCGCATCCGCCCCGCACGGTGACGGTCATCGCCCGTATCCGGGAACCTGCGCACGGCTTTCCACGGCGGAAAGGAACCAGCGCAGGGAGCAGCGCCCGGCCGCGATTCGAATCCGCGCTGAGAGTGCCCGGTTCACCGTGACCGATCTCTTCGCGGGCACCGTGACCGGCGTCGTCGACGATTTCGTGCTGGTCCGAGGCGACGGAGTGCCCGCGTACAACTTCGCGACCGTGATCGACGACCTGTATCAAGGGGTGACCCGAATCACCCGGGGCGCCGATCTTCTCGGTTCGGCACCTCGCCAGGCCTGGCTCACAACCCTGCTGGGTGGCCAACCACCGAGCTACGCACACATCGGGCTGGTCACCAATTCCGACGGGAAACGCCTTGCGAAACGCGACGGTGCGGTCACCTTGAATGATCTGCTCGCCCGGGGGTGGCGGCTCTCCGAGGTTGTTGCCGATCTGACGGCCTCGCTCGGAATCGGACGGCACGAGACACCGGAAGGGGCCCTGGCTGTGATGCCGAGGCCCCTTCCCGATGAGTTCCACGCCCCCGTCACGTGGACAGGGCGCGGATTTCGTCAACTTTCTTTCTGAGGGGCTTGAACATCCAGAATGTCGATCACGTAGACGACACCCTCACCGGCCTCCAGCCCTTTGCTGGGCTCACCGTTGGGATACGAGTCCGCGGCGGGCACGACGAGCATCACCCGCGATCCCGCGGTCTGCCCCAGCAGGCCCGTCTTCCAGCCGCTGATGAGGGCCGAGAGCTTGCTGCTCTGGGCCTCCGACCAACCGTCCAGGATCAATTTCCCGGATTTCGCTCCCCAAACCCGGAACTTGACACTGATGGTGGAGTCGGCCGCGATTTCCGCGCCGGCACCCTTGATGAGTGGCTGCACCACCAGCTGGTCGGCATTGACCCCAGCCTCTGGAAACGTCAGTTCAGGTTTGCCGTCGGTCATGGTCATCGTAGGCAGCCCCTCAGCCGGGGTCACAGCCTCACCCAGCGCCTCGTCGTAGGAGGAGGCGATGATGTCGACGACAAACACCAGGGAATCACCCGCCTGGATGCCTGCCTGGGGATTTCCCTGGGCGTAGCCGTCGGCCCCGGTCATGCCGATCAACACCCTGGAGCCGACCTTCTGCCCGGCGAGACCGTTCTTGAACCCTGTGACTACTTTCTCCAACGAGAAGGCAGCCTCCTGCCCTCTCTGAAAGGAACTGTCGAACACAGCCCCGGTGCGCCCATTGACACCGACGTAATTGACGGTGACCCTGGCTTTCTCGCCCACGACCTGAGGGCTGCTACTGTCACGCAACACCTTCGTCTGGGTACTGCTGATGGCCCACGGCGCTGGAACCGTGACCTCGGGCACATCAGCATCCGAGACAGTAATGGCATCGAGGTTCTCAGAAGGAATGAGGCTTTCCGTAGGAAGAGGGTCCGGGGACGAGGATGAATCGTTCGGGGATGCGGCGGGTGTCGTCGCCGCATCATCCGTGTTCCCCCCAGAGGGATTGGTGGTCGGATCGCCGGAGCAGGCTGTCAGGGCCAGCGCGGACAGCGCGGCGGTCGCGAGGACCATCCGCGCTCGGGTCATCACTTCACTCAAACGCACCCAGCAGATGTTACCCCAGAGGGTTCACTGCCCCCATCACATACCGACCAGGTCAAGTAGCCTACCTAGCTCCTCACGAGTCAGCTCTCGGGTAGTCCCGAGCGCAAGCTGACCAAGCCTGACAGGCCCGATGCCGGTGCGCGCCAACCGATCCACCGGATGCCCCACAGAATCCATCATGCGTCTGACAACACGGTTGCGACCCTCGTGAAGAGTAATCGCCAACAAAGAACGCGACTCACCACGCGAGAGCAGCTTGACCCGGTCAGGCTTGACGGGACCGTCATCGAGCCGCCGGCCCTTCTCCAGGCGTTGGATGGTCCTCTGGTCCACGACACCAGCAACCTCCGCCACGTAGGTCTTCGGAACCTCGAAACTGGGGTGGGAGAGGCGATGGGCAAACTCACCGTCGTTGGTCAACAGGATCAGGCCCTCGGTGTCGGTGTCGAGGCGTCCGATGTGGAAGAGCCTTTCTGATTTGCGAGGTAGGTAGTCCACCAAGGTGCGCCTGCCCTCCGGGTCATCCATGGTGGAAACCACCCCGCGAGGCTTGTTCAGCACCAAATAGCGGTGTCTGCGTGGCGGGGGGATGCGAGCCCCATCGACCCGGATGGTGTCACGGTCCGGGTCTACTCGGCGCCCTTGTTCGGAGACCACCTTGCCGTTGACCTCCACGCGCCCCTCGGAGATCAGGATCTCGCTGGCCCGGCGCGACGCCACCCCGGCTGCCGCCAGCACCTTCTGCAAGCGGATGCCTTCCGGCTCAGTCATGTTGCTCCTCGATTCCCGATGCTGCGCGAAGTTCGGCTTCCAAGGCTACGGCGTCGGGCAGCAGTGGCGCCAAGTCCGGTAGCTCGTCCAGCGAGTCGAGCCCCAGTTTCTGCAGGAACAACGGAGTGGTGGTGAAGGTCATGGCCCCATTCGGTTCCTCCCCTGCCTCGGTGATCAGGCCGTGGGCCAGCAGGGTTCGGACGACGCCGTCGACACTCACACCCCGTACTCCAGAAACCCGACCGCGGGTCACAGGCTGGAGGTAGGCGATGACCGCCAGGGTTTCCAGGGCCGCCTGGCTGAGCCGGGCCCGGGTTTCCGCAACCACCGCGGCCTCCAGCACCTCAGCGAGATCCGGGGAGGTGGCCAGACGCCATCCTCCTGCGACACGGCACAACTCGAAACCTCGTTCAGTGTCCCGATAGAACCCTTCCAACTGTTCCAGCTCTTCGAGCACCTCGCGTTCCGGTACTCCCAGCTGGGTTGCAAGGTCAGTTGCCCGAACGGGTTCAGTGGCCATGAGCAGAAGTGCCTCGACGGCGCGGGCGATGCTCACATCTCCTCCTCGGTCTCGTACTCGTCCACGACGATTCCCGTGGTCTCTCCCCCTGACCAGCGGATACTGAGCTCCGTGAGCGGACCGGCTTGTTCAAAACTGACCCGTCCGGCGCGGAACAGCTCGAGGACCGCGAGAAATCGCACCACCGTGGTCAACCGGTCACACCCCGCGACCAGGGAGCGGAACGTGAGCTGTCCCTTCCCGGCCAGCAGTTCTGCAACGATCCCGGTCTGCTCCACGACACTGACGCGGCTGCCGTGCAGGTGGGCGAGCTGCACGACCGGTGCCGGTTTCGGCGCCAATGCCCGGGCAGCCAGCTGCACCAGTTCCTCGGGGCCGATCGGCAACTCGACTTGGACCAGAACACCGCGGAATCGCTCCTCCAACCCGCCAGGACGCCACTGTTGACGGCCAGCCGTGGTCATGGCTTCCTCCACCCAGGCAGCCAGCTGCTTGAACGCCCGGTACTGGAGCAGCCGGGCGAACAGCAGGTCCCGGGCCTCCAAGGCTGCCAGATCCTCAGGGTCGGTCACCTCACCACCTGGCAGCAGTCGAGCGGCTTTCAAGTCCAGGAGGGTGGCGGCCACCACCAGGAAAGAGCTGGTCTGTTCCAGACCCAACACTTCACCGGCGGCGCGGACATGGGCGATGAACTCGTCGGTGACCTGGCTCAGCGCCACTTGGGTGACGTCCAGTTCGCGGCGGGAAATGAGCTGGAGCAGCAGGTCAAACGGTCCCTCGAAGTTCTCCAGGTGCACCTCAAACCCCGGGGTGCTCTGTGGTTTCTCCTCGGCTCGGGTGCGAGCTCGTCGGCTCACGTCCGGTTGAGCTCCGTGACCACCGCTGAGGCGGCTCCATTCTCGGCCAGATCAAGCAGCGCCAAGGCGACAGCGGTGCGAACGAGACGCCCCCGATCAAGGTTGATGCCGTGCCGACGTTTCAGTTCCAGCGTCGCGTCCTCCAGTGCGAACAGTTCCTCGGAGGAGAAGTAGACCGTGATCTTCTGATCGTGTTTGACCCGGCCCGTGGCTACGGGACGAGATGACTTCTGCTGCCCTTGTTGTGCAGGTTTCTCAGGCCGTTCTGGTTCTTGGCGTGGCGCTGGGGTCGCCGGAGTCACCGGTCCTGGGGCCTTGGTGGGGCGGAACAGCTCGCTCGCCCCGGGCAGGCTCGCTCTCTTGTTCACCGGCACTTCCGCAACACCTCTCGGGCGAGCATCCGGTAGGCGTCGGCCCCCTTGGACGCTGATGCGTAGGTGGTGATGGGTTCACCTGCAACGGTGGTCTCAGGGAACTTCACGGTGCGTCGAATAACAGTGTGGAAGACATCGTTGCCAAAGGCCTGGACGACTCGTTCCAGCACTTCACGGGAGTGGAGGGTCCGCCCGTCGTACATGGTTCCAAGGATGCCGAGGATTTTCAGGTTCGGGTTGAGCCTGTCGGAGACCTTGGAAATGGTGTCGGTCAGCAAGGCTATGCCTCGCAGGGCAAAGAACTCGCACTCCAGTGGCATGATGACGTAGTCGCTGGCGGTCAGGGCATTGATGGTTAGCAGCCCCAGGCTGGGGGCGCAGTCGACAAGGATGAAGTCATACTTGCTGCGCAGCGGTTCCAGTAGCCGGCTGAGGGTCTGCTCACGCGCCACCTCACTGACGAGCTGCACCTCGGCGGCGGACAAGTCGATGTTGCTGGGAAGGATGTCCATTCCCTCGACGGAGGTGGGCTGGATCACCTCATCCGGCGTGTACTCGCGGGAAAGCAGAAGGTTGTAGACGCTGCGTTCCAAAGTGTGAGGATTGACGCCGAGCCCCACGGACAGCGACCCCTGCGGGTCGAAGTCAACCAACAGCACCTCGTGGCCGAGTTCCACCAGTGCGGCCCCCAGGTTGATGGTGGTGGTGGTTTTCCCGACCCCACCCTTCTGGTTGCACATCGAGATGATGGTGGCGTGCATGTCCCTACCAGGTGCGGGGGGCATGGGCACGGGAAGATCAGGCATGGGCCGCCCCGTTGGTCCGAGCTCCTCGGGAAGGGTTGACTCAGCGGGCGCGTCGGGGACCTTGAACAGTTTGTCGGCCACTTCGCCTCCTATAAATGTCGACAAGTCCATCCTAACGAGGTCGTTTCTGTCGCGCTCGTGTTCAGAGGTCGCGTCGGCACACGAAACTAACGAACCAACCATCCGTGCCGGTCCCACACGACAGCAGGCTCCGGCCTTTCTCTCACCTCGCCCGCGGGTGCGCCTCCAGGTAGACCTCACGGAGACGATCCACGGTGACGAGGGTGTAGATCTGAGTGGTGGCCACCGACGCATGCCCGAGCAGTTCCTGCACCACCCTCACGTCGGCGCCGCCTTCAAGAAGATGGGTGGCATAGCTGTGCCGCAGCGAGTGGGGTGAGACTTCCATCTCAATCCCGGCGAGCTTGGCACACCTGGAGACGATGGCGAATGCCGAGTTGCGCGACAGCCGCCTTCCAAGGGTGTTCAGCAGCAGCGCTCCGCCACCGTCGCCCTTAACTGCGAGCCCGGGGCGAGATCGCACCAGATAGGCCTCGAGGACATCCCGGGCGAAACTACCGAGGGGAACCACCCGTTCCTTTCCACCCTTTCCTCTGAGCCTCAGCCCGGCTCCCTCGTCAGCCATGACCGTGGTGACGTCGTCGACGTCGAGACTCGTGATCTCCGAAATCCGGGCACCCGTACCGTAGAGCAGCTCCACCAGGGCGGCATCCCGCAACCCGATGGGATCCTTCCTGTCAGGGGTAACGAGCAGCCTCTCGACCTCGGCTACACTGAGCGCCTTGGGGAGTCGCTTACCCAGCTTGGGTACCTGAATCTCGGAGGCCGGATTCTCGGAGGTCATTTTCTCCTCGTGGGCGAAGGCGTGGAGGTTACGCACGCTGACGAGTGCCCGCGCCACTGAAGCCCCCTTGAGTCCTCCAGCCAGTTCACGAACGTATTCACTGATCTCGATGGGGCTCACCTCCCCCAGGTCGGTCACACCCCGGGCCGCCAAGAAAGCAAGGTAGCGTTCCAGGTCGCGGCGATAGGCGGCGACAGTGTTCGCTCGCAGTCCCCGTTCCACACGTACATGTGCCAGATATTGCTCCAGCGCGTCCTCGGCGGCGCTCACTCAGCGACCGGCTCTGATCGGCCAAGGAGCATCAGCGGGACGCAGCTGGTCGATGCGACCGGACAGCCTGGCGGTTTCGAGGGCCAAGGTTCCCGCCACCAGCGTCGGAGATTGGCACTGCCCCGCCAGCACTGCCGCCACCAGGTCCTCGCGCGGCACCCATTCGGATCGCATGTGCGCCTCCTCACCCTCCAGGACGAAACCGTCCGGGCGGGAAGCGTTGCGTGGGTTGCGGGCCAGGTAGATCCGCAGCGATTCCTCACAGGCTCCTGGGGTGGTGGTGATGTCCACCAACACGTTCCAGCGCCCGGCGGCCAGTTCGGCCTCCTCCGCGAGTTCCCGCTGCGCCGCCGTCACGTGCTCCTCGCCATCCATGTCGAGAAGCCCGGCCGGGATCTCCACCAGTTCATACCTCACGGGGTGTCGGTACTGGCGCACCACCGCTATAGCATCGCGTTTCTCGTCCCAGCAGACCACCGCCACCGCGCCGGGATGAGTCAAGTATTGGCGTGCGATGACCTCCCCGGAAGGAGTGGCTATCGTCTCATCGACGAAGGTGGAGACGTGTCCCTTCCCCAGCTCGGTTCGTTTCCTGACCTCCCAGGCGACGGGTCGATCCCAGCTCATCCGCTTTCCTCCTAGTTGCCACCCTTGTGCGGCGTCATCCATCCTGCGCCACTCAGACGCTACATCCCCCGGCCAGCCCGGTCCTGGCCAGGGCGGCTCGAGTCTGGTCATTGGCCGTGGCCACCCAGTCATCAGCATCCCTGCCGCCCTCAACAGGAATTCCGGTGAAATCACCCTGAAGGTCCCGGAATCCGGCCACGTCCAGCAGGGAGGTGCCGCCGCTGAGGGAGGTTTCCGGCAGCGTCCTCCAAGCCAGCGAGTAGAGGGTCACAGGGTTGCGCGGAAGCCTCCTCAGGACGGCTCGAAACACCTCGCCGCCACGCCGCTGCCGCCCTGCTGCACCCTCGGGATCTGCGACCCAAGCACCGTCAACGAGAATCTCCCCCTGCCGACTGCGCACGAAACCGAGCGCCGCGCGTCCGTCGAGCAGCTGGGTACCTGTTGGGAGATCTATGTGTGCGTGGTCGTCCCGCAGCGGATGTTCCAGGGTGACCTCCACTCCCCCGACTGCATCGACGAGGGTAACGAATCCGCGGAGGTTCACCACGGCCAAGTGATCCACAGGCATGGCAAGACTGCGGCACAGGCCGTCCACGAAAGCCTGCGGGCCGCGCAGCCAGCTGGTGGCCAGACGGTCGTACTCGTTGGGAGCGACCTCGACCACGAGATCTCGGGGAATGCTTGCAGCGTGGGTCTCTCCCCCGCTTCGTCTGAGGGCCAGGATCAGGTCGGCCCGGGAACCGTGTTCATCGTCAAGCTCGCCGAAGTCAGTGGTGCCTTCTGGCGCCAAGGAGCGGTCATCGATCCCGACCACAAGGAGAGTGCGTCCGTCGTTTAGCGAGGCATGCAGCCTTAGGTCCAAGCGGTTCGCGCGGGCGTTCAACAACACCCCAGCGGTCACCAAACCGACCACGACCGCAAGAATCAGCACCCCGGGTTTCCAGAGCCACCCGGGAACGGCAAACCGCCCCGGGCCTTCAGGCACGGGGCGGTCCTTGGTCGAATCAGGCTGCGGCACCGGTACGAGGCAGACCGGGCTTGCCCTTCTGCTTACCACCGTTGTCTTCGGGCTGGCCCTTCTTCAGATCGTCCTTGTTCACGATCGCGACGTTGGCCAGACCAATCTCGTCCTTGTCGCTCTTGACAACGACGTAGTGGCTGCTTCCGGGGATCACATCGCTGCTGACGACAGCGCTCAACTGAGCGGAGCCGCCCGCAGAAACGGTGGCCTTGCCGAGCGGGTAAGGCTTGGAGTAAAGCGTGAAGTCGAGTTCCTGGCCAGCTGTGAAACCGGTGGCGCCGACCGTGATGTTTCCTCCAGGAGCGGCCTTGCGCGCCACGCCATCGCCGGTGACCGTAACCTGTGGGCCGACAGCCTTGGTCAGGTCAATGGTGACGGTGGTGTTGGTGGACTTCTCCTGGTAGTCGAAGCAGGTCAGCGACGTCGGGGCCTGTCCCTGGTTGCTGCTTATCATGTACCCGAACTCGGACGGCGCGTTCTTCAAGTTGATGGTCTCGGTCTTCCGGTCACCGACCTTGATAATCGCCTTTGCAGTGTGCTCGGGGCACTTTGCCATGAGATACGCCGAGGCGTCACCCTGCGCAGTGTTGACGGCACGAACGGTCAGCGAAGGCGCAGCACCTTCATCCGCGGAGGCCTGGTTGACACCGATGACACCAGTCAGCCCTAGTGCAAGGGCAGCTGTCCCGGCAAGGACACGCTTCTTCATTTATCTTCCCCTCTGTTTCGCGCAGCCCGATGCCACGCACGAAACTTACGGTATACCATCACAAGCCCACCTGGATAGTCCCGAGACTTCACCGTATGAGGCTCTTTCGAATCCACCAGAACCAGTTCGCGCATGTCGCGGAAGCAGACACACGTAGCCGCGGAAAAGCACATGCCCGAGGAGCAGTCGTCAGGATCACCGCGGGATCAACACGTCCTGTTCCCCACGCACCCTCTGTCCTCCATGGTTGGCTCGCACGGCCTCTTCCCCAGAGAAACTTTCACTTTCAACCTGGCTCTGTTTCTCACGTCATCCATGAAGTTTCATGGACCTCATCACTCCACGGCCGCGCGCATCAACACACCTGTGTCCGCCCAGTCGGCCTTCAGTTTCGTCAAAGAATCACGGTGGACAGCAACCGTCAGATCGGTCAGAACGGTCGTTCCGAAACCAGCGGCGGCAGCGTCACGCGCCGTGGCATCGACGCAGTAGTCGGCAGCTATCCCGCAGACATCCACCTCGGTGACGCCGTGTTTCCTCAGGTAGTCCCCCAACAGTTCACCGGTCCTCTCATCGGTTCCCTCGAAACCCGAGTAAGCAGCCGCATCGCGGCCTTTCAGGAACACGGCGTCCCACTCCGCGAAGGTCAACCCGGGATGCTGTTGCGCACCTGAGGTACCCGCAACGCAGTGCGGAGGCCAGGAGTCCTTGAAATCCGGGGAGTCGCTGAAGTGCTCGCCCGGATCAACATGATGATCCCGGGTCGCCACCACCATGTCGTAGCCATGGTCGCCCGACAACATCCGGTTGATGTCCCCGGCAACCGCAGCTCCTCCAGACACAGCGAGCGCCCCTCCCTCGCAGAAATCGCGCTGGACATCGACCACAATCAGGGCACGGCTCATGTCTGACAATTCTAGGGGTTCACGAACAGGCGTGTTCCTGTGGGCCGCTTTGATGCGACGGCGGCGCCCGGTCCTGCTCTTAGCCGGTCCGCGCGATTCTGAGCAGTTCCTTCGCGTGTCTCAAACCTGCGTCAGATTCCCCGCTGCCGCTCATCATGCGTGCCAGCTCGGCAGCGCGCTCCTCCTCGCCGAGAGGGGTGACGTCCGAGGTCGTGACCTGCCCATCACTGGATTTGGCAATCAAGAAATGTTGATCTGCGAACGCCGCCACCTGCGCCAGGTGGGTAACCACGATCACTTGGCCGTTCGCTGCCAGCCGTTTCAGCCTTCTTCCGATCTCCAGGCCAACGGCTCCACCGACCCCGGCGTCCACTTCGTCGAAAACGAAGGTGTGCCCTGGGGACTGTCCAGCGAGCACCACCTCGAGTGCCAACCGGACGCGGGAAAGTTCCCCGCCAGATGCGATCTTTCCCAGCGGCCCAGGGACGGAACCGGGATTGGCGGTGAAGACCAGCTCGATCCGATCTGCACCGTGAGGGCCACGCAGGGCCTTTGTGACTGCGAACTCCAGCCTGGCATGCGGCATCGCCAAGGCCGTCAGCTCGGCGGATGCAAGCTTCGCCAACCTTCCCGCGGCCTCCTTGCGAGCCCGAGAAATCCTGGCTGCCGCCGAGTCGAGGGCCTCGTCAAGGACAGCGGCCCGCTTTCGCAGTTCCTCGATCCGGTCATCGGCTCCGTCGAGCTCGGCCAGCTGCCCGGTTGCCCGCTCCGCCCACTCAAGTACCTCCGCGACATCATTGCCGTACTTACGGGTCAGGGTCGCGAGCTGGCCTCGGCGATCGGCAACAGCCTCCTGCCTGAGTGGGTCGGTGACAAGGTCGGCGGTATAGCCCGCGACGTCCTGGGCGAGGTCAGTCAGCAGGTAATTCGTCTCGGTGATCCGTCGCGCCAGCTCAGTGGCACCCGGGTCACGTTCGGAGAGCGTTTCGAGGGCCTTGCGCGCCACTCCGACCAGCCCGAGCACGCTGGGGGCGTCGAGATCCTCCTCCGACCCACTCAACGCACCCCGTGCTGTCATCGCCAAGGCCTTGAGGTCATCCGCATCAGCCAGACGCACCGCTTCTGCCGCCAGGGCCTCGTCCTCCCCCTCCTGGGGGTTAACGGCCGCGATCTCTTCCAACCCGAACCTCAGCACATCGATTTCCCGAGCCCGGTTCATCGCCTCGGCTTCGAGCCTCGCAAGCTCTTCGGTGATCCGGCGGTGCTCCGCGAAGTCGCGGCGGTAGTCCTCCAGCGCTGCCGGTGCCGCGAAGGCATCGAGCAGCTCCCGTTGCCTTTCCGGGCTGGAGAGCCGCACCTGTTCGGACTGGCCGTGGATCGTCGCCAGTTCAGCCAGCAAACCAGCCAGGGTGGACACGGGAACCTGAGCCCCACCAACCGTGGCGCGAGAGCGTCCCTGGGAGGAGACCTGCCGGAGGGTGGCGAGCTCAACCCCATCGTCGAGGTCCCCTCCGAGGGCCTCAACCGCCTCGGCCATGAGCTCGCCGACCTCCCAACGTCCCTGCACGAGCGCCCTGTCCTGCCCATTCCTGACCAGCGACGCATCGGCCCTGGCCCCCAGCAGCAGGCCGAGTCCCGCGACGATCATCGTCTTTCCTGCGCCCGTCTCTCCCGTCAACGCGGTGAGCCCGGGACCCAACGGCAGGACGGCCTCCGCCACCACTCCGAGCGAATTCAAACGAAGCTCTGTCAACATGTTCACCTCCGGGGTGGACGCCGCCAGCCGTCGATCGGCAGCTTGAACTTCCGCATCAGTCTCGTGGTGAAGGGCTGCTCAGAGAGTCGAGCCAAACGCAGCGGATGTCCGCTGGCCTTGATCGCCACCCGATGTCCGGATCCCACCTCGAAGCTGCGCCTGCCATCACACCAGATGATGCCCTGCGGCACAGGCCCCCCCAACTCGAGGGAGACATGCGAGTCGGGAGCGAGCACCATGGGCCTGTTGAACAGAGCGTGAGCAGACAAGGGAACCAGCAGCATCGCCTGCACCTCGGGCCACACGACGGGCCCACCACCGGAAAACGCGTAGGCGGTGGATCCGGTGGGTGTGGCCACCAGCACCCCATCACATCCCCATCGGGAGAGCGGGTGAGCGTCGACGTGCACGAGGACGTTCAGCATCTTCTCCCGCATCAACTTCTCCAGCGATACCTCATTGACCGCGAAAGAGGACCACAGAATCGTCCCGGACGCGTTGGTCACTTCGACTCGTAGCACCAGACGCTGCTCTGTTTCGTAGCGTCCCCCGATCACCGCCCGAGGCAACGATGTGAGGTCCGAGGTTTCCAGCTCCGCCAGGAAACCGACGTGCCCGAGGTTGACCCCCAGCAACGGGACGTCCAGAGGCTGTGCCCACTCTGCGGCTCGCAGAAGGGTGCCATCACCCCCGAAGACGACCGCCAGTTCCGCCGGTTTCTTGTCAATGGGCTCAAGATCCGCTCCGGGTACAAGGTTTTTCAGGCGTTCCACGTCATCGGAGAAACTCAGGAACCTGAAGCCGGGCATCTGGCTCATGAAAGCCGTTGCCGCATCCAGAGCTTCAGGACGTTCCGGGTGCAGCAGCACGGCGACGGTTCGGGTTTCCACGGTCATCAAGGGTAATAAGCGCCGCGAGCCGAGCACAATCGAATGAAGAACTCCTGATTGCCGCCAGCACCGGGCAATCGGCTGGGGCCACGCCAGTCGCAAACCCACCCGAGATCTTCGGCACCCTCCACAACGGCATCCACGGTTTCCTCACGCAATCTGGAGTCACGGACCACCCCGCCCGCTCCGAGACGATCTCTTCCCACCTCGAACTGTGGCTTCACCAGCAGAAGCGCAACCCCCGTGGGATGCAGAACCCCGAGGAGCGATGGCAGCAGAAGCGTGAGCGAGATGAAAGAGACGTCCCCGACCACGACGTCGACACACTCCTCATCCAGATCGGCCAGGGTGAGGTCACGCAGGTTCAGGCCCTCCCGGACCCGGACCCGCGGATCTGAGCGGATCGGATCGGCGAGCTGATGGTGTCCAACGTCGACTGCGTAGACCAGCTTCGCTCCCTGCGCCAATGCCACCTGCGTGAATCCCCCGGTCGATGCCCCCGCATCAAGTACGCGCCCGTCCATGGAGGTTCCGGACTCCTCGATCGCCCCCAGAAGTTTGTGGGCGGCACGAGAAACCCACTTCTCGGTATCAGCCGATATATCGGTCTCAGTGTCCACACTCATCGCAGGTTTCCGCGCGATAGCGCCGGAGACCTTGACACGACCTTCCGCCACGAGCCGGGCCGCCTGGGTGCGGGAACGCGCCAGCCCTCGGATGACGAGTTCCTGGTCCAACCTCACTGATCTGCCCCACCTCCGGGCTGCGGCTCCGTTTCGGGTTTCAGCGCCTCGGCAAGCGCTCGGTGAGCCGCTTCCAGCCGGGATATTGCCTCGTCAACCGGTAGTTTCTCCACACCTTCTACCCCGACCATGGTGTCGGCTATGGTCTGGAGACGTCGTACGTCACCAGGAACGACGTCGCGAGGGGTGATACCCGTCACCGCAGTAGATCCAATCGCGCCAACACATCGTTGCCTTCGGCATTAAATCGCCAGACAGCGTTCAACACACACCACAACAGATCGAGTTGCCCTTCAAGTTTCTCCGGAACGATATCCGTGACGACCCTTCCGTCGATGATCCACGCTTCTGCGTCCCTGCAACGAAATCCATTCCCGATGGTCTCCACCTCACGGGCCGGCGCCAGCAGAGCAGAGATGTCGTAGCCGATGTGCGTTGGACGACCGATGGGATCGGCAGCTGCGAGATCATACTTACCGTGCGCTCCCGTGAACACGAACAGCGAATCCATGCCGACATTTCCTGCGCCAATGATGTCCGTGTCGATACGGTCACCGACGAAGACGGGACGCTTTGCTGCAAGACGCAACACGGTTTCATCGAGAAGAGGCCGGAACGGCTTGCCCGCCATGGAGGGACGAAACCCGACGCAATCCGCTATCAGATCAACCTGTGCGCCACAGCCCGGCAAGATTCCACGCTCGGTAGGGCGAGTCTGGTCCGGGTTGGTGGCATACCATGCTGCCCCCTTTTGGATGGCGATAGCACCAAGTTCCAGGAGGGCCCAGGGAAGCTGTGGATGGTAGCCCTGCACAACGGCCACCGGGTTCTCTTCCAGGGTTGAGACCGGCACAAAGCCGCCGTCAGCCAGCTGGGCGGCAAGCGCATCAGTGCCAACTACCAGCACTTTTGCCTTCGTGGGAAGTTCCTTGCGGAGCATACGCACCATGGCCTGAGTCGAATTGACCACATCCGAATCCTCGGCACGGATCCCGAGCTGGCGCAGGTGCTCGGCAACAGCGGTCGGAGTACGTGCCGCGTTGTTGGTGACGAAACCGAGCCGGATTCCCCTTTCACGCAGCTGGGTCAACGACCCAGCCACCCCGTCGATGGCATTCGGGCCGAGATAAATCACCCCGTCGAGATCGAACAGGGCAGCGTCATAGCTCGAGACGAGTGGCGTCACTCCCGGCTCCCGTCGATCTCCTCGAGAATCTCCGCAATTTCTTCCTCAGGGGAGAGCAGGTCGATCACCTGGGTTTCGATTGCATCTTCCATGTCAACCACCTCGGTCTTCTCGTCGCCTGTCTCGAGGTCTTCCCCCGTTGCAGAAACCAGTTCGAAGTCCTCGGGCAGGGTGACGCCGTCGAGAGTCGCAATTCGCTCTGCGACGTCGAGCCGTCCCTCAGGATCAAGTCGAGCTGCCGACTCGAACCATTCCCGTGCAGCATCGCCCCGTCCTGCGCGCTCCAGCAGGTCAGCGTAGGCATATCGCAGACGAGCCTGTCCGAATTTCGGGCCGACTTGGCGGGATATCGCTGCTTTCAGAACTCTCAGCGCCTCTCCATGCTGTCCGAGGTCGTTACGAATTCCTGCTTCTACGAGAATGCACTCGATACGAAGCCCCAGTTTCTTCGTTCCCTGGTCCAAGGTGGCGAGCAGATCGAGTGCGTCACGATGCCTTCCCAGGGCACGCTCGCAGTCCGCGAGAACCGGCAGGAGTTCATCTCCCCCATTCATCCGCCTGATGGCTCTGAACTCTCTCAGCGCGATGTCGTAGTGCCCGGCCATGTAAGCCGTCTCAGCTGCTGCTTCCCGGACCACCGACAGTCTTCCCGCCCGCCTCCTCGCAGCTTCTGCATGCCGATGGGCCAGTTCAGGATCGACGTCCAGCAACTCGCCAGCTGCAAGGATGTGAGCCCCCACCGTCTGCGCCAGGTCCTTCGGCAGACCTTTCAGCTCAGCACGCACGCTGGCAGGCAACAGGGACTCGTCAAAGTTCTCGGGTGTGGGTGGCTCGTTCTGCGCTGGAGCCGTCCCCGGTTTTGGTACGCGGCGCTCCTCATCTTCACGAGCGCCTCTGCTTCGCGGTTCGCGGCGATTCGGCTGCCCATTTCGGGCGTCATGGAAAACTCGCGTTTTGCGCTCTCCGCCTTGCTCGAAGCGCCCACGTTTTCGAGTGCCTCGAGAGTCGCTCTCTCCCTGCCGCTCCTCACGACGAAAAGCACGGTCGCCACTATGACCGTCCTGGTGCCACGGTGCTTGTTCCCGGCTTCCCTGTCGTTTGTTCTTGTTCCCCCCTCCGCCTCGCCGGGTCTCCCCAGCGCGGCTCCCGAATTTGGCTGTGCCTTGCTGGTCACGAGAACTGCGACGTTCACCACGCTTCTCTCCCCTGGCACCATCCTTTGGGGATTTTCCTTCAAAACCCATGGTCCGATTCTCCCAAAGCGGCCCCGGGGAACCCAACTTTCACCACGTGTGGGGGTGTGGTTGTGCTCCCACACGTGTTTGGGGTGTGGGGGCAGTTGTGGGTTTGTGTGTCCGGCGGCGTCTTACTCTCCCACACACTCGCGTGTGCAGTACCATCAGCGCTGGGAGGCTTAACTTCCGGGTTCGGGATGGGACCGGGTGTTTCCCTCTCGCTATGGCCACCGGAACAAGTCCGTGACACAAAAGAATATGTTTTTGTTTGTTGTGGTGTTGTGTGTGTTTTGGGATACCTCATAGTGGACGCGAGTAGGTGTTGTTGTTGTGGCAAGCCCTCGGCCTATTAGTATCGGTCAGCTTCACACATTACTGTGCTTCCACGTCCGACCTATCGACCCTGTGGTCTGCAGGGGGCCTTACCACCTTGATGGTGTGGGAGTCCTCATCTTGAAGCGTGCTTCCCGCTTAGATGCTTTCAGCGGTTATCACTTCCCAACGTAGCCAACCAGCCGTGCTCCTGGCGGAACAACTGGCACACCAGAGGTTGGTCCGTCCCGGTCCTCTCGTACTAAGGACAGCCCTTCTCAAGACTCCTACGCGCGCAGCGGATAGGGACCGAACTGTCTCACGACGTTCTAAACCCAGCTCGCGTGCCGCTTTAATGGGCGAACAGCCCAACCCTTGGGACCGACTCCAGCCCCAGGATGCGACGAGCCGACATCGAGGTGCCAAACCATGCCGTCGCTATGGACGCTCGGGCAAGATCAGCCTGTTATCCCCGGGGTACCTTTTATCCGTTGAGTCCTGGCGCTTCCATTCGCTACCAGAAGATCACTAGTCCCGACTTTCGTCCCTGCTCGACCCGTCAGTCTCGCAGTCAAGCTCCCTTGTGCACTTACACTCGCTACCTGATTGCCAACCAGGCTGAGGGAACCTTTGGGCGCCTCCGTTACCTTTTAGGAGGCGACCGCCCCAGTCAAACTACCCATCAGGCACTGTCCCTGAACCGGATAACGGTCCTAGGTTAGATAACCAGAGTGACCAGAGTGGTATTTCAACGACGACTCCACCGAAACTAGCGTCCCGGCTTCACAGTCTCCCACCTATCCTACACAAGTCACACCGATCACCAATACCAAACTATAGTAAAGGTCCCGGGGTCTTTCCGTCCTGCTGCGCGTAACGAGCATCTTTACTCGTAATGCAATTTCACCGGGTTCGTGGTGGAGACAGCGCCCAAATCGTTACTCCATTCGTGCAGGTCGGAACTTACCCGACAAGGAATTTCGCTACCTTAGGATGGTTATAGTTACCACCGCCGTTTACTGGGGCTTAAGTTCACCGCTTCACCACACAAAATGGCTGACAGTTCCCCTTAACCTTCCAGCACCGGGCAGGAGTCAGTCCGTATACGTCCTCTTACGAGTTGGCACGGACCTGTGTTTTTAGTAAACAGTCGCTTGGGCCTGGTCTCTGCGACCCTTGACGCTCTCGAAGCAAGTTCTAACACGTCGCAGGTCCCCCTTATCCCGAAGTTACGGGGGTATTTTGCCGAGTTCCTTCACCACGATTATCCCGATCGCCTCGGTATACTCTACCTATCCACCTGTGTCGGTTTAGGGTACGGGCGGCTAACAACTCGCTAACGAAGCTTTTCTAGGCAGCATAGGATCACTCAACCCGAACCAAAAGGTACGGGCCCATCATGTCTCAGGCATCACGGAATGCGGATTTACCTACATCCCACCCTACACACTTAGCCTCAGAACAACCAACGCGTGAGGATGAGCTACCTTCCTGCGTCCCTCCGCAGCTTGCCTACTACACACTCGGGTCACAGACTCAACCACCCGCCACCCCGAAAGGCAACAGACAGTCTCGCATGCTTAGCATCGCGCGCCTCAGCACGGGCGTTGTTTCGCCGGTACGGGAATATCAACCCGTTGTCCATCGACTACGCCTGTCGGCCTCGCCTTAGGTCCCGACTAACCCAGGGCAGATTAACTTGACCCTGGAACCCTTGGATAATCGGCGGACGGGTTTCTCACCCGTCATTCGCTACTCATGCCTGCATTCTCACTCGTATGCACTCCACGATCAGGTCACCCCACCGCTTCAACACGCACACGACGCTCCCCTACCCATCCACACAACCTTCCGGTCACACATGTGAATGCCACAGCTTCGGCGGATAACTTGAGCCCCGCTAAATTGTCGGCGCAGAATCACTTGACCAGTGAGCTATTACGCACTCTTTCAAGGATGGCTGCTTCCAAGCCAACCTCCTGGTTGTCAACGCAACTCCACATCCTTTTCCACTTAGTTACCGCTTAGGGGCCTTAGCTGATGATCTGGGCTGTTTCCCTCTCGACTATGAAGCTTATCCCCCACAGTCTCACTGCCACGCTCTCACTTACCGGCATTCGGAGTTTGGCTGATTTCGGTAAGCTTGTGGGCCCCCTAGACCATCCAGTGCTCTACCTCCGGCAAGAAACACGCAACGCTGCACCTAAATGCATTTCGGGGAGAACCAGCTATCACGGAGTTTGATTGGCCTTTCACCCCTATCCACAGCTCATCTCCTCGGTTTTCAACCCAAGTGAGTTCGGGCCTCCACGAAGTCTTACCTTCGCTTCACCCTGGCCATGGATAGATCACCCCGCTTCGGGTCTAGAGCACGCGACTACAACGCCCTATTAGGACTCGCTTTCACTACGGCTACCCCACACAGGTTAACCTCGCCACGCACCACTAACTCGCAGGCTCATTCTTCAAAAGGCACGCCGTCACCCAAAACAAAAAATTTTAAGCTCCGACGGATTGTATGCGATCGGTTTCAGGTACTATTTCACTCCCCTCCCGGGGTACTTTTCACCATTCCCTCACGGTACTAATACACTATCGGTCACCAAGGAGTATTTAGGCTTAGCAGATGGTCCTGCCAGATTCACACGAAATTCCACGAGTTCCGTGCTACTTGGGAAAAACGACAACGAGTGACAGACATACGCCTACGGGAGTATCACCCTCTACGCTCCAGCTTTCCAACCAGTTCAACTTCATCCATCATTTATAACTCGCCGGCCCGTCAACAGCCAGACCACATCGCACCCCACAACCCCCATACCGCAACACCTGTCAGCTATCACACGGCACGGGTTTAGCCTCCTCCGCTTTCGCTCGCCACTACTCACGGAATCACTATTGTTTTCTCTTCCTACGGGTACTGAGATGTTTCACTTCCCCGCGTTCCCTCCAACTGCCCTATACATTCAGACAGAGGTCACCGGACACAACTCCGGAAATTCAAGGTTTCCCCATTCGGACATCCCAGGATCACAGCTCGTTTACCAACTCCCCTGGGCTTATCGCAGGTTACAACGTCCTTCATCGGCTCTTGGTGCCAAGGCATCCACCGATCGCACTTAGTAGCTTGCCAAAAAACAACAACAAAATCTACAAAGATGCTCGCGTCCACTATAAAGTTCTCAAAACACACACCCCCAAAAACCCCCCGACACAACCGGGAGACCCCTAGGAGCCACAGAGAAACCGCAGCCACACAAAGACCACCGACCTCTCAAAACCCAACAGCGCGCCACCACAAACATGGTACAAGCCAACGTTCCACCCAGAAACCAAAAACATGACCAGCCCCCAGAAAAACATCCAGGAACAAACCAGCCACACACAAAAAATTGGCTCCTTAGAAAGGAGGTGATCCAGCCGCACCTTCCGGTACGGCTACCTTGTTACGACTTAGTCCTAATCACCAGTCCCACCTTCGACAGCTCCCTCCCAAACGGGTTAGGCCACCGGCTTCGGGTGTTACCGACTTTCATGACTTGACGGGCGGTGTGTACAAGCCCCGGGAACGTATTCACCGCAGCGTTGCTGATCTGCGATTACTAGCGACTCCGACTTCATGGGGTCGAGTTGCAGACCCCAATCCGAACTGAGACCGGCTTTTAGAGATTCGCTCACCCTCACAGGCTCGCAGCTCACTGTACCGGCCATTGTAGCATGCGTGAAGCCCTGGACATAAGGGGCATGATGACTTGACGTCATCCCCACCTTCCTCCGAGTTGACCCCGGCGGTCTCCAATGAGTCCCCGGCATAACCCGCTGGCAACATTGGACGAGGGTTGCGCTCGTTGCGGGACTTAACCCAACATCTCACGACACGAGCTGACGACAGCCATGCACCACCTGTAAACCGACCAAAAAAGCACGCCCATCTCTGAACGCTTCCGGCATATGTCAAACCCAGGTAAGGTTCTTCGCGTTGCATCGAATTAATCCGCATGCTCCGCCGCTTGTGCGGGGCCCCGTCAATTCCTTTGAGTTTTAGCCTTGCGGCCGTACTCCCCAGGCGGGGTACTTAATGCGTTAGCTACGGCACGGAGAACGTGGAATGTCCCCCACACCTAGTACCCACCGTTTACAGCGTGGACTACCAGGGTATCTAAGCCTGTTCGCTCCCCACGCTTTCGCTTCTCAGCGTCAGGAAAGGTCCAGAGAACCGCCTTCGCCACCGGTGTTCCTCCTGATATCTGCGCATTCCACCGCTCCACCAGGAATTCCATTCTCCCCTACCTCCCTCAAGTCAGCCCGTATCGAAAGCAAGCTCAGAGTTAAGCCCTGAGTTTTCACTCCCGACGCGACAAACCACCTACAAGCTCTTTACGCCCAATAAATCCGGACAACGCTCGCACCCTACGTATCACCGCGGCTGCTGGCACGTAGTTAGCCGGTGCTTCTTCTACTGCTACCGTCACAAAAAGCTTCGTCACAATTGAAAGCGGTTTACAACCCGAAGGCCGTCATCCCGCACGCGGCGTTGCTGCATCAGACTTCCGTCCATTGTGCAATATTCCCCACTGCTGCCTCCCGTAGGAGTTTGGGCCGTATCTCAGTCCCAATGTGGCCGGTCGCCCTCTCAGGCCGGCTACCCGTCGAAGCCTTGGTGAGCCACTACCTCACCAACAAGCTGATAGGCCGCGAGTCCATCCCCAACCAAAAAATCTTTCCAACCCACAAGATGCCTTGCAAGCTCATATCCAGTATTAGCAACCGTTTCCGACTGTTATCCCAGAGATGAGGGCAGGTTACTCACGTGTTACTCACCCGTTCGCCACTCGTGTACCCCCGAAAGGGCCTTACCGTTCGACTTGCATGTGTTAAGCACACCGCCAGCGTTCGTCCTGAGCCAGGATCAAACTCTCCATCGAAAAAATCAAACACACCCACACCCACACAACAATGCAGACACAGGCACATCCAAAAATTCAACACAGAACCCAATCACCGACAAACCCCCACAACACACACAAACATGCATGCCACAGGAGCCATCAATCAAAGGAAAAAACAAGAAACAAACCAAGAACAAAAAATCCCTGATCCATCCCCAAAAAATGGCATTGACTTAAAGCACGCTGTTGAGTTCTCAAACTTCGGAAGCCATTAAGTTTGGCAACCCGGATAACTTTACTGCATTTCCACCGAATGTCAAACTCCGTGTTCCTGCATTCAGTTATACCGTTTCTGGTGTCACTGCCCCGAAGGGCAGCTTCTCCAAGCTACTCCCTCGCGTCCGGTTTTGCAAATCGGATGTCCCGACCTGGTCTTTCGGCGCATCGTCCAACCCTGCGGCCTTGAGTGGGATCCATGCGACCACACACTCGCCACGGGGCTCGTCGACGGGGGAGTGCCCCAGCCTGTCGCTTCCCAGCGCTTTCGGGGCGAGAGACAACACTACACACTCCCTAAGGCATGCGCAACCCTACGAGTTGACTCATCTAAAACCTTCGCCTGGACGGGTTCACTGCCTCATGTGGGAGTCCCCGGCTAGGCATGATCGGGCATGAGCTGACGATGAGCCAGCGGCGGGCTGTAGACAAAGAAAAAGAAGGCATTGGCGTATCGCAGTGCTGATCGGGCTGCCAAGACCCTGGCCCCTCTTCATGCCCGTGTTGGTGCCGTTGCTGCGAACTGAGAGTGAGATCACCGTGACCGCTACCCAGACCGAGCTGCTCGTCCAGATCTCAGCGGCCACGATCGACCGGATGCTAGCAGGAAGCTCTCGCCCAAGCCAGAAGCCGAGCCCGCCACACGCCCCAACCCAACACCGGCTGAACCGAAGAAAACACATGAGGCAACTAGCCCTATCCTGGCAGGACCAGGAGCAAACCGCATAGGCCATGCCCGAACGTCGACGAAGACATGAGGGAATGTTCTGTTTGTTCCGCTCGGCAGACGTTGACTCGGTCAGCCCGTAGAGACATGAAGAACCTCGTAGGTTGTCCGGTTCATGGACACCTGATCTGCCTCCTTGACGCTCAGCTCGACTCGAATAAGGTTCCACGAGGTCACATCGACGGCGACGACTCGTGCAACGGTGTCATCATCTGAGCTCCGGAGGAAACCGACCGCGAACTCCTCGACGCACTCGGAGGGAGCGACCTCGACCGGTAGCGAGACAGTTTCGATGGACAAGCTGCGTGCACTCGCATGGGTGGCCGGCCCATGGACAAGCCCATGCACGGTCCAGTCCTGAATGGGGTGACGCCCAAAGTCACGCACGATGGATGAGTAGCCGGGTTCACCCCAGCAGAAACTGCGCATGCCATTTGTGTCCCGCCACACATAAAAGGGAGCATAGGCGTTTCGAAACGCCCCCTTCGTCCTATCAAGGATGAGGTAGGCCTTGAACTCGAGTCCAACGAATCCGTCCATGAGATGACCGTTCACGCGAACCCTCTCACGGATGATTCTCATGTCGTAGTCGGCAGGCAAGGTGATTCGATACTGCATCGCGTACATCAGCGCCATTCCTCCATCGAAGGTTCACCAAGCCGATTCCGAGACCGGATCATGTCCATGAACTCGCCTCAGTCCACCTGGTGCCGCAGAGATACTACCTCCCACAACCATGGCACCAAAGGCAACAGGATCCTGTTGAGCATGAGCGAGTACATAGTCACTTGAACGATGGCAACCATCATCGAGGCGAACCACCCGGGGTCCATTCCGGGTGAATAATCCCCGGTTCCGACCCCTGGGCTGGTCGTGTTGGCGGGAGCACTCGCGACCCAACCGAGGGTCTCGATGACCACCCGACGGAGCTCTAGAACTACCAGAACAGCCGCGCCACACGGCTTGTGCCCCGCTACCGCGCGTGGCGGGCGGTAAGGCGTTCACGATTTGAGTTTCGAAAGATCACGATATATCGTAGAGTTATCTACTACGAAAGGATGCTGTCATGAACAAGCACAATCACACCCCGCACGGTCTCCCGCATCACCCAGACCGCGAGCACCACCACGACGACTTCCGGGAAGGGCCCGGCCCGACGGATGGCCCACGAGGCAGGCGTCGCGGCCCGTTCGGTGGGCACCCCCGTGGAGGCCCCGAGGGGCATGATCGTGGACACCGCCACGACCGCCAGTCACGTCGCCGCGGCGCCGTCCGAATCGCTGTCCTCCTGCTGCTCGCCGAGGAATCGATGCACGGCTATCAGCTGATGCAGACCATCGCCGAGCGCACCGACGGTGCGTGGTCACCCAGCCCGGGCGCCATCTACCCAACGCTCAGCCAGCTCGAGGACGAGGGCCTCGTCCACATCGACACCAGCGGTGGCCGCAAAGAGGTCTCCCTGACGGAAGCAGGCCGGCTCCATGTCCAGGAGCACCAGGCCGAGTGGCCCAACCCCTTGGCGACCGAGGACGGCCCCCGACTGCGAGAACTCATGCACTCGCTCGGCGAGGCTGTGCGTCAGGTCGGTCGCACCGGAACCGAAGCCCAACGCCAGCAGGCGGCCAAGGAACTCACTGATGTGCGCCGCCGCATCTATCTGATTCTCGCCGGGGAGGAGGGGTAGATCGATTCGTTCGTGAAAGCCGGCGGCATGGACCTGGGAACGAAGGTACCCCCAAGTAGTACTGAAAATCCGTCCCATGTTAGGTTTCTCAAAGTTCTATATTGAATCAAACTGATTTACTGCTGTATAGAAGGAAACCCATGCGACCCACCACGTTCACCCGCCGCTCCCTCATCGCTGCGCTCTCTGCGGTCCCCGCCGTCGCCCTCGTCGCAGGATGCTCCAACAATTCCAAGAGCTCCGCGTCAGAGAGCGCAGGTGGCGGAAACACAGGCAGCGGGAAGAAGCTCACGATCTTCGCAACCACCGGTTACCTGGCCGACGCGGCCAAGGTGCTCGATCCCGACGCCGAGATCACGACGATGGTCATGCCCGGTGGCGACCCCCACACCTACGAACCCACCACCCAGGACATCGAGAAGATGCAGTCCGCCGACGCAGTTTTCTCTTCCGGCGTGCACTTGGAAGCCAAGATGCTGACCCAGCTCGAATCCCTGGGTACCAAACACATCGCCGTCGGCGACAAGATCGACCAGAACGAGCTGCTGCCCTGGCCGGAGAAGGACGAGCAGGGCAACGACCTCCACGACCCGCACATCTGGAACAGCACCACGATCTGGCAGCAGGTCGTGACCCTGATGGCCGACCACCTCAAGAGCATCAACCCGGACAAGTCTGCCGACTACGACAAGAACGCAGAGGCCTACAAGAAACAGATTGAGGAAACCGACACCTGGGCCAAGCAGGAGACCGCGAAGATCCCCGAGGAGCGCCGGGTGCTGGTGACGGGCCATGACGCCTTCAACTACTTCGGGCGTGCCTACGGCATCGAAATCCACGCCACCGACTTCGTCACCTCGGAGGCCGACATGTCCGCCGATGACATCGCCGAGCTGGCCGATCTGATCGCGACACACAAGCTGCCCGTGATCTTCCAGGACAACCTCAAGAACCCCCAGGCGATCCAGTCCGTCAAGGAGGCCGTCGCCGCCAAGGGCTGGCAGGTTGAGGTTTCCGATCAGGAGCTCTACGCCGACTCCCTCGGCAGCGAGGCCGGCGTCGACTCCTACCTCGGGGTGTTGAAGCACAACGTCACCACCATCGTCGAGGCATTGAGCCGATGACCGCTGCCCTGAACGTATCCGGGCTGAGTTTCGCCTACCGCGACTCGCTGGTTCTGCGGGAGGTCACCCTCGACCTCCCGCAGGGAGTGGTACTGGGCGTCATCGGGCCCAACGGGGCAGGGAAGTCGACGCTGCTGAAGGCCGTGGTCGGGCTGCTGAAACCCGCGAAGGGAACCGTCGCCTGCTTCGGACAGCCGTTGCAGAAGGTGCGCCGCCGCGTCGGCTACATGCGGCAGGCCAGCAGCGTCGACTGGGACTTCCCGACCACGGTTAGCGACGTCGTCCTCATGGGCACCTACGGTGGCCTGGGATGGTTCCGTCGGCCCGGGACGAAAGAGCGCGACGTGGCGACCGCCGCACTGAAGCGGGTCGGTATCCCTCACCTGGCGCATCGGCCCATCAGTCAGCTCTCCGGAGGTGAGCGCCAACGCACCTTCCTGGCGCGGCTGCTGGCCCAGCAATCCGACCTGCTGCTCCTCGATGAGCCCTTCGCCGGGGTGGACGCCGCCAGCCAGGAAACCATCACGCGTGTGCTGCACGGGCTGCGCGACGAGGGACGTACCGTCGTCATCGTCCACCACGACCTGGCCACCGTTCCGACGCTGTGCGACTGGACCTGCCTGCTGAACCGGACCGTGATGGGTTTCGGCCCCACGAAGGATGTATTCACCGACGAGATGGTGAAACAGGCCTACGGGTTGGCGACGACATGAACCCCGCCGAGCTGCTGACGAACCACACCTACCGGATGATGCTGCTCGGCACCGTCATCATCGGGTTCACCACCGGGGCCATCGGCACCTTCGCATACCTGCGGAAACGCACCCTTCTGGCGGATGTCGTCTCCCATTCCTCCATCGGGGGAGTGATGCTGGCCTTCATCATCGCCGCCTCCTTTGGGATCGACGGTCGCAGCAACTGGGTGCTGATCCTCGGCTCCGCGGTGGTTTCCCTAGTCGCGGTGCAGCTGGTCGACTGGCTGCCCAAGGTTTCAGTGACGAAGGTGGACGCGGCAATGGCGATCGTGCTGGCGCTGTTCTTCGGGGGAGGCATGGTGCTGCACCGGGTCATCCTCGCCGGGTCCTACCCCAACAAGGGCGGGCTAGCCGAGTACCTGTTCGGTAACGCTTCCCACCTGACGAGCGAGGACATCGTCTCCAGCATCGTCGTTTCCCTCGCCACCTTCCTGGTGGCGGCCTTGGCGTTCAAGGAGCTGAAGCTGAGCTGCTTCGACCCGGAGTACGCGACGACACTGGGATTCTCGTCACGGCTGCTGTCGCTGCTGTTGAACGCGGTGGTGGTGCTGTCGATTGTGATCGGGCTCAAGGCCGTCGGGCTGGTGCTCATGGTGGCGCTGGCCATTGCCCCGCCGATCGCGGCCAGGCAATGGACCACACGCGTCGGCAGCATGCTGCTGCTATCGGGGCTGATCGGAGCCTTCAGCGCCCTCGTTGGATCGTGGCTGGCGGTTTCCATCGGTCGCGTGCCCACTGGACCCGTGATTGTGCTGGTGGTCACGGTCATCGCCCTCATCTCGATCCTGTTCGCCCCCAAACGCAGCCTCCTGCTCACGATCCGGGCGAGGCGCCTCCACAGTAAGGAGGTTGCGGCATGACCTTCGCGTTGTGGGTGATGATCCTCACCATCGTCACCGCCGTCACCTGCGCCCTGCCCGGGATCTGGCTGGTGTTGCGGAAGCAGTCGATGCTGACCGATGCCATCAGCCACGCCGTGCTGCCGGGCATCGTCATCGCAGCCGTGGCCACCGGAACCATCCAGTCGCCGTGGTCCATCGTCGGGGCAGCCGTGATGGGTACCGTCGTGGTGCTAGGGGCGGAACTGCTCGAATCGACGGGCCTGGTCTCTGGAGATGGCCCCCAGGGACTGGTGTTCCCGGCCCTGTTCAGCATCGGTGTACTGCTGCTCAGCACCCGGTTCAACGGGGTTCAGATCACGGAATCGGCGGTGCTTGTCGGCGACCTCAACCTGGCCGCCTTCCTGCCGTTGAAGATCGGCGGCACCATGCTTGGCCCACAGTACTTGTGGGTGATGGCGGGGGTACTGGTCCTGAACGTCGCGTACCTGACGGTGCTGCACACCCGGCTCAAACTGATCGCCTTCGACCCGGAACTGGCCCAGACCATGGGCATCCCGGTCAAGCGTCTGGGTCATCTGACCATGCTGGTGGTCTCGGTGACAATCACCGCCGCCTTCAACGCGGCGGGCGCGGTGCTGGTGATGGCGCTGATGATCGTCCCTGCAGCCATTGCGCAGCTGCTGTCCCACAGCATCCACAGCATGTACATCATCACCATCGGCGTCGCCGTCATCTATTCGGTGGTGGGATTCTGGACCGCCTACGTCCTCGACGTCTCCACCTCATCTGGGCTAGCGTTCTTCTACGGGATCATCTACCTGGCGGTGGTCGCAGTAACGATGGACAGGCGGAGATTCCGGACTCAGCGCATCAGATGAATCAGCGCGTAAGTGCCGTGCCTTGAAGCTGGTTGAGCCGGGTTGCGAGCGTCAGCGGGCTGCCCGGCTCAACCGGTTGTGGTGAGTGACCTCAGGGCTCGTTTCACGATTCGCTCTGTTTCGGGAGCCGGATCATCAGCCAACCAGGATGAGCAGAGTTCCCGTGCCCATTCGGGTCGGGTTTTTGCAGCATCATTGATCCAATTGGCCACCGAGTCCTGGACGTAGCGTGACGGATCTGCCCGGAGTGGATGCAGAATCGGACAACCCTGCTTTGGGTCGGATTTCAGCTCTTTGATGTGTGTGGCCCACACACCGCGGGGACGGAGAACCTCGCTGGCGAAACGTCTGATCCGTTCCGACGTTGACGCGGTCCACGGTACGAGCAATGCGATGCTCGCGCTCAGATCAGTTACCAGCGTGGGACGAGCGGCCATCCAGGCCCATTCCCGGACGGCGAAATGGGGATCGTCAGCGAAGGGTTGAATGCGTTCCAGTAGTGTCTCGGGTCCGATCTCCGAATCACTGGCCACAGCGAAACAGGCCCATCCACGAACAGTGTCCGATCGATGTGTGGCCAGGTCAGCCAGCTGTTCCAAGACCGGGTAAGAATCTCGAATCGCCGCCCCGATCCGTTGCATACGCTTGAGGATTCCCAGCGACTGCGCATCCGCGACGGCTGAACGAAGTTTTTCTCCGGCCTCCGGCAGGACATTGGCCAGCAGAACGCCATGGTCGATGGCGAGTGCTTCAGCGAGGGTGCCCGCCGAAGCACGTCCTTCCTGCAGCGCGGTCAGATGTTCTGGATCGATGTCGTCACGTCGTCCACCTGTCGAAGATCCCATCCCATGTCCTTTCTGTTGGACAAGAATTCGCCACAGCCGTTTGGGCCTGGCCGCGACAAAGGAACAAGGCCACCCCAACCAGCCGTGATCGTCTCAGCCCTCGAAGAGCTTGATGAGGTCCTTAGTGTACTGATCGCGTTCGTCCTCGAAGAGTTCATCGCGACCGAACCGGTCGACGATCTTCCCGCCGCGCAGCACGATGGAACGTTCGCTCATGAACTGCACCGCGCTGAGGTCGTGGGAGATGAACATCGACGACAGGCCGAGTTCCTCCTTCAGCTCCTGCAGCAGGTTCAGCACCCGGGCCTGAATGGAGACGTCGAGGCTAGCCGTGGGTTCGTCGAAGATCAGGAGAGTCGGCTCCACGCTGATGGCACGTGCGATTGCCACCCGCTGTTTCTCGCCCCCGCTGAGTTCGTGCGGTTTGCGATCCAGGCAGGAGACGGGCAGACGCACCAGGTCGACGAGCTGTTCGGCGACCTTCCGTTGCGTCCCCGGCTGCACGAAACTCGGTGAGACGAATCCCCGGGTGCGCAGTGGCTCCATGAGGGAGTCGTACATCGTCAGTCGCGAGTTGAACGAGCTCGCCGGGTTCTGGAACACCACCTGGAGGCGGCGACGGATGTCACGCAGCTCCTTGCCGCGACGCTGGAGGAGCGGTTCTCCCTCCAGCATCGCCCGACCTGCGGAGGCCGGTTCCAGGGTCAGCAGGCATTTGGCTAGCGTCGATTTGCCCGATCCGCTCTCCCCGACGACCCCGAGGCATTCGCCCTTGTTGATCGTGAATGACACCCCTTTGACGGCGTGGGTGCCGCCGGGATAGGTCTTGTGCAGGTCCTCGACCTCCAGGACGGGGGTTCCGGTCTTTCCTGCGGACTCGCGGATCTCCTCGACCGATTCGCTCATGAGCTGGCTCCTTCCGCGAAGACGGGGAGCCGGGACGGGATGTTGCGCAGCGGTGGGATGGCGGCGATCAGGTTGCGGGTGATCTGCTCCTTCGGGGATTCGAAGATCTCCTTCGTGGCTCCCCGTTCCTTGATTTCGCCATCCTGCATGATGACCATCCGGTCGGCGAACCGGCTCAGCACCCGCAGGTTGTGGGTGATGAACAGCACCGCGCAGCCCTCCTGTTTCTGGATCTCCGCGATCTGGTCGAGCACCAGCGACGCGTTGACCGCGTCGAGGGCCGTGGTGGGTTCGTCGGCGATGATCAGCTTGGGTTTCAGCAGGATCGCAGCCGCGAGGGCGGCACGCTGCAGCTGCCCGCCGCTGACCTGGAACGGGTAGCGCTTCAGCAGTTCGGCAGGGAGCTGTAATTGTTCGAGGACCTCAGCGGCCCGTTTCCCCCGACGCTTCGCATCCCAGTCGGTGTGGCTGCGCATCACCTCGTCGAGCTGCCGCCCGATCCGGTAGTACGGCGAGAACGCCGCCTGATAGTCCTGGAAGACATAGGCGATGTCGTTGCCGCGCAGCTGTCGCATCTCCTCTTTCGAGAGGCTCAGCAGGTCCTTGTCGCTAAAGCGCATGGCCTTGGCGTGACGTCTCAGCCCGCGCGGCAGCAGGTCGGCGATGGAGAAGGCCGTCAGGGACTTGCCCGACCCGCTCTCCCCGACGACGGCCAGCCACTCACCGGTTTCGATGCGCAGGTCGATGCCGTGCACCAGCTCCCTGGTGCGGGTCGTGACGCGCAGGTCGTCGATCCTAAGCAGCGACACCGGTCTCCTCCTTCCGTTCCCCGGAGATGGCGTAGAGGCTCTGCAACTGGTCGCCGAGCCAGTTCGCGGCGCACACCACCAGGAAGATCGCCAGGCCGGGCGCCACCATGAGGTGTGGGGCCTGGGTGAAGAACATCTGGGCCTCGTTGAGCATGGCACCCCACTCGGCGGAGGGAAGCTGCACACCCAACCCCAGGTAGGACAGCGATGCCACGAGCAGGATCACCTTGCCGATGTCAACCGTCGCCAGAGCCATGACCGGGCCGACGATGTGCGGCAGCAGGTGACGGCGCATGATCGAGAAGGTGGAGGCCCCGCTGATGATGGAGACCATCAGGTAGTCCTTCGCCTTCTCCTGCATGACGACGCTCCTGGCCAGACGGGTGTAGCCCACCCACTTGATGATGAGGATGGCCAGCAGCAGGTTCCCGAATCCCTGACCCATCAAGCCGGCGATAATCATGGCGACGATGTACTCCGGCAACGCCAGGAAAATGTCGACGACCCGCATCAGGGCCCAGTCGGTCCGTCCGCCCAGGTAGCCGGACAGCAGACCCAGCGGAACCCCGATCAGGATGGAGAGCCCCAGCGCCATCGCGCTGAGTCCCACCGTGGTGAGACCGCCGGTCAGGATGCGAGAGAACACGTCGCGGCCCAGGTCGTCGGTCCCGAGCCAGTGGGCGGTGCTCGGTCCTTGGAGCTTGTCGGCTGTCGCGGTGAGGTTGGGATCCTGCGGCGCGATCCAGGGGCCGATGATCAGCAGTCCCAGGAACACCGCGACCGCGATCATGACGATTCGTTTTCCAGTGCTCATGCCTTCTTCCCCTTGAGCGCGATGGCGGGATCCAGCCAGCGGTAGGACAGGTCCACCAGCCCGTTGATGAGGAAGACCACGATGCCGATCAGCAGGATGAAGGCCTGGATCGTGGGGTAGTCACGTTTGGTCAGGGAGTCGAGCACCAGCATGCCGATGCCCGGGATGGCAAAAATCTTCTCCACCACCACAGTGCCCCCGAGGAGACTCCCGAAACTCATGCCCATGATGGTGACCAGGGGAATGAGACTGGCCCGCAGCACATGCTTGCCGAAGACCGTCGACTCGGGCAGCCCGCGCGACCGCGATGCGCGGACGAAATCTGCCTCCTGCGCCTCGACGAGGCTGTTGCGAAACACCTTCACGTAGGGCGGCACGATGGCGATGGTCATGCAGACGATGGGCATCACCAGGCCGCCGGGTCGCGTCGCCTGGGAGGGCAGCAGCTTGAGGCCGATCGCAAACACGTTCAGCAACAGCAGACCCAGCCAGAATGTGGGCATGGAGGAAGAGATCAGGGTGATTCCCTGGGCCAGGCGGTCCGGCCATTTCCCGACGTGGCGGGCCGCCAGGGTGCCCAACAGACCGGCGATGATGAAGGCGGCCACCAGGGACCACCCGGCCAGGATGAGCGTGCTGGGGAAGGCGTTGGCGATCCCCTCGATGACCGGTTTCCCGGTCATCGAGGAGGTGCCGAAGTTCAGCCTCAGCAGGTTCATCAGGTAGGCGGAGTACTGCTCCCAGATGGGGGCGTCCAGGCCGCGTTCCTTCCGGAGGGCTTCGATGTCACTTTGGGTGACTTCGATGGTGTCCATCCGCAGCAGCGAGCGGGTCTCGTCGCCGGGCGCCAGCTTCACCACCAGGAAACTGACCACCGTCAGCAGCAGGACGAAGACCGCGACCTCGACCAGTCTGATCAACCATTTCTTCATGGCTCAGGAGATGTCCAGGTCCTTGGTGATCATCTGGAACTCGAACTCATTGCCGGGGGTCACCCAGCCGGTCACGGTCTTCTTGCTGGCGCTGGTCTCGTAGGGAGCAGTGATGTAGGAGTTGTAGTACTTGGTGTCGATGTACTGGGCGATCTCCTTAGCCAGCGTGGTGCGAGCGGTGGTGTCGACCTCGGTGTTGTACTTCTCCAGCTTGGCCAGCAGCTCGGGATCGTTGAGTTTGCCGTGGTTCTGGGCCGCCCCCTCACCGAACGAGCTGTTGAGGAAGAAGGACCCATCGCCACGGGTGATGGTCAGCAGCGAGTAGGTTGTGAGGTCCCAGTCGTTCTGCGGGAGGTATTCGTCGATGTTGTCGGCCTTAGTGATCTGCATGTCGATGCCGACCTTGCGGGCCTGATCCTGGACGACCTGCGCGATCTTCGGCAGTTCGGGGCGGGCTTCGTAGGTGACGAGCTTGAGGGTGAGCGGCTGACCGTCCCGGGTCACCTTGCCGTCGCTGACCTGGAGGCCGGCCGCCTCGAAGTGCTTGAGGGCCTCCTCGGTGCTGAACGGATGGGCCGCCACATTCGGGGAGATCGGGTAGTCACCAGGGAAGACGTCGTAAGCCACCTCGGCCTGACCACCCATGACATCCTTGACGATGGATTCACGATCCATCAGCGCGTCGATGCCCTTGCGGAACTCCTCGTTGCCCCAGAGCGCGGCATTGGAACCGGAGTAGTTGTAGAGCATGTGGTAGACGCGGGTGCCGGGCCTGCTGTCGACCTGAAGCGTGGAGTCGCCCTGGAGAGTGCTCAGGGAGTCCAAAGAGGGGCGATAGATGACGTCGGCATCTCCGGCCTGGAGGGCCGACCTGCGACCGTTGGCATCTTTGTTGGCGGTCATGACGACGCGGTCGAGCTTCGCCTTGCCGTCGTAGTAGTCGTCGTTGCGCACCAGCACGGCCTCACCGTTGATGTCGAAGCTCTCGAACTTGAACGCGCCCGTCCCGATGGGGAAATTGGAGTCCGCGGCGGAGATGTCGACGATCACTGCGTTGTAGTGCACCAGGCTGGACGGCAGGGCCGGGTAGACGGTTTCAGTGACGATCTTCAACGTGTACTGATCCGTCGCCTCAATGGACTGGATCCGCAGCGCCTTCTTGATGCCGGGGTTGACCTTTATCGAGTTTTCAAGGCTGGCCTTGACCTTCTCGGCGGTCATCTCGGTGCCGTTGTGGAACTTGACCCCCTTGCGGAGGGTGAAGGTCCAGTTCTGGGCATCGGCGCTTTCCCACTTCTCGGCCAGCCAGGGGCGGATCTGCAGGGTCTGGGGATCGACACCCACGAGGGTCTCGACCGTTCCGGAGCTGAAGATGAAGGCGGTCTGGTTCTGATGGGCGTCGGTGCTCTCGGCGGCGAGGACGGTGATGAGCTTCAGGGTTTTGCCCTCCGTCGATGCCTGGTTCGAGGGAAGACCACAGGCGCTGAACAGCAGGGTGACGGCGGTCAGAGCCGCGGCCAGCCACGTGGCGGGGCGTGTGAGCATGTCGGGTGCAGCCTTTCGTCGGGTAGCGGCGTTGGTGGTGCCCAGGTTGTCCGACGGTGCTGCCACGACTGCTCCATCACGATGATTCCGCGAGACGCGCTGGGCGCACCCGGGACATCGCCGCTCCGAAGCCTAACCGCGAAGCCCGTCGACGTCGCGAACTGGCTGTCTTCGGACTCAGGATCATCCTCCGCCGACACCTTCCCAGGATTTCTCCCAGTGGCATGTTGCCGGCCTCGTCACCTTCACCGCTGCGCGTCAGTCCCGGAGTCTCACCGGGTTCCGTGGTGAGTGGGATCACTCCCCACCAGCTCGCAGGCAGAGCGTAACATGGTGTGACTCTTAATCTCCACTGTAACGAGAATCGATATCGATTCTTCCGCGTGACGTCCCCTGTGACGCACGATCCGCTCACACCTCAGGTCGAGCGGAAACGTCCCTCATCTCCTCAAGCTCATGCTCGCGCCGGCGAATACGATCACCACGAACACAATTGACAAAGTTCCCAGAACCATGCCGAGGGTCGCGAGACCGCGACCGCCCATGCCAGTTTCATCTGTGTTCGACCTGCCTTTGGCCCCGCACACGATCGCGATGACACCAGTGATACCAAACAACGGAAACAATAAGGCGATAACCCCTGCGATGGCGCTACCCACGCACATCGAGTCGGTCCCTGCTTGCTGGGTCGGGTAAAGGTTGCTGTTATTGTCATTTGATCCCCCGGGCGTAGTGCTCCCGCACTCGGAGCAAAACCTACTGCTCGATGAGATGTATCCGTCACATTCCTTGCAGTGCATGGGATTCCTTCAGGTCGAATGTCCTTGGTCGCTTCGCCGTGAAGCGCTCTTAAAAAAGGGTAACAAAGGCACGGCTCATGGAATGTTGGACCAAATTCAGGCTATCGCGACAGCTTCGGCGACGATTTGCTCGGAAGACCTACAAGATACCCATGACTTCCACCACCCGGGGGTTCCGGCACGGTGTGGGCCTAGCTGGACTTGAACCAGCGACCTCATCCTTATCAGGGATGCGCTCTAACCGCCTGAGCTATAGGCCCGTTGTCAACGACGCTGAACTTTACAACACCCGTCGTTGACCTGACAAGTTGGTTTTCAGTCCTCCGCGAGAGTGACCTCAAGACCACCGATGACGGCCGCCGCCAGGTTGTACAGGAAGGCGAACAACGTCGAGACAGCAGTGATGAGGACGACGTTCAACGCCGCCAGGACCGCGGAGAGCCCGATGACCCGTCCGGCGTTGATGTAGTCCTCGATGTTGAACTTGGTACCGGAGTCACCGATCAGCTGAGTCATGGTCGAGTTGATGGACTGGAGCGCGCCGGAACCTGCCACGACACCCCACAGGACGGCGACGATGACCACGAGCATGATCCCGAAGGCGATGGAGAACAGGAACGTGGTCTTCATCACCGACCAGGGATCTACGCGGGAGATGCGCAGCCTGGCCTTGCGGGTACGACGCGCCTCGCCGACCTTCGACAGCCTTCCCTCGGGTTTGTGTGACTTGTCCCTGGTGGTCGAGTTACTCGATGCGGCAGCCGCGGGGGCGGCGGACCAGGGAGCGGCCTTGGCCGATGCGGCAGCAGCACCCGCACTCGCACCCACGCCGCCCTGCGATGCTGATCTCCCAGTTTGGGAGCCGGGTAGGGCAGCCCTGGCCTGGTGCGGCATTGGCCGAGGGGTCCTCTGGGCAGGTTTGCCAGCCTGTCCCGCTTCCGGAAGCGCCTGGGGGGCGCCCTTGGGTCCAGCTTGGTTCTTGCCGCCCTGTCCTGCTTTTCCACCGGCTTTGCTCACCTGTTTGACGCTCTGGCCAGGAATTGCGAGCTCCTGACTCGGACGATCCTTCACAGTGGGGCTCTGCGCTGTCTTCTCAGTCGCTTTTTCGCGGGAGATGGCAGCATCGAGACGCGGGGTCGCGGACTTCTTCGTGGCCTTCTCGGCCTTCTTGGCCTCATCCGGGCCATCGTCGGTTTTCTCGTCCTCGTTCTCCGGCAGTGACTTGGGGCCGAAACTCACGCCCGGCTTCCCATCCGCTCCGGGCCAATGGGGAGACTTGTCACTCATCGCCGCTTACCTCCTCGGCCTCCTCGGCCATCTCGACTGCTGTCTGGTTCACCGTACCCGGTTCCCCAGTCGTTTCCGCACTCGTATCAGGCAGCTCAGCCGCGGCCTCGGGGTATAGGGCGATCGCCGCGACGGCGTCGTCGCCCTTGACACCGACGAATTTGACCCCCATGGTGTCGCGTCCTTTGACGGGAACATCGGCGACAGCCGAACGGACGACCTGGCCCGATTGTTTGATCGAGATCACCTCATCGCCATCACCCACGATCAATCCACCGACCAGAGATCCGCGGTCGTCGGACAGACGCATGGCCTTGATGCCGAGGCCACCGCGGCCCTGCTGACGGTACTCGCCGACAGCGGTGCGCTTCGCGAAACCCCCGTCGGTGACGGTGAACACGAACCGGCCATCGAGATCGTCGTCACCGCCCAGCACCGCCATGGACAGCAGCTCGTCGCCGTCCCGGAACCGCATCCCGGTCACCCCGGAGGTCACGCGACCCATGGGGCGCAGCTGGTCGTCGGAAGCCTGGAAGCGAATGGCCTGGCCCTTCCGGGAGATCAGCAGCACATCGTCGATGGAGGAGCACAGCGACGCCCCGATCAGCTCGTCGCCCTCCTCGCGGAAATTGATGGCGATCAGGCCCGCCTGTCGTGGCGAGTCGTAGGAGCTGAGCGCGGTCTTCTTGACGAAACCCCTGCGGGTGGCCAGCAACAGGTAGGGGGCGTCGTCGTAGGACCGCAGCGTCAACACTTGCGCGATGTGCTCATCCGGCAGGAAACTGAGCAGCCCGGCGACGTGCCCGCCCTTCGCGTCCCGACCGGCCTCGGGAAGTTGCCACACCTTCGCCCGGTACACCCGACCCAGGTTGGTGAAGAACAGCAGCCACTCGTGGTTGGTGGCCTTGAACAGGTGCGCCACCTCGTCATCAGCTCGCAGGGTGGCGCCACGGACCCCCCTACCGCCGCGTTTCTGCACCCGGTACTGGTCGGCGCGGGTGCGTTTGGCGTAGCCGCCGTGGGTGATGGTGACCACGACGTCCTCGTCGGCGATGAAATCCTCTTCGGAGAAGTCGCCGTCGGCCGCGACGATGCGGGTGCGCCGTTCGTCGCCGTACTTGTCGGTGATCTCCTGCAGTTCGGCGCCGATGATGGCACGCTGCCGGGCCTCGGAGGCGAGGATGTCCTTGAGGTCGGCGATGAGCCGTTCGATCTCGGCCAGCCGGTCGATGATCCGCTGGATCTCCATCGACGCGAGTCGCCGCAGCTGCTGGTCGAGGATGAAACGGGCCTGGAGTTCGTCGATGTCGAGGAGCTTCTGGAGGCCCTGCGAGGCCTCCTCGGCGGTGCGGGAGGCCCGGATCAGCGCGATGACCTCGTCGAGCATGTTGAGGGCCTTGACCAGGCCGCGATCCAGGTGGGCGCGTTTCTCGGCGTCGGCGAGCTGGAAGGCGGTGCGGCGGCGAATGACCTCGATCTGATGTTTGATCCACTGCGCGATGAACTGGTCGAGCCGCAGGGTGCGGGGCACGTCGTCGACGAGCGCCAGCATGTTGCAGCCGAAGGTGTCCTGCAGCGCGGTGTGCTTGTACAGGTTGTTCATCACGACCCGCGGCTGGGCATCGCGTTTCAGCACGATCACCAGCCGCAGGCCGGTGCGGGCGGAGGTGTCGTCGCGGATGTCCGAGATGCCGGTGAGGCGCCCCGAGTTCACCAGTTCCGCGATCTTGGTCGCCAGGTTGTCGGGGTTGCACATGTAGGGCAGCTGCGTGATCGCGATGCGCTGGCGTCCGGAGGAGTCCTCCTCCAGCTCCATGACGGCCCGCATGATCACCGATCCACGTCCCGTGCGGTAGGCGTCCTCGATGCCGCGCCGCCCGACGATCAAACCGCCGCCGGGGAAATCGGGACCCTGGATGCGGGCCATCGCGGCCTCGAGGAGTTCCTCCCTGGTGGCGTCGGGGTGGGTCAGTGCCCACTGGACGGCGTCGTTGACCTCGCGCAGGTTGTGGGTGGGGATGTTGGTGGCCATGCCCACCGCGATGCCCGTGGATCCGTTCACGAGGAGGTTCGGGAACCGCGCCGGAAGCACCGTCGGCTCGGAGTCGCGGTTGTCGTAGTTGGGTTTGAAGTCGACGGTGTCTTGTTCGATGTCGCGGACCATCTCGACAGCCAGCGGCGCCATCTTGCACTCGGTGTAGCGCATGGCGGCTGCCTTGTCGTTGCCTTGGGAACCGAAGTTGCCCTGCCCTGCGACGAGGGGATGCCGCATCGCCCACGGCTGCGCCAGGCGCACCAGGGCGTCGTAGATGGCACTGTCGCCGTGGGGGTGGTAGAGGCCCATGACGTCGCCGACCACGCGGGAACACTTGTTCCAGCCCCGGTCGGGCCGGTATCCGCCGTCCCACATCGCGTACAGGACGCGGCGGTGCACGGGTTTGAGACCGTCGCGCACGTCCGGGAGGGCGCGCCCCACGATCACGGACATGGCGTAGTCGAGATAGGACTTCTGGATCTCTACCTGGAGATCGACGGGGGTGGTGTGCCCCTGCATCTTCTGTTCGAGGCCCTGCGCCTCGGCCTCGAGCTGTTCGTCGACGCCCTCGGGGCGCTCGGTCTCGTCAGCCACGGGTAACCAACTCCTTGCCTTCCGGTCGCGGGGATCAGACGTCCAGGAACCGAACGTCGCGGGCGTTGTGCTGGATGAAGCTGCGCCGCTGCTCGACGTCCTCACCCATCAGGACGGAGAACATCTGGTCGGCCATGGCCGCGTCCTGCAGGTTGACCTGCAGCAGGATGCGCTTGGCCGGGTCCATGGTGGTCTCCCACAGATCTTCCGCGTTCATCTCACCGAGCCCCTTGTAGCGCTGGATCGGGTTGACGTTAGGCAGTTTCTTGCCCGCGGCCAGCCCGGCGTCGCGCATCGCGTCGCGTTCCTCATCGTTGTAGGCCAGTTCGTGAGGGGCGTTGGTCCAGCGCAGCCGGAACAGCGGAGGCTGGGCCAGGTAGACGTGGCCGGCGTCGATGAGGGGACGCATGAACCGGAACAGCAGCGTCAGCAGGAGGGTGCGGATGTGGGCGCCGTCGACGTCCGCATCGGCCATCAGCACGATCTTGTGGTAGCGCAGCTTGTCGAGGTCGAAGTCCTCCTGGATGCCGGTGCCGAGGGCGTTGATGATAGCCTCGACCTCCTTGTTGGCCAGGATCTTGTCCAGGCGAGCCTTCTCGACATTGAGAATCTTGCCGCGGATCGGGAGGATGGCCTGCGTCTTCGGGTCGCGCCCGCCGCGTGCCGAACCGCCCGCGGAGTCACCCTCGACGATGAAGACCTCGCAATCGCCGGGATTGCGGGACTGGCAGTCGACGAGCTTGCCGGGCAGGCCACCGCCGCCGAGGAGACCCTTGCGGTTGCGGGCCATGTCGCGGGCCTTGCGGGCGGCGATCCGGGCGAGCGCGGCCGCCTGCGACTTGCGGATGATGTCCTTGCCCTCGGCGGGGTTGCGTTCGAACCAGTCTCCCAACCGGTCGTTGAGGACCTTCTGCACGAATGACTTGGCCTCGGTGTTGCCGAGCTTGGTCTTGGTCTGGCCCTCGAACTGGGGCTCGGCGAGCTTGATGGAGATGATGGCGGTCAGGCCCTCGCGGATGTCGTCGCCGGAAACCCGGTCTTCCTTCTTCTTCACCAGACCCCAGGTCTCGCCCCAGCGGTTGACGGTGTTGGTCAGGGCCGCGCGGAACCCCTCCTCGTGGGTGCCGCCCTCGTGGGTGTTGATGGTGTTGGCGAAGGTGTGCACCGAGCTGGCGTAGGAGGCGTTCCACTGCATCGCGATCTCCAGGCTCATGCCCTGGGCTTCGTCGTGGGATTCAACGTCGATGACGCTGGGGTGGATGGGATCCTTCGACTGCGACAGGTAGCGCACGTAGTCGATCAGGCCGTGCTCGAAACGGAACGAGTCGTGGCGCTGCTCCTCCTCGGCATCCTCGCCCTCCCGGTTGACGGTGCGCAGGTCGGTGAGGGTGATCCTGAGCCCCTTGTTGAGGAATGCCATCTCGCGGAACCGCGTGGCGAGGGTCTCGTAGTTGAAGACGGTGGTCTCGAAGATCTCCGGGCTGGGGTAGAAGGTGACGGTGGTGCCGGTGTCCTCGGTTTCCCCCAGTTCCTTGAGGTCGTAGCGGGGCACACCCAGGTCGAAGGTCTGCACGTAGCGGTGACCGTCGCGGGAGACCTCGACGGTGAATTCCTGCGACAGCGCGTTGACCACCGATGAACCGACACCATGCAGACCGCCGGAAACCTTGTAGCCGCCGTCGCCGAACTTGCCGCCGGCGTGGAGGACGGTGAGTACCAGGGTCACCGTCGGGATCTTCTCGACGGGGTGTTCCTTGACGGGAATGCCACGACCGTTGTCGGCGACGCGCACGCCACCGTTGTCAAGCAGGGCGATGTCGATCTGGTCGCAGTAGCCGGCCAGGGACTCGTCGACGGCGTTGTCCACGATCTCGTAGACCAGGTGGTGCAGGCCACGTTCACCGGTGGACCCGATGTACATGCCAGGACGTTTGCGAACAGCCTCCAGGCCCTCCAGCACCGAGATCTGTTCCGCGTCGTAGGCCGCGTCGGTGTGCGTGCTGCCGGATTGTGCCACCGCGTCCCGGGGTTCCAACTCGCTGGCCTGCTCTTGTGTCACGCGGTGCTCCCATTCCATGAAACAGCCGCCGGGTGAACCGACGGCGTGTACAACCTTGGAAATTCTACCTCGAAATTGGTACGCCGCATCCCCTAAACACCCTGCCATCCGGCCAGAATCCACTCTCTGACCTTCCGCCAGGGGTGAGCACGACTCGGGATACAGCCCCAGGGGCGTCCAGAGCTCGTGAGGCGTTTGCCGGGATCATGCGCACCGAGCACCCGATCCGATGTGCCGCATCCGGACATCACCTCCGGAACAGGACCTAGCATTGGTGTGCGCCCCGTCGACCTGAGGAGCACCGATGATCCGCAATTTCTTCGCAGCCGTCCTGCTGCTGATCGCCACCTTGTGTGTGCTTGTCGGTTCGGTTCTGCAATGGGCCGACCGCACCGCCGGTTCGCCGGATTCGACTCGGCGCCTGGTTCAGGAGATCGCCAGGGACGAGACCGTCAGGGGAACCGCCACCGACATGATCCGCAGCTCGATCGAGCAGCGATTCCCGGACTCGGTGGACAAGATTCCGGGTCTTCGCGCGACCCTGAAGAACACCATCGACGCCGGGGTCAATGCCGCCATGTCGAACACCGAGGTCCAGTCGGCATGGGAATCGACGCTGAACGACACCCGCGAGACTCTGCTCAAGGACCTCACGGACTACGGTTCGGGCAGAACCAAGACCCCACCGTCAGTCACGATCAATCTCGATCCACTCATCTCCAGGGTGTGGCAGACCATCCGCTCAACCGCTGGTTCCAACGTCTCCGGGATCATGGACAGGATCGAGGTGCCGACCGGAGTCCAGGCCAAGGTGGCCGACATCCCGGCGCAGCAGGCCGACCAGGCCAGCCAGATCCTGGCCCTGGCCTCGTACTGGTGGCTGTTCCACGTGGCTGCCGGGTTGTTGCTGGTCGGGGGATTGTTGCTCGGAACGAGGATTGGTCGCTGGGTGCTGCTGACGGTGTTCTCCCTGCTCGGGGTACTCGCCGTCGTAGCGACACGCAGCGTGAGCGGGATGATCACCGTCCCGAACCTGGGCAACCAGCTGATCTGGGCCCTGGAGAACCGAATCGCGAACCACCTGACCACGTCGCTGGCGTCCTCGCTCGATCCGCTCTGGTACGGCTACCTGAGTCTGGCGGTCGTCGGCCTGGTGATCGCTGTCATCAAGGGCGTGCGCAAGCCCGCGTGATTCACGAGAAGTGGCGCTTCACACCGACGTCGGCTCAATCGTCGAGGTTCGCCCGTTGCACATCGGTGTGGGTGAAGCCATCGCCGACGAACAACAATGGCTCGTCGAGTTCGATGGCCAGAGCGTAGGAGAAACAGTCGCCCATGTTCAATCGCGCTGCCGACCCAGAACCGGGACCGTAACGCTGGTGCGCCTGCCGCGCACGCCGGGCCTGGGCCCACGGAGAGAGGAACAAGAACGATGCCCAGACCGTCAATCATGGCATCAAGTCTGTGCTGATTCACCTCGGACAGCCGACGATCAGCAACCACCCCCAACGCAACCCATGTGGCGGTGGACATGTGGAGTGTGTCCTCAACTCTCAGGACACGACCGACCTTCTGGTGCCCCGGTTCCTGCAGGATCAAGGCGATCAGCACCGACGAGTCCACAATCATCGTGGCAGTCCGTCCTTTCCGCTCTCGACCCGGTGCTCAGCGACGGTTGAAGCGCATGTGACGCCGCGCCAGGTAAGCAAACAACACCAGCCACACCGTCAATGCGGCCAGAGGCTGCCCGGCGTGGATCCACGACTGGAGGAAAGTGGTGCTCTGGTTGGTCAGCGGGTCCGTCCCCGAGCTGAGGGTCAAGAGATGATTGACGGCGATCAATGGGCTCCACCTGGATATGGTCGGTACCGGTTCAGGAAACAACTGAAGCGGAATAATGAGGCCCGAGAGAAGGTAGAAGAACAAAAACCCGGGCAGCGCCCCGTATTGAGCCGATTCGACGGTTCGGCAGAACGACGACGTGAACGCGGCACACGCCGCAAACAGGGCGAGGGACAACAGCAGGGCCAGCATCAGGAGCAGAGGATTCGCGACAGGCCATGCCCTCGCAATCAGACCGGCCAGAAGCAGCCCACAGAGCACTTGGAGCAACAACACAGCAGCGCTGGGCACGGTGGTGGCCACCACGGTTTCCCACCGGGTTGCTTCTCCGGTGTCCATACGCTGGAAGACACCGTCCTCTCGACGTGCCACGAAAATGGCCGTCAAGTTGAAATACACGACCAGCAGCAGACTCGTGTTCACCACCAGCTGAAGGACCATTGTGGGTATGGAGACATTGCCCTCCTCCCGCAGGATCACGGGGCTGTTGACAAGCACCAGTACGGGAGTGAACAGGAGCGCGGTGAGCGCAATGGAGCGATTCCGCATATAGAGGCTCGTCTCGGCCTTGGAAATGGCCCATGTGCGACGGAAAAATGTTGCGATCATGAATGGCTCCTCGATGTGATGCGAAGGAAGGCTGATTCCAAGGACGCCGCCCGGGCATTGAGTCCATCCAGGTGAATGTTGCGACTGTCAGCCAGAGCCAGCAGCTCACGAAGCGTGTCGTGGAGGTCGGTGCTCAGCACGCGGGTGATTCCCCGATCATGGCTGACCGGACACACCACGTGCGACAGCCTTTCGAACTCGACATCGCTGACCTCGACGTCCGTGAAGGTGATTTCACAGGGATGCCGAGACACGATGTCAGCGACCGAGCCCTCGGTCAGGATGCGTCCCTTGTCCATGATGAGGATGCGGTCCGCGAGTTCCTCGGCCTCCTCCATGTAATGGGTGGTGAGCAACACGGTCGATCCCTCATTGAGCATGCGCCTGACCAATTCCCATGTGTGCTGGCGAACCGCAGGATCGAGCCCGGTGGTGGGCTCATCCATGAACAGCAATTCAGGACGCCCAAGGGTGGCCATCGCCAGGTCCAGGCGGCGACGTTCCCCTCCGGAGAGGCTTCCCACCCGGATGTTGGCGCGATTCTCAAGGCTGCACATAGCCAGGGACTCCTCCACGGGACGGGGAGCTGTCAGGGTTCCGGCCCACATGACCAGGGTCTCCCGCACGGTGAGGTCCTTGGCGAATCCCGCTTCCTGAAGCATGATGCCCGAGCGTTGACGAATGACGGCTCGATCCGCGATGGGATCGAGCCCGAAGACCTGGACGCAACCACCATTGGAACGCGTACTCCCCTGGAGCACCTCCAGCAACGAGGTCTTGCCGGCACCGTTCGATCCCAGCAACGCGACCAGCTCACCTTGTGCGACATGAAACGACACCCCGTTCACGGCCGTGAACTTACCGTAGGTGCGAGTCACGTTGTCAGCGACGATGACCTTCTTCATGTCTGCTCCCAATCCAGTAAACACTTCCAACCACTATGGCACGTCATACAGGAATTGCATTGTCTGCATCCCCCAAAGTTGATGCAGTCCGGTTCGCCTGTGCCACAGCGACAGGCATGACACTCCATTCGGAAGGGTTAGACCAACCAACCATCACGTGGGTCAAGCACCAGTAAACATTGCTCTGACCATGCTCATCGATCAAATTTACTGGATACCTGAAGTCCATTTCATCAACTTAGGGAGACGGATGGTTGTGCTCACCCAAGACCTCTACATAAAGTTCTAGCTATCGCAGCGGAGGAGGTGAAAAATGCAGAACACGAACGATTTCCAGGACGTCACCTGGATGCAAGAAGTCGCTGAACAGGAATTCGACACCGATGTTTTTGGGGCATGCACGACCAATACGTTCTCTCTCAGTGATCGCTGGGGAAACAATGGGGATTGGTGCACCATCACTAAGGAGTGCATTAAATGGTGCTAGTGAGCCTCACCCTCTCATTCCCAGAATGAATAAACCTAACCCCTAAGGAAAGAAAATGAAGGAAGAAAATCTGGAGCTCGGTCAGTACCTCGAGTCGGACATGATTTCCCTCTCGGAGGAAGACGTCGATGGTGGCGGTACTCCCGCCATTCTCTCAATAGTCACGGCATACATCTCCAGCAACACCTGCCCCACTACCGCCTGCACTAGGCAGTGCTGACTTAGGTGGTAGACAATGATCACCTTCGAGAAGGGGATGTATCCCGAACTGACGAAAGATGACTTTGAGAAACATGTCACCCCGCTTCTTGAGTGCATGAATGAATATTCATTTTTCACTCCAGTTCCACTCACATGTCACGAAGTCTCCCTCACGAGGGAGGAGTACCCATTCCACCTTCTGTGCAAGGCGATCGCAACCGAACTGTGGAAGGAAACCTGGGATCCGTCTCTGGAACCCTTCCTTGAAAGTCCACTAAACTTCTGTGCTTCCAGCTGTGACGAGCTTGCACAGCTGGCAGCACAGAATATGGTGAGAAGCTTCGCAGAAGATGTCAAGCGACATCCGGGACGCCGCGAAGACCCGAGAGAACAGTACATCGACTACGAGCAGTTCACCCTCACGAATGAATTCGTTGATTTCTCCAACCAGTATCCGATCATTTGGAGTCGGACGACAGAGCTCCTGCGTCACCGGGCTCGCGCCATCATCGAAGTTGTCACAATCGTTACCGAACACCGGGCGGAGTTGGCAAAGATCTTCGGAATCCCTCTCGATGCACGAATTAGAGCGATCGATTCCACGGGAGACACTCACAACAATGGCAGGGCAGTGGCACTGATTGAGTTCGAGGACAGAAGCAAAGTCGTTTTCAAGCCCCGTGCAGTCTCCGGAGAGGCCGGATTCGCCCAGCTCGTTTGCGGGCTGAGCAGAATACTTGGACAGGATCTTCCCAGCCTCCGGGTCTTGGACCTGGGAAAGTGTGGGTTCACCGCATACCTGACGCAGGTCAGCCAAGAACCGGACCTTCATCAGGTCGGACGACTGGCTTGTCTCATGTACATGCTGGACGCCATCGACATGCACTACACCAACATCATGTGGACCGATAGAGGGGCGGTCTGCATCGACCTGGAATCCCTCTTCCATCCGACCCGTGTAAGGGTGGGGAAGACTGAGTCCTCCTCCAGCGCCTACAACGCCCTGCACCGCTCAGTTTACGGGACTGGCGTCCTACCCATGATCATCTCGTCGCAGAAAAACACGGGAAGCATTGATGTTGGGTTTGCCGGCTCAGGCGAGCAATACGGAAGCAGTCCATTCCGTGACTACAAAGTCCTCAATCCCTTCTCCTCCGAAATCCGGGTCGTCTGGGAGCCCGCCCAGGAACCACCAAGCCCGGTGGACGACGCAGCTGCCCGGGCCTTCGTTAATCAAGCCTGCAAGCAGGTAGAGACCGGATTTCTCGATACCTACCGCAGGATCATAGAACACCGAGACGATTTCATCGCATTGGTTCTCACATCCTTCGAGGGAGCTGAACTGCGCTACATCCACAACCCGACAGTCAAATACATCCAACTGCTGCGCACTCTCACTGGCCCCGAGGCCTCGCGTAGCTTGACTGTTGCCAAAGGTTTGCTCTCGAGAGCAGTCATCCTCAGCGTCTCCAGTGACCCTGCGATCGTCGAAGCTGAGTGTGAGCAGCTCTGGCAGGGCGATGTACCTTACTTCAACACCCAGTTCGAGCACAACGGTGTTTACCACCGGAATCAGAAGATCGCAACGTTGGCCACAAGCCCACGTCAAGCCTTCCTGGAGAAGATGACTCGGCTTGGCGAAGAAGACATGGCTTTCCAGGCGCGCCTGATTCGGCTCGCTTTCGTAGCAAAACTGACTGACCCCCATGCGAACAACCGTTTCGCTCTCACGAGCGACGATGGGGCAGAGCGGTCGCAGACGGTCTGTCGTGATTCAAGCCGCGATGCGGTCGCCGCGTCCCTGCGCGAGTTGGTGAATACACTGTCCGAGCGCATCAAGGATGACAGATACGATCATCTCCCACGAACATGGATAGGCCCTGTTGCTCGGTTCGGAAGTGGACAGTGGTCCCCAGGCGTTCTGGGCTACGACCTCTATGCAGGTCGAGTGGGACCGGCGATGGCCCTGGCGATAGCCGGAGAGATCTTGGGAGATCGCAAAGCCGCGGCCTGCGCCAAGTCCGTGTTCGATCGGGCTGCTGAAATCTTTGGGGATGCCACATACGAACTCCGCAGCGTCCTGGCCTCGGGAACCGGTGCTTTCTCGGGTGTCTCTGGGCTTCTGTGGGCGATGCACGCCAGCGGCAGGGTTGCCGGGAACCAGGAGTGGATCCGACAGGCCAAGAGTTCCTGGGAACTTCTACCAGAGAAGATGCTTCACCTGCTGCCGACTTCGTTCGACATGATCAGCGGGGACAGTGCTTCACTGGTCATGAGGTTGCGCAGCACCGGAAAACTGCCCGTAACTCCCGACATCGTGGAGAGGTGGGTCGCAGCTGCTCGCAGCCGGATCCTCTCGGAAGGTCCGAACCTGCCATCTGGCTTGGCCCATGGTATCGGGCAAATCATCTGGTTTTTCAGTTCGATCGACGCCATTCACGGCAATACCTCCAGCCGGAACCTCGTCGGCGAGCTCGTGCAGCTGATTGAGTCCGAGTACCGAACGGGCAACGGCCCCACGCAGCTGTACCGGGACTTCGCTGACAAACAATCCGATTCCTGGTGCAATGGGATCGCAGGGCTGCTGGTCGCCTTCGGTCAAGCTCACGAGGCGGGGCTCATTGAACGCGAGCGAGTGGTGGATCTCATCCACCAGCTTGAGATTGTCGAGATAGGTGCCCCACCGGTCCTCTGCCACGGAGCACTGGGCAGCGCCCAAGTCCTGCGAGATCTGGAACCAGTTTTTCCCGAGGCAACGCCCCTGAGAAGCGGCCTGGAGGAGACGTGGTGCTCTCCTAGCCAGATCGCCGAGTACTTCAGAACCGAACAAGGTCGCTATGCCCTGAGCCCCGGGCTCATGTCCGGTAGGGCAGGTGCCGCACTGCAGCTCAGTCACCGGCTCGAGCCAGGACTCGTCCCCTCGCCGAGCAGCCTCCGATTCGGAGACCAGCCATGAGACTTTTTTCCAGACACCTCAAGCTTGAACCCACTCTCCAAGTGGCACAGGCTGAATGCGGTCTCTGCTGCGTCCGCACTCTATTGGCAGCGCATGGGCTGAACATGAGCCTCACGGAGCTGAGACAGGTCAAGGAACCCGGCCGCGATGGACTCGGAATCCAACAGCTGAAACGACTGCTGATTTTCTTTGGCATGGATGCAAATGTTTACCGGGTCTCGAACACCAAGGCCCTTGAAGGTATCAACATGCCCGTCATTGCCTTCTGGAAGGGTAGTCATTTTGTCTGCATCGAATCCGTTGAGCGAAACTCTGCTGTTCTCATGGACCCATCCGTTGGTCGACTCACCATTTCGCGTGCAGATCTCGACAAAGATTTCTCGGGCTACATCGTCACCGCTCGTCCAACAAACGAGTTTGTCCCGTCCAAGCACTCTTGGAGCAAGCGCTGGACGAAAGAGTACCTGTGGCCTGAGAGCATCGGAGGGGTCTACGCCAAAGTTGGATTCACGAGCGTCGTACTGGTTCTCCTCACGCTGGCAGCCCCTTGGGCCACGAAGTACCTCATAGATCACGGCTTCCAAGGGCAAATCACACTCGCCTGGGTGCTGATAGCCCTGGGAATCGGAGCCCTGATCATGGCCGGGGTCTCTTACCTGCGGACCGTGGTCGCTGCTCAGCTGGTGTGCCGTTTCGCCTGGCACCTGTCAAGCAAGGCATTTGAACGGCTGCTCAGCCTCCCGACCCGGTACTTCAACGTTCGGGCCCCCGGGGAGATTGTCTACCGTCTCAATTCCCTCAACCGCATCCAGGATCTCTTGGGATCTACACTTATTCAAGGGGCTCTTGAGATGTTGAGCGCGATCGCCGTGCTCGCATACATCTATTTCCTCTCTCCACTATTGGGAATTGTCGCTTCAGCCCTCTTGCTGATGGTGTTCTTTTTCCTTGGCTGGAGCCAGCCCAGAATCAGCGCGGTCACCGATGCTGAGTTGCACGAGGGAACCTCCGCCCAGAGCATTCAGTTAGACGCTGTAGTCTCGATCAACAGCGTGAAGCTCGGGGGATACGTGGGGACATACCTCAAGGACTGGCAGGGAAGTTTCAAACGCCTGCTCGACGCCATGGTCCGGCGCATCCGGTTGCAGGACGGACTCATCGGTTCCCTCCTGGCTGCCACCCAAGTCTTTGCACCGATCGTTCTGCTCGTGGTCAGCGTCGATCTGGCCATGCGAGGTCACCTGACGGTAGGGGATGCGGTGGCTGTCCAGTCGGTGGCATCGCTGTTGTTCTCCTATGCGCGATCGGTCTTCTCGACCTGGAATCAAGTTCAGGTTGCCGAACGCTACGTACAACTCGCGGAGGACATCTTCGAATATCCAACGGAACAACCGGGCTCAACTCGTCACGCGCTGAGCGGTGGCCAGATCACCATGGTCAACGTCGAGTTCAAGTACTCCTCCGAGGTTGAGCCGGCTGTGACTGGCGTCACTCTTGGGGTACAGCCCGGCGAGACACTGGCGCTCGTCGGCAAATCAGGATCAGGCAAGACCACCTTGGGAAAAGTGATGGCCAGTCTTTTCGAACCCACATCGGGCACCATCCAGTTTGATGGTCTTGACCTTAGCGCATACGACCTCGATCATCTTCGATCATCGATCAGCTACATTCCTCAGGAATCCCATCTTCACAATCGCTCGATTCTCGAGAATCTGCAACTCGGGTGCGACCGCTCTGAGGACGAGATCATCGAGTTCTGCCGGAAACTCAGCTTCCTCGATTTCATCGACGAGTTCCCCATGGGATATCACACGGTAGTATCCCAACTTGGAGCCAACCTTTCCGGTGGGCAGCGTCAGCGAATCCAAGTCGCCCGAGTGCTGCTTCAGAACCCCAAGCTACTCATCATGGATGAAGCCACGTCCTCCTTGGACAACGTCAGCCAGCGTCAGGTTTACGAACAACTAGAAGCACTCGACTGCACCAAGATCGTGATTGCTCATCGTTTCGCAACAGTTCTCAACGCCGATCGGATTGCCGTTCTCAAGGATGGGAAAGTCATCCAAATCGGTACCCACAATGAACTGGTCAGTGTTCCCGGTCCCTATTCGGAGCTTTTCCACGCGGAGTTGGAGGGAGAGGTCCCTATGCCCCTGCCACGACGAGCAGCAAACTGGCCCATCTCCGCCCTCCCTGCTTAATGTGAAGGAGTATCATAATGTATAAAGCATCTGAGAAGGTGACTCGCGCAGTTTGCTCCCTATTCTCAACCGAAATCAACGAAACCTTGACAGCAATCCACGCTGCTCTCGATGAACAGGATTCGGTCAACATTCACCACGATGCCTTCAGAACAGCGCTTCGGGCTTTGATTCATCGCCATACGTGGCACCAGAGCCACCGCCTTTTCGTGTACGAGTTCCACGCATACCGGCGATCGATCGGTCTGCCTGTTGATCCAAACTCCTCCGAAGCTTTTGATGCCTTCCGCGAAACCCTCGACGAGCAGGTGATCACTACATGGTTCGAGCGCTACGGCCTCTGGAAACAGATGATCTCGACGTGCGTCCGTAACACTCTGAGCTTCTTGCTGGAGGTTGCCCGGCACTTCAGCGCCGATGTTCGAGATCTCATGAGCTCTAGCCTCATCGCCAATCACACCACACTGACCAGCATCATTCCTCTCGACTCCGACCCACATAACGGGTCGAAGGTTGTGCTGGCTCTTGAATTTGACGGTGTGCCTCGAGTGATCTACAAACCACGATCCCTCGCGCTCGACGTCATGATCCGAGACATCTTCACCGAAATAGTCCGGTTTCCCCTGCTAGGTCACAAAGCCCCTGTACCGCTCACCCTTGACCGCCAGGGGGTCGGCAAAGTGGGTGGGTGAGGGCGGCTGAGCGTTGACAGGGGTGGCGTGTCGTTGAGGTGGGGCGCGGGCCCCGTAGGGACGATGAGTGGTGTCTAGTCATCCCTTTCGTCCTGGGAGCCCGCGCTGATGTCATCTTCCACCACGACCGTTCTGTCACGCCAGCCCCTGGTCGAGGTTCTTAAGAACGTGGACGACCCGCGTGATCGGCGGGGAGTACGCCACAGCCTGTTCACGGTGCTGTCACTGGCCGTGACCGGAGTGATGGCCGGGTGTCGCAGCCTGACGGCGATATGGGAGCACACCACCGATCTGACCGCCACCGACCTGGAGGCGGGCCAGGCCCTGCCGTCGGAGTCCACCATCCGCAGGGTGCTCCAGGACCTGGACCCCGCAGACCTCAACACCCATTTGAGGTCCTGGTTCTGTACACGTACCGGCACCGTCGCCGGTCGAAGGGTGATCGCGGTGGACGGCAAGACCATGCGTGGGGCCCGTACCAGCAAGGACCCGGCGCCTCATCTCCTCTCAGCCCTGGATCACGCCACCGGCACGGTCCTGACCCAGGCGCGGGTGGCGGACAAGACCAACGAGATCCCGGCGCTCAGGGAGCTTCTCGAACCGTTGGACCTGGACGGGGCGGTGGTCACCGCCGACGCCATGCACACCCAGGTAGACACCGCTCACTGGATCCACGATCAGGGTGGTCACTATCTTCTCACTGTCAAGAACAACCAGCCCGGTGTACGTAGGACGCTCAAGAAGCTGCCCTGGAAGAACGTTCCGTCAATCTCAAGCGTTGACACTTCGCGTGGGCGGCGGGTGCGGCGTACCGTCAAAGCGGTCGAGGCTCCCGCCTGGGTGGACTTCCCCGGGGCGGCTCAGGTGATCCAGGTCCGGCGCACCCGAACCACCAAGAATCGCAGGAACACAGGCAAGAACAGCAGCGGTAGCGCCAAGACGACGACTGTGGAGGTGGTCTACCTGGTCTGCTCTCTACCCATGACTGATGCCCAGCCCGAGACCGTCACCGCCTGGATCCAAGGGCACTGGGGAATCGAGAACCGGCTCCACTGGGTCAGAGACATGGTCTTCGACGAGGACCACCACCAGCTGCGCACCGCTAACGGCCCCGAGATCATGGCCGCCCTGCGCAACCTGGCCATCAGCCTCATCCGACTGGCCTACGGCGTCCAAGCCGCCATCGCCTCAACCACCAGGTCCCTATCACGACAACCAAAACGCGCCATCAAGCTACTCACCCAAACAACCACCTAAACCGACTTTGCCGACCCCCTGCCTTGACCGCGGCAACCACGGCTGGCAAGAACAGATCACCGTCACCGGGATCAAGAAAACGGAGCTCGCCACGGCATATCGAAAACTCGGTCTTTGCAGCGCCGTGCTTACCGGCCTGGGCGCCACCGACATTCACGATGAGAACGTCCTCTTCTCCGGATCACACCCTTGGTTCATTGACCTCGAGACCGGTATGCACGGAAACTGGCAGAAAACAGACGGCAGCCTTGCGCACTCTCTCGAGGACACTGTCGCCCGTTCCATCTGCACGACCTCGGTGATCCCGGCGAAGCTACCCACCACCCCAAAGAGTCTCCTCATCGGAGCCATCAACACTTCCCTGCCGCAGACCACCACGGAAAAGGTCTTCACCCTCAGGAACCCAGCCAGCGATGCCGTGGACATCGCCCGCTCAGTGCTGCAGGTGACCCGCGAACAGGCGCCACTTCGGCTGGCCACGGGCGAGGCAGTCGATCCCGTCCCCTACCAAGGAGATTTCGTTGCGGGTTACCAAGAGGGTTATCGACGTGTCATCGAGGTCCGTGATGAAATCATCGCACGTCTTGCCAATGCGGATTTTCCGGTCAGGAAGATCCTCCGGCCCACAGCACACTATGCCCATTTCCTGAGCGCCGCATTGTTCGCAGAAAATTTGGCTAGCACCGAGTCAATCAACCGGGTGCTCGGGCACATAAGAATTCCTCCCACCATGAACGAGCATGATGGTAACCAGATTCTCCTGAAAGAAAAAGCAGCACTGTTGGCAGGTGACATACCGTTTGCTTACAGCGACGCCAACGGAACCTCACTCAAAATGGATGATCATGAGACCGGCCCTGTCTTCGCCGTCTCCCCCACACAGAACGCGATCGACTCATTGCGTCGCATGAGCGAGGAGCGACTCCGACAGGACGAACGAATCATTGCCGAAGGATTTTCATACATTCGTGCACACGATTCAGAGAACTGTGGAAAAAAGAATTTCAGTCACCCAGCTCCCATGTTCAAGCAGGTCGTGGAACGCATGACTGCGGAAAATCCAGGCGCCCTGGTTGAGCTGTTGATCACACTAGCAGTTCATTCCGAGTCCGGCATTCCGGAGATCGGTTGGCTCAACGGAACGTATGGCGATGCCCCCATCTCTTACCATTCGACTGGGTTGATTTCTCTCCACGATTCGGGTGGACTCGTGTTTTTGTTCGAGCAGCTCGAAGCAAGCTCGGATCCGTTGCGGAATCTGATTCCCTCAGGCTTCAGCGACTCGGTTCGTCGCGGCCTGCTCTCTCTCCAGGATGCTTACCGGACGGGTCTGGAACAGACTCCTCCGTCGATCATCAGCGGTATTCCCTCCATCGAGTTTGTTCTGGGACATACGGGACGTCGCCTTCCCGTGACGGAGAAGTACGTCTCGGAAAACTTCTGGCGATACGGCGCCAAAGATCTCTTCGTTGGTGAACTCGGTTTGGCCGTCGCGCTTGCCACTTTCCCGGAGACTCCCGACACGCTCCTGCATCAGATGCATGCCGGAACCCAGGAGATTTTGACCACCAACACTGTGCCCAACGGAGGACTCGCCCATGGCCGCCTCGGAGTACTCTGGGCCGCGGTGCGCCTGGCACGGCGACTCGGGGACAGGGTTGCGTGTCAGCGAGCTGCCCATGAGGCCAGGCAACTGTTGTTTCCCGACGGCTGGGCAGGATCGGGATGGTGCAACGGCCGAGCTGGAACCCTTCTGCTGGCGACCGACCTGCCAGAAGAATTCCGAGAGATCCTCCCGGTTCGACAAATTGCCGAGTCGGTTCTGTCAATGCCGGAAGGCCCCATCGACCTTGCAGTGTGTCACGGTGCAGGTGGCATCCTCCAGGCACTCCTGCACGCTGCTCGATGCATGAAAGACTCTTGGTTCGTGGATGTGGCCCATGACTATTGGAAGCAAAGCCTGGAACATGCACGTCGACACGGGTTCCACGTCGGCGAACCGAACAAGGACCACTTGGTTGGATACTTGCTCGGCTGGGGCGGTGTCGCCCATTCAGCCGTGCTTCTTAGAGCCCATGAAAGCGGAGATCCAGCCTGGGCCCCGATCAGCCTGACCCGATCCGTGAAGGAGGAGAAATGAAAAGCCTTGTAGTGGTGGCCCCAGACCAGTTGCACCGTAAGGGAATCGAAATCTTGGGACATGTGGACGCGGGAGGAAAACGACTTTATCTCGGACAGCTGGATTTCGCTCAGCCTGAATTTGATAGAAAATCCCCTGCGAATCGAGAACATGTTCTTCTGCGAGTGAGAGCATTCGCATGCAATTTCCGGGACAAAGGCATCCTGATGGACAACTACCTGCAGATGGACCGTCTGGGAAAATCTTATCTACCCTTCGGGTCGGACTTCTGCGCAGAGGTCGTTGCGGTGGGGTCACATGTGAAGGCATTCAGGGTTGGGGATCGTGTCATGGGCGATTTTGCCTATCCCAAAGCTCCAGCGCCGGGATTAATGCCCGGCGTGGCAACAAATTTCGCGTCACTTGGATGGCTGAAAATCCATGCTGCTAAGTTAACGGCCGTACCTCCCGAGATGAGCGATCAGCAGGCTGCCGCCTTCGCCCTGGGAGCCCAGACAGCAGCAGGCATGATTCGGCGCTCTGGAATCTTGAAGTCTGGCGGAAATCCTGTCATTCTCAGCGCCCGATCAGCCACATCGCTGTTCATCGCGCAGCAACTCATAGGTCACGGGTTTCGGCCCCACTGTCTGTCCAGTTCCGAGTGGAGTTCAGAGCAGCTCCAGGCGCTTCCCAGGGCCACAACAGGTGTCCTGAGGCCAGGAACATTCCCTGCCCAGACGGACCACTCGAAGTTCACTCACGTCTTCGATCCGTTCTTCGACATAAACCTCGAAGCGGCCACCTTGTTGTTGGCAAACGGTGGGACGTACGTGACCTGTGGCCTGCGGGATCAGCATCCCCTGTTGTCCGACAGCACACCGGAGGAAAGCGGAGTGTCTCTACGCCGCGCCTTGACCATGGCGGTGCTGAAGAACTTGTCCGTGAAGGGAAACTGTCTCGGTGAGAGCAGTGATCTGGCCGAGGCGGTCAGGGCGTTCCGCGAGACCCGGATCGGACCGGTCATCGATTCGGTCTTCAAGCCCCGGGAGGCAATCGCTTTCCTCATCGGCAGCTTCTTCGATCCAGGTCGGTTCGGCAAGTGTGTCATGACCCTCGCATCGGTCGATCCCGAGGCGGTCACGACTCCCCGGACCAAGGCCTTGGCGACTGCAACCGCGTGATGACCAATCTTCCAATGAATCAAAGTGTCATGTTCTAGTGCTCCTCGGCATTGCACATCAACCTTCGGTGACGATCAGTTGTATTCAACCCGTCCGACATCTATCGTCGATACCAAAACAGAGCGAAACTTAAAACGAAAGGAAACAAACATGCTTCGCTGGATTGTACTCATTGCCGTGGCGTTCTTGGGTGGAAAGTTCATTCAAGACATCGTGACAAACCATAACGTTGACATCTGGGTCGCTCGTGGCGCAGGAATCCTGACGGTTGCCATGATCACCCTGATCGGTTACGTATTGTTCCTGAAACCAGTGGGCGAGGCCCGGTGAGTAAACCCTGGACGTGGTGGTTCTGATCGTGTGTCAGAACCACCACGCTTTCCCAGAACAATTCCTTAGCACAGCTCCTCCCTTCTCAAAAACCCAACCCACCATGCTTTTAACCATGCAGGGAGGTCCTGAGGCCTCAAGAGGCGATCGGAAGCCTCACCTGGGCGCACCACTGTGAGTTCGCGGATTTGAAGGAGCACTTTCCACCGAGTCGCGCCACTCGCTCCTCAACTCCCCGTAGTCCCTGTCCACCACCTTCCTTACGGGGGGCAGAACTGCTGGTGATGGTATTGCGCGCTCGCATCACCAAATCACCCCTGGATGTGAACAACTCGACGCGACACGGGCCCGGTTCCCCGTGCCAGACGATGTTGGTGACCAGCTCACCGAGAATCCGGCAAGCCGCATGCTCCAGCTCACCCGAAAAATTGATGTCGCCCACTTCAAATCTACACTCCGGGTCGAAACCACCTTCCTTGAGGACGCTCTCCAACTGGATCCACTGCTCGGTCAGGGACTTCCCCTCATCTGACTGACCGATCGTCCCGAACTCCTTGTCCACATCCCGAAGAGCCGCCATGGCGGAGCGAAGCTCCTTCGTGGCGTCATTTGACATCTCGATCAGGTCAGAGACCTGCGATGCGATTCCTTGGGGAAGGAGGGGATCATCCAGCAGTTCCCGCAACCTCATCACAACGAGGGTCTGGGTCTGCGCGACGTTGTCATGCAACTCGCTGGCTGCCAACAGGCGCATCCGACGCAGGGCCTGCTCCCCTTCGAGACGAAGTTCTTTCTCGCGGGCAAAGTGCCTGTGCGCACCAATCCCGGCAGCAACCGCCACCCCGCTCAAACCAGAACAGAAAAAGATGTTCGACAGCAATCCCTCCGATGATTCGAGATACACCCAACAAATCAATACTGTAACCGGATATACAATGGCTATCACAAAACGCCAAGAGCGGTGATGGGCAAACCAGTTATAGACGAGCAGAGCCCCACCCACCACCATCACTGGACCACTGCCACCAACGAGCACCCATGCCGGGAAATAGATTACCATCAAACATAAGGAAATCAGCGGAAGAAAAGGAAGCAGAACGATTGCCGTGAGCATTACCAACCACACGACCCAAGCCACCGGCGTTCCTGTTATCAAAGCAGTTTCAATCGCGAGCATAAACAGAACAATGCCTATGATGGGCTCGATACTTTGGTGCGCTATGAAACTACTCGAGGCGCGACGTGGCAGCATGATCCATATTAACTTCTCGTTGACCCAAGGACAACAGTCGAGGACTAGGTTCACTCTGACTAGCCCTTTTATCGGGACGCCCATTCTGTGAAACCGATCCTCGAAGTCATGGCTCTTCGCGTTTGAGGGTGTAGTAGCCGGAGTCTGTTGATCTGTTTGGCAGGGTTGGGGTGCGTTGTTGTGCCGGGTATGGGGTCGAGGTCCCCCGATGATGGAAGTTGCTACACACCCCAGCTGGGAGACTTCAAGGTGCCTGCGACTACTTTTTCCTGCCCTGACCTGAAGACCTTCTTGGGTTTGGGTGCCCTAGGACTGACCGCGGTGAGGCAGCTCCTCACAGTGGAGCGCACGGTGATCGAGTGCCGCGTGTCTGCTGGCTTCGAAGATCCTTTCTGCGAGAGGCGTGCGGCGCCCAAAGGCAGGCTCGTGGGACGGTGGTCCGGGGCCTGACCCACGTGCCGATGCCTGTGGAAGCAGGACACCTCGGCCATGGCTCGGCTGCGGGCGCTTCTGACCCACTCGGCAGTCGAGTTGGGGCTGCGGGCCCTGGGTCTTGGTCCATGTCGATCTCCCGGCTAGCAGCCGCCCTGGGAGCTCCTGGCACATCGCCAACAACGCGGTCCTGACCCATGCACAGTCTGCGCTGCTCGAAGACTCCCACCGCTTCGACGACATGGAAGTCGTCGGCGTTGACGAGCACGCCTGGAACACCTACACGGCATCGCCTTGGATTCCGCAACTTCACGCACTACACCATCCGCAGCCTCATCCACGCCGGACGCCTTAAAAACCACCTGACAACAAACACCTAAAAGCGCCGATAAACCCCACCTACAACACCCTCAAAAACAAAGAGCCAAAATCAGCGGCACCGCAACCATGGAATCACTTCTAGATCTTCACTGCCGACAAATCAACAAGTTCACTTGGAACAGAGGGGAGGAAAGACTGCACACAACAAGGAGGCTTATTCATGGGGTGTAGGCGAAGATGAGTCCGGTGACGGCTTGTATTGTGGTTTCGAAGGTGTTGTAAGGGCGACGGTAATCGGTGTGTAGAACACGCCAGGTTTTGAGGTTCGCGATAACACGTTCGATGAGGTAGCGGACACGGTTGATGGTCGTGTTGTTTCTCCTGTCGCTGTCGGTGAGTTCACCATGGGCGGGTTTCTTCGCGGGGGTGATCATTCCCAATCCAATGTAGCCCTTGTCCCCGATATGACTTTGACCATTGAGGGTTGTGAGGAATCCGGATTCTGTGATGGCCTTTGCATCATGCACACTACCTGGCAGGGGTGGGGAGATCCAGGCGAGCTGTCCGGTCAGGGTGCAGGCCACTTGCAGGTTCACTCCTGTGGTGTGGTGTTTGCCTGAGTACAGTTCGGGACGGTCGTGCCACGACCAGCAGGGCGCCAGAGTACCGTCGATGATGTACTGGCGGTCAGGGTCGAGGTCCCCCGTGCCGGGCACCCAGGCTTGGAGGGCCTCGGCGATCAAGGGAGTGTAAACCGTAATCACCCTCGAGATGGTGGCTTGGGAAACTGTGTGGATGTCGGCCAGTAACTCTTGGGTGAGGTTGTGTCTGAGTGTTAACACAGTGATTTGGATACAGCGGAACAAGCCTAGGGCACGGGATCCTGCTGCCGGATAGGTTTCCGGAATGGGATGTGTGGATCAGTTCACACAGGTCAAGGATCTGATCACGCTCAAGGATCGTGGTAGTATTCACGGCAGCGGCTTGTCTTTCATCTGAGAGTCTTTGTAGTAGAACACTTTGAATTGTCTCAGATCGGGCAAGCCGCCCCCACATCCCCCTCGGATAAAGCGTCAGTTAGGGAAAGCCAAAACACCCCTATGAATAAGCATCAAGGTGTCATGAATTTCGGTCTGCATTGGCAACATAGAAGAATTCGCCGGCACGACACTAGCCTCGGCATGAATGGCACCCTGGGAGAAAAACAAAGAGACAGTAGCGATTGCCAAAACAATGACTCGACACTTCATTGAGGTCTACTTTCTCGAGCCTCGACACTTCATTGAGGTCTACTTTCTCGAGCATTTTATATTTGACTACGGCGTTCAGCGCCGAAATATAATGATGGTTGAATCGAGGGATCTGTGGAACTTATTGCACTGAGAGTCGTTTCTCTCGCTTCCTGGCGACTCGACCTGACCTTATTCAATACCCCTGGAAGACGCTTCGCACGCGGAGGTCAACTTCTGGTGACTGAGAAAATGGATCCCCCTGAAGCTGGTTAGACTGACAACATGAGCGACGCCAAGATCCGAGTCCTGATCGTCGAGGACCATGAGAAGGTACGGGCGCAGATCCAGCGGATCGTTGAGACCATGCCCGGTATCACGGTGGTAGGCACTGCAACGAATGGGCTCAACGGTGTTTCCCTCGCCAAACGGTTGAACCCCGACGTGATCCTGATGGACATCAGCATGCCCATCATGGATGGCATCAAGGCCACCAATGAGCTCAATGAAATCGGTGTGAAGAGTCGCATCATCGCGCTGACCTCGTTGGAGGATGACGCCACCTTCCATGAGGCCCTGCGCGCAGGAGTGGTGGGGTTCCTGCTCAAGACCAGCACCCGCGGCGAGATCATGCACGCCATCCAACAAGTCCACCTGGGTGAGGCCATACTGTCGCCCAAGCTCATCACTCGCGTCCTCTCGCGCTACGAGCGTGGACACCGCCCTTCCAAGCAGATCCGAGAGCTCTCGGAGAAGGACCTGTCCCTGCTCCGGTTGATCGCCCAAGGCCTGAGCAACGATGAAATCGCTGAGGAGATGAAATTCACCTCTGCGACGGTGAAAAGTTATGTCTCTCGCCTGGTCAGTCGCCTGGATGTCCGGGATCGATCCCAACTGGTCATCCTCGCCTACCAGAACGGGGTGGTCGGCGACTGACCGTCAAAGCCGATGGTTTCACGTGAAACGATCTTCACCCGTAGGTGTCCCGGGGACCGCGTCCCTGGATCGAGCGGCGACCCCGCTTCCAGTTCGGCGCGTGGGGGCCTAGCACCTCAATGCGTAGGACCGAACGTTCCCCGAGAGCCTGATTCAGTTTGGCAATCAAAGGCCCGGCGCTGTACCTCATGGCCGAGGCCCAGGCGGTGGAGTCGCACTGGATGGTGAGAACACCGTCGTTGAACTCGATGGGGGAGGAGTGTTCGGCGTTCATGGCGCCGACGAGCCCGGACCAGTCACGCAGCACGGTCGCGAGGGAGATCTGGCGTTGCCAGCCCCGGCGTTTCGCGACGGACTCGAGGACGCTACCGATCAGCTGCGGGTCGCGGTCGTCGGGATGGGCGCCGGAACGCTGTTCCCCGAACCTGTGACGGCGTTTTGAGACCTTCGGGGGCGGTGGCGCGACCTCGGGCAGCAGCGGGGAGGTGCGGGCCGTCTGGTGGGCGATCTCGGTCGCCAATTCCAACCCAGTCGGGTCGTGGGGTTCCTCGTCGGGAAGGTCGTCGTCGAAGGATGTTTCAGTCATCAGCGACCTCCAGTTCCTCGACGGGTTCGACCGCCCCGCCCTGCACCCGAAAGCGTCGCGCGGACGGGAAATCGGGGACATCAGCGCCAACAGCAGCCGTGATGAGCACCTGCTCGGCGTCGGCGACCGCCCCCGCGAGGCGTTCACGGCGGATCGCATCCAGCTCCGAGAACACGTCATCGAGCACCAGGACGGGTTCGATACCGTCGGAACGCACCAGGGCGAATCCTCCCAGTTTCAGGGCCAGCGCCAGCGACCACGACTCACCGTGGGAGGCGTACCCTTTCGCCGGCAGATCGCCGATGGACAAGGTGATGTCGTCGCGTTGCGGACCGACGAGGGTCACGCCGCGCGCGACCTCCTCGCGGCGACATTCCGTCATAGCATCGAGCAGCCGCGCCTCGAGGGTCTCGCGGACCGCATCGACAGGAATGCCCGCCAGATCCAAGGAAGTCTTGTACAGCGCTGATATCCGGTTATTCACTGGGGCTATGGTCTCGTAGGCCCCAGCGGCGTGCGGGAGAACGTCAGCCAATGTGTCGAGACGCGCGTGCAGCAGCTCAGCACCGATCCGCGCGAGGGCGTCGTTCCACGCCTGCAGGGTCACGTCCTCCTCGGGTGTGGATTGTCGCAGCGATTTTCCAGACATCGCCTTCAACAACGAGTTGCGCTGCCGGAGGATCTTGTCCAGATCCGCTCGCACACCAGCCATGCGCGGCCAACGGGTGGTGACCAGGGTGTCCAGCCAGGCCCGCCGGTCCGATGGGTCACCGCGTACGATGGCCAGGTCCATGGGTGAGAAGACGACGGTACGCAGCGCGCCGACGAGGTCGCGGGGCCGCGGCAGGGGAGCACGGTTCAGGCGGGCGATGTTGCTGCGACCGTTAGCAACCTCGAGTTCTAGGGTGATGAGGCGTTCATCGTCGCGGGAGGCCTGCACCCGACCCCTCAGGATGGCAGACTCCGCACCCGCACGGATCAGGGGTGTGGTCGCAGAGACGCGGTGAGAAGACATCGTCGAGAGGTACTCGACGGCCTCGACCAGGTTCGTCTTTCCCTGCCCGTTCGATCCGACAAAAACGTTGACGCCTGCGACGAGGTCCAGCTCGGCGGCGGCGTAGTTGCGGAAGTCGGTGACCGACAAGTGGGTGACGAACATCGGCTCCGATCCTATTCCCCGGGCATGGAAATGGGAGGGAACCGGCGGTTCCCTCCCATCAGATCTATCAGTGTTTCAGTTTCACTGCACCTGCTGTGGTTGCGGCTGCTGCTCCTGCTGCTTGCTGTTTTGCATGAAACCAACTGCCAGGAGGGCAAGCCCGATAACACCCAGGATGATGCCGAACCAGGGCTGCGCTCCCTCTACCGCGGACAGCAACTTGAACTGCAGTCCGAATGCAGGGAGTATCAGCGACCCGAAGCCGAGGATGGCCAGAAGGCCTCCAATGGAGGTCATGGATCTTTCCTTTCGTGTGACTACCCTCAACTTAATACAGATCTGTATCTAACGCCACCACCGGTCGATGATGTTCGTCGACCGAATCGACCCGTTCAGCTGGGCAGACGCATGAGCATGATGACGTGACGGTAGTCAAACAGCTGGTCGCCGTCGATCGTCGCCAGGCCCGTGATGAGGCAGGGCTTACCGGGCGCGGTGAAAGAGAAGTGCGCGTAGGGCGCATCGAGGGCGCCGAGGGCGTCGAGCAGGTAGTGCGGATTGAACCCCGCTGCCTCGATGGATTTCTCCTCGCCAACCACGTCGACCTGAGCCTCGATGGCCTCGGAGGCGTGGGCCTGGTCGCCGGTGGCTGCCTCGAGGGCGATGTGCTCGTCTTCGATGAGCATGCGCAACGGGGTGTTGCGTTCCGCGACGAGGGAAACGCGTTTCACTGCGGCCAACAAGTCGGCGGTGGGAACCCGCACGGTGACGGTACCGACGACATCCATCAGATGCCGCACCTTCGGGAAGGCCTGGTTCAGCAGGCGGGTGGTGGCTTCGCGGCGACCTTTCGCGCCTTCACCGATGAATCCGACCAGACCTTCACCCTCGGATTCGGTGGTGGACAACGACACAGTGACGGTCTTACCGGAGGTCAGCGACTTGGCCGTATCCGCCAGCACCCGGCCCGGCACCAGCACCGCACCTTCGATGTCGGGTGAGGACGGCTGCCAGGTGAGTTCCTTGAGCGCCATCCGGTAGCGGTCGGTGGCGAGCAAGGAGAGTCGGTCACCGTTGATTTCCACGCGTACACCCGTGAAGACGTTGAGCAGTTCGTCGCGGCCCGCTGCGATCACAACCTGACTGACAGACTTCTCGAAGACGGATGCGTCAACGAGACCGGTCTGAGTGGGCATCTCAGGCAGGGTGGGGTATTCGTCGACGGGAAGGGTCTGAAGACTGAACCGCGCAGATCCGCACGTCAGCTCGACCTGGGTGTGATCGGCGACCATCTCGACGGGCTTGTTCGGTAGGGAACGTGCGATCTCGTTCAGCAGCCGTCCCGACACCAGCACCGTTCCCTCGTCGGTGACCTCGGCTGGCATCGTCACCTGAGCGGACGTGGTGGAGTCGAAGCTGGAGAGGGTCACTTCATCACCGGATGCGTTCATCAACAGACCCGCGAGGATAGGAGCTGTGGGACGATTCGGCAGGCTGCGAGCCACCCAGGCAACGGCATCGGCCAGTGCGTCGCGCTCCACTCGAATCTTCACATCGTCCCCTTTAGGTAGTCGTACCAGCAGCCACCATGGTGTGGTATTCCGTCAGCATACCGGTAGCCGGCCTGTTTGACGTGGGTTTGAGGCCCCCGAAACCTGGTGATTCCGCGTCAGCCGTTTGGACGCAGGCTTCTGACGGAGGTTTCCACGTTTCCACCGCTGTGACTTTGAAGAAATTTTCTGTAATTACATCTTAGTATTCATAGTAACGCCTGTGGAACCTGTGGAAAACACCTAAAATCCCTTGTCAGACTGGGTTTGAGGGTGTGTATGAGCTGTGGATGAACCCAGAATTACACGGGGAGGATTTGTGGATTGTTCGCCGTCGGTGACCTGTTCACCGCGATGTCCACCGTATAATCCACAGACCTGTGGATAACTTTCCACAGGGCAGCGCTCTTTCTGTGGATGCGGTTGAGGCGGAGTGTTAGGACGAGCGACCCGAGTCGATACGCTTGGTATGTCGTGGTCTCAGCTCTGTTTGATGCGGTTGGTGAGCTCGGTCACCTGGTCGAAGAGTTGGCGGTCCTCGCCCATCTTCGTGTCAATCTTCTTCACTGAATGCATGACGGTGGTGTGGTCGCGACCCCCGAAGCGGGATCCGATTTTCGGCAGCGACAGGTCGGTGAGTTCCCTGCACAGGTACATGGCTATCTGACGGGCCCGGGCTAGGGCAGCAACGCGACTGGCTCCTGCTAGCTCGTCGGCGGAGATCCCGAAATAGGCGCACGTGGCGGCGATGATGGAGTCGGCGTCGACGTGGGTGTCGTTGCCCTCCGGAATCAGGTCGCGCAGCACCCGTTCGGTCAGTTCGAGGGTGATCTCTTGCTGGTTGAGGCTCGCGAGGGCGGCGACGCGGGTCAGTGCGCCCTCGATCTCGCGGATGTTGGTGGTGATGTGTGATGCGATGTGCTCCAGAACCTCCGTGCCAGCGGTCAGCCGCTGTGATGCCGCCTTCTTGCGGAGGATGGCGATGCGGGTTTCCAGGTCGGGGGGTTGGATGTCGGTCATCAAACCCCACTCGAATCTGGATCTGAGTCGTGGTTCGAGCGCCTCCAGCAGCCTCGGGGGCCGGTCGGAGGACATCACGATCTGTTTCTGCGCGTTGTGGAGGGTGTTGAAGGTGTGGAAGAACTCCTCCTGGGTTTGGATTTTCGCTTCCAGGAACTGGATGTCGTCGACCAGCAGCACGTCCACATCGCGGTAGGCGCGTCGGAACTCAGCGGTCCGGTTGTCAGAGATGGCGTTGATGAAGTCGTTGGTGAGTTCCTCGGTGGAGACGTAGCGCACCCGCAGGTTCTCGTAGTAGCTGCGCACATAGTGCCCGATGGCGTGCAGGAGGTGGGTTTTTCCCAGTCCGGAGGGGCCGTAGATCATCAGCGGGTTGTACGACTTGCCGGGTTGTTCCGCCACGGCAGCCGCAGCGGCGTGCGCGAATCGGTTCGAGGAACCCGCGACGAAGGATTCGAAGGTGTAGCGCGGGTTCAGTTTCAGATCGGAGTTGGGATTCGCGGAACGATGGTGTCGGACCTTCTCGTCAATGAGGGGAAGAGGTGGGGCAATCTCCAGGTCCGGGGTCTCAACGTGCAGCGATGGATCGATCACGAAGGCCAGGTAGGTCCTGGTTTTCGTTACCGCGCTGAGTTTCGTTTCGATCTCGGTGCGCAGCTTGGTCTCGATGCGTTCGCGGGTGGTCTCGTCGGAGACCGCCAGCATCATGGTGTTGCTGTGCATGGCGATGGGTTTGGTGCGACGCAACCAGGCCCTGGAGGAGACAGGCATGTCGCCGACGATCCGCTCCCACATGGCGTCCAGTTCGGGCACGGCGGGTACGGACAC